>NZ_SNUF01000001.1:0-695443 GCF_012027305.1 Thermococcus sp. MAR1
ACCTCCCGCTTAACAATGCATGCAACATCTTCAAGCCCCTCTTGGGCAGTCGGAACTTTTTGGTCAAGCTTTGCTTGCGCAAAGCTTGCTGGGGGGCTAACGCCCCCACACCCCAGAACTTTGCCAACCAAGCCAGCTTTGGGAAAATCAAGCATGAATTCTGAAATCCGCAGGTGAATGAGGGTTTAATATCAAGCCTTGTCATTTGACATTGTTGGGAGTGAAACGCTATCAGATCAACAAGCGTTTTTAGAATTGCACGTCATTTTTCCGCCAGCGCTGAAACTTTGCCTGCGCAAAGTTTCATCAAAGTTTGTGATTCTTTCGTGGATTGCTGTTTAGGAAGGTTTTCACTTGAATTGGCAGTTCTAACTGAGATTCTTTTGAGCTACGCATCTAAAAAGGGTTCGAGTTTTTAGCGCTCCTTGGAGCGCGAGTTGAAGTCGAACCCGTTAAAGAACGCTCTTTTGACAATGAATCCAAAGTACAATCCGACCACTGAAAAACCCACTAAAAATTTAGCCACTCAAAAGGAATCACGACCTTTTGATCAAACTTTTGCTCTGCAAAAGTTTGTACTGGTGGGCCCGCGGGGGTTCGAACCCCGGACCTCCGCCGTGTGAGGGCGGCGTCATAACCAGGCTAGACCACGGGCCCGTCCCCGGAATTAGTGGGCGGAGGGGAAAATATAAAGCTTTCGCTAAGTTTCGTCGAGTATCTCTTTAGGGGCCCCCGCGAAGGCCACCAGGTACTCTGCCTCGACTACGTGGAGCCTGCCCGGAACGACCATAACGTGGGGCTGTCTCCCAAAGTCCTCCCTGATCATGTCCCTGACGTATCCTGCCCTGAGCGTCGGGTTCAGCGAGCCCGCCCTCGCAAGAACCACCACCAGCGTGTCCGGGGTGAAGACGTTTTCCTTCTTCATTTCCTCTACCTGGAGCAGTATTTCCATCGCCTCGTTGGCCGTCATGTAGCGGTTCTGCTCGGCCTTTATGTCGAGGAAGAGCATCGTGTGCAGGTTTCTTTCCATGTTCTCCTTTATCACGTCGTAGTGGCTCGTCGGAAACCAGTTCTTCTCGGGGTAGGCAACGGTTGCGCTCTTGCCAAACTTGTATATCTGCAGTCCGGTTATCGCTATCGCCGAGTAGATGCTCGGGGCGTGAATGACGTAGCTCTCGATTCCCAGCTCCTTGGCCCGTATCCTGAGGTCGGAGTGAGTCGTCGCCACCATTGGATCGCCTGCGGTGAGGAAGGCCACGTCCCTCTCCTTGGCTTCGCTCAGCACAATGCGCTCAAAGTGAAGTTCGACCTCCTCCCTGCTCAGTCGTCGAATTGGCTTTCCGATAAGCTCTTCCACCTTATCCAGGGTAGTACCCGCTAGGAGGGAGGTGTAAAATTCCGCAAAGATTAAGTCGCACTTTCTGGCGGTTTCAAGTCCTTTGAGCGTGATGTCCTTCTCGTCGTAAAGGCCGAGTCCTATGAAGTATATCGCCATGAGCCTCACCGGGGAGCGTAGGGCGGGGAGTTTTTAAGGTTGACTTTGCAAAGCAAAGTTTGTTAGGCAATTGCCGAAAAGCTTATAACGATTGACGAATATTTTACCAACATGCTTGAAAAGGAAAAAGAAGCCCTGGCAAAGAGAATAGCGGGGGAAATAACCCTCTCCTCCGACCCCGGCAAAACCATGCGCAAATGGCGCGAGATCTTCGGAATCAGCCAGACAGAACTCGCCGAATACCTCGGCGTCTCTTCTTCGGTCATAAGCGACTACGAGGGGGGCAGGAGGAAGAGCCCGGGTGCGTCGACCATAAGGAAGTTCGTTGAGGCCCTCCTGGAGATCGACGAGCGTCGCGGTGGAAACGTCATCAAGGCCTTCAGCAAGACCATCGGTAGCGAGCTTCCGACGAGCGCAATACTCGACATCAGGGAATTTGCTCTGCCTCTCACCATTAGAGATCTGGTCGGGGCCGTGAAGGGGGACGTCGTAGCCAACATGCACCTCCTCGACAGGCGCATATACGGTTACACCGTTGTTGACAGCATAAAGGCGATCCTCGAGATGAGCAGCGAGGAGTTCCTCAAGCTCTACGGCTGGACGACGGAGAGGGCACTGATATTCACCAAGGTCACAACTGGAAGGAGCCCGATGATAGCGGTTCGCGTTCAGGGGCTCAAACCGGCCGTTGTGGTTCTTCACGGGGTCAAGAAGCTCGACGAGCTCGCAGTAAAGCTGGCCGAGCGCGAGAGAGTTCCACTAGTCATCTCTCACGCGTCAAGTGAGGCGGAGCTAATAACTGGGCTCAGAAGGCTCGTTGAAAAAACGGAGAAGGAGCTATGAGCTCAATCCAATCTTTCCTTGCGCCACACCCCTCCCTGGGCTAGTCGGGTTAACCTGTCCCGTATATGGGCGAGCACATCGCTCAGTGTTTTCCCATTATCGTATTCCTCCAGTATTGCAAGGAGCTCCTCCCTGCTGTAGTCTTTCATCTCCCTGGCCAGTTCAGTCATCCTCGGATACGCGCGGACTATATTGTCGACTATTGTTATGTCAGCCATTCTCGCCGAACGGGAAAGCGGGTTGAGGTCGACGGTTATCACGAACTTGCCCATCCTCACGAGAGCCTCCGTTCTGTCGCCGTCCTCCAGCGGGACGACCACCACGTCGGCCTTCCAGATGCCTTCCTCGTCAACCTTTCCCCTCTCGTGCTCCAGGCCGGGGATGCGCTTCGTGGGGTTTATTCCGAGGAGCTCCACATCGGGATCGTGCTTCCTCAGCTCCTCGGCTATTGCCCTAACGCGCTCCTCCGTGCGGTAGAACAGGTTTATCTCAAGCCTGGCGTTCAGCGCTTTTGCCAGCTCTATCGTCTCCTTTGGGACTAGTGCTGCAACGTTCCCGTTGACCGAGATGACTGGGTGCTCCGCGAGGAGCAGTTTGGCCACTGCGGCCTTCATTGCCTTCTCGGCTGGTTCTATGGTTCTTTCGCCGATAAGGTAGTCAAAGGCCTCACCGCGGCCGTGGGCTATCAGCCCTGCCTTGGCGGTCATGCCCTTCTCCATCCCCTCGATGATCTTCTCCCTGTAGTACAGGCTCCAGTAGCGCGGGTGGCTCTTCGGTATCTCCACCATTCATATCACCGATTGAAGTTACTCACTCATGCTAAAAAGGCTTCCCAAAGCGGAAGAAGCCCCTATCGGGCTCTAAAGGGGGACGCTCTGGCCTTGTTTTGGGCGAAAAGGAGTTCTAAACCTTTGGTTCAAAAAACTGTTATAAACTCGAAGTTCAGAACTTAAGGTGAACAAAACTGTTCATATGTACGGGAGGTTTCATCCATGTACCGAATTACTGCGAAAGAAGAACTGGATGTTAGGGATTTCTTCATGGAGGTCGAGGCGCCACATGTGGCTAGAGCATGGAAGCCGGGCCAGTTTGTTGTTTTACTGATACACAAGAAGGGCGAGAGGATTCCGATGTCCGTCTATTACGCCGACAGGGAAACCGGAAGGCTGGGGATGTTCATCAGGAGGCACGGGAAGACCACCTTCGACCTCTGGGACAACTTCGACGTTGGCGACTCCCTCTACGCGGTTGCCGGACCGCTCGGGATGCCGATTGAGGTCAAGCACTACGGGAACGTCGTCTTCGTCTCCGACGCCGTCTGCGGCCAGGCCGAGAACTACGCCACGCTCAGGGCAATGAAGGAGGCCGGGAACTACACCATCTCCATCCAGACCTTCGAGGACAGGGCCCACTCCTACCCCGAGAAGTTCTTGGCGAAGCCCGTGGCCGACGAATACTACCTCACCACTGAGGACGGCTCTCGTGGAATCAAGGGACACTACCTCGACGTTCTGAGGGAGCTCATCGAGAAGGACAAGGTGGACATAGTTTTCGGCGGCGGGAAGCTGGGCTCGCTAAAGAAGCTCGCCGAGCTGACCAGGGAGTACGGAATTCCGACCATCGTCACGGTGAGGCAGATAATGGTGGACGGAACCGGCATGTGCGGCTCCTGCAGGATACTCTACGACGGGGAGATAAAGTTCGCCTGCCGCGACGGGCCGATGTTTGACGCCCACAAGGTAGACTGGGACGATGTCATAAGGCGTGACGGTAGATTCGTCCGCGAGCAGGAGATTGCCAAAAAGCACTACCTCGAGTCCAAGGGGGTGGTCTGAATGGCAAGGCCAAAGCTCATCAAGGAACGCGTTCCTACGCCCGAGAGACCCGTTGAGGAGCGGGTTAAGAGCTTCGTCGAGGTCAACCTCGGATACGACTTCGCCTCGGCCGTCAAAGAGGCCGAGCGCTGCATACAGTGTCCTCCGGAGTACGCACCATGTATCAAGGGCTGTCCGGTTCACATCAACATACCGGGCTTCCTGAAGGCCCTCCGCGAGAACGCGGACAATCCAGACGAGGCCGTAAAGAATGCCCTGCGCGTTATCTGGAACGACAACACCCTGCCGGCAGTTACCGGCCGCGTCTGCCCGCAGGAGGATCAGTGTGAAGCGCCGTGTGTCATGGGCAAGGTCGGAGACCCGATAAACATCGGGAAGCTCGAGAGGTTTGTAGCTGACTACGCGCGCGAGAAGGGCATAGACGAGGAACTCCTCTGCGAGTTCAAAGAATCCTGCACCGGAACAGGAGGCTCCGTGGCGGTGGTGGGTGCCGGGCCAGCTGGCCTGACCTGCGCCCTCGAGCTGGCGAAGATGGGTTACAAGGTCACCATCTTTGAGGCCCTTCACGAGGCGGGCGGAGTGCTGATGTACGGCATTCCCGAGTTCAGGCTGCCCAAGGACATCCTCAAAACCGAGCTGGAGAAGCTCGAGAAGCTCGGTGTTGAGGTGAAGACCAACTACATAGTTGGCAAGACGGTTACCATCGAGGAGCTCCTTCAGGAGTACGACGCGGTCTTCATAGGCACCGGGGCTGGAACTCCAAAACTGCTCAACATACCCGGAATACTCCTCGACAGGATATACAGCGCCAACGAGTTCCTCACGCGCGTGAACCTCATGAAGGCCTACAAGTTCCCCGAGTACGACACTCCGATAGCGATAGGGAAGAAGACCATAGTCATAGGCGCCGGGAACACGGCCATGGACGCGGCACGCTCCGCGCTCAGGCTCGGCTCCGAGGTCACGATAGCTTACCGTCGCGGGAGGGAGGACATGACGGCCAGGATTGAGGAAATCCATCACGCCGAGGAGGAGGGGGTTAAGTTCGAGTTCTTCCTCACACCGGTTGAGTTCATCGGCGATGAGAACGGCAAGATCAAGGCGGTTAAGTTCGAGAAGATGCGCCCGCTCGAGGAGAGGGACAAGCGCGGAAAGAGAAAGATAGTCGGAACCGGGGAATACGTGACCCTCGAGGCAGATACAGTCATCATAGCGATTGGTCTGGAGCCCAACAGAATACTGGTTGAGGCCAGCGGTTTTAAGGCCAACCCGGACGGAACGCTGATCGTCGACGAGAACCTCATGACCAGCATACCCGGTGTCTTCGCCGGCGGAGATGCAATAAGGGGAGAGGCAACGGTTATACTGGCGATGGGAGACGGAAAGAAGGCTGCGAAGGCAATAGATGCCTACATCAAGCAGAAGAAGGCAAATGCCTGACCCTTTCTTTTTCTCGCCCCCTACCACTGCCTTTTTCTATCCCCGACGAAGAACTTCATGAAGCCCGAGAAGTCCTCGCCGCGGAAGGCCGCGTAGAGATTCTGGGTCTCCTCCGGAGTGAGCCACTCGATCCTCTCTGGAATTCCCTCCTCAAGGAGGTAGAGTATCTCGTCCCCCTTCCTGGCAACGTCGAGGGTGTAGATTTTTTTCCCGTGCTTCCTGGCCAGCTCGATCTCCCTGACGACCAGGGAGGTGAACTTGCCGACTATGGCTATCGCCACGAATATCTCCGCCTCTGGAATCAGGTGGTCGGTTGTTCTGAGGCCGTAGTCTGAGGGGATTACAAAGTTGTTGGAGCCGAACTTTTCCTCGAGTATCTCAAGAATGGCCTTCTCGGTGTGGGTGTGGTACAGTATCGTGGGCTCGCTCAGGTAGACGAGCGGGCCGTAGGTTTCGCGCTTCTTTTTCTTGAGGAATCCAAGCATGGAACCACCTCAGGTGGGGATAATGTCATCATCTTGGCATCAGGAGGGATGACACTCATCATCGGCAGTACAGAGACGGTCATCTCGTCGCCCTATTCGGGCAAAACTCCCCGAGTTGGGGATTTCAAATCATCGGAAGTGGCCACCATCATCGGAAGTGTTTTTGTGGTCGCAGTTCTTAAACCTTCTGTAATTCCCGGTTGGTAAAATGGGAGCCCCTGTGGGTAGACCAGAACCCCCAATGATTGTGTCATCGGAAGCACCCCTTAATTATATCTCATCTTGGTCTCCTGTGTTGTTTTCGTTGCCTTCCTTGAACACTTTCTCGACTTCGCTGATCATCGAGTCAAGTTCTTCATCACTATATCTTTCCCCTGACTCGTACTTGACACCAGCTGATCTGAATTTTTCGCGAATTTCTTTGATGTCTTCCGCGGTGAAGATTCCAAAGTAGGAAAGGAAAAAGTTGAGTGCTGTTATATAGTCTCCCTCGTTGATTTTTTGCAGGACTGCGGCTTTTAGCATCTCTCTCACGAGGTTATCCCTCTCATCAAACCTTTTCTCGATGTTTTCAGCCCCGAGAACATCGAACAGCATCTTTGCCCGCTCCCGTGGGTCTTCAATATCAATCTCGCCCCGGTTCACCTTCAATCTGAACTGTTTTGCATTTTTCATCATCTTTATAACCTGTTCGTCCCCCAAGAAGAAGATATAATTCCCAAGGACTTTCACCGCAGTCGCAACAATGTCAGAATAGCTGTAACTCTCCCCTAGTGCCATTTTGAGTTTTTTCTTGAACTCTTCGAGTAGAATATACGATTCTGGGGTTAATGTAACAACACCTTTTTTCTTTGCCACAACAACCACCGAGGAATCCTCGCTAAAAACACATATAAATCTTTTTGAAAATGCAGTTTTTTATGGTATGGATACTGTATTTTATGTCGCTACAACAACAGTGACCTTATCGAGCTCGGTTGTGGGTATTTGCTCAGGGAGCTCTGTTACAACAACAGTGTTTTCCACGACAACTGTCGTCTCAAAAAGCACAGCCCCCTCAGAATTCAATAGCCGCACGACGGTCGCCGCCCCGGGCTCAACACCCTCAAAGAGAAGCTGAAGCGCCGCTATTCGCCCCTCGTGGTCGAAAACAAAGTTCACTCGGGCTGTTGGGTGTTCCACCGAGGCAGAAGCCCAATCTGACCCATAACGGGCGCACAAGAGTAGAAGAAAGCCCACGAAGGCTTCCCTTTTCATCGGCATCACCCCCCGAGTGCGATTTCCTCAAGGGCGACCTCCTCGACGGCTTCAACCTCCACAAGCCTCTCCACGAGCTCCGGTTGCTCCTCGAGGTGGTGGACGAACTCGAAGATGAGCTTCCCGGCCTTCACAACCTCACTGAGCTTCTTCGTGCCGTAGCGGTCTCTCAAAGCCTTAATTGGGCACTTCCTCGCCCGCCCGAGGTCACAGTAATCGCAATAGTGGAGAGCGGGCTTCAGATAGCTCTCCTCGTCGAACCGCTCCACCACATCGGCGAGCTTCTGGAGGAGGGCTTCCCGCTTCTCATCGCTTAAAACGAGGCGGGAGAAGTGGCGGTTGGAGGGACGGACATTCAGGACGAACACCTCGTCGAAAAAGAGTGTGTAATACTTCAAAGTCAGATAGTCGTGCACCCATATCCACGATTTACCCCCAAACTCCAGCGAGCGCCCCTTATCCTTGATTTCGAAGCCAATTTCAACCCCGTCCCGGAAGAGGAGGACAAAATCAATAGTTGAGGTAAAACCGACCACCCGGCTGTTTTTGCTCTTAAAGGTGAGAACACAGCTCCTTTCCCAGTCTATCCGCTCCAGCTCGGGGTGTTTCTCTAAGAATTCATCGAGGTGGAGCCTGACGAAGTAGTTGAACACCGTGCCCCGCTTCCGCTTTTGGCGGAACTGGGCGAGCTCCTGACCGCCCCACCGGCCGGCGCCGGATCGGTGGGGGTTTTCCACCTGAAGGCGGCGGATAGCCTCCATTTTCTTAAATGCCTGCCATTCGCATCTTGCATAGGTTGAAAACGGAATGAGGTTTGTAGGGACTTTATGCTCATCTGAGAGGTCATCTTTAACAGCTTCCGCCTCGATACGGGCATATTCCTCGGCGGAAAGGGCATCGAGCCGCTCTTTCAGGTCGAGGACGAACGAGGCAAAAGCCCTCACAACGAGATGGTGCGCCTCGGAAACGGCCCGCGAGACGGGGGGAGCGGAGATGGTGATGCGGGACATTTTACTACCCAGTTAAGTAAATGACAAAAAGTGCTTAAAGGTGTGCACCGTGGTGCAGAAATGAAAGAAGAGGGGGGACGGCTGCCTCCGACCTCAATCCACCTCAACGACCGCGAGCTGGTAAATGGCGGTATGGTGGGGCTGGAGATAGAAGGTGGCCGTGTATCCGTCCCTTTCTGCAAAAACCGGCACATCTCTGGGGAATGCGAGGTAAAATGGCCTCGATACGGTGAAGTCCTCGACTTTGTGCGGCTTGTGATCCGTTTCTCCCCAGACCTCGATGGTGACGGTCGTGTTCGCCTCGGGGAAGTATGCATAGGTTGAATCGTTTTTGTAAGCCGCCAAGATGACCCTATCTCCGTCGCGGAGGTAGTGGGTGTCGTTATACTTGTCCACAACATACCAGTCCCAGATCATTGTGTTGTTCGCTACGGATACTGTAATTCTAACGAGGCGAGGAGCCGGGAGGTTGATTGTCCTCATCGAGGCGATTTCCACGACCTCAAAGCCCGGAAAGACCGCCCTGCTCCCGTCCACAATAACATCGGGCTTTACGAGCTCCAATTCCTTAGTGTGGGGCGGTTTCTTCTTTATCTGAAGAATAGCCTCTCCACCGCGGCAGTTGTAGAGGTAGATGCCATCCCCTGCATCTGGAAACGAGACATCACAATTGTTGATCGTGAGCTCGAAGGGAACTCTAATCGTGAAATTGGAGAGCAGTTTAGTGCCCTTCTCGATGGTGATGGCGCCGGGGGCGCCCGAACCCAGAATCAGCGGTTTCTCGGCGCTCGGGTGGACAACCAAGGCCGCTCCAGGGATTTTTTCAATTTGGCCAACTGGAGGCTTTATGTACTTATCTGCGCTACTGATCGTGAGTTTTAGCGCTTCTGTATCCGTAAGCCTAAACCCTAGGGCGACATCGTTCTCGGGGGCGGTCGGGTCGAGGACTTTCGATGCGGTGACTGCTGTTGTATCACCCTCGCTATGTACGATCGCGGTGGCGGTCGCAACGAGGAGAGTGAACAACACAGCTGAGAATATGAGCTTCTTCGTCGCCTTCAAGCTTTCACCAATAAGAAAATAGAAGAAGCGCTTTAAGACTCGGTATTCATCGGTGCGGTTGTGGGGGTGAGCCCAACAACAGCAAGTCCCATCGGCGCCCGCCCCCGGACGATTGCGACCGCCACGAGGTGATCTTTTCTAACGAAGCGGAGCTTCCAGTCAACCGAGGTGCCCAAATCGACTAGCAGAGAGCCGTCAATCCGGTAAACAAAGTCGGTGAAGGGGTCGCGGTGTTCGATGCGGGGCTTTCTGATGTCGAGCGACTGCCCCTCGGTTACGATACCCGACCACACGACGATTTTCTTCGCCTCAATCGTGAACCGCGGGAAGAAAAACGGCTCCTGACTGAAAAACGGCTCCGGAATTGGTTTATCACCCGGGTAGAGGTGGCACTCCGGGTAGCAGTAGAAATGTACTTCAGCCGGACGGTATTTTACGACCTTGTACATAATCTTCTCCTCACCGTCGATTTTCTCACCGTAGCGCCATATTGCCTTGAAATCGGGGGAAGCACCACGAGGCGGAAGATTTACGATGTAGTGGACTGCGACGACGAGGGCGAGCAGAACTATGGGTGCCGCGACGGCGAGTTTCGTCTTTGAGGCAGGTTTCTCCACATTATCACCATAGAAAAAGAATAGAACAAGTGGTTTAAGCCTCGCGGCTCAGCTTTCGACTGGGACAAATGCAATATTCACCACATCGTGATACCCATCGGGCTTCGCAAAGAGTACGATGTGGTTCTCTCCGAGGTATCTGCCCGACCACTTCGCCCCACCGAGGAAAATAAGCAGTTCTCCCCTTTTTTTGTAGTACTGGTAGCTGTTCATCAGCTGGTTCCACTCAGGGCTGCCCCACTGCGGCCTTCTGACCCCGATACCGCTCGTGGTGGCCGCACCAGTCCAGATGGCGATTTTGTCCGCCTCGATGTATAGATAGCCCGCACTGGCGGGATCGTAGAGGCGAATCTTCATCCCGAAGGGGTTTTTGAGCTCACACTTGTCTTTGCAGTAGATGTCAACCTGAAGGGCATCGTAGACGGAGAGGTTGTAGGAGACGACTGTGTGCTTTTCTATCGCCTCTGCGCGGCTCCAGATGCCTATGAAGTCTTCCTCGGGGGTGTTTGCAGGAGATCCGGGCACGGGCGGTGTTGCGCCGGGAACAACACCCTTCTCGCGGACGAACAGGCCAAAACCGACCGCAAGTGTGGCGGCCACGATCACGATGATATACTTCCAGTTCATTGTTTTCACCAGAATCTATGGTGAAGAAAAGTGTTTAAGGCTCGAATCGCTTCCGGCCGGGGTTTTTTATTTATATAAAAAAACTCTGCAAGAAAGAGAAAAAGGTCAGTTGTTCGGAACGAGGGATATGAAGTTGACTTTGATGTGTACCGGCCGAGAATCCCAGCTTTCTGCGGGGGAAATGCTAACTCTGTTGTAACCCGATGTAGAACTTGCGGCTGGTACGAATTCAATATACATTGGCGCTGTGGTATTATCGTCGCTATATGTCGCATAAACCTGCACGAGTATGAATATACTATTGTTTTCAGAAGTCATTGGCGCGAGACTGGGGTTCACGAATTCAAGTGAGTAGAGTTGCGATGGGTCAACTTGAAGCTCAAGCTCGAACGGCTCGGCATATGTGCGCCTTTCGTCGATATTTAAAGTCTCATTGTTCACACCTACCCAGTTAATCGAAGATACACCCGATGCCGTCGCAGATGGGTCATCTACGAAAATTTCAAGCCCGCTGTCCGTCGTTGTGTCAAATTCGGTTGTGCTAAAATATGCTGTATAATACTGTAGCATTAACGGGTCGTTCAGCCAGCTCCTATCGATGTCGCCCCCTTCCCCATCGGCGGTGCTCTGCTCCTTGCTTAGGACGAGGTGCAAGTATCTGTTCCCAATGAAGCCGTCTTCGACCTCGTTTAGCTCGATGCGCACTTTATAGATGTATATTTTTGTTGTATTGTCATAGCTCTTATCGGCGACCTTGGCGCTTCGTATGGGGAAAGTGGCGCTCACCGGTGCGGTCGCATTCAAATCGAGGTTCATTGGGCTCTTGAACTCGATGTAGGCAACATAGGTGCCGTTCTCGTTGTAAACAGGTATCTCTGTCCCAGACGGCGGGAGTGGAGCGAAGTAGTAGTAATCATAACCCTCCTGCTGTTTGGCGACTTCTCTCGTCGTTTTGTCCCCGAACATACCGAGGACACCGAGTGCCCGGTCTTTGTAGAACACGACAGCCAGCACAGCAATACCCACCAGGAGCAGTCCTATAATCAGCCTCTGCATTGTGGTTTCACCACAATATATAATAACCAAAACCCTTTAAGCCTCGTCACTTCTCCGGAGGGTTTACATACAACAAAAGACTGTGCCCCGGCCAGTTCCGTGAGTTTCTGACTCTTGGGGTGGAATCGTCGGGTCAGCCGTTTACCCACTCACAATAGATAGAGTCCCCGAATCCCACGACACTGACTATGGTACAACATTCTTGAAAAAAAAAGTAAAGTGGGTCAGGTCTTCACGAATGACCTGCGGAACCTCATCAGGATAGGCTTATCTCTCGAGATATAGCTTGAGAGCATAAAGAACTCGTGAAACTGCTCGCTCCTCATATTAACGATGTAATCGACCAGCCTCTCGTTAAATCTGTAGTAGTTCTTCAGCTGGCGGGCTTTGTTCTCGGAAAGGAGGCCGATGAAGACGGTGTTCAACTGCTCGAGTATCCTGTTGTCAATATCATCGGGGCTCTGGCTCGCTATCAGCATTGCGATGTTGAACTTCCTGACTTCCTTGATCATCTTCACAGCCGTCGCCACGAAGGTGTCCCCGAAGCGGCCGATGAGGCTCTTCAGCTCGGCGGTGTTGAAGTAGTTGTGCGCCTCGTCTATGAAGAGCACGATGGGGAGGCAGAGGTAGTCTGGGTTCTGCTGGTAAATGCTCATTCTGTAGCGGTAAAGTTCTTTGAGGAGCTTATGAACCATTAAGAGCGCTACAGTGGTTTCTACCCTTTGTCCCGCACCCGCCGAGGGTAGGCGGACAATAGTTACAGTGTAGGGTTTATCAATCTCCTCGACCCTGACCCGCTCATCTCCAGCAAAATCCCTCGTAATGGGGTTCCTTGCGAGGTTGTAGATGCGAGTGAAGACCCCAGTCCAGCTCTTTTTGTATTCCTTGATGTCGCTGACCCCAATTTCTGCAAGAACCTCCTCGGCGCTCTTCTCTTCGGCCCACCTCACGAGGTCGGTGAAGGTTTTTATGTCCTCGTGGTGCTTTATGTAGTCGAAGAGCTTTGTGAGCAAGTATTCCTGCTTCTGTCCGATGGCATCTTTCCCGCTCGAGCTCATCACTGTTGTCAAAGTTATGAAGTCGTCAGTCGTCATTTCGGAAAGCGGCACCTGGAAAGCTCTGTCCGTCCCGAACTCCTCGGCGAGGCTCTTTATCGTGATGGACTGCACTTTTAGGTTCTTCCCGCTCTTGCGGGCGAGGTCTTCGAGCTTTTTGAGGGCGAACCACTCACCGCTGACATCGAACACCACAACGGGGATGCCCCGGCGGATAAGCTCTTCAAGGGCGACGGAGGCGCCGTAAGACTTACCCGAACCAGACTTTCCAAAAATGCCCGAGTGGTTGTTCCCGAAGCTCTTAAAGGGCAGAGCGACCGCCGAGCCGTCAATCGTGTGCCCGATGCCGAGGAAAATTGCATTACTCAGTTCTCCGAGCTTCTCTCTCAGCTCCTCGGGCTTGAGAATGTACTTGATAATCTGCTTTATCCTCATAAGCTCGGCATCGAAACCGTTTTTTCCTGCCTGCTCGTATATGTCTTCGTGAGGCATAATGACCATTTCCTCGTGCTTCTCTATCCTGACCGGACGGTCTCCGGCCACGACGATGCCCTCGGAGATGGGGGCGGCCTGTCCTGCACTTGTGGCCGCTGGTGGGCTTCTGAGCCTTCCGGGGGCGCTCTCCTCACGGAGGCGGGCGAGGTCACTCGCGGTGAGGGCGCCGCGGGGAACGACGACCATCCGGCTCTCGACTTTCAATGGCGCCGGCTCAGCGGCCTTCTTGAAGAGGTAGAAGTTCATCGCCGCAACGACGAGGAAGACGACGACCGCGGCGGTGGCGGTTTCTGAAATGAAGTCGCCCGAAAGGGCATAGCCCGCGACGAAGAGCCCGATGGGCGCTGTGAGGAAAAGCGCGAAGATGACCGCGGCTATTAACCAGCCGGTTCTCATAGTTTCACCACACTGTATATAGAAGAAAGACCTTAAGCCTCAGGCTTTTTAGGGCGACAGTCGTCGTAACAACCACCGTTCTCTCGGGCTTGCTTCGTGGTAGGCCAAGGCGCCCAGCATAACGAGCGCCAAAAAGCCCAGGATCGCCGGCTTCCAAAGGACAAGGACAACCCCGGAAACGATGGCGATCACTCCGATGAGATTGTCAACGACTTCATCGCCAAGCTCCAATGTCACCACCGTGGAAAAATAAGAAAAAGTGGCTTAAGACCTCAGCAGGTTCGGGAGCACAGGGAGAATTATCGCGAGGAGGAGCGAGTACAGGATAATGAACTCCGGCAAAACCCTCTGCGGCCACGGGAGCCACAACAGGGCGGAGATGGGGGCGACGAGGGCGAGAACAAAGAAGAACTTGACGATACCCCGGCCGGTGCGCCCAAGCGGCCTGTACGGCCCGTAGCTGGCCGTCTGCTTCGAATATTCCTCGAGAAGGTCGAGGGGGTCGATCTCAATAATCGCCTTGTATTCGTTCCGCTTCTTCTTCCGCCCCCTCGTCTTCCGAACAGACACGGGTGCGCGGACATTTTTCTTCTTTTTCCGCCTCGCGGCCATTTTCACCACCCCTCAGATGACCGTAACCCGTGGGATCACCGCTCCGCAGGTGTGATAAACCTGGAACCCCTTTATGACGACTTCCTCCCTCCAGCGCTCGTCGGTCGGGCTTATAACAAGCTGGTGGCCATCTTCGCAGAAAACCCGGGCTCCCTGCAGGTTTTTGAGGAGAACCGACGGCTCGGGAACCCTAAAAACACGAGCGGGCGCCACAGGGCAGATGCGGGTGATGGCATAGGTGTTCTCTTCATTGTCTTCGAAGAAAATCAGCTTCACCGGGTTCGTCAGTAGGGCATACTTCTCCTTGAGGGCAGTATCAACCGAGTGGAGCGGCCGAAAGTCGTTGTTGTAGAAAAAGAGGCCGATATCCCGACCGTTGAGTATCGACGAGGTTTTCCCGAGGCGGTGGGCGAACTCCTGAAGGAGGCCGTCTTTCTCCTCGTCGTAACGAACCGCCTCGTAGAGCGCCGCAAAAGTGTTAATATAAGCCCTCTCCACTCCAAAGTTCCAATCGTGCCTCAGTATCACTTTCTCCGCTCTGCGGAGCCAGTCGGCCTTCGTGAGGTCGCAGAAGAGGTCTAAAACCGCTTGGGCAGTTTTGGACTGCGCACTTATCACATTATCACCATACAACAAGTATAGAAAAGTCTTTAAGACTCGAGTTCATCTGCGAGGATGCCCAGTCGGCGGTAGAACTCCAGCTCCCTTTTCGTTGCCTTTCTCGGCCAATGGACAACGACTCGGGGTTCATAGTCATAGAAAACGAACTTCCGCACTTTGAAGTTAGCCACTACGGTGTAAATGCTTGTGAGGGCAACGGAGGTCGTGAAAGCGAGGGCGAGCTGTCTTATGAACCCAGGGGACAATTTCAAGGCGGTAGAGCTCGCCGCCAAGG
The DNA here is from genome assembly GCF_012027305.1 of Thermococcus sp. MAR1. Classification (NCBI taxonomy): domain Archaea; kingdom Methanobacteriati; phylum Methanobacteriota; class Thermococci; order Thermococcales; family Thermococcaceae; genus Thermococcus; species Thermococcus sp. MAR1. The sequence goes on from NZ_SNUF01000001.1 coordinate 15,181, forward strand.
CGAGGAGGGCGATCAGGAAGGGAATGACAATATCCCTGTTCATAACACTCCACCTCCAATTAAAAATAAGTAGAAAAGTGTTTAAGGGTTCAAAGTCTTTTCTCAAGGCTTAAATGCACGAGGTATGCGAGGACAAGCGCATTTATCAACCCCTCATCGTCGAGCACCCTGTCCTCTTCTTTCACATCTTTATCATCATAGAGTTCATTCAACTGCACTTCGATGAAGCGCTTCACGAGTGCCTCGAACCTATCCATAGTTTTCGCTACACTTTCCCATTCTTGTGGTGCTTGGCCATATATGTCAACAAGGTTGCCTCTCTGGTCATCTGCAACATCTGCCCTCGCAACAATATGATCGACTTCGAACTTATCTTTTTCAACGAATTTACCCTCGAGGAATGTGTCTTTTGAATCGTGTTCATCGCGAGGGATGAGCCTGTAGAGCACAAAAGCTTCCTGACCGAGGTCGTTTATAAACCTTTCAAGCACGATGTAATTCCTGTTTTTAAAGAGTGCATATGTCGCCGTGAAATGTATATCATCGTCCCACAGGTATGTAGCTTCAATTTTGAGAGGTTCGACCTCTTCAATCCCTGATTTCGTGACTTCGAAGACCCTAATGAGCCAGAGTTCCCTGTTCTCTTTCCAGTTCTTTTCAACGACAACATCTCTGTCTTTTTCAACATCATACACTTGTGCGAAGTAGTTTTTAAAGAGGCACCTCGGCGATATTTCATAATTCCGAGGTTCTTCTTTTAACAGGCACATATCAACTGATAGTGTTATGAGCTTCACATCACAAACATCAACACTGCCGATGAGCGCCTCGTGCCCGAGTATCGCTTCAAAATCGATGTGTTTTTTACCAACCGGCTTCATCGTTTCACCAACATAATCATATAACAAAAATCCCTTAAACTGACTGTTACAATCGGCACCCAGAAATCCGGGCAATTCCCAATTATGTCACCACAGAAAGTTATATTGTGTTACACTATCACAACCAAAATCGGACAAAATAGAAAGAAGCCTGACCGGGGCGCTCAGCCGGTTTCATAGTCGCCAAAAGCCTCATCTGCAAGGATACGGCTCAGAAGAGCTTCAACCTCACGAACCCGGGGGTCATCGGAGTCGAACCCTATTTTTTCTTCTGGTTCTTTTTCTTCGAGGTCGGGGAGGGGGAAGGGGAGCTTTTCGGCTGTGAGGCCGTTTTTTTGCCTGAGCTCCTCAACGAGGGCTTTGTGGTCGTCAACGAGATCGTCCCAGGCCAGCCTGCCCAGAGCGGTGAGGAAGGGGTCGAACAGGGATATGATGTGGATTTTCTCCACCTCGGCGACGGCTTCAACAATCTCCAGCTCGGTAAGGAGCTCTCTGAGGCGGAAGAAGCCTTCGAGCACCTCGATCTTGATGTCTTCCTCGTCGAAGAAGCCGGCTTCATAGGCTTGCAGGAGGGCGGTAACCTCGTCGAAGAGTTTTTCTATCTCCTTCACGACCTCTTCCCTGCGGGCAGAGATAATGACGGTCGCGGCGGGCTTCTCGGCGCTCACAAAGAGGGGGGCGACCTTTTCGAGGACAGTGCGGGCTTCGCGGGGGCTAACGATGTTTTCGAGCACTTCGAACACTTTGCGGTCGTCCATACTTTCACCAATAGTAATAGTGGACAAAGGGGTTTAAGACTCGTGGGTTGTGGCGGCGACGAGAAATTTTATATATCTCAAGTGGATATATGTGGGTAGGTATATATGGGGGTACTGGGATATGGGGTTGAGAAATCTCGAGGAACCGGAGGAGATAAAGGAGTTCATCAGAAAAGTCAGGGCTGACCTCGGAGGAGACAACAACATAGATAGCGATGCTCTCGCTGTATGGACTTTCAATAAACTTCCAAAATACTTCTGGGACAACTGGAAGGCTGAACTAAAGGAAATGGGTATAAAATGGCAATTGTTTCTCAAAGTGCTCAAGATGCATACTGACGACTTTATAAAATGGGCACTCTATGGCAAGATGGAGTGGAGCGAAGTCGTCGAGAGAGTCAGCTCGACGGTAGAGCAGTATGCGGAAAAGAGGTGATAAGGTTGGAGAGAAAGCTCGACGAATTCATCGGGGCAAGTACAAAACCCGTGAAGAAGATCAAAGAGCTGGAAAAGCTTGGTGAGAACAAATACCGCGACAAATCGTGGGACTTCACAACGGCCGACACCAAAATCCTTACTCACGGCCTCCACAGCTATCCAGCAATGATGATCCCGCAGGTTGCGCGAAAGGCTATCGAACTTTGGGGTAAAGGCGCGAAATACATCCTCGACCCGTTTATGGGGAGTGGTACCGTCCTCGTTGAAGCCAAAATCCACGATATCAACTCATACGGCTTTGACATAAACCCTCTGGCCGTCCTTCTGGCTAAGGTTAAAACAACACCCATAGATCCAAGACTTCTGAAAAAAGAGTTCGACCACATAGTCGAGGGAACAAGAGAGAAAATCGAAAAGCTGAACAAGGGACAGCTCGATGTGGAGATTCCGGACTACTACAACATAGATTACTGGTTCAAGCCCCACATATCGAAACAGCTTGTCTTGCTCAAGGAGGAGATATGGGCCGTCGAGGATGAGGATGTTCGTGACTTTTTCAAGGTGGCATTCAGCGAGACGGTTAGATATGTGAGCAATACGAGAAACTCCGAACATAAACTCTACCGCATTCCCGAAAACAAACTCGCCACCTGGAACCCCGATGTCCTGCAGACATTCATAAAATATGCGCGGAGAAACATACAGAAAATGGGGGAGTTCTATAGGATAGCAAGAGATAAAGAGGCTTTGGCCGAACCGATGTTTCACAATGTCCTCAAACCAGCCAAAATTAAAAAGATCGATATGGTACTCACATCACCACCCTACGGAGATAGCCGCACGACGGTGGCCTACGGCCAGTTTTCTCGACTTTCATTACAGTGGATGGATTTGGACTACGAGTATGTCCGGAAGATTGACAAAATCGCGCTCGGTGGAAAGCCGACGAAGACATTGGAGCACGATATCCCTTCTGAGAGGCTCGATAAGGTTATCCAGAAAATAGCGGAGATCGACGAGAAGAGGGCGCGGGATGTCCTGAGTTATTTCGTGGACTTCTATAAGGCTAGTAAAATCCTTGACAACTACCTCAACGATGGAGGATATGTAGTCTTCGTTGTCGCCAACCGCACGGTGAAGGGCATCAGGATACCAACCGATGAGATTTATGTCGATATGTTCAGGAGTTTTGGCTATAAGCACGAGATTACCTTTGTAAGGACAATTCCAAACAAACGGATGCCTCATAGGGTCTCCCCGAGCAATAAAAAAGGAGAGACAGTCAGCACGATGGCATACGAGAATATCGTAGTTCTTAGGAAGATATAGTTTCTTTTTCGTCCATCTTTTCAAGCCATCTGAAAAGACTTTTCTCTTTTCCATCATTAGGGTTTTTGTCTGGTTCTTCACTGGAACTCCGCTCTTCCAGTAATTTCTGGATATCTCCAAGCAGATGGGAAAGTTTATACAATCCTTCACGATAGTAGGGAATTTTCTCCTGATACCCCTTGTAAACTTCTATTTCATTCATCAGCACCCGAATCTTATTCTCGAGATTCTGGATGTCGACTTCTAATTTTGAACGGATTTTGGTACTTGGTAGCTTCTTCCCAAGTTGCCGTTTCTTTTTGGATAGTTTTTCATTGGTTTTGTCCATCTTTTCCTGAAGTTTGGAAATCCTTTCCCCTATGGCCTTCTCGAGTTCTTCGAGAGCATCCGAGAGCACATAGAAACGATCGTCTCTCACATATACCCTTTCCACCCCCGAGTCCATCAGGGCAAATATTGGATATAGAGTTATCTTTTCATCCAAGGTTACGAACCACATTTTGAGGTGTTCTTCAGGATACCTTATTTTCAGGACAGCAAGTTCCCCAACGACTTCGCGCCATCTCTCTCGTACTCTATGTTTTGCCGAGATTAGTAAAAAATCGGAAGGTGAGAGTGGAAAATTCCCTGTTACATACTTCTCTAATTCGACCCTTGCAGGGATGTTTCTTTTTAGTGGGACAATGAAATCAATATTTTCCCCAGCTCTTCGTCGTATTGTCTTATCTTTCCCTTTACTCACGGTCAAGGGATATATTGGGATGAAACTCTTTCTGACATAGGGGATATCCGCTTTATCAAGGAACACTGACAGTACAATTTCAAAGGCATCGCCTCCTCTCGAGAATTTGCTTTGGAAAAACGACTCTGTAAATTTTTGTATCTTCTCTGAAAAACAATCATCGGATTCTTTGGTATTTTCACCAAATTCCTCGTTACATTCCTGTCTGACACGGTCTCTATATTCCTTCAGTATCTCGTCACGGTGATTTAGATAGAGATCGCGCGACTTCAGTATAATGTCGGCTATAGCGCTCGATATCCCTTCCGAGTTTAGCAGGGTGTCGATATCATACCCAAGTTCTGATATTGCGCGCTCTATCAGCCGGTGTGTAGGAGGGACATTCTCTGTAATCCTTTTGTTATATTCCCCCATTGGGCCTCCCCCTCATAACAACAACAGCAACGGGATATAATCCGTTATTTTCTTCGTCCCCCCACGGTGACGATCCTTTTCTAGGATAATCGGTTTCTCACAGTCGATGTCTTCGGGGATTTTTTCTCCCAACAAGTCGATCTCCCGAGCATAAAGTTCGAGTATGTCCCTCTTTCGGATTCTCCAAGCTGTCCCGTGGTTGTGCGGACGACCATCAGGATAACGGCCGAAACGAATATCAAGAACGATTTTTCCTTCTTTCACGAGTTCTATGAATCTCTCGGCGCTAAAACCCGAGTACAGTTTTGCACTTTTCAGCCTAAACTCTTCACTACCTTCTCTCCTTCGGGTTTCTGCCTCAATAACGAGCAGACATCCGCTCAATTTTCTCGCGATCCGATTTAGAATCTCTTCTACCGGATAGCAAACGACGACATCATTTGGAAGTTTTGGGTTTGCAGGGTTGAACTTCTTCTTTGTTACGACACACACCACTTTTTTTCCATCAATCTCCCGGATGTCAAGTTTAAACTGCTGTGTATTGGAAGTATATTTGTGTGCATAGACTGTGATATGAAAAACGGGGCCACCGTTTTCATCTCCAGTCTTTTCGAAATTATTCACAAGACACTCAAGTGTCCAGCCGACATTTCTATACTCTCTTGGTGGTTCGAAAGTTATGAGGGTCACCAGACTTGAAGTGTAACTGCGGGAACTCTTAACTTCGATTCCCCCAATATCGGGAAGCTGTATGTTGTTCTCCTTTATTCCAAGTAGATCTTCGAAAGTTTTTCCGATACCAGTATCGTGCCGCCTTTTCGATGGGATCCACCCCATCTCTTTTATCTCCAAGAGGCGCTGTTTCAACTCCGCCAGAGATTTTATTTCGGTCATTTCCCCCACCATCATAGACACCCGGTTCGGAGATATGGTTGCTTGGACTCATAAAGTTGACGGGCCCGAATTGTAAGGTGGGTTCACTGGTAACAGATACTACTATAAACCCACCACAGGTAAAACAATTGGGGGTGGAAAACGGGGTGGTCTTGGAGGAGATTTTGGGACTCACCGGGATTGTCGCAGGGGACAGGCGAAAACTAACCACGGCTATCAAAACCGCACAGGCTGTATTCTTCTACTATTCGTTGATCTTGCTGGTTGTTTTGTTGCTTCCCCAGGGGACTGCAGTACTCAAGATCTTCGGGTTGGCCATTTTCGTGGGCACTTACCTACTTTTCCGCATCGGGCTGAAACGAAGAAGTAGGGGGCGGATGAAAGAGAAGAGGGAAGCGATTTTCAAGGCCCTCAAAAAGATGGTCGTCAACTTGATGAAGAAACCAACAACCGATATGGACGAGGCAGTCAGGGAGATAGGAGAAGAACTCTCCAAACTCTTCATAAAAATCCCCCTCTCGGTGTGGGTTTTGGATGCTCTCAGGGAGTTCGAGCGGCTCCTATTCCCAGCTGTTGTTCTGTACTTCCTTTTCTATAAACTGCTCTTGATCTGGTGGGTTGAGGCGCTCGAATATCTCAAACCAACGACGGCAAACCTCGAGGCGGGAGTTGTTGGTTATCTTGCGGCCACGGTGTTAATCTCGCTCCTCAGCATCGACATAACACTCTTCGAAAAGGCGATTCGGAAGAAATACCGCAAGGACAGGCTGAAATTCTATGCCAGCTGGGTGGGATTTGGTATTTATTACCTCCTTGGGCCGCATTTCCTGTTCGTTTTTATGTTTCAGGAGCTCACAGAGATTGAGCCAAAAACATCAGAGTACCTGCTTCGGTACAAATCCGGAACCAGCCTCAATAAAACGAGGCCTGTCGAGAACGAGGCCTTGGAATTCTTGAAGGTTATTACTCACGATTACGAAGTCAGACCCATACTCAATCCAGAGAAGGTTATCAGCGACCACGGAGAGATGGTCTCAAATATCGATTATATGTTTCAGAGCGCGGCGCCTACAGCCGTCGGAACACTGAGAAACACCTATGTTGTTATAGATAACAACACTGGGCGACTTTCGATAATCCACATAGTTCTTGAGAGGGTGGTTGAGGAGCGGTCGCGGTTCTGGGTGGTGATGCGGGGGCCAAAGTTAGATATGAAGTACAACCATTTCATTCGGGTCTCCGAAGTGTACTTCAAAGGAAGCATCGTAGGCGAGGTGGTGCGGAAAATATCGGATGAGATGGACGGCTGAAATCGGACAAAACCCTCGATTTGTAGCGCGACAAAATCACAACCACTTTGTCCCACTGCAGTTGTTCTATCAACCCGAGCCCGCCTCTCTGTGGGACAAAACCCTTTCTACCATAATTGTCCTGAAGAGGACAAAAGGTTTATATATTATTTTGTCCCATATTACTACGGTGGTGAAGATGGCTGTGTTCGCTTATCTAAGAGTGAGCACGAGCGAGCAGGACATCAACAGTCAGCGCCAGTCCATTCTCAAGAAAATCAGGGAGCTGGGGGTCAATCACGAGGAGGTCATATGGTTCAAGGAAGAGGCTATGTCCGGCTCCGTTCCTGCTTTAAAGAGACCAATTTTCTCCAAATTATTCGAAGAACTCGAGGAGGGAGATATACTCATTGTTGCAGAGTTGTCGAGGTTGGGGCGCTCTTTAAATGATGTGATAACACTACTCAACACCCTCATCAATGAAAAAAGAGTTAGGATCGTCTCAGTTAAAGAGAACCTGGACAGCGCCGGCGATACGATGTATTTCAAGATATTCTCAACAATCATCTCATTATTCGCGGATTTGGAGAGAGAATTCATTAGGATGCGGACGAAGGACGGGCTGGAGCGAGCTCGGAAGCAGGGGAAGCGACTCGGTCGTCCCCGGAAGCTGAACTATAAGTCAATACTGAGGCTGTGGGAAGAGGGTAAGTCGATTCAGGAGATAGCCGACTTACTCGACTACAAATACAGCAGTGTTCGTAAGGTAATAGAACGAATGCGAAAGCGAGGCATCGTCGAGCAGGGAGAACAAAGAAAAGTTAGATGGGATATTGTGGATATGTTGTAAGTGTTGTCTCATAGGTCATCTTGCACTTTTTACGATTTTGCACGAACTCAATATGTGTTGTCCATTTTATTGTGCTCATTCCCCACCCTCGAATCTCTTTTCGTAAAATTCCCGTCTCAACTCCGCATATACCCTGTAGAACTCCTCATCGTGCTCTTTCCAGTTCTTATAACCTGCATCTTTGAGCTTTTTATGTGTGAGCTCGTGTAGGAGGAGTTCGAAGAGGCCCCAGCGGGCAAGGGCGGTTGGGGTGGCCCGCACAACAACGAGGTCTTTGGTGCCAGAAGAGGCCGTCCCGGGGCGGAAGCCACCGTCCGGCCATTTTCGTCCCCGTTCCCGCTCAACGACGAGTTCGACTTCTTCCCAGCACAGCTCTTTGAGAATTTTCCGCGCTTCGTTCACGATGTCCACAGTGAACTCCAGCAACAATAGTAGCAATTGCACCTTAAACCTTCGAATTAGGTTAGACCAACCTAAAAGCTTCCACTTCCGAACATAGGGGGATATACCTTGTTTCGGAAGTGGAAAGTGTGTGAGGTGGGGGTTCCGATCCTTTAAACCCCTTTTGTCATATAATTAGCTGGTGAAACTATGAAAGGGTATCTCTCGGTCAAGAGGTTGTTCGTGCTTGCAGATGTTGTTTTTCCGCTTTATAGAGAAGAAAGTGAGGTTCTCGTGAAACACAACCTGTGGGAGCTCAAAACAGCGAAAGGAACCTCGCTCTTCTACAAAAAGCCGACAGCCATCACGATCAAGGGGCAGAGGATAGTACTGGTTGATATCCCCTCCGCTGTCGCCCTGGCGCATTTTCAGGAAAAGATAGAAGCCTGCGAAGGGGATAAGCTCGTATTTGAGTGCAATATCCATATTGAAGATGGCAGGGTCATCGTTGAGGTCAATGACGAGCCTCTTGGCGCTGATGCTGTTGAAAATATCCAGCCCGGAGTAAGGATGTTCTTTTGAGTTTTTGTTCTTCATACCACCTTTTCTTTAGTCGGGGGCCTACTGGGGCCATTGGGGTTTTAGGGGTCAGAGGGGTCTATGGGGCCTTGACCCCTCGGGTTCACAACAAGCTGATGGGGACAGATGGGTATGGTTACTACTCTTCTATATGCAATAGAAGATATACAGATGCATCACCAGCCCCAGAAGCCTCAAAAGCCCCTCAAGCCCCAGTAGGCCCCTCGTGTCTGTAAAAGTAGATGATGACGGCATCGACTTGGACAACATTGCAGAAAAAAAGGTAAAAACCTCACTCAACTCTGGAGATGAGATACTGCCTCAGCTCCTCGATGAAGCCATCTTTGAAGTAAACGAACTTTCCGCGCCCGCGGCCCTTGGACTTCTCCCTGACGAGGTCGTTCCTCTTCGCCTCTGCGAGGAACTCCTCAATGACCTCGAACCCGAAGCCGAGCTGTTTTGCTGTCTCCCCCCACATAAGCTCAAACTTTTCGCGCGAGATGCTGCCCCTGCCCTCAAGCCTTTTAACGAACTCCTCAATGAGCTTCTCTTTCCTCTTGCGCGCGAAGCTCCTCTGCGCTATGTAGCTATCAACAACGAATTCGACTGCCGTGTCTATGTCCATCTCCGTGACTTCATCCTCGAGGAGTAGCCTCGCCAAAGCAGTTGAAAGCCTCACCGCCGCCCTAACGAAGTCCGCCGCATTTTCTTTTACCTCCCTGTCCATCCCGTCTTCCATAAGCCTTTCTGCGAGCTTTCTGGCGAGATACTGTCGTTTCTCCCTCGGGAAGGAAGGCCGGATGTTCCTCGCATACCTAACGAACTTCTTGAGCCTCTGCATATCGAAGACGAGACCGTTCGGCCTCGTGCAGGAAACTTCCTGCCTGTAGTCCTCGAAGGTTGTGAAATCCAGCTCAACGAGCTCAAAGAAGTCGCTCACGACCTCCTCTGTGCTTATCACATCGTCGAGGGTTGGTGTTAGCACGATGTCGAAGTTTGTCTCACCAGACTCACCTGACTTTGTGAGAACGACTTTGCCCTTTGCATTTCCACCACTTTCGATAGTTTCTTCAACCTGCACATCAGCTATCTTATCCAGTTCATTGGCTATCTCTCTAGACTTCCAATCCGCCCCTGCAACGAGGATATTTATACTTCTGCGGACGGCCCCGTTTGGGACTCTTGTCGCCCCTACCGCCAATATGAGCATCGCTATTTTTGTTTTCTTTATCATATCGGTCGCTGGCTCTATCCTCCAGGCAAAGTCGTGTAGCAGTATGTCCAGCTTCTCCTCCCCCGTGAGCTTCCTAAACTGTTCAAAGAATCCCATATCATCATCGGTTATCTCTTCTTCCTTTTTCTGCCTTTTTTCTTTTTCCTTTGAGACAGAAATGAAGCCTGTCACATATAGTCCGAGTGTTGCTTCATATAGCGAGCGGGACTCGACGATGTGAGGAATACCTTCCAGGATGTACTCTTTACCTTCCTCAACCTCGCGGGCCATCTTCCTTGCCGTTTCACCATCCGCGACGGCGGTAAAGCTCTTCCTCGCCCCGTCGCCGGTTCCGATGACTTTTAGCTTGATGGTGTCTACAAAACGGTTCTCGGGGTTGTACTGGAGTTTCAGGCGATCTATATTCACATCTGGAAGTGGCTCTGGGAGGAGCTGGCGGACGAACTCCCTGCTGTGGAGTTTGAAGCGGTAGGGGCGGGCACGAAGTTCACCGACTCCGAGTACTTTTACCTTTATTTTGACCGGTTTGTGAAGGTGTTCGGCGGAGAGGCCCTCGAGAACTTGCCACTCGTCTGGAAGCCGCAGTTTTGGGAGGAGAACCGCTCCGGGGAAGGTCGCCTCGAGGAGTCGCTTTAGTTCTTCCGTGTCGATACCCCTCGTCCGCTGAAATACTTGCTGTGGCTGTATAATGATATAGTTCCCTTCTACGAACAGCTTGTATTCCCCGTTGCTGATCTCATAGCCATCAGCGAGAAATGAGAGTGTCTTTCTCATATCGTCGATGTCTTCTTCGAGTTTTATGTCCTTCCGCAATGTGTTTGGAAGCCTTTCTCCGTCCGTAATACCGTTGTAGAGCTTCCACACACCTGTGACCTCGTTATAAATCCTTCTGAGCGCCCCCACTTCTTCGGGAGTTAGTGTTGTGGGGTCGTCCCTGAACTTCTTCAGCAACTGTGATGTCGAGCTAATCTCAATGTAGTTTTTGAGTGCGCCGTATATCAATGCGAGTCTCACTGCTATGTTGCGCTCTTTTATTTTGCCTCTTTCGATATCTTCGAGTATGCCCTTGACTTCTTTACTAACCCGATTAGGGAGATCGTCGTCGATAGCGGCTTCGAGTATCTTTTTCAGTTGAACAGCTGTTTCTGCAGACATCAGGCATCACCTCTGCTCCTTCTTCATCCTGACGACGGCCTTCTCACCCTCCAAGGCCAGCTCCGCTTCAACTGGCACCTCCTCTATGAGAACCGAGGCGACTGCGGCCGGTATCACGATGTCGGTTGTGTACTCGTATTCGTGCATTCTGAACAGGAACTCCGAGCGCCCCTTTTCCGTGACGAGGGCGCACACCGGCTTCTCTCTCCCGAGGAGCGCCCTGAGCCCCCCGCGGAGCTCCGCGGGGAGCTGGCTGTTCGCGATGATAAAGTGAGCAGTGCCTGAGCCAGAGCGGTATATCTTGCCTGTCACCTTGCCAGAGCACATCGCTATCACCATTAATTATATGTCAAAAATATCTTAAACTGACTGTTGCGAAATAAGATAAAGATGGTTCATTGTGTTGCAGTAGATATGGCTTCGACTTCCGCTATGAGCGCCCGCTCGAACTCTTCGTTACCTTCGAGGAGCGCCTTCATCTTCTCAACACAGGCATCGTTCTCTTTCACCATTTTACCACCTCCGGTATTATCATATGCCAAAAAGGGGTTTAAACCCCTGTTGCTGTTTGGTCATTCAGAAGCGGAGGCCGTATTCATACCCCCACTTCCGAAAAACTTCTCGTAGGTATAATCATCAACGACGAGCCCGAGCTCTGGCATTAATGCCTCCTCAAAGCCTTCGAACATCGAATCATAAAGCTTCCGCACCTGCCTAAAGAGTTTCTTGTTCTTGAGGAGCGAATCGTAGTGTATGTAGTCTATTCCCTCGACCCTGCCGAGTATCAAGTTCTTTAGCTTGTTGTAGTGCCTATGCCTCTCATCGAAGCTGTAGTAGCCCCGTAGCTCCTTTTCTGCCAGTTCAAAAGCTCTGACCTCAAGGAAGTTATCTACGAACTTTCTCAGTGCCCTGACCCCGATGATTTGCTCGTTATAGCCGTATTTCCGCAGGAACGGATACTTCTCCTGAAGCTTCTTGAATTCCTCCTTGTTGAAGCGGTGGCTTGGGGTGAAGTAGTCGTATATTATTTTATCGAGCGAGCTCCAGCCAAAAAGCTCGTTTTCCTGATAGTGTTTCCGGAACGACCTCAATTCCTCGCTTAGGAGTGGGTGTAGGAAAACGAATGTGACCCCTGAGCGCTTCCCAGTCCTTGCGACCTTGTTCCTGACCAGGAACATAATCCCCTTCTCGAGGTCTATCATCTTTTTACCCTTCCCTGTCTTGAACTTGAGCTTTAGAACCTCCGTGCTTCTTGCACCTGTGAAGGCTATGATGAGGTATGCTATTTTCAGTTTATCCCAAAGCCTCTTGCTCATTTTCCGTTTCAGAACTTTCTCCTCGTAGAGAAGGTTTAGCCAGGCAAGGCCATCGCGAACCTGCTCCGCTGTGACGGCTTTCTCACTCTCAATCTTCTCGAATGCTTCAAGAAGGTCGTCGAGGTCTCTCTTCGTCGCTATGCCACCGCTGAGGTAGTTGTTGTAGTTAAAGACCTCGCGGGGGATGTGTTCGTAGAGCGAGCGGTTGTGGTAGCCGAAAACAATTCTTTCGAGCATTTCCCGTGTGTAGAGGATAAAAACACGGGTGGTGTGCTGGTTTTTGGTTTCTCCTTCCCTCGTGAACATCTCCGCGAGCTCCCTCGCTTCAATTGTCAGTCTCTTCTTTCCAAGCACCTGCGCGCCCTTGATCTCCGTGAGGTAGTTGAGAAACTTATTGTATACACTTATTTTGTTGCGGCGGGTGCCCTCGGGGGCTCTTTTTTCGTCTAGTTCTGCCCTGTATTTTACCAGATCGTCAACAGTTATCACGATCGTGTTCCGTGCCCACTTCTCCGTCTTTTTCCCCTCGAACAGGTTGCCCCTCCGTGTCCGCTTCGTCGTGGCAAGCAGGTCGCCAAAATTCTCGACCATTCCCATCACCCAAAATACAGTATTTTTCTTATGAAATACTTGCTTCCAATGAAAAATACTGTTTTTTACCTTATAAGTTTTGCTGTGTTTTCCTGTGAAATGATTACAACTAGAAATGTTAAACCCTGTCCTCTCAAAACCACCATAACTTCTATGGTGATGATGAAAATGGCCGGAGAACAGCCCGAGGACTCAGATTTGGTTAATGGTGCTCATTCTACGGGTCGCTTCTTGCGAGGACACTCATCATCGGTCAACTCCCACTACCGGGCAGGACTTATTAAGGTTTAGCCCGGAATTTCAATGGGGAGAGACATGAGGGTAATTCCACTCGCCTCAGAAAGCCTCGGCGTGAGGAGCCTGGCAACGTTCGTGGAAGCCGGAGGAATAAAAATCCTCATAGACCCCGGTGTCGCCCTCGGGCCGAAGCGCTACGGCCTTCCGCCGGCGAAGGTTGAGATAGAGGCACTCCACAGGATGCGCCGCAAGCTCCAGGGATACGCGGGGAAAGCGGACGTAGTGACGATCTCCCACTACCACTACGACCACCATACTCCATTCTTCGAAGGCCTCTACGAGAGCTCCAGCGAGGAATACGCGAGGGAGATATACGAAAGAAAGCTCCTTTTCATAAAGCACCCACGGGAAAACATAAACTTCAGCCAGAAAAAGAGGGCCTGGGCCTTCCTCAAGAAAGCGGAGCCGATAGCGAAAAGGGTTGAGTTTGCGGACGGCAGGAGCTTCGACCTCGGCGGAGTTACGCTGGAGTTCTCACCCGCTGTTCCGCACGGAAGTGAGGGCTCGAAGCTCGGCTTCGTCGTGATGACGCTAATAGACGACGGCTTCCGCTTAATCCACGCGAGCGACATCCAGCTCCTCAACAGAAAGGCTGTGGAGTGGATAATCGAGAAGGTTCCGGATCTGCTCATAACAGGTGGACCGCCGACGTACCTGGGAAAAAGAGCAGAGGGGAGCTGGGAGACGGGAATCAAAAACCTCAACGAGATAATCCGCGAGACTGGAGCAGATATAATACTCGACCATCACATCGTCAGGGATAAACGCTATCCGAAGTTCTTTGACGAGCTGGAGAAAAGCCCCAAAACGTTCGCGGGCTATCTACGGGTGGAGGACAGACCGCTCGAAGCATACAGGCGGGAGCTTCACGGAAGAGAAAGGGGTGAGAACGCGGAGGTGCCTTTCAAGTTACGTTGATAGAAATCCCCCATCAACCGGGATTATTGCACCGTTCACGTAGCTGGCTAAATCGCTCGCAAGGAAGAGTATCACCCTCGCGACCTCATCGGGCTCCCCAAAGCGGCCCACCGGGAGGCGCGCGTTGAAGTTGAAGGATATGCCTATCTTCTCCATGTCGAGCTTCATTATCGCCTCTTTCTTGAGCCTCCTTACCCCTTCGGTCTCTATTCCTCCCGGAACGACCACATTGGCCCTGATTCTCTTTCCGTATTCCCTCGCTATCGCCCTCGTTAAAGCGACCACGCCGAGCTTTGCGGCATCGTAGTGGGCAAGGCCTTTGGCAAAGGGCAGAAACGCCTCTATGGAGCTCACATTGATTATCACGCCTCCCCGCTCCTTTCTAAGCCTCACGAAGTTCTGGCACATCCAGAAAACGGAGTGGAGGTTTATCGCCATGACCTTTTCGTAGAACCCTTCATCGACCTCCGTGAAGTCCTTGAACCAGTAGACGCCGGCGTTGTTGACCAGCACAGTAGGCTCCCTGCCCCTCAGGACCTCCCAGAGGGCATCGACCTCCACCTTCCGGGAGAGGTCGACGCGGTGAAGGTTCACCTCCACCCCAAACTCCTCCACAAGGGCTTTAGTTTCTTCCAGACCTGACTCGTTGAGGTCGACGAGCTCAAGGTCTGCTCCAGCTTCGGCAAACCTTATGGCGGTGGCGCGGCCTATTCCAGAGGCAGCACCGGTAATAAGTGCCCGCTTTCCCTTAAGTGAGATCAGCTCGGAGAGGCTTTTCCGTCCCGCCATGTTCCGGTGTAGTACTTTAACGTTGATATACTTTTCCCGGGAAACCCTTAAATCCTCCCGAAAGAATTTTCCATCAGGTGATGGAAATGAGGGACTTCTACATCGCCCACGAGGACGATATCAAGGCCGGAAAGACCACTGACGTTTACTTCATCAGAACCCGGAAGATACTCGTCGAGAAGGGCATCCACAGGAAGGTTTTCGCCGATGTAACGACGACTTCTTTGCCCCATGGCTGGAAGTGGGGGGTCTTAGCTGGAATCGAAGAAGTGGCAAAGCTCCTTGAGGGCCTTCCGGTAAACGTCTACGCGATGCCTGAAGGCACGATATTTCATCCCTACGAGCCTGTCCTCCAGATAGAGGGCTACTACAAGGAGTTCGGGGTCTACGAGACCGCTTTACTTGGAATGCTCAGCCAGGCGAGCGGTATAGCCACCGCCGCCCTCAGGACGAAGATAGCGGCCAACTTCAAGCCAGTTTACTCCTTCGGCATAAGGCACATGCACCCGGCAATAGCACCTATGATAGACCGCTCCGCATTCATAGGCGGCTGCGACGGCGTTTCCGGTGTCTTGGGGGCGGAGATGATTGGAGAGAAGCCCGTCGGAACGATGCCCCACGCGCTGATTCTTACAGTAGGTGACCAGGTAAAGGCCTGGAAGTACTTCGACGAGGTTGTTGAGCCAGGGGTTCCGAGAACCGCTTTGGTTGATACGCTCTGCGACGAGAAGTTCGAGGCTCTGATGGCGGCTGAAGCTCTCGGCGAGAGTCTAACTGCTGTAAGACTTGACACGCCAAGCTCAAGGCGCGGTAACTTCAGGAGAATAATTGAAGAGGTCCGCTGGGAGCTCGACCTGAGGGGCTACGATCATGTTAAAATCTTCGTCAGCGGGGGCCTAAACGAGGAGAGCATAAGGGAGATAGTCGATATAGCGGACGCCTTTGGCGTCGGAGGTTCAATAGCCAGCGCCAAACCCGTTGACTTCTCCCTCGACATAGTAGAGATCGAGGGGAAGCCGATAACCAAGCGCGGCAAGCTCAGCGGGAGAAAGCAGATTTATCGTTGTGAGAAGGGCCACTACCACCGCGTTCCAGCTGAGAAGAAGCTTGAACGCTGCCCGGTCTGCGGTGCAAAGGTCGAGCCGCTCCTCAAGCCGCTCATCGAGAACGGCGAGATAGTGGCGGAGCTGCCGAAGGCCAGGGAGATAAGGGAGTACGTCCTTGAGCAGGCGAGGAAGTTCAACCTGACGCTTGAGTGAGCGGCTCTCTCATCATTTCCATTTTCCCTTTTCTGCCAGGAGAAAGCCCTGTTGATTTCACCCACTATAGAACAGGAACCAGCCGGAAGTTCCAACTAAGGAGTAAGGAAAAAGAAGAGGCTTCAGGCCTCCTCGATGTAAATGCAGCTGACCGGGCAGGCCTCGGCAGCCTCAACGGCGCAGTTGTAGAGGTTCTCGTCCTCGATAACCTCGACGATAGGAACGCTCTTGCCCTCGTCGTTCATCTCGAAGACGTCCGGGCAGAGGCTGGCACAGATAGCATCTCCAATACAAACGTCCTGGTCAACCCTAACCTTCCAAGCCATGGAACATCACCGGACTTAGATGAACTCCTGCGAATATAAACTTTTCGATGTTAAGAGTGTGGAGAAATGCCCAAAACCTGAGACAGCGACTCTGATGACTATTCTACTACAGGATTGCCTAAATATGGCCAGAATTATAAAAGTTGAGTGATATCAGAGGTATGCTGCTATTCAACTTGCTCCATGTAGATGCAAGCTGCGGTGCAGGCTTCCATTGCCTCTTTAACGCAGTCGTAGAGGTCATCTCCCACCACATCGACCTTTGTTCTTGCCTTTCCGGTTTCTTCATCCAGCTCAAAGACCTCCGGGCAAAAGCTAACGCAAACGGCATCGCCTACGCAGTATTCCTCATCCACCCATACCCTCCACTTGGCCATGGGCATCACCTCTCTACGATTGTCAAGGTTTTAATATAAGTTTTTCGCTTAAGCCGTTATGAATGCAAAGATGTTTCTGAACAACATAAAGACTCTTGATGAAGTTAAACAAATTTGCCGCTAACTATAAAAGAGGGAGTTGCCAGCAGAAACGAAATCCCAAAAGAACAAGAAAAAGAGCAAATCAGTAGAGTCCGAGCCTCTTCTTGTACTCCGGACTGATTCTGTCGGGTGTCCAGGGCGGGTCGAAGGTTAGCTCTATCTCGGCATCTTTAACACCGGGAATCTCAAGGACTTTGTCCTCAACTGCTCTCAGAATCCACATAGTGAGAGGACAGCCGGGAGTCGTCATGGTCATCTTTATGTAAACCGTATTGTCGGGTCTTATATCAAGTTCGTAGATGAGCCCGAGGTTGACCACGTCTATCCCAATCTCTGGATCGATAACCTCCTTGAGCTTTTCGAGAATCATCTCCTTGGTGAGTTCAACGTTTTCCACCGGGGCTTCCTTTTTCTTTGGCTGTTTTATCTCTATTGCCTTTATCCCATCCATGTTCCCGAGCTCTGTTTGGAGCTTTATCAGCGTCGTGTCATCGATCTCCTTTGAGAGCTCTATGAACAGGGTACCGTCCTCTTTAACCTCCACGGTTTTAACTAGATCTTCGTCTATGAGTTCCTTCATCCTCGCGAGAACATCAACTTCCGTGACCATTTACATCACCTAAGGCGAATTCCGAGAGACACATTTAAACCTTTTGGGCCAGAATTGTGGAATCAGCGGGAGAGAACGTCGAGTATCAGAGCCTCGGCCATCTCCGGCGTTATGGCCCTGGCGCGGAGCTCGCGGAGAATCCTTTGAATGGCGAAGCGCTTTACGCTCGGTGCCTTCTTGAAGGTCTCCCAAAGCAACGGACAGCCGAACTTGAGATCGTACTTTCCCCCTATCAGCTCTATTATCTCTGCTTTGTCCAAGGCCAGGAAGGCGGGAAGGTTGAGGGTTACGAGTTCGCCGGTTCCATAAATCGATATCAGCCCGGAGCTGAGCAGGTCGCCGCTGGCGAGGATTTTTATCCCGTTCTCCAAGGCGTAGCACTCAACGGCCTTCATAACCATGGAGTGGCATTTGCCGCATATGGGAGCGCCCTTGTTCATCTGCTCGGTTATCACTTCGAGGTAGCCGGGAACGTCCACGAAAACCGCGCCCCTGGAGCGGACCCTCTCAATTACGCTCTCGTTCATCTGGGGGAGCCTGACCGTTACGGGCACCACGTCAAAGCCCGCCCAGCAGAGTATTTTGAGCGCGGCCGTGCTGTCGGAACCACCGGAGAAGGCCAGGGCCACTTTAACTCCAATCGGCGAGCGGTCGAAGTCATCTCCGTAGAGGCGATACTCTAGAAGGGCTTTCAGTCTTGAGTAGGCTTTCTCTCCGATTTTCTCTCTAACCCTATCCAGGGCTTCAAGGTTGTACTCCAGGCGGTAGCGCTTGACGAAATCCTCTCCCACTGGGGTTATCATAAAGTTGGAACGAAGTTATTTGCTTATAAATCAAACGATAATGTTATTTTGATTCGAGATCAAACATAATCGGGATGCTGGATATGAGGGAAGTTCCGTTCGAGGAATATCTGGAATTCATAAAAAAGCACGATCACGTCATTATAGAGAATCAAAGAATAGAGATTGGAAAACCCATCCAAATCAAAAGGTTTCAGCCTCAGAACTTCAAGCTTGAAACAACGACCGTATGGAGCTTTCCCGAGCGCGGAAAATGGGCAACTCATTATACAAATGCGAAATACAGAGGAAATTGGGCCCCCCAAGTTCCACGAAACTTGATTCTGCAGTATACAAAACCAGGAGATGTCGTTTTAGATGCCTTTTTAGGAAGCGGAACAACGCTGATAGAGTGCAAACTTCTTGGAAGACATGGGATTGGAGTAGACATAAATTACGAGGCTTTAATGGTGGCATGGGACAGGTTAAATTTTAAATATGACCCCAGGATGGAAAATCAGTCTACATTAAGTTCGTATCTTGGAATAAAAGAGGAAATAGAATGGGTTAAGCCTGAGATACGCCTTTACCATGGTGATGCGAGGAATTTAGACAAAATTAAGGATGAAAGCATAGAGCTAATAGCTACTCACCCACCTTATGCCAACATTATTGGCTATACAAAAAGGGCACGTTCTCTTGTCGAGGGGGATCTATCCAACGTTAAGTCAATAGATGAGTTTGTTTCAGAAATGAAAAAAGTTGCCGAAGAGTTCTACAGGGTACTGAAACCTGGAAAATACACTGCTATTTTGATGGGGGACACTAGACGTCACAGACATTACGTTCCTATAGCGTTCAGAGTCATGAAGGTCTTTCTGGAAGTTGGATTTATACTAAAGGAAGACATTATCAAAATCCAGCACCACATGAGGGGTACAGAACCCTGGAAAGCGAGGAAGAGGGACTTCTATTTGATAGCTCATGAACATCTGTTCGTGTTTAGGAAACCCAGCAAAAAGGAGAAAATAGCGAAATTTAGAGACAGCATCAAGATCTAGTTGGTGCTAAAGCTTTATTTTCCACGTGGAGAGTATCTTCTCTGAAAGTTCTTCTGCTCTGTCCATTATTGTATTGACATTCCATCTTGGATACTTTTGAGGTATCTCCTTGGTTAGTGGGTATGCAGAGTTAATATAGTGCTTAATTTTTTCAGAATATAATGCATTGCCTATGTGCCTATTGTCATTAATAGATATCAACGTAAGATTCCCAATGTTGTTTATATATGGTTCCAGTTCTTTTTGTTTTTCTATTATCTCCTTGCCAGTTAGTGTGCTCCCAAATATTGCCTTAATCCAATCCTCTGATGGATTTTGGGGCAAGATATGTTCCAAGGAAACCTCATTAGGATCCGCAATAATACCCTTTTCTCTGTTGGTTAGTGCGATTAATATCTCCTTTGCCCTTTCAGGTGTGATTGGCGACTGTTTCAGTCGGGATTTTATTAGATCATCATTTTGGATAGTATCCAAGAATTCCTTGAGACTTTCTTTTTCAGAAATTTGTTGTCTGATAAAAATCTCAAAGCGTTGATATTCTCCAGATTCAATGAGAGTATTGAGCTCATAAGCAAGCCCACCATAGAGTTTTTCAAGGCTACTAGGACTATTGCTTAGTAACTTTAGATATCTAACAATGACAGAGTTTGTAAACTCCAAGATCTTTGCAAATTCTTCTTTCTGGTTGTTTTCATAAAGTCTGTACGCGACCATTAACAAGGGTAGATCTTGTTGGACCCCGAAAATCTTGTGCTCTAATAGGAGACTAATAATTTTCATGTCAATCTGACTCTTTTTAGATACTTTCTCTGGAGGATCCATTAGTATTCTGTAAACCCTAGAATACCACACTAACTCATTTAGTGTCTCCCTAACTCCTTGTTTCTGAATTTTTGGCTCCAACAGGTCTTTTAATTGCTTATATAACCCTTTCTTTCTAGCTTTTCCATTAAATATCATGTAGTAATATCTCAGAAAGGTATCCATTTTCCCCATTGTGTTATTTTTAATCTGCTCCCACTGATTTCGGATATGATCCCTGAGTTCAGAAGTAGTAGCTTTTGAGAATATATAGTTCCTGATAAGATCAGTCACCGTCAATTCAACGCCTCTATCATTAAGGGTTTCAAAGATTACGTGGGCATCCTCTTCATTCTTAGCTTGTGTTGCTATCACTTGCAGACTATCCATTAAAATCGAAAACAAGTTTTGAAGCTGATCTTTAATCTCTTGGAGATCCCGCGTTCTCCGACGATTTTCACGGAATAACAATTTTCGTATTTGTCTATAGGAATATTCGTAGGCCTTCCACATTTTAACGTGGGAAGGCATGACATCATTTGAACCACGTAATTTTTGCCATTCTCTTTTCTTTTCTCTAAATAAGAGGTAGTCCCCATTAGCTCCCCTATAACGTACTATAAAATTCAAAAAGAAATCCCTATCATCTGGGTGAGGATCAATCAAAGGAATTTCTTCCCCACTCGTCTCATCGAATCCTGCAATGATCCGTTCATGAATGGAGCGAAGTGCTAATCGCTCTAAGTAATCCTTAATCTTAGGATCTGCTCTCCTATTTGTTGATATAATCTCAAATATAACATCTCTCATGGCCGCAAAGATTATCGTGAGGGTAAGCAACCTTTGCTGACCGTCAATTATTATCCTAGTTTTAGCATCTCCAGGCTTCTTTGCGAATATCATAGCACCCATAAAGTGGAAATCTCTATTTTTGCTCTCTATGATATCCATAAGATCATCCCATAGATCAATTACTTGTTGCCTTTGAGAGCCTGTAGTGTTCCAAGAGTATGGCCTCTGAAAATCTGGTACCACATAATGGTACGAACCCGTGTTTAATATTTCCCTAATGGTTTTATCATGGCTCTGAATAAACAATTCCTTTCTTTCTGCTTCCACAAAACATCACCAGAATACCCAATCACTTAAGAAATATTTAAAACTTCTTATACTATCTTACTTGGGTGAGATATATAATGGTAAGATACCACGTGCTAGGATATTCAAGTTTTGAAGATTATTTTGAAGACTTTATGAACACATTACTTCCTACTAACAAAACCTACGAGTACTTTGTTGACTGGAAGAAGATCAGAAGCCATACTGAGAAATACGAAAAAGAATTGTCCATTCTAGAAAGACTGAACGGCCTCGATAAAGACAGAGCCAAATTAGTGCTTAAAGAGATAATAAACGACTATCCCTCTGTCCTCCCAGTCATCCCAGCTCTTATAGCAGAGAGAGGGACTAATGGGAGAGTAGATGTGTACGATCCACACAAGAGGGAATTTTTGGAGTTTGACTTCAACCCTCACGGTATTTCAGAATCGGAAGCGGAAGCGATCATTGAATTTTGTGAAAAAAGCGGAGTACTGGACATCTTAACGCAGGTTGAAAATCTCCATGAGTACTTACTTGGAGTTGAGGTAGGCATAGATACAAATTCTAGAAAAGGACGTAGTGGAGCATTATTTGAGGGCATGGTCAAGAGACTCATAGATACGAAGGTTCCAAACTACATTAAAGTTGTCACACAGGATAAGTACTTCTCCCTATATGAAACTATTGGAAAAACTAAACGAGAAAAAGCTAAGAGGCATGATTTCGTTCTATACAGAAACAATACTCCAATTATTGTAATTGAAGTCAATTTTTACAATGTTACCGGAAGCAAGCCAATAGAAATCGTCGGAAGTTATATCACCTTAAATAGGGCAGCCAGAGAAAAAGGGGTAACTTTTGTATGGATAACAGATGGACCAGCGTGGAAGAAGATGAAAGAACCCCTCCTACGGGGGATGAAAGAAATAGATTGGGTGGTTAATTATTCGCAGCTCTCCAAGTTACTTGCATATTTTGATTCGATAAACTGGGAACTTGGAGAGTTATAAGA
This sequence comes from Thermococcus sp. MAR1, assembly GCF_012027305.1. Lineage (NCBI taxonomy): Archaea > Methanobacteriati > Methanobacteriota > Thermococci > Thermococcales > Thermococcaceae > Thermococcus > Thermococcus sp. MAR1. The sequence continues at coordinate 37,467 of NZ_SNUF01000001.1, forward strand.
ACTCCACGAGTGCCTTCTGACCAGAAATACCTCCATTAAATTTCTTTTGATGAGCAGGTTGTTTTCCATTAATAGTTTTTACAAGCTCTACAGCTTTCATGGGACCTAGCCTCATTTCTTCTGGAATATTCGTAACAAGCATCTCTGGAACTTCACCCCTGCGATCGGCTTTTGAGTTTATTGGCCTCTTCGCGTAGATCTTGAATATCTCAAATCCCTCTATCCCCTCATACAGCTCACGAACCGGCTTTACATAGGAGTTGCTCAGGATAAAGTAAACCCCTTTCTCATGCAGCTCAAGGCAAACATCCCTGAGGCGCTTCTGATCTTCTTTGCTGAAGTCTTCTTTCGAATAGCTAGTAAAACTGGCAGTTTCTGAAACCGGGTGATAGGGAGGATCAAAATAAACCAAGTCTCCAGGCTTCGCAACTCTCAAGATGTAAGTGAAATCTTCGTTGTAAATATCGAGCTTTTTCAAAACTTCACTAGCCGTTCTGAGCCGCTCTTCATCCACTATTTTAGGGTTTTTGTATCTACCAAACGGTACATTGAACTCGCCTTTCCTATTCTCACGATATAAACCATTGAAAGCAGTTTTATTTAAGTACAAAAGCAGGCTCGCGAGTCTGATATTTGGAATCTCAAATCCACTTCTGACTATCTCATTGAACTCAGCACGGGCCTTGTAGAAGTACTCCTTCTCATTTTTGTGCCCCTTTGCGTCGTCAATTAGTTCGTCAACGTGGTCTCTAACGACAACATAAAAGTTGATGAGTTTAGGGTTTATGTCGTTTATAGTTCCCCTTTTGGGCTCCATCCAGAAAGTAACAGCACCGCCGCCAAAAAATGGCTCGTGGAACGTTCTATTTCTAAAGTCCTCAGGCATTAACGCAACGATTTCATGGAGTATCTGTCTCTTTCCACCGGCCCACTTAAGGATAGGTTCTGCCATCGATTACATCCTCCTAGCCGTTATTGATGTTATGCCCTAATAAGGCATTCGATAAAATTACGTGCAACATAAATATAAAATTTTTGGTGCAACATAATGTTCACGATTTATACTCAAGACCCAATCTCTTTCTAATGTAGTTGGATATGTCCAGCCCCTCCTCCTGCGCCCGCTTAGAGATCATATCATACTCATCCTCAGTAACGCGGATTGATAACCACTTATTACGCTTGTTTTTAGCAGTCAACGTCCTAGCTTCAAGTTCCCATATTTCTTTGAGAGCCCTAGCCTTTTTCTTGATCAATCTGGGGGTGTTTAATCCCGAAAACTCTCTAACAAGAATTTTCTCGAAGTCAGAAGTTACCTGGGGATCTCCTTTGGAATATTTGGAGAACTCTGCCACGGCAATCTCAATAGCAAGTGCAGAGCTTGAAATATCTTTAGATTTTAAAATGGTCTCAAATGCCCTTATTCCCGCAAGAGGAATCTTAAGTTTACGAGTGGTAGGTGCCTGAAGATCTATCAACCTTTCAATAATGCCCTTAAACATTTTTGTTGCACCTCTCGGAAATATATCTTGTTTTTTATAAGTATAGCTCTTTTGAGTTTGAGAAAACCTTAAAAGAGACCCACCTTAACCCCGTTCACGAACCAAAATCCTTCTGGAGGGATTCAAAATGATGAAGATAGTTGAGAGGGTCAAGACCAAGACGAGCATCCCGGTTTACGAGAGAACAGTCGAGAACGTTCTAAGCGCCATCCAGGCAAGTGAAGACGTCTGGCGCATCGTCGACCTCAGCGAGGAGCCGCTTCCGCTCGTGGTGGCTGTCATCACTGCCCTCCACGAGCTTGGCTACGTCGCCTTTGACGGCCCGAACGTCGTCCTCACTCAGAGCGGCAGGAAGCTGGTGGAGAAGTACGGAATCGGCGCGAGGAAGGACTACACCTGCTCCCACTGCGAGGGCAAGACCGTCGAACTCGATGCCTTCAGCGACCTCCTTGAGCAGTTCAAGGAAATAGTCAAAGACCGCCCGCAGCCCAAGCACGACTTCGACCAGGCCTATGTTACCCCCGAGACAACCGTCGCCAGGATAGCCCTCATGCACACCCGCGGGGACCTTGAGAACAAGGAGGTCTTTGTTTTGGGAGACGACGACCTTACCAGTATAGCCCTCATGCTCTCTGGTCTCCCGAAGAGGATTGCCGTCCTCGACATTGACGAGAGGCTCGTAAAGTTCATCGAGAAAACCGCCGACGAGCTCGGCTACGAGAACATCGAGATGTTCACCTTCGACCTTCGCGAGCCGCTCCCTGACTACGCGCTCCACAAGTTCGACACCTTCATCACCGACCCGCCCGAGACCGTTGATGCGATAAGGGCCTTCGTCGGCAGGGGAATAGCGACCCTCAAGGGGCCCGGCTGCGCCGGCTACTTCGGAATAACGAGGCGCGAGAGCTCGCTCGACAAGTGGAGGGAAATTCAGAGGGTTCTCATCAACGAGTTCAACGTCGTTATCACCGACATAATCAGGAACTTCAACGAGTACGTCAACTGGGGTTATGAAGAGGAAACCAGAGCCTGGAAGCTCCTGCCGGTCAAGGTCAAGCCGTCCTACAACTGGTACAAGAGCTACATGTTCAGGATTCAGACGCTCGAAGGCTCAAAGGGCTTCGAGGAAAAGATAGAGCTTGGAGACGAGCTCTACAACGACGAAGAGGCCTCGACCACATGAGGGTTGAGGGGCTCGCAGAGTGCGTACGGAAGAAACTCGGCCGGGTTTCCGGCCTCCATTCTCTCATTCTGTACGGTTCCCTCCTTAGGGGTGACTTCGTCCCGGGGACGAGCGACGTGGACTTCTTTGCGGTTCTTGGGGATGGCACTGATCCAGAGATTATTATTGAAAAGATAAAACCTGTCCTTGAGGAGTGTTCAGCCTTTCTTAACCCTGTGGAAGTTGACGTAGCATGGGAATGGCTCTCGAACCTTCGCGATCCCCTCAACTTGGGTTATCCCTACAAGTTTCTCACCGTTTACCAGCGAGATTTCAGAGAAAACCATGTAGTCCTGCTCGGGGAGGATGTGGTTGGCATCATTCCGGAGTATTCACTTGATGAACTCCTTCCCGGGAGGCTGGAGGGTATTTTGAGAAACCTCGAGCGCTTTTCGAGGAACCTGAAGATGCTCCATATCCTGGCCGGCGAGACGGCCAGGTTGATGGCCTTTTTGAGCGGTTCAAGCCTTAGAAAGGACGACGTTTTGAGAACACTCCAACAGCTCGGCGACAACGAGGCAGTGATGATTTACACCGCTTATCTAAAGGGCAGGAACGAGCCCTTCGACGGGGACTTCCTTCAGGAGTTTGTTAAGTTGAGGGTGGAAAAAATGAAAACGCTATTTCTTCCTCCACATAAGCAGCGCCACTAACAAGAGGCCCGTTCCGAGGAGAAAGTATGTATAGCCACTGCTCCAGTGTCTTTTCGTGCCGACTGTCCTGAAGCCACTGACTTCATAAGCCGCTATTGTCAGTGGACTGCCCGTGGGATATATCACCACGTAGCCGTCCAGTCCTTTAACATCGGCTTTTCCCGTGGTGTTGCCAACGTATCCTGAGTTTTTAACGAGGATAAAGGTCGCGTTCTCAAGAACAACGACCGACCCCTTGGCTTTTGGATTGGGAATATCGGCGTAGATGAGTTTCCTGAGGAATGAAATGCCCCTACTGTGAATCGGGGTATTGGCCAGTCCAGCCTTCTCCAGTGCCCAGAGAACCTTTGCAGTTGACGTTATGCCCGCTATCGAGCCCTGGGTGTACGGGAAGGCCCCGTTGGGGTATTGTCTCTCCTTTAGCATCTCCAGTGTTTCTTTCAACTCGTTTTCCATACCAAACTCTATGAAGACTATCACGGCGTAGGCAAGGTAATACGTCGGGATGTTATAGTAAGCGGGGTTCCCGTTTTCCGGGTTGGTGGTTTCAATCATCCACGTCAGGTTCTTGCGGAGGTAATCGAGGGAAGGGGAGTAGTTGTAGCTTACGTTGAGGAACCTGAAAACCAACACGACGTATTCTGTGTTGTAGAAGTCTCTCCAGACACCGTTTTTCCCGGTGGAGATGAGATAGTCCACCTCTCTCTGGTAATCCATGCCCATAAGGGCCTTAACCCTGGCCAGCTCGGCCACCTGCCAGGGGAGCAGTCCGGAGAGGTTGGAGGGAAGTTTGGGAGTTTTGTTACAGGTTAAGAAATAATCGGCCAGGACAACCTTTTCCCAGTCATCCTTGACTTGTATCTTGGAGAGGTACGGGCAGGCTATGGGGCGGAGGTCCTCAAAGCTCCTGATTTTAGAAACACCCAACAGATCAAGGACGCGATAGTGCAGAACACCCCAGAAGCCGAAGTGCTCCATTTTGAGGAGCTCCTCGCGGTATTTCTCATCCCCTGTGGCATAGAGGGCCATGGCGATTGAGAGTGTATCGTTGAACTCGCCCACCAACTCACTCCCCTTGCCGAGGTACGCAAGGGCAAAGGCTCTGTATGCACTGAGTTTCCCATTTACACTCATTTTTTCAAGGTCCTTTGAGTCCTCCAGTGCCAGATAGCCGAATATCCTCTCAACGTCGTTCTGTGGCTTCACTGAGTAGAGGTAGCCCTCGCCCCTCTCGATGGCCTCTTTAACCTGCTCCCTGAAACCAACGAGCCTGTCATCTATATAGTCCCCATCCAAGAACTCCTTGAGTGCCAGAACGGAGAGGGCTGTCCCGGTGTAGTCCTCCCAGGAGCCGTCGGCGTTCTGCCTGTAGATCAGCCAGTAGGCGGCGCTGTTAAGCGTTGAGTTGTAGCGTCCCCTCGCTATCCTCTCCCCCCTCATCAAAGCCAGCATCGCCATTGCCGTGTACTTAGCCTCGTGCTCTTCCCCGTATTTATACCCCCACGAATCGAAGGGTGTCTTTATCGCCATCAGCCACTCACATCCTTCAAGAACGTGAGTATAGTCTCCGGTTTTGTACAGGGCCAGAACGGCGAAGGAAGTTTCCGGAACTGTGGGTGTGTAAACGTAGGGCTGGATTTTAGCGCTCGCTGGAGGAGATGATGCCATGAGCATGAGGGCGAAAACTACAACGAGAACCTTCCTCATTGAAATCACCCCATGAAAAGAAAGGGGAGGGGCTTAAAAATCAACCGTAGTAGACCTTGACGTCGAGCTGGTAGCTGGCGGTCCAGTAGTAGGTATCGTAGGCGTAGACCAGGAAGTACCAGGTTCCGGGGGCGGGGTTGGTGTACTCGACGTGCTCGCTTGAGCCGTAGTTCTCGGAGCGGTCGACGAGGTTCTGGTTCGGGTCGTAGAGGTACAGATCGAGGTCGTCGTAGCTGCTTCCACTCAGATCTCCGGTTATCTTCGTTGCTCCGCTGTTGACGGTCATCTGGTGGACGTTGTAGTCGTGGTAGCTCACGCTTCCGGTGAAGGTCTGCTCATCGACGGTCGGCTGTGGGGGCTGGGTTCCACCGCCTCCTCCACCGCTGGATTCGCTGAGTGAACCGTCGCTGACCACGTCAACCTGGTAGTTAGCACTGCCCGAGTAGCTGACGACCTTTATGGTCCAGGTTCCGGCGGTCGGGTTGTAGTAGCCGACCTTTTCGAAGCCGTAGTAGGCGGTGTAGGAGTAATCAACTTGGTTGCCGTTCGGGTCGTAGAGGTACAGATCGAGGTCGCTCTTAGCGTTGTCCCAGTAGAGGGTCGCGGTTATGAAGGAGGCCCCGCTTACCGCGAACTGGTGGGCTTCAGTACCCTTATCGGTGACGTAGCCGGTGAAGGTGAGCTTGGCGTAGCTGTCGTAGTGGGCAGCCTTGTAGGCGTTGACCCTGCCGGCACCGTATGCTATATCGACTATCTCGTCTGGCTTGACTATGTCGGCGGTCTCGATGAGGGCGGTCTTGACCATGTCCGGACTCCAGCTCGGGTGGGCCTGGAGGATTAGGGCAGAGATTCCAGCGACGTGTGGGGTGGCCATCGAAGTTCCCGGGGCGGCAACGTAGTAGTCACCGATGGTAACGTCAGTGAGCTGGGTTCCGCTGGCCCTCGCCGCTATGATCCAGTTGCCCGGAGCGACGACCTCGGGCTTGAGCCTTCCGTCGGCAGTTGGTCCCCTGCTGGAGAAGTCGGTTATAGTGTCGTATTTGTCCACGGCACCAACAGTGATAACCTTGCTGGCCGCAGCAGGGGAACCGACGGTGTACTTGTCGGGCCCGCTGTTTCCGGCTGCAACACAGACGACTATTCCAGCGTCCCAGGCGTTGTTCACGGCCTGGCTGAGGGAGTCGGTACCGTCGGAGCTCTGGCTCGAGCCGAGGGAGAGGTTGATGACCCTTATTCCGTACTTGTCCTTGTTCTGGACCGCCCAGTCCACACCGGCTATGATGTCGGATATGCTTCCCGAACCGTCTGCACCGAGGACCTTAATGCCCACGAGCTTGGCACCGGGGGCCATTCCCTTGTACTTGCCGTTGCTGGCCGCCCCGGTTCCCGCTGCAATGGAAGCGACGTGGGTTCCGTGGCCCTGGTCATCGTAGGGACTTGAACGGCCGTTAACGAAGTCCTTCCATCCGATAACCTTGCCTTGGAGGTCCGGGTGGGAGGCGTCTATTCCAGTGTCGATGATGGCGATGGTTATTCCCGAGCCATCGTAACCGAGGTTCCACATGTTGGTGGCCATGACCTGTGCGGCGGACTCGTCGAGGCCCTCGGTTTCAACATTGACCTGAACCTTGTAGTCCTCCTGAATGAACTTTATTCCAGAAACCTTGGTGTTGCCAAAGAAGCCGGTGTCAATCATGCCCGCTATCATGAGCAGGTCCTTGACCTTCATCTTGACGGCAACTGCCGGGATAACCTTGTAGGTGTACTTAATTTCAGCACCCATAACTTTGAGTATCCTGATGGCCCTGTCCCTGTCTGCCGGGCTATCGAACATTATTACGGTGTTGATTTCCTGATTCCAGTTCATTCTCTGAACCTTCTTGAACAGGCCGGGGGTTAGAAGGCCGTAGTTCTTCTCCTGAATGCCGTTATTTCGAACGGATGGTTTTACGGGTACTGCGGCGGCCGTTCCTGCCAGGAGTCCTACGAGAACCAATGCCAACACCACTATACCCCATCTCTTCATTGTAGCACCTCCATGTGCAGCAGACCCCATATGGGGACATCTTAACTGCTAACGTCCAATAAGTTAAAAATTTTGCGCAACAACATATCTTTAATTAATGTACATTGGCTCAATGTACATCTTTGTGTTAAAAAAATGTGCTTCTATATAACTCAAGCTGCATTAATTGGGGGTAACTCTGGTGACATTGGTGTCATTGATGCGACACTTAGGCACAATGAGTGCACATTTAAACCGTCAATAACTGTAAGAAAAATGTAACGAATGGTAAAATTGAAAAATCAGAGCTCCTCAAGACCGAGCTCCTTGAGCTTCTCCCCGGTTATCTTTCCGTCCTCGGTCCAGCCACGGAACTTGTAGTACTTCGGAAGCATCAGGTGCAGCCTAACAACGTGGCCCTTGTTGGGCCCGTTCCTAACGGGTTCCTCAAGCAGTCTCTTCGGTAGGGTATCTTCTTTGAGCGGGTCGAGTCCAGCGCGTAGGTTGAAGAGCCTCTCGGCGTTCCAGATGCGCTCTCCTATCTTGAGGTAATCCTCTGTTGAGAAGTCCCAGCCAGTGGCGGCGTTTATCATGTCGCGGTAATCATCGGCGCCGAGACCGAAGGTGGTGAAGACACACAGTCCGGCGGCATCGATGAGAGCGGTTAGGTCCTGGAAGAGTATGACCATCTTGACCTTCTCATCGCCGATGTCGTGCGGGTCCATCTTGTATGGGTATCCTAGGATCTCAGGGCTTATCATGTACTGCTTGATGTGACAGCCACCGCGGTTGTTGGTTGCGTAACCGAGACCGTGGCCTTCAGCTCCGCGCGGGTCATAGGCTGGAAGCTCCTGCTTCTTGACCCCCATGAAGTACTCGACACCGTTGTACATCTCGGCCAGGCGATAACCGCCTTCGGCCAGTTTGTCACCGAAGCCCTCCCTCTTGGCAATCTTCTCTATGTAGTAGTGGAGCACCTCTGTGTTGCCCCACCTGAAGGGCGGTGCCTCCTCCCCGAGATCCTCCTGCTTGAGCAGTCCCTTCTCGTAGAGCTCCATGGCAGTCGCGAGAGTTCCTCCGAGGCTGATCGTGTCCATACCGTACTCGTCTGCCATGTGGTTGGCGTGGATTATGCTGGCAAGGTCGTTTATTCCATTGTGAGCACCCAAAGCCCAGATGCTCTCGTATTCGGGTCCTTCGGTTATTCCGAGGGTCGGAAGCTTGTTGACCCTTCCACAGCCTATTGGACAGGCGTAGCACGGCTTATTCCTGATGAGGTACTTCGCGGTCATGGCCTCGCCGCTCTGCTCTTCGGCATATTCAAACTGGCTGTACTGGAAGTTCTTTGTTGGATAGAGGCCGTTCTGGTTGATTATGTTCACGAGAACAGCCGTTCCGTACTTTGGAAGTCCTCCCCCAGCGACCGGATCGTTTCTGAGCTTGTCGGTCTTCTCCTTCACAACGCTTGTGAACTTTGCCCTATCGGCTACTTCCACCCTCTTATGTCCGCGAACAACTATCGCCTTCAGCTTCTTGCTTCCCATCACGGCACCAACGCCGCCCCTTCCAGCGGCCCTGTGCTCGTCGTTCATAACGGCCGCAAACTTGACGAGGTTTTCTCCAGCAGGACCAATGAGTGCAGCGCGGATTCTCTTGTCGCCGATTTCTTCCTTAAGGGCCTCCTCCGTCTCTGTTGAGGTCTTACCCCAGAGGTGGGAAGCGTCCCTGAGCTCAACGCTCTCGTCGTTTATGTAGAGGTAAACCGGGTGGTCGGAGGCACCCTCAACTATTATCGCGTCCCAGCCGGCGAACTTCAGCTCGGCTCCAAAGAATCCACCGGAGTTGGCCATGGCTATGTAGCCCGTCAGCGGGCTCTTGGTTATCACCATATACCTTCCGCCGGTCGGTGCCGTCGTTCCGGTCAGCGGGCCGGTGGTGTAGAGTATCTTGTTCTCAGGGCTCAGCGGATCAACCGTTGGATCCATCTCCTTCAAGAGGAAGTATATGCCAAATCCTCTGGTTCCGAGCCACTTTTTGGCGAACTTCTCATCGAAGGTCTCTTCCTTTATCGTCCCGTCCGTCAGGTTTACCCTCAAAATTTTTCCCCAGTACGCAAACATATTTCGAAGCCTCCAGCGGTTCTTGGAAGCATTTTTGTACATTGATGCTAATAAATTTGACGAAAGCAAAAAAATGCAACATTGATGCTATGATAAGCACATCAGTTTAACAAACATCGACGCTGACTTTTTCGAACTTAAAAGTTCGCGGCTGGAGGAGATGTGTTGAGAAAAGATAAAAGTATGAATCCGAGTTCACCAATAGCCCTTCATTCCCTTCTCCGGGATGGGGCAGAGGACTATTCTTCTCGACCACAGACAATCGGCACAGCTCGGCTTGTTGCTCCAGCAGTCTGACTCGGTGTCCCATACGAAGGAGCAGGACTCGTTGAGGGGGCAGTCCGCACAGCTTGGGTAGAGGGAGTTCTTAACGACGAAGCGGAACCAGCTGTAATCCTTGCTTGTCCATATCTCCTTCAGGCTCTTCTCTCTAACGTTTCCAAAGGAGTACGCTATCACCTTTTTCTCCCTGCCGAAGACTATCTCCGGGTAGGTATGAAGGAAGCGGTAACAGGGTGCAACTTCCCCGTCCCATCTGACAACTGCGACTTTCTTTTCGACGAATTCACAGTGCCTCTCGGTCCTCAGGGAGAACTCCGCGAGCTTGTACATGTAGCCGTGATACACCGCTTCAAGCTTGTCTATTATCGGCTTCATGTCAACGCTTCCATCGTAAACTATTAGCTTTGCGTGTTCCTTCGTTATTGGAATCAGATTTGAGATGAGAACCGTGTCAACGCCCAGCGACCCGACGTAGTGGACGATGTCTATCAGCTCCCTGTAGTTCTCCTTTGTGACCACCACTTCAACGCCTATGTGCGGGACGTCACTGTTGAGCCTTTTCTTGACCTCCTGAATCTTTCTTATCCTTGAACCGGTCACGTCTGGCTTTATGTGCCCTATGTCCACCGGCTGGGTGGGCACGGAGTCCACCGAGAAGTATATCAGGTCAAGACCGAGCTCAACGAGCTCCTCTATCCTTTTGTCCGTCAGGAGGAAGCCGTTGGTGCTTATACCAAGGGCGAAGCCCCGCCTTTTGACCTCCCTCGCCATGTCCATGAATCTCGGGTGCACCGTGGGTTCCCCAATTCCACCGAAGTATATCATCTCAAGTTCTGGAAGCTCCTCCGCATCGTCGAGGATTTTGAGGAAGAGCTCCCAGTCCATATCGCCCTCTGGGTCCTCCCAGTACTGTTTGAAGCACATCTCACAGCGGAGATTGCATCGGTTGGTTATCTCCAAGTAAAGGTATTTCAAATCCGGTTTCTTGGGGATTAGAACGAAAGCACCGTTAAGCTCGAACTTATGAGCGTCCTTCTCCAACGTAAACCACCTAAAGACGAAGTAAAACGGGGGCCTTTATAACGTTTAGTGGACAGATATGGGCAGCTGGAGTAGGGCATCCGGCAGGAGTTCGAGAAGCGAATTGTGGTGCGGTGGCCGGGATTTGAACCCGGGTCACCGGCTTGGAAGGCCGGTGTCCTAGACCAGGCTAGACTACCACCGCACGCGAGAAGTGGTGGGGCGAGGGGGATTTGAACCCCCGACACCCGGATCTTCAGTCCGGCGCTCTCCCAGGCTGAGCTACCGCCCCACGCCCAATGGATAGGGTAGAGGGCGAATTTATAAATCTTGCGGTGGGCCGAAAGCAGACCCACCAGGGGAAGGGAATCTGTGAGGGGGTGCTATATCTTCGGTTCGACCGCGTAGACCGTCCTGTCCTCCCCGATGCCTTCAATCAGACCGCGGTGGCGCCTCACACAGCTCTCGCACTCGCCGCAGTGTACAGGCTTCCCGTCCTCTGTGAAGCCCTTCGGCATGTAGCAGGAGTTCGAGTACTCGTATTTGGCGTCAAGCTCCTTCAAAAGCCTCGCTATACCCTTCTTGTCGAGGTCTATGAGCGGGGCGACCACCTTGACCTCTGCCATCGTTCCGTATCTCAGCATCTCGTTCATCCTCTCCACGAACTCGGGCGTGTTGTCCGGGAACGTTGCCCCCTCCTCAGCGTTGAAGCCGACTATTATGTCCCCGCCTCCGAGCGCATCGAGGAGCGAAGCGGCGACGCTTATCAGCACGACGTTCCTTGCTGGAACCCAGACGCTTTTTGCCGTTTCCTGTGCAACGTTCATGTCCTCAAGCTCCTGTGCTGTGACCCTTGGCGTCTCGCCTCCAACGAGGGTCGTCCCGCGGAGCTTGGAGAACTCCTCAAGGAAGTCGAGATGGATTATCTTCAGCGGAACGTCCAGCTCCTTCGAGAAGAACTCGGCAACTTTGTTCGTAACGCGCTCCTCGTTGCTTCCGTAGTTTATCACCAGCATGATGACCTCGTCGTAGTTCCTCTTCGCCCAGTAGAGGCAGGCCGTTGAATCGAGTCCACCCGAAAACAGCACGACCGCGCGCTTCATTTTTCTCCCCCAACTCAAATCCAATTTTGAAGGCTTAAAGTTTTCCGGAAGTTCGATATCACTCGTGGCCTCATTAAGGGCCTCTTCTGTGGCTTTTTCTATCTCTTCAGGACTCAAATCTCTGCCCAACGAGAATGTTTTCCACTCCTTCATGTTTACTCCTCCAGCGCCAGTCCCACTATATCGCTCACGCTCGAAAATCCCTCGCTTTCGAGGTATGCCCTGATGCCCTCGTTTATCTCCCGGAACACTCCCCACCCGCGGAGCGAGACTGCCGTTCCAATTTGCAGGGCGGAGGCTCCGGCGAGGAGAAACTCGACCGCATCCTGCCACGTGGTTATCCCTCCGATTCCTATCACCGGGATATCAAGGGTTCTGGCCAAATCGTAGACGGCCCTCAAAGCCACGGGCTTCACTCCAGGCCCGGAGTAGCCACCGACGCGGTTGCTGAGAATCGGTCTTTTCGCGTATACGTCTATGGCGATGGCTTTCAGCGTATTTATTGCCGAGACTGCGTCAGCGCCAGCCTTTTCAGCGGCCAGGCCAAGCTTCGTGATGTCGTCTGTATTGGGAGTCAGCTTCGCTATAACTGGCCTGTCGGTAGCGTCCTTAACGGCCTTCACTACATCGTAGACCATCTCCGGCCTCTGACCTATCTCCATACCGTAGCCTTTGGCGTGCGGACAGCTGAGGTTCAGCTCGAAGGCATTCGCCACCTCGCTCAGCTTTTCCGCCAGAAAGGCGAACTCCTCCGGTGTTCCTCCGAAAATCGATACTATCAGCGGGAAATCGAAGGTGTAGCCTTCAACCATCTCCAGAAAGCCCTTCCAGCCCGGATTGGGCAAACCCATCGCGTTTATTAGCCCGTAGGGAAGCTCGACAATGGTTGGGTTATCGTAACCTGCCCTCGGCTCGATTCCGATGGATTTGGTAACAACTCCCCCGGCGCCCTCCTCGTGCGCCCTTATCCACTGCTCCGGAGTTTTGTCGTTGATTCCCGATGCGAGAATGAGTGGGTTCTCGAACCTTATCCCGAAAAGCTTCACTTCAAGGCTCGCCATCTTGACACCTCAAAGGCAAAAGATGTCGCTGGACTATTAAGGTTTTGCATCTTCCACGCATACAGACACCATGAATCCAGAAGGGCTGCTAGCGGCGGCGGGCGCGCCCGGGGGTGGGAACCCTCCACCGTCCCCTTCCACCGGGGCTCGCTCACCCCCGCTACCCCACGAGCGCCGAACGTCCCGCCTACCGCTGCTCCCTTCCGGGCCTGGCGGGGTTCGGCGGGCAAAGGGAGTTAGCGGAGCCCTCCAGCTCCGCCCCTCCCACCGCCGGCCCCGTGGGACGAGGGATCACCGTTGTGCCCCGGCTTCCGGGGACGGCTTTGGGAACCGCCCCCCGGGCTTCGGCCCCGGCATATCGACGGTTTCCGGTTGCAGGGGACGCCGAACCCCCCGGCCTAGCCCGCCGCCAGCTAACTTATCCTTGGGCAGATATATAAAGCTTTGGTAGGCTCGAAAACCAAAGGTTGCCCACCATTGGATTGAAAAATTTTCATAAATGCGTGAACGAATAGGTGCATGGGTGATACACCGTGCGCTTAACTGAGCATCCCCTTCTGCGTTTTGAGCGTGGCAGGGAGGTTACAATATATTTTGAAGGGAAACCTATCAAAGCCTACGAGGGGGAGACGATAGCGACTGCTTTACATGCCTCTGGAATCCGGGTTCTGAACTATTCCGCCAACGAGAAGCGGCCCAGGGGGCTTTTCTGCGCAATCGGCAAGTGCTCCTCCTGCTTGATGATCGTGAACGGAATCCCCAACGTCAGAACGTGCATAACCTTGGTTGAAGACGGTATGAGGATAGAGCGCCAGCACGGGAGGGCGAAACTGCCGAGGGAGGCAAAGCCCCCGGAGTTCAGGGAGGCGAAAGTCGTAAGGGCGGACATCGTGATAATCGGCGGTGGGCCGGCGGGGTTAATGGCGGCAATCCACGCGGCCGATGCCGGGGCGAGCGTCGTCCTTTTGGACGAGAACCCGATGCTCGGCGGCCAGCTCGTCAAGCAGACCCACAAGTTCTTCGGCAAGCGCGAGCAGTTCGCGGGAGTCAGGGGAGTGGAGATAGCGAAAATCCTTGAGGATGAAGCTAGGAAGAGGGAGAACGTTGAGGTCTTCCTTGAAACCTCCGCCGTAGGCATCTTCCAAGAAGGTGGGGAAAAGCTCGTTTTAGCTGTCAGGAACAACCGCGAGCTGATAGAGTTCCGCGGAAGGGCGGTTATCGTAGCAACCGGCGCGATGGAGAAGATGATTCCCTTTGAGAACAACGATTTACCGGGAATCTACGGCGCCGGAGCCATTCAGACCCTCATGAACACCTACGGTGTGAAGCCTGGCGACAAGGTTCTAATCGTTGGGGCCGGAAACGTGGGGCTTATCCTGGCGTACCAGCTCATCCAGGCCGGCGTTGAGGTGAAGGCGATAGTCGAGGCCATGCCGAAGGTAGGCGGCTACTTCGTCCATGCCGCCAAGGTTAGAAGACTTGGCGTCCCGATACTCACGAGACACACCATCCTGCGCGCCGAGGGGAAGGAAAAGGTCGAGAGGGCAGTCGTTGCCCGGCTGGACGAGAACTGGAGGCCAATTCCGGGGACTGAAAAGACCTTCGAGGTCGATGTGATAGCCCTTGCCGTAGGCCTGAGGCCCAGCATCGAGCTCCTCCACCAGGCCGGCTGTCAGATAAAGTATGTTAGAGAGCTCAGCGGGCACGTGGCAGTTCGCGACGAGTGGATGGAGACCACCGTCAGGGGGATATTCGTCGCAGGGGACTCCGCCGGAATAGAGGAAGCAACCACAGCGATGCTCGAAGGAAAGATAGCCGGAATCGCTGCCGCCCTGAGGCTCGGCATAGCAGACGAAAGCTGGCTGAAAGAGATGGAGAAGGCCCAGAAAGACCTCCTGGAGTTCCGCTCCGGGCCTTTCGGCAGGCACGTGCTTGAGGGCATAAAGAAGGCCCTTATCGGAGGTGTCGCCAGTGAGTGAAATTCCCTCCTACCTCAGAAACGGCTACATAACGCCGGAGGAGCTTGAAAAGTTCATCCCCCTGCCGAGCGAGGAGAGGCTGAGGAAACGGCCGGTTGCGATTCCGGAGTGCCCCCAGGAGATACCCTGCGCCCCGTGCAGGGAGATATGTCCCACCGGGGCGATAAGCATGCCCACCCCGAATGACCTGCCGATAGTCGATTACGATAAGTGCATTGGCTGCTCCCTCTGCGTTCAGATCTGCCCAGGTCTCGCTTTCTTCATGGTGCACTACGTCGGCGACAGGGCGAGGATAACTATGCCCCACGAGCTCCTTCCGGTTCCCGAGAAGGGCGAGGAGGTCATTCTCCTCAACCGCGTTGGAGAGCCGGTTGGAAGGGGAAAGGTTCTCACAGTCGTGCCGAGGGAGAAGAGCAAGGGCGACACGCCGATAATCATCGTGGAAGTTCCGATAGAGCTGGCCTGGGACGTCAGGGCGGTTAAGGTGGAAAGGAGGGGGTAGCATGGGGGGAAAGAAAATCGTCTGCCGGTGTAACGACGTCACCGTCGAGGAAGTCGAGGCGCTCATAGATTCCGGCGTCACCGATATCGAGGAGCTGAAACGGCTCCTCCGCATAGGGATGGGCCCCTGCCAGGGGAGGACGTGCGTCCCCATAGTCCTCGGCATACTGGCCAGAAAGACCGGAAGGAGTCAGGAGGAGATACCACTTCCGAAGGCGAGGGTTCCGATTCGGCCCGTTCGCGTAGAGGTTATAGTGGGTGGTGCCGATGAGTAAAATCGCCATAATCGGCGGCGGGATAATAGGCGTTGCTACCGCCTACGAGCTGGCGAAGCTCGGGGAAGAGGTAATCCTCTTCGAGAAGAACTATTTCGGCTCCGGCTCGACCTTCCGCTGTGCCACAGGAATCCGCGCCCAGTTCACCGATGAGGCCAACATCAGGCTCATGAAGTACTCCGTTGAGCGCTGGGAAAAGCTTGAGGAAGAGCTCGGCTTCGATATAAACTTCAAGCAGACCGGCTATCTGTTCCTTGCCACGAGCGAGGAGGAGGTTGAAGCGTTTAAGGCCAACATAAGGCTCCAGAACAGATTCGGCGTTCCGACCAGGCTCATCGGCATGGATGAGGCCAGGGAGATAGTGCCCATCCTCAACACCGAGCCTTTCCTTGCAGGCGCATGGAACCCAAAGGACGGCAAGGCGAACCCCTTCAAGACGCTCTTTGCGTACCTCTTCCGGGCCAAGGAGCTCGGCGTTGATGCGCGCGAGCACACGGAGGTTATAGGCTTCGAGCAGGAGGGAGATGCCATAACCGCCGTGAGGTTCAGGAGCAACGGGAAGGTCGAGAGCGTTAAGGTTGACGCCGTCCTCAACGCGGCCAACGCATGGGCGCCCCTCATCAACGAGATGGCCGGCCTCAGCAGAGACATCATACCCATCACCGCCTACAAGCACCAGCTCGTCAAGACCGAGCCGCTCGAACCCGGCCAGGCCGAACCGTTGGTGTGCCCGCCGAGCTGGAACGACGCCTACATAATTCAGGACGGTGAGGACGGCGGAATAATCTGCGGTGCCGGGATAGAGCACAAGGCTAAAGGCTTAGACGACTACGAGCCGACTTACGACTTCCTGCGCGGCGTTCTAGAGTATGCCGTCAGAATCGCCCCGCCGCTCCGCTACGCTCACGTTGTCCGCCAGTGGGCGGGCTTCTACGCAAAGACGCCGGACAGCAATCCCGCCATCGGAAGGCTCCTCGACAACTTTTACATTGCCGCAGGCTTCAGCGGTCACGGCTTCATGATGGCGCCGGCGGTTGGGGAGGCGATGGCCGGGCTGATATCGAAAGGCCGTTCCAAGGTTCCGCTCGACTGGGAGTGGTACGACCCGTACCGCTTTGAGCGCGGCGAGCTGAGGAGTTCGGCGTTCCAGATAGGTTGAGTCCCTTCCCCTATTCTTTCGACATCCCCACGGCAAGAAAAAGGTTATAAATCCTGCTGATTAGCACCGTGAGGGTCATCATGAGGATAGTCTTCGATATAGGCGGATCGGTTCTCGTGCCAGATGATCCAGACGTTGATTTTATCGGCAAGATGGCTTACGAGCTCATCAAGATAAGCGAGGATCACGAGGTGGCGGTGGTAGTCGGCGGCGGGAAAGTCGCCAGAAAGTACATCAAGGCGGCAAAGACCTTCACGCCCAACGAGACCTTCAAGGACTACATCGGCATACACATCACGAGGGCCAACGCGATGCTCCTCATAGCGGCTTTGGGCGAGAAGGCATATCCCTTCGTCATCCAGGACTTCCGTAAGGCCTGGGAAGTTATACAGCTCAAGAAGATACCGATAATGGGCGGAACTCACCCGGGCCACACCACCGATGCCGTCTCTGCTCTGCTCGCCGAGTACCTCCAGGCCGACCTCCTGGTGGTTGTCACCAACGTCGACGGCGTCTACGACTCCGATCCTAAAAAGAACCCAAACGCGAAGAAGCTCGACAGGATAACCGTCGACCAGCTGGTGGAGATAGCGATGCAGGCGGAGAGTAAGGCGGGGGGAAGTGGAGTTGTGGATGCTCTCGCTGCCAAGTTCATCCAGCGCGGCAGGATAAAGACCTACATCGTGGGCAAGGACGATGCGTACCACCTCTTCGACGTCGTGAAGGGAAAGCACAGCGGGACTGTGGTTGAGCCTTGACTTTTACCCAAATTTTTCCGCAGAGTTTTGGAACCGGGCGTCTTTTAGTAAAAGCCAACTTTTTATACCTCCTCGCCCTTCTCCCTCCGGTGGTGCTCATGAAAGTTGTCGTCGTCGGTTCCGGTACAGCCGGAAGCAACTTCGCGCTGTTCATGCGCAAGCTCGACAGGAAGGCCGAAATCATCGTCATCGGAAAGGAACCAACGATGCAGTATTCCCCCTGTGCACTTCCTCACGTGATAAGCGGAACCATCGAGAAGCCCGAAGATGTCATCGTCTTCCCGAACGAGTTCTATGAAAAGCAGAAGATTAAGCTTATGCTCGGAACGGAGGTCAAATCCATAGATCGCGAGAGGAAAGTTGTGGTCACGGATAAGGGGGAAATCCCCTACGACAAGCTTGTTTTGGCGGTTGGCTCGAAGGCCTTCGTTCCACCCATTAAGGGCGTTGAGAACGAGGGAGTGTTTACGCTCAAGAGCCTCGACGACGTGCGGAGGATAAAGGCATACATCGCCGAGAGGAAGCCAAAGAAGGCCGTTGTAATCGGTGCCGGTTTAATCGGCCTCGAAGGGGCCGAGGCCTTCGCGAAGCTCGGCATGGAGGTTCTGGTCGTTGAGCTGATGGACAGATTAATGCCGACCATGCTCGACAAAGATATGGCAAAACTCGTCCAGAGGGAGATGGAAGCCAACGGAGTTTCCTTCCGCTTCGGCGTTGGGGTCAGCGAGATAATTGGCAGTCCGGTCAGGGCTGTTAGAATAGGCGACGAGGAGGTTCCGGCTGACCTCGTCCTCGTCGCCACCGGCGTAAGGGCAAACGTCGACCTCGCAAAGGCGGCCGGCCTCGACGTGCACTGGGGCATAGTCGTTAACGAGCACCTCCAGACGAGCGACCCTGACATCTACGCCATAGGCGACTGCGCCGAGGTAGTCGATGGCGTGACCGGCGAGAGAACCCTAAGCCAGCTCGGAACCTCAGCTGTGAGAATGGCCAAGGTCGCGGCGGAGCACATAGCCGGAAAGGATGTCTCATTTAAGCCGGTCTTCAACACGGCTATTACAAAGCTCTTCGGCCTTGAGATAGGCACCTTTGGAATAACGGAGGAGAGAGCAAAGAAAGCTGGACTGGAGATAGCCATCGGAAAGTTTAAAGGCTCGACGAAGCCGGAATACTATCCCGGCGGAAAGCCCATAACGGTCAAGCTGATTTTCAGAAAGCCGGACAGAAAGCTCATCGGCGCCCAGATAGTCGGCGGCGAGCGCGTCTGGGGCAGGATAATGACACTTTCGGCCCTGGCGCAGAAGGGTGCAACCGTCGAGGACGTCGTTTACCTCGAAACAGCCTACGCCCCTCCGATAAGCCCGACGATTGATCCGATAAGCGTGGCTGGGGAGATGGCGTTGAGAAGGTTCAAGTGACTTCCCTTTTCTTCCCATTTCAGCAAACTTTAAGTTCGCCCTAGCAAACTTGGTTTTTAGGTGATGAGCGTGAAGGTGGACGAAAGGGACAGAATTCTGCTTGGCCTCGGAACCGGCGTCCTGCTGGCTTCATCCCTCCGAATCTTTGTGGCCGGAGCGTACTCAAGCCTTGAAAAGACTTTCTTCTACGGGATGAGCTTTCCATCCGGGCTTGGAATCCTCATGCTCCTTCTCGCTGCGTTCCTCGTCGGAAGGATGAGCAGAAAAGCCGGCGCAGCCCTAACAGCGGCCTACGCAACAGCCGTCCTGATAACCGATGCGACCGAATACACGCACCTCGTAGCGGCTTTTGCCTTGCCGGTGGCCCTTGCGCTCGTCAAGGAGCTGGACGTGAAGTATCTGACCATGGGGCTCGTCGCCGACCTTTCACTCCGCGTCCTGGCTGTCGGTGCCGAGCCGGCTGACTTTCCGTACACGAGGGTTATCCTGGCGCTCTCCCTGTTCCTGGGAGCCTACGCCCTCTGGAAGGAACCTGGAACGCTCAAGAAGCCCGGCTTCGGCCTCTACGCCTTCGCGGCCCTGCTCGAGCTGGGGCTGATTTATCCCAATGCGGTGATGCGCTACTCCGGAATGACCGTCTATTACCTCCCGGAGTTCGTCGGCTTCTCCCTGCTCCTCGCCCTGGCGATACTGCTCGGCCCGCACCTGGCGAGAAAGCCAACAGCCGCGATGGCGCTCCTGATAATCGGCTCGGCGACTCTCTTCATCAAGCCTCTCTCGCTGGTGGGCCTGCCTATAGCCTTGGCCTCAGCCATCGCCCTCGTCGAGAGCGCGAAGGGAAGCCGGGGAGGCGTCGTCGGTGCATTTTACCTCTTCCTAACGGCAACACTCGCCCTCGGGGCCTACGTCGGCAGGGACATAGGTTTACCTTTCATGGAGGACAGGCTTGAGGCCCTTATCCTTGCTGCCTCGGTGGTTTATGCCCTCGGCGCCTACGGGAAGAGCGCCGAGGTGAGCCGTCCAAGCGTGAAGGAGATCATCGGCCCGCTCATTGGTCTCGTCCTGGCCTCGGTCATAGTACTGGCGCTCTTCCACGTCGGGCCAACCTACAGCGAGGGGAAAAGGGACGTCCTCCTCTGGACCTACAACGTCCACCAGGGGTTCGGGCCGTACGACGGAACGTTCAACGGCTACGAACTGGTGAACCTTCTCGCCGAGGGGAAGCCGGACGTATGGTTCGCCCAGGAGGTCGTTGGCGGAATGATAGGCAACGGCTACCAGGACGTCCCCCTCTTCATCTCCGCCCACCTCGGCTACGCCTACGAGTACAAGCCCGCCGTTGAGGGAACCTACGGAATAGCGGTCTTTTCCCACTGGCACATGAAGACAGAGGCCGAGCTGAACCTCCCGAGCGTGGGCCAGGCGAGACCGGCCCAGAAGGTCTCCATCGAGGAGCTGGGCATAACCGTGGTAAACGTCCACATGGGGCTCAGCGAGGAGGAGAGGGCGATGCAGGCGGGAGAACTGCTAAAGTTCGCTGAAGCTTCGCCAGTTGCCCAGATAATAGCCGGCGACACCAACGCCGAGCCGGACGAGAGGGCGATAGAGATACTCACCCGCGACTACCGCGACGCTTTCTCCGAGAGGCCGCCCTACACCTTCCTCTGGGAGCGCAACGGGGTGGTTGACAGGGAGAACATAGACTACATCCTGCTCAAAAAGGACTGGCCGGCTGAGGTGAAGGACTACGGCTGCCTCTGCGACGTCCTGGCGTCAGACCACAGGCCGGTGTGGGCGGTAATAGAACTGCCGTGAGGTTTTTTATTTTTCATTCCCAACTTTTCTCCATGCCGTCGAGGGTTAAGGTCAGCAAGCTAATGGCCTACATTCTGCGGCATTCTCCAGGGGAGTTCGGGCTGAAGCCGGACATGGAGGGCTTCGTCCCGCTTGACGATTTAGTCAGGGCGCTCCAGACGGTCTATCCAGGCGTTATGGAGGAGTTCGTAAGGGAGATTGTTGAGAATGATCCGAAGGGGCGCTACGAAATAAGGGGAGGCAAAATTCGCGCCCGCTACGGCCACAGCTTTGAGGTAACGCTCAACCACGAGGAGGACAGAGAAACAAAAATCCTCTATCACGGGACGCCGAGGAGGAACCTTGAGCGGATTCTGAGGGAAGGGCTCAAGCCTATGAAACGGCAGTTCGTCCATCTAACAACGAGCAAAATCGAGGCCCTGGAAACGGGCAGGAGGCACGGGAAGGATGTGGTTCTTCTGATAATTGACGCTGAGTGCCTGAGGAGAAAGGGTCTGAAAGTCTACAAGGCCGGGAGGAACGTTAGGATAGCCAAGCGCGTTCCGCCCGAGTGCATAATTCTTGGGGCGTGATGGAGGAAAGCCTATTATATCCAGCCGCCCAATGGTTTACGGGTGGAACCATGTGCGATATTCTCGTGGCCACTCCCGAGGCCACCAAGGAGGGAATAACTCTCTTCGCCAAGAACAGCGACCGCGAGCCGAACGAAGCTCAGATACTTGAGTTCATACCGAGGACCAAGCATAATGGGGAGAGTGTCCGGTTAACTTACGTTGACTTCCCGGGGGTCAAGGAAACTTATGCGGTAATCCTCTCCCGTCCCTGGTGGATGTGGGGGGCGGAGATGGGCGTGAACGAGTTCGAGCTGGCGATAGGCAACACCGCCGTCTTCACGAAGGTCAGGGTGCCTAAGAAGGGGATAACCGGGATGGACATGATACGCCTCGCCCTTGAGAGGACGAAGAACGCGAGGGAAGCTTTGGAGTTCATAACCGGCATCGTTGAGGATGGCTTACAGGGTGGGAACGGGAGCAAAAGCCACAGGCTCTACTACTTCAGCTCCTTCATAATAGCCGATCCCAAAGAGGCCTGGGTTCTTGAGACCGTCGGAAGGGACTGGGCGGCAAAGAAAATCGAGGGTGTTTACTCCATCTCCAACGCGCTGACGATTGAGAATGACTGGGACATGGCATCTGAGGGTGTTGAAAGGCTCGCGAGAAAGGGCTCCTTTAGCTTCGCGAAGCACTTCTCGGACCGCTTTTACACCCACTTCGCCAGGGGCAGGGAGCGGAGGGCCTTCACGCTGGCGAAACTAAAGGAGAGGGCGGGCAAGATAACGCTCGAGTACATGATGTCGGTTCTGCGCTTCCACTCCTTTGAACCTTACCGCCCGGAGAAGGGCTCGATGAGGGACATATGCATGCACTACGGTGGACTGACGAGGCCCTCTCAGACGGCTTCATCTCAAGTTTCCGAGCTTGGAAAGGGTATCCACTGGTTCACTGGCACCTCAAACCCCTGTCTGAGCATCTTCAAGCCGGTAAGCTTAGAGGGCGGCCTTCCGGACCTCGGAAAAACTCCGATAGACAAATACGACCCCGAGACCTACTGGTGGCGCTTCGAGGCCTTCCACAGGAAGTTTCTGACGAACTACCGGGGCTACATCGATGACTTCGCCCGCGAGAGGGATAGACTGCAGGCCGGGATAATAGAAAGGGCGCGGGAGATTGAGAAAACTCCCGAGGATATGAGAGCTCTGACGGAGTGGGCATTCCGAGAGGAGGCAAGGCTCCTCGAAAGGTGGGAGAAGCTGATAAAGCCCGGAAAGCTCCCCTTCCTCTTCGGGCGGAGCTGGAGAAAGGTTAACGAAGAGGCTGGACTTGGGCTGGAGGGTTGAAGATGCTCAGGTTCCCGGATGGATTTCTCTTCGGGACGGCAACTTCTTCCTACCAGATTGAGGGTGACAACGTCTGGAGCGACTGGTGGTACTGGGCCGAAAAGGGAAAGCTCCCGCCGGCAGGGAAGGCCTGCAACTCCTGGGAGCTTTACGAAAAGGACATCGGGCTGATGGCGGAGCTGGGCTATAAAGCCTATCGCTTTTCTATCGAATGGGGTCGCATTTTTCCAGAGGAGGGAAGGCCGAACGAGGAGGCGTTAATGCGCTACCAGGGGATAATCGACCTGCTCAGAGAGAACGGGATTACCCCGATGCTCACGCTCCACCACTTCACACTTCCAACTTGGTTCGCCCTCAGGGGAGGCTTTGAGAGGAAAGACAACCTTGAGCACTGGAGGAGCTACGTGGAGCTGATAGCCGACAACATAGAGGGCGTTGAGCTGGTGGCGACCTTCAACGAGCCGATGGTCTACGTCGTGGCCTCATACGTCGAGGGGATGTGGCCGCCCTTCAGAAAGAACCCTCTGAAGGCCGAGAAGGTCGCTGCAAACCTGATCAGGGCCCACGCCATCGCCTACGAGATTCTTCACGGCAAGTTCAGGGTCGGGATAGTGAAGAACCGCCCGCACTTCGTGCCGGCGAGCGATTCTGAGAGGGATAAAAAGGCGAGGGACGGGATAGACTACACCTTCAACCGTTCGCTCCTTGACGGAATCCTAACCGGGGGATTCAGGGGTTTCATGAGAACCTTCGACGTTCCGGCAAGCGGCCTCGACTGGCTCGGGATGAACTACTACAACATCATGAAAGTCAGGGCTTCGAGAAACCCGCTCAAACGCTTCGTCGTTGAAGACGCCAACGTGGGCAGGAAGACAGACATGGGCTGGAGCGTCTATCCGAAGGGCATCTACGAAGGATTAAAGGCCTTTTCAGAGTACGGCCTTCCGCTCTACGTCACCGAGAACGGAATAGCGACGCTCGACGACGAATGGCGCGTCGAGTTCATAGTCCAGCACCTCCAGTATGTCCACAAAGCCATTGAAGAGGGCATCGACGTGAGGGGCTACTTCTACTGGTCTTTGCTGGACAACTACGAGTGGGCCGAGGGCTTCAGGCCGCGGTTTGGACTCATAGAAGTCGACTACGATACCTTTGGGAGGAGGCCGAGGAAAAGCGCCCGCATCTACGGCGAAATCGCAAAGAACGGAGGAGTAAGCGACGGGCTGCTTGAGAAGTACGGCCTTTGGGAAAAACTTTAAATGCCTAATCGCAAATATATAACCATGATTATGCAAGAGTTCGTAAACCGCTCTGAGGAGTTGCGGAAGCTGGGGGAGTACCTGAAAAAACGCTCGCTCATCATAGTTTACGGTCGGAGAAGGGTAGGCAAGACGAGACTGATAATCGAGGCCCTGAAAGGCATTCCCCACGTGTACCACTTATGCAAAGAGGAAGAGCCCAGAGAAACGCTCGTCAGCCTCTCTAAAAAGCTCTACCGCGTTACGGGAGATATTAAATTCTTGGAGCACCCACCTTCTTCCTTCGATGAACTCTTTAATCTCCTGAGCGCTAGCGGAACAGTACTGGTTCTCGACGAGTTCCCGGTACTCGTAAAGAACTATCCCCGGATACTGGGTCTTCTTCAGGAGTACTGGGACTTCGGTGAGGGAGGGAGCATCATTCTGTGCGGTTCTAGTGTGTCAATGATGAAGAGACTCACGGACTACGGAAGTCCACTCCATGGCAGAAGAACCATGACAATTAAGGTTAAACCCCTGGAGTTCAGGCACATTGGAGGGTTCTTTCCGGGCTATTCTCCTGAGGAACTGGTTAGGGCATATGGCGTTCTTGACGGTATTCCTGAGTACCTGCTTCGCTTTGACCCCTCCTTATCGGTGGAGGAGAACGTGGTCCGGGAATTCTTCGGGAAGGGATACCTCTACGAAGAAGCTGAACTTCTCCTGCGCTATGAGCTCAGGGACCTGAGCACTTACAACACAATCCTTGAGGCGATAGCCTCTGGGTACACGTCCTTCAACGAGATCAGAACCAAAACTGGAATGGACGGCTCGAAACTTTCCCGTTATCTCTCTGTCCTTGGGGAGCTGGAGATAGTCAGGAAAGAATACCCGGTGCTTCCTGGGGTTTCCAGGAAGAGGAAGGGGGCGAGATACAGTCTATCGGACAACTACTTTGCCTTCTACTACTCCTTCGTCTATCCCTTCAAGGAGGAGATAGAGCTCGGCCTCCCCGATGTCCCTCTTGAGAACTTCAGGAAAAAGTTTAACCTATACCTGGGGAGGGTTTACGAGAAGGTGGCCCTTCAGCACATCATGCTCATCAACAGAAATGGAAAGCTCCCCTTCAGGTTCACCCGTATAGGGAGATGGTGGTGGAAGGGGGAAGAAGTCGACCTAGTAGCCTTGGACGAGAAAGAGAAAAAGGCCCTCCTTGTTGAGGTCAAGTGGAGGAAACTGAGCCCCCGAGAGGTCTGGGGAATAAGAAAAGACCTGGAGAGGAAAGCCGCCCTGATGGGACTTGACGGATGGGAGGTTCATACTGGCATAGTTGCCAGGGAGTTCGTGGAACGGCCGGCTCCCCTGCTCTGGGACATTCATGATATCACCGGTGAATAAATCCCTTTATCTCTTCCACATCACCCTCAGTGAACTGTGGCATCATGTCGAGGTGAGCCCTCATCAGCTCGGCCATGGCCCTCAGCCCAGCCTCGGCGTCGTGGACGACCGGGTCGAGGAGCACAGCTTTTATCACCTTCTCAACGTTTCCTTCTACCGCTGCCTCCGCCGATAACCGCTGTATCTCCGCCTGAACTCTGAGAGGGGCTAAAGCCTCCCGCGGGAGCTCGACGCGGAGCGGCTTCACTCCCTTCGGCGAGACCTCCGCCGGAACCTCTACTATCGTGCCTTCAGGCAGGTCAATATAACTCCTGTTGGGGACGTTTATGGCCTCCTGGAGCTTTTCTCTGCCCTCAAGTCCCTCAACGACGTTCATGGCAACGTCTGGGAACTTGACGAATCGGTTGAAGGCGAACCTGGGGACGAGACCGCGGAGGAACAGCCTCAAAAGTCTCCTTACCTCATCCCCCTCCTTCCTGGTTCTCTCTATCCATTTAAGCCCCTTTTTCTCCTCCGGAATTAACGGCCAGGCGAAGCTCAGGTACTCCCCTATGTGGTTGTCGTCCGGCGAGGGGAAGAGGCCGTACGTCCGGTAGAGAAGCTGGCTCAAAGGCTCGAAGTCCGGCCTTTTCTTTAAGGCTTCGTCAAGCTGTGGATATGCGTCCTCGCCGTTAATGCGGAGCTCCTTTATCCAGGTGAAGTGGTTCAGGCCGCCGGCGATGAGGCTTATCCCCCTCTCGTCGGCCTTCAGCAGGGGGGCCAGCATTTCCTTCCTCTCAAGGTAGCCCGTGCAGAGGCCGTAGACGTTTTTTAAGCTTGTATAGTTCAGAACCGCGTAGGTCACCCTTGGCTCCGGGTTGGAGTAAATGAAGACCCGTGCGTCTCTGTTAACGTCCTCTACCCTTCTCGCTATTTCCAGAACCAGCGGGACTACTCGTAGGGTATGGGCGAGTCCACCTAAACCACCGTTCTCCCCGAGAACCTGCCTGATGCCGTACCTATGGGGAATCTCGAAGTCCAGCCTCCAGCGTTCGTACCGCTCCTTCTCGACGGAGATGACCGCGTAGTCGACGCCGTAGTTTTCGAGTCCCTCGACGCTCTCAAGGGAAGTGACGGTGAAGCCTGCCTTGAAGGTCCTCTTTATCTTCTCCGCTAAGGCCGTTATTAACTTCCTCCGCTCGTCGTCAATCTCGATGAGGTATATCTCGGCGTTCTCCAGAACCTCGCTCGTGGCTATCGTGTAGAGGCCCAGAGGGGTGAATATGCTTCCGGCTCCGATGAAGGCTACCCTCATTCACAGCACCCCCGCAAGCGGGTTTGCGTGGAAGAGAACCGTGGGGAGAATCTTCAGCCCCTCGCCGTATTTGAAGCCCGCTATCTCCCCGTAGAACCTGGCTATGCTCTTCACGAAGACCTCCCACGAACTCCACTCGCTCCCGAACTGGCTCTTGTGGGCTTTCAAGGCCTTCAGCTTGAGCTTGAGGAAATCTCCTATGTCCTCAATGTAGTTTGGATTGTCCGTGTAGTAGAAGCCGAGTGACTTTACCTCCCAAGGCTCCCCCTCCCCGACGCTTGGAAGGGCGGAGAAGAAGGCCGCCTCCCCCGTTGAGAACCCCGCGTTCCTGTGGTCGGGATGGACATCGTAGGCCAGCCAGGGGTCGGGGGCGAGGACGAGGTGGGGCTTTTCCGAACGGATTATCCGCAGTATTTCATTCCTGAGGTTCTCGCTGTGGGGGAGCTTTGTATCAGGGTAATCGAGCCAGATGAGCTTTTTGACGCCTATTATCTCCGCCGCCTTCTCCTGCTCCTCTCTCCGGACTTCCTTCAGCTTCTCTGGCGGAATCTCCCTGCTTCCCGCCGAGCCGTCAGTCAGTGTGAGGTAGGTTATCTCCCTTCCCTCCCGCGAGAGCTTCGCCAGCGTTCCCCCAACGGCGAGCTCGCAGTCGTCAGGATGCGGCTGGACGCAGAGTATCCTTTCGACGCCCTCGAAGGGCCTTTCCACGTCGAAGCCCAGGGTTTCCTTCAAAAGCTCCCTGAACTCGCCGGGCGAAACCCCCCTGAGCTTAGCCCTGGCGAGGAGAAAAGGCTTCAAGCTACATCACCCCCCAAAAGTTCCCAGGTACGCTTCCTGAGTATCTCCCTGACCTCCTCCCGGTCCTTTGGATACTGATGCCTTATCCAGAACCACACGAGGGCGCAGAGCGTCCAGAAGAGCGAGCCTATTATGAGTGTGTACTCGTAGGCCTGGGCGTTGGTGTAGCCCGCTTTTCTGAGCGCCTCAATTAGGAACCCGCCGAAGAGCGGGCCGAGGGCCTTTCCGACGTTGTCTATGATGTTGAACACTCCAAAGACCGTCCCCCTGTCCTCGGGTAGGTTAACCTGGGAGATTATCGCCGTAACGTTCGGTCCCGCGAAGCTGACGAGCTGGAGGAAGAGTATCGAGTAGACCGTCAGTGCGAGCCAGCCCTTGAGGGAGAGTTCCGGTGGGAGCGGGTAGACTATGACCCCAATCGCCGCTATCATCCCGAGGAAGACTGCCATTCCCGTCACCAGCGCCCTGCCCCCGGGGCTTCTCCTCTCGAAGTAGTCTCCCACGTAGCCTCCGACGAGGGTTCCTACCACGGTTGCTATTCCGAGGATCAGCAGAACGAAGGTTGCGGTTTCCTTTGCCATCCCCCTCGTCACTATGAGGAACGAGACGAGCCAGTACATCAGGACGC
Organism: Thermococcus sp. MAR1; assembly: GCF_012027305.1. Lineage (NCBI taxonomy): Archaea > Methanobacteriati > Methanobacteriota > Thermococci > Thermococcales > Thermococcaceae > Thermococcus > Thermococcus sp. MAR1. Next base: position 65,300 of record NZ_SNUF01000001.1, read on the forward strand.
CCCAGGGGACGGTCCCGGCCAGGCCCTGGAGGAATATGAGGAGGTTCGTCTTCGTCCTGAAGGACTTTCTAACGGCCTCCCAGCTCAGCCGGTAGGTGTACTCCACTCCCATCTCGATGAGCTTCCTGACCTCCTCCTCCCCGGCGCCCCTCTTGGGCTCCTCTGCTATAACGTAGAAGAGGGGCGCGAGAATGAAGTTTGGAACCGAGGCGAGGATGAAGGGGAGCCTCCAGCTCCCGATAAGGCCGGCCATTATCATGCCAAATAGGGTTCCGAAGCCGAAGGCGGTCTGTATGAAGGCGTAGCCCTTTCCGCGCTCCTCGCTTGGAAACATGTCCGCTATGAGGGAGTATCCTATCGGGATTATGGAGCCGACCCCAATCCCAGTGAAGAGCCTCATGAGGAGGAGCTCGTAGTAGCTGCTGACGAAGGCCGTCAGGAAGCAGGGTATCTCGCCGAGGAGAACGCCCACAACGAGGAGCTTCTTCCTCCCCTTGATGTCGGAGAGGAAACCCCAGACTATCGTTATTAGCGCGCTCGTTGCGACGAATATCGTCGAGACGAGCCCCATCTGGGTCTCGCTTATCCCGAACTCGGCCATTATCTGCTGGTAGTTTGGCGGTAAAAGGTTCTGGTCGGCCATCAGGAAGGCCGCCATCAGGACGAGAAGGAGTATGGAGAGCTTATTCCTTAGGTTTCCCATCTACACCCCTCCAGGCTTCATAGATTGCCCTAAACGCGTCGAGCCTCCTCTCGGGCAGGGGCTCCCATCCCCTTGCATCGCTGTTCTCTGCGAGGAATGCCTTTTCTCCCCTCAGATTCCGCGAAAGGAAGTTCAGCCTGGCGTTGCCGTCGTCGAGGCTCCATATTGCGAGGCTTTTGTCGGGAGTCCAGCTCGAAGTCCTCAGGTAGAGCCTCCTTCCGGAGTGGGGGAGCTCGCTCGGAAGCTTTACCTCCCTTCCCAGAGTATCAAAGACTTCGAGGAAAGAATCGGCGGTTATCAGGTAGTCCGCCAATGGACGGTAGCCGAGGAACTCTATGTCGGTGCCGTAGAGGATGATGTCGTCGAGGTTTTCCAGCCACTTCGCGGCCTTTCTAGGGTTCATCAGCGGGAACCTTCCGGCACCGAGCATGACAACGGTGTTCACGTTCACCCATACCGGTATCGCCTCGATCTCCTTAACCGCTTTGAGGGTCACCTTGCCCGGAAAGACTAGTTCCAGCGACTTTTTCAGCTCCCTCAGGCCGAGGAGGTAGTTGACGTACCTGTTGCCCTCGCCCCGCTGGGCTTTAATGAGGTGGGGATAGAGGGGCTTCACGGGCTTTATCGCCCTGTTGAGGTGGCTGGAGAGGATGAGGGCTTCTCCGTCAACGAAGACTTCGCTATAGCCGTTGTCCCGGAGTATAGCCGGCAGGATCGGGTCGTAGGCCAGCTCCGGCGGGAAGAAGAGCTTTGGAGAGACTTCGAGGAGGCTCTCCTTTACTTCCCTGTCCTTTACTACCTGGGCTTCAACCCTGTCGAGGCTCAAAAGCGGCAGTATCGCGTGGCTGTAGGCGGTCCCGGTTACCTCTACCAGCCCCGACTCGATTCCATCGCGTATGAGCATCAACACGTTCTTCGGAAGGAGTTCGAGCGTGAAACCTGTGATGTTGAGGGCGAAGGGGATCTCCCTTTTGAGGAGCGCCGAGAGGACCGGCACGTAGGCCTTCTCGATGACCTTTCCTATCTCCCCCTTCGGTATCTCAGCGTACTGCAGGTTGCCGTGGAGGAGGAGAGCGATCAACTCAGACCCTCCTCACGCTCACCCCGTCGCTCGGGCTGACGAGGTGGTAATCGGGCTCCCAGTTGAAGTGCCTGACGTACTCGTCGGTGACCCTCATGGCAATGTCCACCGCGAGCTCCTCGGGGACTATAGCCACAGCGGAGCCGCCGAAGCCGGCACCGGTCAGCTTGGCTCCATAGGCACCGAGTTCAGTTGCTTTTCTCACGAAGAAGTCCAGCTCCTCGCTTGAGACCTCGTAGTTCCTGGCCAAATCCCAGTGCGAGGCAGTCATCAGCTCGCCGAAGGTTCCAATATCGCCGTTCCGCAGTGCGTCCCTCGCCTCAAGGACGCGCCTGTTTTCCCTCACTATGTATCCAAAGAAGCGCCGGTAGAGCGAAGGAAGGCCCCTCAGGTCTTTCTCTTCGACTTCCTTGGATGTTCTCCTTCCCAAGAGCCTCAGCGTTTCCTCCGCGACTTTCCTTCTCTCGGCGTAGGCGGAGTCAGCCAGCTCCCTCTTAACTCCAGTGTAGAACACGAGAATCCCCACATCCTTTGGGAGCCTTATGTATTCGTGCCTTAGCGTGTCGGTGTCTAGGAATATGAGGTGGTCTCTTCTCCCGTGGACGACCGTGAACTGGTCGAGTATGCCGCAGGGGACGCCGACGAACTCGTTCTCCGCCTTCTGGGCGAGGAGGGCCATCTCTATTGGGGTGAGGTTTAGATTATAGGCCTCGTTGAGAAAGGCTAAAACGGCAATCTCAAGGCTCGCCGAGGAGCTCAGCCCGGAGCCTATTGGCAGGTCTCCGCCGAGGATTCCCTTCATCCCCCCGATGGCGTAGCCCTCTTCTCCCAGGGCCCAGAAGATTCCCCTGATGTAGTCCACCCAGTCGTTAGCTTTTCTGATTTCATCGAGGCTGAACTCCCTGACCTCTCGAAAAATTTGAGAGTACACCCTGACCCTCTCGTTCTTCTGGGCGTGCAGAACCGTGTAGAGGTCTATCGCCATCGGCATGACGTAGCCGAGCGCGTAGTCCGTGTGCTCGCCGATCAGGTTGACCCTTCCGGGAGAATCAACGCGGTACATGATTCCACCCAGAGGGGTTAGGCTTGAAAATATTTAAGGGTAGCGAGTCTCAGGCGTTCGTGTATTGTTTTAGCAGGTTGTAGATGTGCTGTGCCGCGTCGGTGTAGAATTTTTGGGTTTCGTCCCTAAAGCCCGTACAAAAACTCCGGCACGTTCCTTCCCTCAAGGACGAGGACGTCCCTCGGATAGCCTCTCCTGGACAGCCCTGACTTCACCTCAACCTTCATGCCGCCAGCAATGGCGTCTATCTCGTACCAGTCGGTTCTAAAGTAGAAGATCTCGCCGAATCTCCGGTAGAGGTGCTCCTGAACAACCCACTCGTAAAGAACCGCCCTACTTAGCTCCCTCCCGGTCCACTGGGCCACTGCCCTCGCCAGGAGGGGATCCCTGATTGCGAACTTCCTATCCTTTCTTGGGAGGATTCTTCCCCCAGCATCTATGAAGGGGATGGGGAGAAGGATGTGGAGTCCCTCGAAGAGCTCCAGGTATTCCCTAACGGTCGGGGCCGAGACGCCGGCTCTCTCCGCGAGCTTCCTGAGTGATACCGGATCTGGAGCCACATCCAGAATAGCGCCGATGACATCCCTCGCGGCGCTCGTGCTCTTTCCGAGTGCTCTAACATCTGCTTTTATAACCGACACGACCTCATTCGTTCTGAGCTTTCGATTGAGGTAGGCCAGGTAGCCACCGGTTTCAAGGTATCTCTCAAAGACTTCTTGGCCCTTCGAGGGAAAGAAATCCTCATGGAATAAGTTATAGTACCCTCGAAAGCTGAGCGGCATGACTTCAACGGTCTTCCCGTTGCCCTGCCTGCCCCCAAACGCCCCTATGTGCCTTTCTGCGGCTATGGTCACCGAGCCAGTAATCGTTATCACGTCCAATTTCAGCTTTCTCCTGTCAACCAGGTACTTAACGGCTCTCCACCAATCAGGCACGAGCGTAACCTCGTCCAGAAAGATGTAGGAGGTTTTTATCCCCTTGCGCTCCTTGATTTTGATGTATTCGTTCACAACCTCAACGATTTCCCTGTAGTTCTCCAAAACCCCGCAGTCGAAGTAGAATAGGGCATAGGGATTTTCTTCCCTCCTTAAGAGTTCTCTTATGAGAAGTTTCATCCCCATGGTTTTGCCGACCCTTCTCGGCCCAATGACGATGTTGAGGGAAAAAGGAACCAGAGATATTTTAGACGTCCACTTGGGCATAACCCTGTATTCAAGCTCTTCGAACTCTTCCCAGTCCGGGTCGGTCTCATGAAACCACCAGGGGTTTTGTTCCTCCATCATGCTCTCGGACATCATGTAAAATAGTACTTTACAAGTATTTATAAAGATTGCTAATCTAAAGTTTACATGTGCTCATAAACCATGGAAGGTCATTCTTGCATATGCCCCGAAAGCTATAGCTGGAAGAGCTCCATATAGGCCCCTCTAGAAGAAAAAAGAAGGGAGCTTTTCCTCTGGATGATGTGAGAAAAAGAAAAACTTCAGCCCATCTGAATCGCCGTCGTTCTCAGTTCTCCCCTTTCGAAGCGGTACGGGTCATACCACTCGACTGGGAGGTCCGTTCTTCCCTTCGTCACAAGGTCTGCCATCATTTCGGCAACCGCCGGGGCCATCATGAAGCCGTGCCCGCTGAAGCCGGCCGCTATGTAGTAGTCGTCCAGCTCCTCTATCCTTCCTATGGCGGCGTTGCTGTCCGGGGTTTTGGCGTAGTAGCCGGCCCAGGTTCTCAGTATGAGCAGCTCCCTCAGTGCCGGGATGATTTTGGTGAAGTAATAACTTACTTCGCGGAGGAACTCGTAGGTCGGGTTGAGGTCATAGGTTGGCCCCAGCTCGTAGCCGACGCCGCCAACGACACCGCCGTGGGCCGTCTGGGTGAGGTATGCGTGGCCGTACTTGAATGATATGACCATTGGGTTTATCGAGCCCTTCTTTATCGGTTGAGTGATGACAGCTTGGTGCTTGTAGGGCTCTATGGGTATCTGGGTCTTTATCCCGGCCATCGCGTTGATGAGCTTGGCCCATGCGTTGGTGGCGTTGATGACGGTGCCGGTCTTGATGATCCCCCTGTTCGTTTTCAGTCCCTTTATCTCGCCGTTCTCGATGATGAAGTCCTTGACCTCGGTGTACTCCACCAGTTTTGCCCCGAACTCCTCCGCGTGGAGGGCGAACTTCGCAGTCGAGTGGAACGGATCGGCTTTCCCGTCTGTCGGGTTCCAGGAGGCAGCTATGACCTCGCTGATGTCGAGGAGAGGGACTATCTCCTTCGCCTCCTCGGGTGTTATGAGCCTCGTCGGGACGCCGAAGCGGTTCTGTATCGCTATGTTGCGCTTGAACTCCTCGACCTCATCGTCGTCGTAGAGAAGGAAGAGGTAACCGGTCTGCTCGAAGGAGAAGCCGTATTCCTCGCTGTATTTCTTCCACAGCTCGACGGAGCGCTTCATAACCCTGACGTTCGCTTCATCGTTGAACTGCTGTCTTATGCCCGTTCCACAGCGGAAGGTGGAGCCGGAACCTATGAAGCGCTTCTCTATTACCGTGACCTCTTCCCCGCGTTTGGCTAATTCGTGAGCTATGGTGACTCCGATTATTCCTCCACCAATGATGACGATTTCACTCCTCTCGGGAAGTTCTTTGCTCGGCATTTCAATCCCTCCCCGCGGTGACCTTCATCTTAACGTTCTTAAGCGGAGGTCTCGCGACGGGTATGTCGAGCCTGTCCATCGGAGTTCCGGTTCTCTGGGAAACCACGACCGCGCCGTTGAAGAGACAGAATCTTCCCTGACAGAAGCCCATCGCGAGATGCGTTAAGCGCTTGATTATCTGCAGGTCCGTTATTCCGGCCCTGACCACGTCGTCCACCTTCCTCAGGGAGACGTCGCAGCCACATATCTGGACGTCCTCAAGGTTGAGGCTTCCGAAGTCTATGCTCTGAATCTGAACCGCTTCCGGTTCGTACTCATCCAGTTTCTCCGCGTAGATGCACGGCTCGGCGTCGAAGCCGAACTCCCGGAGGATGTATGCCCCGACGAGCCTGCCCTCAAGGTAGTTCGCGTAGTGGGGCTTTATGCTGACGGCGCTTCCTGCCACGTAGATTCCGTCGCGTATCCTGTGCTGTGAGTCGAGAACCGGGGTGTAGTAGCCGTGTTTGAAGATCAACTTTCCTCCTGCCTGGGTAGGCGGGTTGATGTCCGGTCTCCTTCCCTCGGCCATGATGACGGCATCAACCTCGTAGACGTTGCCGTTCGTGTCGATGAGCCTCTCGACCTTTTCGCCCCCTTCAACACGCTTGGGATTCGGGACGACGATGTATTCGATACCCCAGCGGTCGAGCTCTGCAGTTATCTCTCCCGGCTTGCTCCCGACGACGGCGACCTTCCTTCCCGGGGCAACCCCCCAGACGTTGAGAACCTCCAGGAGGTCGGAGCGCCTGAAGACGCCGGGCATGTCGTTGTTCTCGAAGAGGTGGATGTTGTCAACGGCCCCAACGGCCAGAACAACGCGCTTGGCCATTACCTCGATGAGCCGGTTTTCCCCGGTAACTATCGGCACGAGGAAGTACTCGCCCTTGTCGAATACACCCAGGGCTATGGTGCCCTTGAAAACTTTGACGTTCTCGTTGAACTTTCCTGTGAGCTCCCTAATGGCTTCCTGGGGGTTTTTCTGCCCAAACCCTTCCTGGGGAAGGCCCTTGAGCCACATGTCTCCCCCGAGCCAGCCCTTTTCCTCTATAAGCGCAACCGTAAGGTGCTCCTGAACCTCGAGAACGGTTCCGATTCCAGCCGGGCCGCCTCCGATGACGGCCACATCAACGACCAGCCTTTCAACGGGCTTGTCCTCGTCTATCTCCACGGTCTCCTGGAAGTCCCCGTAGTTCTGTCTCTCCAGCCTCATACCGTCCCTTACCTTCGTTTTGCGGGCGTTCACGTTCTTTACCCCATCAATTACCATCGGAACGGGGCCGAAGGTGAACGCTCCTCTCTTCCTTCCCTCGGTACTGCTGGTAAGCCAGTACACCCCATTGGCGAGGAGTGCGACGGTGATCTTTTCCCCCTCGTAGGCCTCGTAGGGCTTTCCTTCAAAATAGATCGTGACCTTCTTAGAACCGTCCTTCTCGGTCAGGTCGAGCGGTCTCATGCTCCCACCTCGAAAATTTTACAAAAGGCGTTCTTATCTATACACCGATGCTTATAAATGTTAGGTTGGCCAAAAACGGTTCAAAACCTTTGGTTTAAAGGCCGTGAGAACCGCTGACAAAAATAACAATAAAAAGGGGATCATGCGATTCCCTTGGCAAGGACGAACTCGGCGACGTTTTCGACCTGGCTCTTGGCCCTGGTCTCGGTGATGCTCTTCCTTCCAGTCTCAACGGGAACCTTCCTGAATATCTCCTCGTGGAGTCTGACAACGTCCTCGGGTGGCTTGGTGAGAAGGCTGACGATTATGATGACTATCAGTGTTACGAAGAAGTTGATGAAGAACACCGGTATGCCGTTGAACCAGCCGCCTATCGTTCCGAAGAAGCCCGGAGCGTCTGGGTTGAAAGCCCAGCCGTATATCTTTGCCTCGAAGATTACCTCGCTGATGAGACCGTAGGCCATTCCGACTATCGCTCCCTCTTTTGTTGCCCTCTTCCACCAGAGGCTGAGCACTAGTATCGGCCCAAAGCCGACGGCTAAGCCACCCCATGCTGTAGCAACCATCTGGTAGATGACCTTCGGGCCGCTTATGGCGAACCAGAGGCCAACGAGGGCGACACCGAAGACGACGAGCCTTGAGATGTTAACCATCTGCTTCTTGCCGACTTCCTTTCCGAGGACCTTGTGGTAGAAGTCCCTGGCTATGGCCGAGGAAGCAACCAAAAGCTGTGAGTCTGCTGTACTCATGACGGCTGAGATAATACCCGCTATGACGAAGCCCGCCAACCAGCCGGGCATCAGCTCAACGGCCATCGCTGGAATGACCTTCTCCGGGTCGCTGACGCTCAGAATTCCTGCCTGATACATGGCGAAGCCCAGGAATCCGACGAAGAACGCACCCCAGAGGACGAGTATCGTCCAGGTTCCGCTGATGAAGATACCCGGCCTTCTGAGCTTCCTCGGGTCCTCAACGCTCATGTAACGGGTGACGATGTGGGGCTGACCCAGGTAGCCGACTATCCATGAGGCGTAGCCTATGGCGAAGACTATCGCCGCTAAACCCGTTGCACCGCCGAAGGGATGCAGCTTCGCAGGGTCGGCGCTGGCTATTATCTGAGTGGCCTTCTCAAAACCGCCAACCCTTGAGAGGGCCAGGAAAGGAACTATCAGGAGGGTCAGCAGCATGAACATCGCCTGAACGACGTCGGTCCAGACGACGGCGAAGAATCCACCGGTGATAACGTAGGCCGTCAGGATGATGACGGTTATGAGGATTCCGGTGTTGTCGCTTATGCCGAAACCTTCGGCGAAGGTCTTTCCTCCGGCCGTGAACTGGGCTGCAACGTAGGCTGTCATGAAGATGACGATTATCAGTGCGCTCAGAATTCTTATCAGCTTGGTGTCGTCTTTCAGACGAGCCTCCAGGTAGTCGGGCACGGTTATGGCTCTGAATTTACCCGCGTAAATTCTCAGCCTCGGGCCAATGAGGACGTAATCGGCGAGGGTACCGAAGAGACAGCCGATTCCTGCCCAGAAGGCACCGAGACCGCTGGAAAAGGCCGCACCTGGATAACCGAGCATCAGCCATCCGGAGAAGTCGCTCGCCTTGTCGGAGAGGGTCGCAGCTAAAACGTGAACCCTCCTTCCGCCAACGAAGTACTGGTCCTCTGTTTTGGTGTACCTGTTGGCCCACCAGCCTATGTACGCCAGCAGTGCGAGATACACCAGAAAACCAAACAGTATCCCGCTGTTCATAGCTTACCCTCCTCCTTGAGAGTTGTCATGAGGTCTTCGTCGTATGCCAGAATCTCATCGTCCACGTAGTACTCCTTGCCGGTTATTCTGTCCCAGAAGCCGTACAGCAGCATTGTCAAAATACCCAAAAGTGTCGGTACCAAGAGCGTTGCCCAGGCTGAACCACTAAAGCCCATCTTGCTTCACCCCAATACACCGGTGCAAACTAAAGGACATCAGACCACATTATGGGCGTTTGAAAATATAAACATATTGGTTTAACAGTTCCCCATTGAGAACGGGATGTTGAGCCACTGTGACAAACAAAGAGTAACAGTTAATAGGCCATGGGGGCATGTAGATTCGGGGGCTGGAATATGAGGGTCAACGTCATGAGACCTATATTCAAACCCGAGGTGCCGGATACCGACTTCGTTCTGTATCCCTACCACATATTTCACTTGAGGCTCTTCTACAAGCGTCTAGGGAGAAGCGACAGGGTCTTTGACTACTTCGCCTACGTCGACCTGTACCGTCTCGGGGCGGAGAGGGGTGACGGCTTCATAGACCTCTACGAGTGGGACGTCGAGGAGAAGAAGGTTATGGAACCGCTCGTGGACTACGAGGAGGCAAAGATGAAGGCCTTCGAGAGCGCGATAATCTGGGGCAACTCAAGGGTTGTCTCGTGGTGGCTCCCGAGGATAGAGATAATCCGCGATGCCCGGGCATACAAGGTCTTCTGGATTTTTGATAGGAACGGAGAAAAGCTCATCATGGACAGCTTGGATGGCAAGGAGTTCAGCCTTGAGACAATCGTCGGGACGGACGGAAGGAAGTGCAGGGGGCCGTTCTGCCGCTAACGAGCGTGAATCTCCACTATATCCCCGTCCTCAAGCACGTGGTCGGCACCAACGCGCTGGCCCGGGAACTTGACGCTCCTGCCCCAGACTCTGGCATAGCGGAAGTTCTTGGCGAAGTCCTTGTGGATCCTCTCCGCCAGATCCATAACCGTTGAACCCTTCTTCAGCGGCACCGGTGGGTAGGCCGGCTCCTCCCCGGGGCTCTTAGTGAAGACGCGAATAATCCCTGCCAGCTCATAGAGCTCGTCCTTGAGCTTGTCCAGCTGTATCTTCCTCTTCGCCGAGACGGGGATTATCTTGAACCTGTCCCCGTAGGCTTCAACGAGCTTCTCGTAGTTCTCCCTGCTCCCGGGGGCGTCGCCCTTGTTGGCTATGATTATCGCCCTCCTCCAGACGAGGCTTTCATCCAAAGCGTCTGCGAAGTCCTCCAGCGTTACGGGCTCCTTAACCGTTATCTCCGCTGAGTGAATTCTTTCTTCCCTGAGCATCTTCATGACTTCGCTGATGTCCCCCTTGATGTTCTCCTGACCGTTGATGACGATTCCGCCCATTGCTGTCCTCTTTATCTCAACCCTCGGGCGGCGCTTGTTCAGCTTTATTCCAGCCCTCTCGAACTCCTTGAGAAGGGTTTCCATCTGCTTCACAGGGTCTTGGGAGAGGTCGACCACGATGGCTATCGCATCAGCGTTTCTTACGACGCTGAGGAGCTGGGGTCCCATTCCCTTTCCAAGGGCCGCCCCTTCAACGAGGCCCGGAACCTCAACGAGCTGTATCTGGACATCCTTGTGGTGCATCATGCCCGGTATCGGTTCAACCGTAGTGAATGCGTAGTCCGCCACGTCTATATCCACGTTGGTTAAAGCCTTCATGAGTGAGCTCTTTCCGACGTTGGGCAGGCCGGCAAGGACTATCTGTGCCGCGCCTTCCTTCCTCACCGACATCGACGGCCCGCCGCCGCCTTTTTTCATCTGACGCTGCTTCTCCAGCTCCTTCCTTAACTCAGCGAGCTTTCGCTTTATCTGGAGTCTGAGCTTTTCCGTCCCCTTGTGCTTTGGCACAGTGGCGTACATCTTTTCGAGGGCCCGAATCTTCTCTGGAATAGTCTTGGCGTTTCTGTACTCCTCCTCCGCCGCTAGGTATTCCGCTGTTACGTTGGTTGGCATCCCTGACCCTCCCAGAAGCTCTGAAGTAAGAGGCGAGCGGCGTTTTATAAACGCTGTGGTTCTGAAATCGGCAAGTTTATAAAATCTTCCGAAAATTTTTTACAGGCGGTGATGCTCATGCGAACGGGTTTGGACGACATAGACAGAAAGATCCTCGCCATCCTCCAAAAGAACAGCAGAACGCCCCTGAGGGAGATCTCCAAAGAGGTTAATCTCGCCGAGTCGACCGTTTACGAGAGGATTAAAAAACTTAAGGAGCGGGGCATAATAAAGAAGTTTACCGTCATACTGGATCCCGAGTCCCTCGGCTTCAAGATTCTGGCGTTTATACTGATAAAAGCGAAAGCGGGGGAGTACTCCCACGTGGCGAGTGAGCTCAAAAAGTATCCGGAGATCGTCGAGATTTTCGAGACCACTGGGGACCACGACATGCTCGTCAAAATAAGAACCAGGGGTAGCGAGGAGCTCAACGAGTTCCTCGATACGATAGGTGAAATCGAAGGCGTGGTTGCAACCCATACTATGGTCGTCCTGAAGGTTCACAAGGAAACTACGGAGCTTCCCCTCTGAACATTTTTGTCCAAAAAGTCTTATAAGTGTCCTTTTCTATTTTCCTCTAAGCGTTTGGACGGAGGTGTTTGAGATGAAGGTGCTGTTTCTTAGTGCCGATGGTTTTGAAGACTTAGAGCTTATCTACCCCCTTCACAGGCTCAAGGAGGAAAACCACGAGGTCTACGTGGCGAGCTTCCAGAGGGGCAAGATAACCGGCAAGCACGGCTACTCCGTCGAGGTTCAGCTGGCATTTGAGGAGGTTGACCCGGACGACTTCGACGCTCTCGTCCTCCCCGGTGGAAAGGCTCCGGAAATAGTCAGGCTCAACGAGAAGGCAGTTGAGATAACCAGGAGAATGTTTGAAGCTGGGAAGCCGGTGGCGAGCATCTGCCACGGGCCGCAGATACTCATCTCAGCCGGCGTGCTGAGGGGCAGGAAGGGAACGAGCACCGTAACCATCAGGGACGACGTAAGGAACGCGGGAGCAGAGTGGATAGACAAGGAGGTCGTCGTTGACGGCAACTGGGTAAGCTCAAGGCACCCCGGCGACCTCTACGCCTGGATGAGGGAGTTCGTCAAGCTTTTGAAGTGAGATGCTTCGTCATTTTTCCTTGTTTTCTCTCCTCTAACTCTCCTCGTACTTTCGGGCGTTACTGTCCCTGGGCATAACCCCTCGGGGGCGTAAAGTTTATACGGTGAATGATGAAATTTTCATCGGTGAGTATGATGCGCAGAATGGCGGGGCTTTTGGGTGCGGTCGTGGGTGTTGTCATGGTTCTGCTCCTCGTTGGTGTAGTTGTAACTGCCCTGGCCCTTCACGGCGACATCCATATCGAGGGGATAACTCCGAGAAAAGACGCCGGCCCTCTAAGGGAGCTCGGCCGCTTTGACGCCGGAGCTGTAATTGTTAAGAACGTGGTCGGGGAGGTTCGGCTGATTTCCTCTGACGTTAGCGGGGTTGTGGTTAAAAGCAACCTCCCTGTAAATGCAACCTACCAGAACGGCCTTCTGACCGTTTACTGCCTCGTTGAAAAGAAGAGAAGCGGGTTTGGGATTAGTACTCACAACCTCTGCGAGGATTACAAAAACGGAAGGATTATCATAGAGGTTGGGAATGGATTGAGCGACGTCTGGGTTCAGAACACAGTTGGGGACGTTTTTATAGGGGCAAATACCACGAGGATATTCATCGAGGACATCGTTGGGGACGTTGTGAGCAGCGCTCCAGCGGAATACATGGTTGACGATGTGGTCGGGGATGTCAGTATCCATGCCGGGGGAGATGTCACCATAAACGACGTCGTGGGCGACATCGGGATAAGGGTGCCCCCCAACTACACCGTCAGCCTCTCCCTGGACGACGTTCTTGGAAAGGTCGAGAAGGCTCACTCCGGCGAGGGAAGACCAATCATAATCAGAATTTCCAACGTTGTGGGCGACGTCTCCGTAGGGCAATGATTTTTAAAGCCCCCCAATCTTTTCTAACCCGGTGAGAGACATGGCTGAGAAGCTCGTGAGGTCAAAAACGGAGCGGATTTTTTTGGGCGTGCTCGGGGGCATAGCCCGGCATCTCAACGTTGACCCAACCCTTGTAAGGCTTATCTTTGTGGTTCTTCTGGTGTTCAACCCGGTTGCCATGACGCTGCTCTACTTCCTTGCGGCGCTCATAATACCCGAGGAGGGCGGAGAAACTGAGGAACCCCTCTCGGACAGGCTCGAAAACCTGGTAGATGAGACCGGGGAAAGGCTGGGGGAGGTCTTTTCCGGAAACGAAAACTCGAAGGCAATCGCCCTCCTGCTGATAGTACTGGGTGCAATACTGCTGGCCGGCCCCTTCATGCCGTTCCTCGTCCCTGCCGTGGACTTCAGGACGCTGCTGGCGGTGACCTTCCTCGTAATCGGCATAATCCTCCTCCTGAGGGGTGATTGAGATGCGAACCTTCGGCTGGATTCTGGTTTTTCTCGGCCTTCTCCTCCTTATGAGGGAGTTCCAGCCATCTTTCCTGGACTGGCTCAGGCCGTACGCGCCGTATATAAGGGACGCTTTCTGGGGCGTTACGCTCATAGCCTTTGGCCTCTACATGCTGACGAGAAGAGCCCTTAGAAGGGCCGTGTTAATTCTCTACCTCATATACCTGCTCCTGTACCTGGTGGTCTGAATGGAGCGGTGGAGAATAGTCCGAGCCTTCACCCTCGGTCCCCTCATCGAGGCGGCCGTTCCGAAGCCGGGCAACGTGAATCGCTTTAGGGACTTCGACGACCTCACCTTCTACCACTTCCTCTTCGCCGACACGGCCGTTACGGGGGTTTACTACGAGGCCGTGAAGACGGCGGAACTTCTGAGAAAGGGCATACTGGAACCAAAGGAAGCCGGTCTGGGCGAGCTGATAAAGCGTGCCGTTGGGGCATCGCGCGAGGCCCAGGACGCCAACCCCAACTTTGGCATCATCGCCCTATCGCTTCCCCTCATCATGGGGCTGGCAATGGGCCGCAACATGCTCGATGCGAGGAAAAAAGCGAAACTGCTGATAGAGGAATCAACCGTCAGGGACACGATGGAGCTCTACCGGGCGATAAGGATAGCCAACCCCAAGGGAATCCCGAGCGGGGTAAAGTACGATGTTTACAGTGACGATTCCTTCAGGGAGCTTTTCCAGGACGGGATAAACTTGGCTAGACTCGCCGAGATGAGCTGTGAAAGGGAACTCATCTTCTGCGAGTGGCTCGACGGATACGAGCTGAGTTACTCCACCTTCGGAAGGCTCTACGAGCTGATAAAGGAGCTCCCGCTGGAGGACGCCGTCGTGATGGCCTTCATCGAACTTTTGGCCAGGAACATCGACACGCTGATAGCCAGAAAGGCCGGCCTTGAGGAGGCGAAGCTCGTTCGGGAGAAGGCAAAAGCCCTTCTCGCAGGGGAGCTGAGCCTTGAGGAGTTCGATGCCTTCCTGCGCGAAAGGGGCGACCTGAGAAACCCTGGAAGCCTGGCGGACGTTATGGCCGTCTCTCTCAGCCTGCTCGTTCTCAGGGGATTAAGGATAGAATTGAGAAACGGGAGGGTCTGGGGGCTGTTTCATAAATGATAACAAGCGAAACTTTTAAATATTTTTGGCACTAATTTCTTTTGGGCGAGAAGGCTGAAGCTTTATCGTACTGGTGAAGTCGCCAAGAAACTTGGAGTTTCAAAGATGACGGTTCTGAGATGGATTAAATCAGGCAAGCTGAAAGCTCACAGAATTGGAAAAGAATACCGAGTTCCAGAGAGTGAAATTCTGAGAATTCTCGAAGGAAAACTTCCCGATAAAGTTGTCATTTACGCCAGAGTTTCAAGCAGAGACCAAAAAGAGGACTTGGAGAGACAGGTCGAATACCTCAAAAACTACTGTTCTTCAAAAGGATACCAAGTTGTGAAAATTCTCACTGACATTTCCTCCGGCCTGAACGAGAACAGAAAAGGCTTAAAACAACTCTTCAAATTGGTTGAGAGCGGAGAAGTTACCAGAGTCATCATAACTTACCGGGACAGGCTCACGAGATTCGGCTTCAAATACCTCGAACAATACTTCAACTCACACGGCGTGGAAATTGAAGTAATCTTCGATGACGATGAGAAGACGCCGGAAAAAGAACTCGTTGAGGACTTGCTGGCAATCGTAACTTCCTTCGCTGGAAAGCTTTATGGAATGCGTTCTCACAAGAAAAAACGCCTCGTCGAGGCGGTAAAGAATGCCCTCAGAAACGATTAAGCTAACAGCAAAATTCAAGCTGAAGGAAACTCCTGAAGGATTAGATGAGCTTTTCCAAACTTATCGTGAGATTGTGAACCTTCTCATAACTTACGCTTTTGAGAACAACGTTACCAGCTTTTACCGGCTGAAGAAGGAAACTTACAAGGGATTACGCAAAGAATACCACGAACTCCCAAGCCATTACCTTTACACGGCTTGCCAGATGGCCACTGCAATATTCAAGAGCTTTAGGAAGCGGAGAAAGAAGGGGAAAGCTGAGGGGAAGCCTATTTTTAAGAAGGAGGTCATAATGCTCGACGACCACTTATTCAAACTCGATTTAGAAAACAAAACCGTAAAACTCTCTACTCCAAACGGGAGAATTCAGCTGGAGTTTTATCCTGCCAAATACCACGAGAGGTTTAAGGATTGGGAGGTTGGGCAGGCTTGGCTTGTTAGAACGCCGAAAGGTGTTTTCCTCAACGCTGTCTTCTCAAAGGAAGTCGAGGTTGAAGAACCTAAAGCCTTTGTTGGAGTGGACTTGAACGAGAACAACGTAACCCTCTCCCTCCCAAACGGGAAATTCGTTCAAATTATCACTCATGAAAGGGAAATTAGGACGGGCTACTTTGTAAAGAGGCGGAAAATCCAGCAGAAAATTCGGAGTGGAAGAAAGAGGAAGGAACTCCTTGAAAAGTATGGGCGGAGGGAGAGGAACAGGCTTAACGACTTGTATCATAAACTTGCGAATAAAATCGTCGAGTTGGCGAAAAAATACGGTGGGATTGTCTTGGAGGATTTAACGGAAATCAGGGAGTCAATCAGGTATTCTGCTGAGATGAATGGTCGTTTGCACCGCTGGAGTTTTAGGAAGCTTCAGAGCATTATCGAATACAAGGCTAAATTGAAGGGCGTTAGGGTTGTTTTTGTGAATCCTGCTCACACTTCCTCCCTGTGCCCGATATGTGGGGAGAAATTAAGCCCGAATGGGCACAGGGTTTTGAAGTGCTCAAAGTGTGGGTTTGAAGCCGACCGTGATGTGGTCGGGAGTTGGAATATTCGCTTGAGGGCCCTGAAGATGTGGGGAGTCTCCGTTCCCCCCGAAAGCCCTCCAATGAAGACGGGAGGAGGGAAGGTTATCCGCTACGATTGGTTCGCACGTTCCAAAAGTAGCGGATAACCAGAACGGTTATAGGACGACCTTGAAGCGCTTTGCGCCTCCCAGGCCCAGACCGATGGCCTTGCTGTCAATGACGACGGCGTCACCATCGAGCTCTTCGACCACACGTATCTTGAGCCCGGAGAGCTCGAAAACCTCCTCATCTCCTCCGAACTCCTCGTTTATCTGCGCCATTATGAACTCGTAGGCCTCCTTTCCAAGAAGGACCACGTCGGGCTCGTATCCGTCGAGCTTGAGCTCGTTTGCCTTCTCCTCTGCGGTGCTCAGAACACGGATCAAATCCCCACGCATTTTCAACACCATTTAGAGAGTTGGTGGGGAAGTTTAAAAGGGTGATTGCTCAGAGGGCACTGCTGAATGCGGCCTCATAGGCTTCCACGGTTTCCTCGTCCCCTGTTATCATAAGAATCATGAGCAAATTCGTTCTCTTGACCTTCTGGGAGCCTCGCCCTTCAGGGCGGGAAAGGGGTTAAGCATAGAACGCCCATGGTGTTTAACTTTTTCGAGTTGTTAAAAATGATGGGGAAGGGGATTTGGTGGGTTAAATTCCAAACGCCCCCTTGATGCCGTTTATTATCATCTGCACCGCCATGGACGTCAGTATCAGACCCATCATCCTGGTCATGACCTTTATTCCCACCCTGCCGAGCTTCCTCTGTATCCTGTTGGAGGAGCAGAGAATCAGCCAGACGGTCAGGCCTATCGCGAGAATGCTCGCTATCACCGTCGCCTTTTCCGGAACGGAAGTGCTTTTGGCCATGTAGAGCATGACCGTGGTTATCGCACCCGGGCCCGAGATAAGGGGTATGGCGAGCGGGATTATGGCAACCTCCTCCAGCGTAACCACTTCCTCGCTGAACTCTTCGGTTTCCTCCTTGCTTATCTTGACCGTTGAGAGCCGGCCCGAGAGCATGTCCATTGCCATCTTGAAGAGCAAAATTCCTCCGGCTATCGCGAAGGCATCGACGCTCGAGCCGAAGAACTTGAATATCCACTCCCCTATGAGGGCGAAGACGACTAGGGTCACGATAACAGTGGTGGCGGTTTTTTGTGCTATCTCCCGTCTCTGGCCCCAGGAGAGGTCGTGGGTAACCCCGAGGAATACTGGAACCGCTCCGACCGGGTTCGTTATTGCGAACAGGCCGCCGTAGAGTATGACGAAGTGCTTGACCAGCCCTATCACGTCACCACCCGAAGGCGGGAAGAAGAGGAGGTTAAAAACCTAACCCCTGATTACCTCGAATGAATACGTAACTTCAGCGCCGCTTAGCTTCATGTGGGCCGAGGCCGAGCAGTACTTGTCCTGGCTCAGCTCTATCGCCCTCTTCGCCTTCTCCTCCTTCACGTCGCCGTATATCCTGTAGTGGAGGTGGACTTTCCTGTATATCTTCGGGTGCTCCTCCCTCCTCTCGCCTGAAATCTCGACTTCGAGACCTTCAATAGGCTCGCGCATCTTCTGGAGAATCATGACGACGTCATAGGTGGTGCAGCCGGCAACGCTCAGAAGGAGGAGCTTCATGGGGCTTATGCCGCCCTCCCCAAGTATGACGGAGCATTTGTCGCTTTCAATCCTGCCGATGAACTGGTAATCCTTGAACCACTCGACCTTTCCTTTTACGGGTTCGGTCATGAGCATCACCCCTCTCACCTCGGGCAAGGCCTTTAAAGGGGTTTCTGAAACTTAAGGTGATGTACATCAGGCCCTTCGACCCCTGGAAGGCTAAGCTCTGCACCTGTCCGTTCAAGTACACCCTCAATGTGTACACCGGCTGTGACCACGCGTGCGTTTACTGCTACATAACCTCCTACATCCCCAACGCCTTCCGCGTGAGAACGAAGGAGGGGCTTCTTCCAAAACTGGAGCGTGAGTTAAGGCGTTTTGACCGGCGCCACATAATAGCGCTCTCCTACTCCTCCGACCCGTATCCAACGATTGAGCGTGAGCTGGGCATAACCAGGAGCGTTCTCAAGCTCTTCAAACA
The DNA here is from genome assembly GCF_012027305.1 of Thermococcus sp. MAR1. Taxonomy (NCBI): domain Archaea; kingdom Methanobacteriati; phylum Methanobacteriota; class Thermococci; order Thermococcales; family Thermococcaceae; genus Thermococcus; species Thermococcus sp. MAR1. Next base: position 83,484 of record NZ_SNUF01000001.1, read on the forward strand.
CTACGACGTCCGCTGTCTGATCCTCACAAAGTCAGACATCTTCGAGCGAGACCTGGATGTTCTTAGCGAGCTTAAGTGCGCCGTCGGGGTAACCGTCACGACGGTGGACGAGAGAAAGGCCAAGCTTCTGGAACCCAACGCGCCTTCACCCAAGGCCAGGATACGGGCCCTCAAAAAGGCCAAGGATGCGGGTATTCCAGTTTACGCGAGGATAGACCCCATAATCCCCTTCTATACCTGGGAGGACTTCGATGAAACGCTCGACGCTTTAAGCTTTGTGAGCCACATCACCGTTTCGACCCTCAAGCTCAGGCCCGACTCAAGGAAGAGAATGTTCGCCAAGTTTCCGGAGCTGATGGAAAGGCTGTGGCCCCTTTACGAGAAGGGTGAGAGGATAGGGGGCTATTACTACCTGCCTCGCGAGTTGAGATTTGAAATCCTGAGGGAGGCGGAGAGGAAGGTTCTGGGGAAAGGAATCACGTTCGGTTCGTGTCGTGAAGGTTACCGCTCGTTTCCGAGCTGTGATGGCTCTCATCTTGTTCCTTTGTGAGCTCCTCCCTGAGCTCGGCCTCTATCTCTATCTTCTCCATCTCAAGCTTGCCCCTGCGATACTCGGAGGCGGCTTTGACGAAGGCCTCGAAGACCCTGTCCATCTCGGGCAGGTACTCCGGCTGCCACTGAAGGCCAATTATGAAGCCCTCGGTTCCCTCGATGGCCTCTATCAGACCGTCCACGGCGTAGGCAACTGGCTTTATTCCCTCACCGACCCTCTTAACCGCTTGGTGATGGAAGCTGTTGACCCTGAGATAAACCTCGTTGGTTCCCTCTATGTCCAGCTCGTCCTTGAGTATCTCGTAGAGGGTGGAGCTTGTCTTTATCCTGACGCCGTGAACCCTCTGGGTAGGCCCTATCAGCTCGACGTCCCAATCGTGCTTTATGGCTTTTGGGATGTCGTTCAGGTCCTGATAGAGCGTTCCCCCGAGGGCCACGTTTATCACATGCATCCCGCGGGAGATTCCGAGTATCGGAACACCCATCTCCACGGCCATCTTCACGAGCCGTATCTCAAACTCGTCTCTGTCAACATCAACGTATTTTATCGCACCCGAGGGATCCTCTCCGTAGAAGTGGGGATGGACATCTGGCCCCTCGATGAGCAGTACTCCGTCCACGTGCTCAAGGACTTCCTCGGGGGAGGAGTTTATGTTGAAAACCGCCGGAACGCCCCCGGCAGCGGTGACCTTCTCAACGTGCCTGCGGTCGAGAAAAAGCCTGTTTTTGGATGGGTCAACCTGACCTATTATGCCTATCAATGGCCTCATAAGTACCACCACCTAGTGATGTGTCCACGTCAGAATAAAAAGCTTTGCGGGAAGAAAAAGAAGGGACGTCAGCCCTTAAGGGCCTTTATCTCTTCCTCTATAACCTCTGCTAGTCTCCTGACGCCTTCGCGTATGGTCTCCTCCGGGACGTAGGTGAAGTTGAGACGCATGGTATTCTTAACGTCACGGTTAGCAAAGAACGCCTCACCGGGTACGTATGCAACGCCCCTGCTTATGGCCTTCTCTGCCATGAGTTTTGTGTCTATGCCCTCAGGTAGGGTCACCCAGATGAACATTCCACCATCCGGTTTGGTCCACCTCACTCCTTCTGGCATGTACTCCTCTAGGGCCTCGAGCATGGCATCTCTGCGCGGTTTGTAGAACTCGATTATCTTGGGGATGTGCTCATCCAGGTGGCCGTCCTCGACGTACTTCCAGGCTATAACTTGGGCGAGGGTGTTAGCACAGAGGTCGACGGCCTGCTTGGCTATCTCTATCTTCCTGATGAAATGTGGGTGCGCCGCAATCCATCCGAGCCTGAATCCGGGCGCGAGTATCTTTGAGAACGTTCCGAGGTAGAGGACTCTACCCTCGTCGTCAAAGTGCTTGATAGGAGGTATTGGCTCGCCGGAGTAGCGGAGTTCACTGTAGGGCCCATCCTCCACGATAAGGAAGTCGTACTCCTTGGCCAGCTCTATGAGTCTCTTCCTCCTTTCGAGGCTCATAGTCACTCCAGCCGGGTTCTGGAATGTGGAAACGGTGTACACGAACTTTACTTTCTCGCCCCGTTTTCTCAGCTCTTCCAGCTTCTCTTCAAGGAGGTCAATCCTCATTCCATCATCATCCATTGGAATGGTAACGAACCTGGGGTCGTAGTATTTGAACGCGTTGAGCGCCGCCAGGTAGGTTGGCCCCTCGACGACGACGATGTCCCCCGGGTTTATGAAGGTTCTCCCGATTAAGTCCAGAGCCTGCTGGCTTCCTGCCACCATCATTATCTCCACTTTACTGGTCGGGATACCGTAGCGCTTCTCCATCCATTTCGCCAGCGCCAGCCGGAGGGGCGTGAATCCCTTCGTAGTGCCGTACTGAAGGGCCTTATCGGCATGGTGGGTTAGAACCTCGGCGGCTATCTTCTTGATGGTCTCAACGGGAAACGTCTCCGGAGCTGGAAGGCCGCCTGCAAGGGAGATGACATCCCCCGCCTCAACGAGCTTGAGGAGTTCCCTAATCTCCGACGCCTTCATACCCTTGGCCTTCTCCGAGAAGTAGGCCTCAAAATCCAGTGAGCCAGAACCCAGCTTGCGCATAAGTTTTTCCTCCACTTCCGTTCCCCCCATTAGATGCACACTTTTGATCATGTCACCAAATCTATACACTTAAGAGGTAGCGGCGATTGGTTATAAATCTTTCTGCAATGGTCGTTAGTGGCATTTACGTTTGTAAACTCAACAGCGAGAGTATTTTTAAGAACATCAAAGAACTGAAGGGAACATGGGTGAACACAAAATCCCTATAAACCCTCCCGTCATAACCTGAGTTTACCGAAGAGGGGTGATGGCAATGGCGGTAGTGAAGGAAGTGCTTGAGATAGCGGAGGAAATTAGGGACATGAGGATTAGGGGGGCTGGGAAAATAGCCCGCTCTGCGGCATATGCGCTCCAGCTTCAGGCCGAGAAGAGCAAAGCAGCGAACGTTGACGATTTCTGGAGCGAGATGAAGCAGGCGGCCAAGATACTCTACGAGACGAGGCCAACAGCTGTTTCCCTCCCCAACGCGCTCCGTTACGTCATGCACCGGGGAAAAGTTGCCTACGCCGGCGGTGCCGACTTTGACCAGCTGAAATTCATAGTCATAAACGCGGCCAAGGAGTTCATTCACAACTCCGAGAAGGCTATCGAAAGGATAGGCGAGATGGGGGCGAAGCGCATAGAGGATGGAGACGTTATAATGACCCACTGCCACAGCAAAGCGGCGATAAGCGTCATGAAGACCGCCTGGGAGCAGGGCAAGGACATAAAGGTCATCGTCACTGAGACGAGGCCCAAGTGGCAGGGCAAGCTCACTGCTAAGGAGCTTGCTTCCTATGGCATCCCGGTAATCTACGTCGTTGACAGCGCCGCGAGGCACTACATGAAGATGACGGACAAGGTGGTCATGGGTGCAGACAGCATAACGGTCAACGGCGCGGTCATAAACAAGATTGGAACTGCGTTGATAGCCCTCACCGCCAAGGAGCACAGGATATGGACGATGATAGCTGCCGAGACCTACAAGTTCCACCCCGAGACCATGCTCGGCCAGCTGGTGGAGATAGAGATGCGCGACCCGACGGAGGTCATTCCGGAGGAGGAGCTCAAGACCTGGCCGAAGAACATAGAGGTCTGGAATCCAGCGTTCGACGTTACCCCGCCGGAGTACGTGGACGTCATCATAACCGAGCGCGGCATAATCCCGCCGAGTGCCGCCATCGACATACTCAAGGAGGAGTTCGGCTGGGCCCTCAAGTACACTGAACCCTGGGAGGGCTGAGGCTTTTTTCCTTGTCTCTTTATTCTCCGTCCTTTCGATTGTGAAAAGTGAAATGCTTTAACCTCCTCCGCCCACTGCGGTGAATGCTTCCGCGTAGGCCTTCACGGTTTTCTCGTCGCCCATTATCATGAGAACTCTGACCAGGTTCATGTCCTTGACCTCGGAGAATTCGACGTAGAGGTACTGGTCGTTTTTAACAAATAGGGCCGAGTATAGGGGCTTCAGCGCCTCTGTCTCCAGGACAGTTACTTCCTCGCGCTTCTTGAAGCCAGCGGATTCTATGCTCCCTATCGTGGTCTTTAGAATGTCCTCTGGGATGCAACTGCAGGTTCCATTCACCCATGAAGTTACTGGAGGACATGATCCTGCAGAGGTCAGGTCAAGAGCCTTCCCGCAGAAGGGCATATCGGTTTTCTTCCATCTTCCTTCCCCGATGGGGACGACGAAGGTGGCAATCTTCACTTCTCCTGACGGAATCATTAGCTCTGTCCTGAGAGTGTATTCCTTGAGGCACTTCTCTCGGAGTGAATCCGTCGGATTCGGATTGTGATGGCAGAGGTACATGCCGTGGGAAGCCAGGGCACCCTTTTCTATCTGGACCCTGACCTCTCCGCGCTGGATGTGGCAGGGCGGGGCTATGCCAAGTTGGGTGGCCCACTCATCGATGACTGAGTAACCGCTTCCCCCGGTGATGGGCCAGGCTCCAAAGGACTCGCTGAAGCTTACCTTGGAGCCGTTCTCGGGATAGTAAGCCACGTTTATAACGTGCGGCGACTGAACGATGGGAAAATCCGCGGAAAACACACAGGTCTTTTGAGAAGGTTTATCATTCCCTCCATTGAATAATCCAACAAACACCAGTGAGAAAAACAAAAATAATAAGAAGACCATTAGGCCCAACCCTTTATTTGCCACTGATTATCCCCCCATTCTCGTTGACTGCCAGGGGTCTCCACGGAGGTTTACACAAAACAAATACACGCAAGGGTTTAAAACGCCTAACCCTTTTATACTTCGGAGACAAAAACTGAGAGGGTGATGATAATGAAAGCGTACCTTGCCGAGAACGTCAGGGGCATATACGCCTTTGACGAGAGCGGTAATCTCATTGATCAGAGGGTCTTCTCTGGAAGGCCGGAGGCAAGCCTCGACAGGCTTTTAAAGGGTGAGCCAAGCGACGAGCTGGTTTCTTTCCTCGACGAGCTTAAGGGGAGGGGCTACGACGAGTTCGTCCTTGAGGACTCGGAGCTGAGCAGAAACCTGAAGGAGCTTGGCTACAACGCTACCGCCGAGTTCCCCAACATAGCTGGGGAAAAGCTCCGCTCCAGTCCAGAGGAGTTTTTGGGAGAGAAGTGGTTCGACGAGTACTTCAGCGTCGGCGTTGCCCTGACTAGGCTCCGCATACAGGAGCAGAGCGGCGCGCGCGATAAGATGATAATCCAGGCCATTGAGTCCCTTGACGACATTGACAAGGTCATCAACCTTCTCGTTTCCCGTCTGAGGGAGTGGTACAGCCTGCACTTCCCTGAGCTTGATGAAATCCTTCCCAAGCACCAGCAGTACGTTGCCTTCGTCAAGGCAGTCGGCCCGAGGGAGAACGTCAGCGAGGAGAAGCTCAAGAGCCTCGGCTTCCCCGAGGGCAAGGTTGAAAAGATTATAAAGGCAGCGGAAGCCTCGATGGGTGCCCCGCTCGGAAAGTTCGACGCGGACATCATAATGAAGCTCGCGAGCGAGATAAGCGACCTCTACAAGCTCAGGGAGCAGATAGAGGACTACCTTGAGACGGCAATGGACGAGGTTGCACCTAACCTGAAAGCTTTGGTCGGTGCCAAGCTCGGCGCCAGGCTACTCAGCCTCGCCGGCGGACTCAGAGAGCTCGCAATGATGCCCGCCTCGACCATACAGGTACTCGGCGCCGAGAAGGCCCTCTTCAGGCATCTGAGGAGCGGTGCTAAACCTCCAAAGCACGGAGTCATCTTCCAGTATCCTGCCATAAACCGCTCACCGTGGTGGCAGAGGGGTAAGATAGCGAGGGCTTTGGCAGGAAAGCTAGCCATAGCGGCGCGTGTTGACTACTTCTCCGGCGAGTACATAGCCGAGGAGCTGAAGCAGGAGATAGAGCAGCGCATCCAGGAGATAAAGCAGAAGTATCCGAACCCACCCAAGAGGAAGGCCAAACCGGAAAAGAAGAAAAAGAAGAAGTTCAAGGGGAAGGAAAAGCGGGGCAAGGGCTTTGGTGGAAAGAAGAAGGAAAAGGCAGGAAGGGGCAAGAAGGGCGAGAAGGGTAAAAAGAGGAAGAAGGGCGGCAAGAGGTGAGGTAAATGAAGATTAAGAAGCACAAGTTCCCGGGCGTTTACGTCTTCGTTGATGAGGATGGTAGCGAGAAAATCGCGACGAAAAACCTTGTTCCAGGTCAGAAGGTCTACGGCGAGAGGCTGATCAAGTTCGAGGGCGAGGAGTACAGGGTCTGGAACCCGAGGCGCTCGAAGCTCGCCGCTGCGATACTCAACGGCCTCAAGAACTTCCCGATAAAGCCCGGCTCAAAGGTTCTCTACCTCGGAGTCGCGAGCGGTACCACCGCGAGCCACGTCAGCGACATTGTCGGCTGGGAGGGGAAGGTATTCGGCGTCGAGTTCTCGCCGAGGGTTCTGAGGGAGCTCGTTCCGCTTGTTGAAGAAAGGCGGAACATCGTGCCGATACTCGGCGACGCCACCAAGCCGGAGGGCTACCGCGCGCTCGTTCCTAAGGTTGACGTCATCTTCGAGGACGTCGCCCAGCCGACTCAGGCGAAGATACTCATAGACAACGCTAGAATCTACCTCAAGAGCGGCGGCTACGCCATGATAAGCGTCAAGAGCAGGAGCATCGACGTCACCAAAGAGCCCGAGCAGGTCTTCAGGGAGGTCGAGAAAGAGTTAGCCAGCTACTTTGAGGTCGTCGAGAGACTTTCGCTCGAACCATACGAGAAGGATCACGCGCTGTTTGTCGTGAGGAAACCATAAAGGCGTCTTTCGTTTTCCGTCCTTTTTTTATCGCTAATCGTCGAAAAAACCTTTTACTTTTACCGAAAGACTTTTATAACTCGCCCATGAACCTTAGCCGAAGTTACGTTCAACTTTTGTAGGTGATGCCCATGAAAAAGCTCCTGAAGCCGAGGCGCGAAGTCGGCATCGTCGGCTACGGTGCCTACGTCCCGATGTATAGAATCAAGGCCGAAGAGATAGGAAGGGTCTGGGGAGTTTCCAGCTTCCCCATTGAGGAGAAAGCCGTTCCCGGTCTCGACGAGGACGCGCTCACGATAGGAATTGAAGCGGCGAGAAACGCCCTCAGGAGAGCAGGAATAGACCCGAAGCTTATTCGCGCTGTCTGGTTCGGAAGCGAGAGCAAGCCCTACGCGGTCAAACCGACTGGGACAGTCATCGCTGAAGCAATCGGTGCAACTCCCGATGTAAGCACGGCTGACTTCGAGTTCGCCTGTAAGGCGGGAACCGAGGCTCTGCAAACCGCTATAGGCTTCGTCGGCTCGGAGATGGCCGACTACGCCATGGCCATTGGCGCTGATACAGCCCAGGGAAGGCCCGGCGACCACCTTGAGTTCACAGCCGGGGCGGGAGGAGCGGCCTTCATAGTCGGACCGAAAAGTTCTGAGACTCTCGCTTATTTCGAGGGAAGCTATTCATACGTCACCGATACGCCTGACTTCTGGAGGCGCCAGCACGAGCACTACCCGAGGCACGGTAACAGGTTCACCGGCGAGCCGGCCTACTTCCACCACATAGTCAACGCGGCCAACACCCTTATGGAGGAGCTCGGTTTAACGGTGGACGACTTCGACTACGCGGTCTTCCACCAGCCGAACGTCAAGTTCCCGCTCACCGTTGCCAAGATCCTCGGCATTCCGAAGGAGAAGGTTCTACCCGGCCTGCTTACCGGAATCATTGGGAACACCTACAGCGGTGCCACGATGGTCGGAGTTTCTGCCGTTCTCGACATAGCCAAGCCCGGCGACAGGATTCTGTGGGTTTCCTTCGGTTCCGGCGCTGGAAGCGACGCCTTCAGCGTTGTCGTTCAAGATGCAATAGAAGAGAAGCGCGAGCTGGCTCCGAAGACCATGGACTACGTGAACAGGAAGAGGTACATCGACTACGCCCTCTACGCGAAGGCAAGGAGGAAGTACATAGTGTGAGGTGGTCGAGATGAGGAAGGCAGTCATAATAGGTGCCGGTATGACCCCGGTTGGCGAGCACTGGAAGCTCGGATTGAGGGATCTGGCAGTTGAGGCGCTCCTCAACGCGATGGACGACGCTGGAATAGACAGGGTGGATTCGCTCTACGTCGGAAACATGGTTTCCGGTCCCTTCGTGGAGCAGGAGAACCTCGGTGCGCTCATAGCCGACTGGGCCGGGCTTGGAAACATCCCAGCCGTTAAAATCGAGGCCGCCTGTGCCAGCGGTGGTGCGGCTGTGCAGGAAGGAGTCAAGGCCGTACTCAGCGGGCTTGAGGATGTGGTTGCGGTAGTTGGAGTCGAGAAGATGACCGACGCCTGGCCGAGCGACGCCACCAGATACCTTGCCTACGCGGCGGATGCCGAGTGGGAGCTCTTCCACGGGGCGAGCTTTGTTGCCCTCAACGCGCTCGTGATGCGCTACTACATGAAGGCCTACGGCTACACCGAGGAGGATTTAGCTTTGTTCGCGGTCAACGCACACGCCAACGGTGCCAAGAACCCCTATGCGATGTTCAAGCGCCCGATTAAGGTTGAGACCGTCCTCAAGAGCCCCTACGTTGCCGACCCGCTCAAGCTCTTCGATGCCTCGCCGGTATGCGACGGTGCGGCATCGGTGATAATCACCACGCCCGAGAAAGCCAAGGAGCTCGGCGTTCCGAAGGAGAAGTGGGTCGAGGTTGCCGGAATGGGGCGCGCCATAGACACCATAAGCCTCGCCAGCAGGGAGGATTTACTCACCCTCAAGGCGGCAAAGGTCGCTGCCGAGAGGGCCTATAAGATGGCTGGCGTCGAGCCGAAGGACATCGACTTCTTCGAGGTTCACGACGCGTTCACCGTCATGGCCGCTTTAAGCCTCGAAGCCCTCGGCGCCGCCAAGAAGGGAGAAGGGGCCAAGCTGGCGAAGGAGGGACAGATAGCGATTGACGCAGACTACCCGATACAGACCATGGGAGGTCTCAAGGCTCGCGGTCATCCGGTCGGAGCCACCGGCGTTTACCAGACGGTTGAGGCGGTACTCCAGCTCCGCGGCGAGGCGCCGAGCCAGGTGCCGGATGCCGAGGTTGGGGTCACCCAGAACATAGGTGGAACCGGTTCGAACATAACGGTCAACGTTTTTAGGAGGGTCTGAAATGGCGCGCCCGATGCAGGTTTCCCGCTACTGGAGGCACTTCCGCGAGAAGTATCGCCTTATAGGTGGAAAGTGCGAGAACGGCCACGTGCACTTCCCGAAGAGGTCTGTTTGCCCTGTCTGCGGTTCAAGGAACGTCGAGGAAATCGAGCTGAGCGGAAGGGGGAAGGTCATCAGCTGGACGATAGTGAGGAACCCGCCGAGCGGCTTCGAGTATTACAAGCCCTTCCCGCTGGCTCTGGTTGAGCTTGAGGAGGGGCCAATAGTACTCGCCCAGCTGACCGACGTTGACCCAGAAGAGATAGACTTCGGCATGGAGGTCGAGGTCGTCACCAAGAAGATAAGGGAGTTCGAGGAGGACGGAATAATCCTCTACGGCTACAAGTTCAGGCCGGTTTTGAAGTGATTTCCTTCTTTTCCACTCCTCTCGAAGCGTTAGCCTTATAACTTGAACGTCTCTTTTCTCGATCATGAACGTAACACTCGGAGTGATACTGGCCATCTCGGCGGCCTTCGTCTGGGCCCTCGCCTCGGTTCTCTCGAAGGTCTCCATGAGGGACATCGATCCAATCTCGCTCAACGTCCTCAGGCTAATCCTGAGTGCTCTCTTCTACGTTCCTCTCGTCATCTACATTGGCTTCCCGCATCTTTCTCCGCTTCAGTGGGCAATCCTCATCGTTTCGGGCATCGTCGGCTTCACCTTAGCGGACTGGTTCTTCCTCGAGGGCATGAACCTCCTCGGCGTGTCCCGTGCGGCGATTCTCGTCACGTTTCACCCGATACTGACGATGTTCGTGGCCCACTACACTCTTGATAGACCCTTAACCTTTGGCCTCTTGGCCGGAGCGTTCTTCATCGTCCTCGCGGTCGTTGTAATAGCCTCAGAGGGCGGCTCAGATGGTGAAACAAGCTGGCGAGGTCTGGCTTATGTCTTCTCGGCCCAGCTCCTCTGGACCTTCGCGGTCATCGTCACCGATTGGCTCGTTAAAGGAGAAAGCGCCTTCGCGGTAATTGGTCTCAGAATAGGCTTCGGCGCCCTCGCCTCCCTTGTTTTTCTTCCGAGAATCCAGGGAGATGTTGAGAAGCTCGGTGCCAGGGGCTGGGGTCTGGTGTTCGTCATAACCCTCCTGGGGACAATACTCGGGCAATACTTCTTCGCTTTGGCCTTAAAGCTTGCGGGCTCGAGCATAGCCACGCCGGTGACCGAGTCGAGCCCGATAATGGCCTCGGTTATAGCGGTGCTCTTCCTAAAAGAGAGATTCACGGAAAAACTCGGCGTTGCCCTTGTCCTGACGAGCCTCGGGATCCTGATGATAGCGCTCTTCTCTTAGGCCTTCTCAATCTTCATCCTGTCCCCGTTCTCGAACTCCATCTCCAGTTTTCCGCGCTCGGCGTTGATCTTCACCCCATCGACGACCGCCTCTATTCTCCCGTTCTGCACCTCAACACCCAGCATCTCGGCTATTTTCTCAACGCTCTTCAGGGAGCCGTTAATGGTAGTTTCAATTCGTTCTCCCTCGCTCTCTATGACGACCTTCAGTTTGCCCTTACCTTCGCGTATGAAACTCTCTTCCTTCAAATTTTTCACCCTCTCAGGTTGAGGTGGTCTTATGCATGGCATCGACCATCCCTCAGCGGTTTTCTATATCTCCTTTTCGCAGGTCTTTCACCATGCGCACCCATATCCCGCTCTGGCCGACGCGCCTGAAGCCGTAGTCCTTGTAGAACCTTATAGCTTTCTCGTTCTTCTCCCCGACCCACAGCTCTATCCTATCGTTGTGCTTTCCCAGATACTCCAGGCACTTCTCCATGAGCCTGTGGCCTATTCCGTGTCCCTGGAAGCGCCTGTCTACCACGAACTCGTGGATAGCTCCGACCGTTCTTCCCTCGTACTTGCTGTACCAGTCGTTGTCGCAGACTATAAAGCCAGCAACCTCGTCGTCGACCTTCGCGATGAAAAAGCCGTCCTTAGCTTTGTCCCAGCACCACCTGAGGTAGCGCTTCGCGTAGCTCTCCCCTTCACCGCCGTACTCGCGCATTCCCTCGTAGCCCCGCATGTATATCTCAATGAGCCTCTCCAACGTTTCTTGGTCGAGTTTCTTCAGCTTCTCTATCCTTACCCTGCTCATCAATATAAGCTCATCGTGGGGTTTAAAAAGCCTGACTCCGAGCCTTAAGTGTGGCAAGAAGGTGGTTGAGATGGGGAAAGCCAAGCCTAGATACTGCGAGATATGCGGTGCTCCAATAAGGGGATCCGGCCACAAGATAAGGCTTGAGGGGGCTGAGGTTCTCGTCTGCGACCGGTGTTACGAGAAGTACGGTGGAAAGAAGCCCGGAACCTTCAGCATAATGCCCACCGGCAGGCAGCCGGTGAGAAGAACCTATCCACGGCCGGCCAGGCCGAGGCCCTCCTCCAAACCCAGACCCGAGAGGCCGCTGTATACAGAGGAGATAGTTGAGGATTACGCCGAGAGGGTTTACAGGGCCATACAGCGCTCCGGGAAGAGCTACGAGGAGCTGTCCCACGAGATCGGTCTCTCGATGAACGATTTGAGGGCAATAGCCCACGGCCACCGCGAGCCGACGATAAAGGAAGCCAAAAAGCTGGAGAAGTACTTCAAGATAACCCTCATCGAGCGCGCCGAGACCGAGATCGAGAAGAAGCCTTCAATACCCAGGGACTACGAACCGACGCTCGGTGACATAGCCAACATCAAGATCAAGAAGCGGAAGAAGAAGTGAGTCAGAGTTCATCCAGTTCTTCGTTCTTCATCTCTTTCTCCCTCTTCTTCCTCAGCTCCTCTGCCTTGGTTCTCTTCGGCGGGTGGAAGCCGCGGAGTTTCTCAAAGGTGCTCCAGAGGCGAATCAGCTCCTCCCAGACCTCGCTGTCGGGGGGTATCACGAGTATATGCGCCGGGGGGTGGATGTCCATGAGCCTGCCAATAGCCTTCGCCGGCGGTAGGTCTATCTGGGCGATCACATGCGCTCTGAAGCGCCTCCTCGGCTTCTCGCCGCTTATCTTCTCAAAGGCCCAGTCTGAGAGGGCGGGGGGAATGATCCTGGGGTCGCCGCGTATCTCCATGCCGCCGTAGCGCACCAGGTCGGCGAGGGCTATGCTAGCCTTCTGGAAGTTGTCGGTCCTTACTAAAACCATCGTGTTTCTCATAAGCATCACCGTGCTCTCCTTGTGCCGGCACCTTTTAAGCCTTCTCACTCCAAAGTTTCATCTTCGTCGAACCTAAACCTTTAAAAACTCAATCCGCCTCATTTATAAAGGGTTTTTAAACCCACCATCTGGAGGTGTAAGCCTTGGTCGACATGAGCAATGTAAAGCTCAGAATCGAAAACATCGTTGCTTCTGTGGATCTTTTTACGCAGCTGAACCTTGAGAAAGTCATAGAGATATGTCCCAACTCCAAGTACAACCCCGAAGAGTTCCCGGGAATAATATGCCGCTTTGAAGAGCCTAAAGTGGCGCTCCTTATATTCAGCTCCGGCAAGCTTGTCGTTACCGGCGCCAAGAGCGTCGAGGACATTGAGAGGGCTGTAAACAAGCTCATCCAGATGCTCAAGAAGATAGGCGCCAAGTTCGGCCGCGCGCCCCAGATAGACATCCAGAACATGGTCTTCAGCGGTGACATAGGCATGGAGTTCAACCTCGATGCCGTCGCTCTGAGCCTGCCGAACTGTGAGTATGAACCCGAGCAGTTCCCCGGCGTCATATACCGTGTAAAGGAGCCGAGGGCTGTGATACTGCTCTTCTCGTCCGGAAAGATAGTCTGCTCTGGAGCGAAGAGCGAACACGACGCCTGGGAGGCTGTAAGAAAGCTCCTCCGTGAGCTGGAGAAGTACGGCCTTATCGAGGAAGAGGAGGAGTGGTGAAACCCTCTTGCCCCTCAGAATCTTTTACTCCCCCATTTTCCGCGAGCATAAACCTGAAGGCTACCACCCCGAAAACCCCACCAGACTGGACTACGCGATAAGGGGCCTATCTGAAAACGGGCTGTGGAATGAGGAGAATGTTCTGGAACCGGTGCCAGCTTCGCCCTCTGACGTGCTTCTGATACACGATGGGGACTACGTAAACCGGATTAGGGAGCTTGCGGCTGGCTTTACGTACCTCGACCCGGACACCTACGTGTCCCCCGGCACGTGGGAGGCGGCTCTTACGGCCCTTGGTGCAGCAAGGGATGCCGTAAAGTTTGCGGTGAAGGAGAAAGGGCTGTATCTGGCCCTCGTTAGGCCTCCCGGACATCATGCTGGCAGGTCGGGAAGGGCATTCAACGCCTCAACCCTCGGTTTCTGCATCTTCAACAACGCCGCCTTTGCCGCTTACACCCTCAGGGAACTTGAGGGGAACGCCGTGGTGATAGATTTCGACGCCCACCACGGGAACGGGACGCAGGAGATATTCTGGAACGACCCCGCTGTGGTCCACATCGACCTCCACGAGCGCGACATCTATCCCTGGAGCGGCTACGAGTACGACGTTGGGGGAAAGGACGCTGAGGGGAGCAAGGTAAACGTTCCCATGCCCCATTACTCTGGTGATGATGACTATATCCTTGCATGGGAGGAAATCGTCCTGCCGATTCTGGGAGAAAGGGACCCCAGCGTTGTGGTGGTCTCGGCAGGCTTCGACGGCTTTCTTGGGGAGAGCCTGACAACTCTAAGGCTGACGGAGCGATTCTTCAGCTACGCCGGCTCAACTCTCTCGCGTTATTCGCTCGCGGTCATCTTCGAAGGCGGCTACAACATCGGACTGATGAAGGGACTTCCGGCGTTCATCAAGGGCTATCTGGATGGTAGAACGGAACGGAGTCCGATAAAGCCTGGCTACGAAACCCTCTCCACTGTTCAAAGGGTGATATCCGTCCACAGGAACTGGTGGGGGCTGTAGCTTACCGGGAGGTAAGTTGATTTACTTTGGTAAGAAGTTAAAAAAAGTGTTCTTGGAACTCACCCAAAATCAGCTGAAGCTCGCGAAGCCTATCAAGGGAGGGGTTGTTGATTTAGAGACAAAAACTGGATGGATAAACGAAATAAAAGGATTAAAACAGGGCTTTAAAGCCCCAGTATCTCCTTGGCGGCCTTAACCCCAAAGTCAAAGGCCTTCATGTTCATCTCCACGGCCTTCGGCGGAACGCTGAGCCTTATGACTTCCCTGACGTGTTCCTCGCCGAGGGGGAACTCCGGTATTTGAGTTAAAGCCCCTATCAGGACGGTGTTGGTTGTGATGACGTGGCCGGCCTTCATGGCGAGCTCTTCTGCGTTGAAGCCTATCCACTTTGCCTTCCACTCCTCCTCGAAGACTTTTCTAATCTCCTCAAGCTCCGGGTACCTGGCTTGCCCCATTGACACCTGAACCGGAACAATGGGCTTTGTGTTTATGACTGCTATTCCGCCCTGTTTGAGGTGGTTTATGTAGCGGAGAGCTTCAACCGGCTCGAAGCTGAGGATTACATCGCCTTTTCCCTCGGGAACCATTGAGCCGTAGACTTCTTCTCCAAAGCGGACGTAGGAAACAACGCTACCAAAGCGCTGGCTCATTCCGTGAACCTCTCCCATCCTCACCTTGTAGCCGGCATGAAGAGCCGCCCAGCCGAGTATGTTGGCGGCCGTAAGGACACCCTGGCCGCCCACACCGGAGATGACTATATTGTACTCCTTCATTCCTCTCCCTCCTCCACGGGCTTGAAGGCATCAAACGGACAGATCTGCGCACATCCACCGCAGCCCCAGCACATGCTGGGCTCTATCCTCGCCTGCTTCTTCTCCTCATCCCAGTAGATGGCCGGACATCCGTAGGCGTTGATACATATCTTACAACCGGTACAGGCCTCTTCGTCCACGTAGTATATAGGCCACTTCATTCCCCTCCGGCGCATCTGGCCTATCTTGTAGAGGGCACAGACCTGCCTTGACACGACGACGCTGACTCCCTCGACCTCAAGGGCCTTCTTCATGACCTCGTATGTCCTCTTTATGTCGTATGGATCAACAACCTCAACGAAGTCGGCTCCCATTGCTTTAGCAACGTCCTCTATCGGAATCCTCTTACCCATACCGTGGGGGGTCTGGCCAGTGCTCGGGTTGGGCTGATCGCCGGTCATGGCGGTAACGAGGTTGTCGAGAACCACTATTAGCACGTTGGAGCGGTTGTATATTGCGTTCGCCAGGGCAGGAAGTCCGGTGTGGAAGAACGTCGAGTCGCCTATCGTTGCCACGATAACCTTCTTCTCCTTCTTCCTCTGCTCCTCACTTATGGAGCCGTGCTGGGCTATCTCAAGGCCGTGGGCTATGCCTATTGAGCCGCCCATGGCGACGGTGGTGTCAACGGCTTTAAGCGGCGGGAGCAGGCCAAGGGTGTAACAGCCTATGTCGCTTGGGTATATTCCCCTCGCCCTGGTGGCCTTCTTTATGGCGTAGAAGCTGTTCCTGTGCGGGCAGGCAGGACAGAGGCTGGGCGGCCTCGGCGGGACGAGCTGAAGGGCCTTCTCGTATTTGGCATCGAGTTCCGCATAGTCCAGAGGTACATCAAGTCCGAGGAACTTGGCTATGGCCGTAACAGCTCTTCTCGTCGTCATCTCGTAAACCCTTGGGACAAGGTCTTTCCCGTGAATCGGGATTCTAAGGCCTTTGTCATAGGCCCAGGTTTTGACCTGCTCCTCAACTACTGGCTCAAGCTCCTCAACGATGAGAACCTTCTCAAGACCGTCAAGGAACTTCTCAAGCAGGCCGTAGGGGACCGGGAACGGTGTGCCAAGCTTGAGAACCTTGACGTTCTCAACTCCGAGCCAATGGAGGGCCTCCTTGACGTAGGCGTATGCCAATCCCGGAGCTATTATGCCGACCTTGGCTTTTTCATCGCCCTCTATCCAGTTGAAGGGGCACTCGTTGAGTTCCTCGCGGATCTTCTCTATCTTTTCCAGGATTATCGGGTGGAACTTTCTTGCGTTGGCAGGAACGTCAACGAACCTGTTCGGGTCTTTTTTGAACTTTCCAAACTTCCTCTTTCCTGCCTTTATTTCCTCTGGAAGCTCGCCAAGAACGACGTCACCGCGAGCGTGGGAGGTTCTGGTGGTGGTTCTCAAAATCACAAAGTGCTTGAACTTCTCGCTGAGCTCGAAGGCGTACTTCGTCATCTCCTTTGCTTCCTGAGGCGAGCTCGGCTCAAGAACCGGTACGTTGGCGAACTTCGCGTAAACCCTCGTGTCCTGCTCGTTCTGACTGCTCCACATGCTTGGGTCATCTGCCACCATTATGACGAATCCACCCTCGACGCCCATGCCTACCGAGCTGAGGAATGTATCGGCCGCAACGTTGAGGCCGACGTGCTTCATGGCCGTCATGGCACGAAGACCGCTCCATGCGGCCGCTAAAGCCGTCTCAAAGGCGACCTTCTCATTGGTCGAGTACTCCATGTAAACACCGGCCTTCTTTGCCACGACCGCCATAGTGTCGGTCAGTTCGGAACTTGGGGTTCCGGGATAGGCGGCGTAAACAGCTATGTTCGCCTCAAGTGCTCCCCTTGCTATCGCCTGGTTGCCGAGTAGGAGAACCTTTTCCCCCGGCTTGTCCCACAAAACCATGTCTGTAACCTTCGCCATCCAAAATCACCTCATTCCTCCTTCAAAACTCCCTTAGCCTTCGCAAACTCCACGAGGGCATAAGCCGCGGCGGCAACATCTTCGGGCCTCTCGTAGCTCGGAATGCCTGCCTTCTCGAGGACTTCCTTTGCGGGCTCGCTCACGTAGCCTGCCATGAACAGACCGAGAACCGGCTTGCCGTTGTTCACCTCTCTAACCGCCTTCACGACGCCCTCCGCGTGTTCGATCGGCGTCATGCCCGCGAAGGTCGGAACGACACAGATGCTTATGAGCATGTCAACGTTGGGGTCTTCGAGGAGAAGCTTTGCTGTCTTGTAGTAGTCTTCTCCGCGGGCACTCGCGATCATATCGACCGGGTTCTTGACTGCCGCCATCGGCGGAAGGAACGAGCGAAGTCCCTCGATGGTCTCCTCCTCGAGGTCGACCAGCTTCAATCCGCGCTTGTCTATCTCGTCCGCGGTGAGAACGCCCGGGCCACCTGCGTTGGTCATTATGGCGACGCGCTTGCCCTTGGGCAGCGGCTGGGTGAAAGCCCTCGCCATGCTGAGCATATCATCGATAGTGTCCGCAACGATTATTCCGCTCTGCTTGAAGGCCGCCTCGTATATCTTGTACGAGCCGGCGAGTGAACCTGTGTGGCTCGAAGCTGCTCTCGCTCCGCTCTCGCTCTTGCCTGCCTTGAGGACTATAACCGGCTTCTTCTTGGTGACGCGCTTGGCTATCTCCATGAAGGCCCTTCCGTTCTTCAGACCCTCGATGTAGAGCGCGATTGCCTTGTCCTCCTCTGTGTCTGCCAAATACTCCATGAACTCGGCGAAGTCAACATCAGCCATGTTGCCGATGCTGACGAACTTCGAGAAGCCTATCCCCTCCTTGACGGTCTTGTAGATGATTCCCGCTCCGAGGGCACCGCTCTGGCTTATGAATGCTATGTCTCCCTTCTTGGCGTCCATAACGAAGGTGGCGTTCATGGCGTTGTGTGTGTTCATTATGCCCACACAGTTCGGGCCGACTATGCGCATGCCGTATTTGTGGGCCATCTCAACGAGCTCCCTCTCTTCTTTCTTCCCTTCCTCGCCGACCTCGCCGAATCCGGCGGTGATGAGGATTATTCCCTTGACGCCCTTCTCGCCGCAGTCAATCATCGTTTGCTTCACGAAGCGCTTTGGAACGACGACAACGGCCAGGTCGACCTCGTCCGGGATGTCTTTCACGTTCTTGTAAGCCTTGACGCCCTGAACGACCTCGTCCTTGACGTTCACCGGATAAACCTTGCCATCCTTGTAATTCTTAAGGTTCTTGAAGACCTCGTAGCCAAGCTTGAGCGGGTCGTTGGATGCCCCAATAACCGCTATAGCCTTTGGCTTGAAGAAGTAATCAAACGTCACTTGTCGCTCACCGTTACGACATCGGTGGAATCGTATATAAGCTTTCCTAAAGAGGACAGAGAGGCAAATATGGGCATAGAGGGGAGAAAGTAAAGCCCTGATGGGCTAAAAAGGACATCAATGGATAAAAACAAAACTCAGGCGGTGGCGGCTGCCTCCTTGGGCTTCAGGGCGTAGGTCGCTATCACGGCAACAACCGCCGTCACGATGAAGGTCATGAGCCTCGCCGAGACAACCTTCTCAAGCCCCGAGCTGATCCAGAAGATGGTGAACAGCAGTCCCGTTACAATGGTCGGCGGGACGGCCCTTCCGTGGAACCTCTTCCAGAACAGCGTCATTATGACTATGACTGAGAAGGTGTCCCCTATCCCAGCCCATGTGTAGCCGACGATGGTGTAAATGAGTTTCGACGGCACAAGGTAGGCTGTAACGAGCGCTATGACACCCAGGGCGACGGTGGTAATTCTCGAAAGCCTGAGGCTTCTCTTAGGGTCGAAGTCGTCCTTGTAGACGAAGGGCTTGAGCAAGTTTTCCGAAAGTTCGGTGGCGGAGAGGATTAGGAGTGAATCAGCCGTCGAGAGCATGGCAGCTATTGCACCGGTTATGAATATCGCCGCGAGGAAGGGCGGGAACAGCTTCAGCATGACCGAGGGCATAACGGCCTCCTGATCCTCGAGGCCGGTCGGGCCGAAGATGGCTATTCCAATCCATCCTATGAGGAGAGCACCGATGTAGGCCAGAACCGTCCAGCTGACTCCGACGTTCCTGGCGAGTCTGGCGTTCTTCTCGTCCTTGATTGCCATGAACCTGATGCTGAGCTGGGGCATTCCACCGAGATATCCAAAGAACCAGGAGAACTCGGCTATGACGAAGACGAACGCCGCGCCGCCAACGAGGCCGCCAAGGATTGTAGAGTACTCGGGCCCGGACATCTCCAGGGCGCTGGAGACCGAGTGGGCGAAAACATCCGGATGGTTGGCGATGTAGACGAGACCGACTATTGGCGCTATGGTGAGGGTGAGTATCATGACTATCGCCTGGACGGTGTCGGTGTAGGCGACGCTCTTGAGGCCTCCTAGGACGGTATAGGGCAGGATTATCACCGCGGTTATCAGCATTCCGATCTTTGGATCAACGCCGAAGAGAGCGTTCAAAGTCTTTCCGCCGCCGAGGAACTGGGCACCGACGTAGAAGAAAAAGAAGAACACCACGGTAACGCTACCGAGGATCCTTATCCACTTCTCGGCGTCGGAGTGGCGCCTGGCGATGTAGTCGATGAATGTGGTAGCGTCGTACTTCTCGGCCTCCCTCCTGAGCCTTCCAGCGAAGACGGTCCACGCCACGATGATACCGGCCACACATCCAACCGCAACCCATATTGCTGAGAGGCCGGCGGCGTAG
Organism: Thermococcus sp. MAR1; assembly: GCF_012027305.1. NCBI lineage: Archaea > Methanobacteriati > Methanobacteriota > Thermococci > Thermococcales > Thermococcaceae > Thermococcus > Thermococcus sp. MAR1. The sequence continues at coordinate 103,094 of NZ_SNUF01000001.1, forward strand.
GCAAAACCGGGGAGTCCCAGGAGTGCCCACGCCGACTCACCGGTGGCGCGCTCTGAGAGAGCTGCTATCCATCCTGGAAGCTGCCTGCCAGCTATTGCGAAGTCCTTGCCGCTCTTTGCCTTTCTTCCCTGATAAACTCCGAACCCTATCAAAAACGAAAGGTACAGAACCAGAACGATCAGTATTTGAGTCTGGCCCTCCACTATGAATCACCGCTCATATTCAACATTGTTCATGTTTATAAACCTTGCCCTTTTTGTACAAAATTGCCTTTTTATGTCCAACATAGGTGCGTTTTGTTACATTGTACCTGGTTTACTACAGGAATTCTTGTACTCTATTGTCTTCGTAATTCGAACTATCGAGGGGTGGCCGTACCGCTTGGTGATGGCCGCTGAAGCCTTCAACCCGAAAGACTTAAGTTAGCTCAGGTTATTATATCCGTCGGGGTGATACCATGGTGAAGGTGAAGTTTCTGGGACATGCTGCCTTTCTGATAGAGGGAAGCAAGAGGATCCTGATAGACCCCTTCCTGACCGGCAATCCTGCCGCGGCCCTCAAGGCCGAAGAGGTTGATGCAGACCTGATACTCGTTACACATGCCCACGGCGATCACATCGGCGACGCCGCCGCGATAGCCAGGAGAACCGGGGCGAAGATAGTTGCCATGTACGACATAGCCAACTACCTCGTTGAGAGCGAGAGCGGCATAACGACCATCGGCATGAACTACGGCCCGACTGAAATAGACGGCGTTAAGATCGTCCAGGTTCCTGCCTGGCACTCCAGCAGCGACGGCAAGTACAGCATAGGAAATGCCAGCGGTTACATAGTCGAGCTCGACGGCGTTAAGATATACCACGCGGGCGACACCTTCGTGTTCAGGGACATGGAACTCTTCGCCGAGCTCTACGGGCCTATTGATCTGGCCCTGCTGCCGATAGGCGGTCACTTCACGATGGGCGTTAAAGAGGCTGCTAAAGCTGTGGAGCTTCTCAGGCCGAAGAAGGTTGTGCCGATGCACTACAACACCTGGCCGCCGATTTCAGCGGACCCCGAGGAGTTTAGGAGGCTGGTCGGGGACAAAGCAGAGGTCGTAATCCTTAAACCCGGTGAAAGCCTGGAGCTTTGAAAAACCTTTTAAGGAGCTTTCCCTACCCTTTTTTCAGGTGATGGAATGGTTAAAAGGGCCTTGACCTTGGCGCTCATCCTGCTCGTGTTTTCGTCTTTCCTCGTCCCCCTATCCTCCGCGCAGGGGGCGAAAGGGGAGAAGCCCAAGTACGATTTAATCATCGTTAGAAACGACGACATGATTGATTACATCGTCGCGCTCCCCTACGCCAAGATGCTCGACGTTCCTATTCTCCCGGTTAATCCGAAGGAGCTCGACCCGGGGACGATAGCTCAGCTCCAGAGCTACGCCCAGTTCGGATGGAACCACGTGCTCATAATCGGAGACTCTCAGGCCGTCAGCGACACCGTCCAGGACGAATTGCTCAACATGGGCTTCATAGTCGAGAGGATCGGCGGTGCGGTTCGAACGGAGACGGCGGCAAAGCTAGCGTTGCACTTTTACCCGAACGGGGCGAACATAGTGGTCGTTGCCAGTTCCAGCGACTATGGCTCAGCTTTGGCCGCCGCCAGGTGGGCGATGATATACGGCTACCCTCTTCTCCTCACCCAGGAGGACGCGCTCTCTGATTCGACGGCCAACGCGATAAAGAAGCTCAATCCCGAGCTCGTGGAGCTGATGGGTGCCGGCATGTCAAAGGACGTCCAGGCCAAGATAGAGGCCATGGGCTACCAGACCTACTGGGTCAAGGAGAACCTGGAGATAAGGCTTCCTGAGCAGCCCAAGGAGACCAACTGGGTGCTGATAATAGCCGCAGTAGTGCTTTCGCTGGCCGTTGCGATTCCGGTTTCACTCTACTACGCCAAGAAGAAGTGGTCCGCCAACAGGGTTCCAATAGAGGTACTCACCGAGAAGGAGCGCATAGTGGTCAAGGCCATCCTCGAGAAGGGCGGCGTTATCAAGCAGGAGGAACTGCCGGAGCTCACTGGTTATTCCAGGCCGACGATAAGTAGGATCATCCAGGAGCTTGAGAAGAAGCAGCTGGTGGAGAGGGAGAAGGTTGGGAAGACCTTCATCGTCAAGCTCACGAAGGAGATAATAATCCGGGATTAACGGTCGGCAAGCCCGAAACCGCTCATCACTTTTTCAGACCTGGCCGTTCTCCTCATCCCAATGAAAAAGAAAGGGTCACTTCTTGAAGAGATGGCCATGGGACTTGTTTACGTGCCTCGTGTAGTCCTTGGAGTTCCTGAAGAGCATTCCGCAACGCGGGCAGCGGTAGTAGCGGGTGCCGTCGCGGTCGTAGAATATAACCGCCCTCAGCTCCGCCACTGCCACCACCTCCGGCGTTAGGTGAGAAAAGCCCTTTTAAAATTTTACGGATGAGGAAAGCGGGAAAGGGAAATCAAACCCATATCCGGTTGCCCTTGACCTTCAGGTAGCCGAGCGTTTGAAGCTCCTTGAGGAAGTCCTCTATCGCTTCCTCATCGAAGTATATGTTGAGCCTCTCATTGGAGCTCTCAACGACTATCGGCTCCCGCTCCAGTAGGGCGTCTATGAGGTCGTTCTTCTTCCTGTGTTTCTCCGCCAACTCTAGGATTACGTCCGCCAGAACCGAGCGGGCTATGCCGTCGAACATGGCCTCCACAATGCTCTCCTCGGTTGCGTACTCCTCCGCTATCTCAAGAGCCGCTTCGAGGAGCTCCCTGTCGACCTCCATTACCTCGACGAAGTACCTTTTCTCCATCGTGTACTCGGTTATCATTCCTGTTTCAAAGCGCTTCTCAAGTTCTTCGAGATACTCCTCGATCTCGTCTATCGGAAAGCGGAGCTCCACCCTAAGGCCGTCGAGAACGGGTTTCTCTATGAGCACCAGCTTTCCATCCTCCTCAACTACGGCGCCGCTCTCCATCAGCGCCGTGAGCACGAGTAGCCTGCCCAGGTCGGACTCCTCGAACAGGCCATCGAGGGCTTTCCCCGCTCCAACTTCCCAGTCGGATATTATCTCCTCGAAGGCGAACTCAAGTTCGTCCAGACTCTCCTGAAGGGGTCCTATCCCCTCGGCCTTCTCCACAAGCTCGGCGTAGGTGCCCTTCACGACCACGTAGTGGGAAATCGCTGCCCTTACCTCTTCCCTAGTTTTGTTCATAATCCCCGCCCTGCTCAGCTCCCTCGAGAGGGCGTTCATATCGTCCTTGCTTAGAACCTCCAGCCTCAAACCTCTCACCGGAGGGAGAAGGGCGCCATCGGTTATAACCTTAGCCCTCGACCAGCGATGAGAGGAGCACTTTGATGGGCTTGTTGCTGACTACCCTTACGGTCTCCCGCACCTCCTCCTCAAGCTCCGGGCGGTAGGTGGCATAGAGGTACAGTGCGTAGGCCATGACCTTTGGGTCCCCTTCGTTGGTCCTCTCGATGGCCTCCGCTAGGATCGGGTTGTTCAGGAGGTCCTCGGCCATATCCTCTATCTTTCTCCTGTCGTTCTTTTCAATGGCTTCCCTCAGCGGTCTGTAGAAAAGGGATAAAACAAGTTTGGCATGTCTTTCTCTCTCTTCTAGCTCATCCATCGGCGTCTTCGGCTCCTCACGCTGGCTCAGGTAGTAGTACACCAGGGGAAGCGCCACAACGATGAGCACGACGAGGATATAGGGAAGCAGCGGGAAGCTGAAGCCGTAGGGGAGTCTATGGCTGATGGCCATCAAGGCGAGGAAGCCAAGAAGCACCCAAACGGCCATGAGGAGTAGATAGTAAACGGAGTTGTCTTTCCTCCGGAGGGCTTTGTACCTCGACGGGGCATCTATCTCCTCCAGATAGCGTAACCTCTCCTCTGCGAGTTCAACTTCGGCCTCAAGGCGCTTTATGCGTTTATCCAGTTCCGCGAGAACCTCTTCGCGCCCCATTATCCTTCACCCGCTATGAGACGGGCTATCTTCTCGCTCACAACGCTCAAAATCGCCTCGCCCTTCTCGGCCGTCGCAAGGGATGGGTCGTCGTTCACTCCGTCGGGGAACAGCTCCTTTCCGATGTCCTTCCGGATTATCCTCACTCTTGAGCTCCTCCTCTCCCCACGGGCGTTCTCCATCTTCACGAGTTCGGGCCTTACCGCGAGCATCACTGACGTCTCGTCCTGGCCAGCGTGACCCTGGCTGGAGCATATGCTCAGGATGTCCTCTCTGAAGTCTATCCACCAATTTATGAGCCAGATTTCGACCTCCGGGAACTCCTCCGAGACCTCTTCCGCTGCCAGAACCAGCGGCGAGTAGTTGCCGCCGTGCCCATTGAGGAGGACTATCCTCCGAAAGCCCTCGGCGGCGAACTCTCGCATTATCTCGCGTACGTAGGCCTTCAGGGCATCTGAAGCAACGTTTATCGTTCCGGGGTACACATCAAGAACGAAGGTGTGTCCGTACCACACCGGTGGGGCTATGAAAACATCAACCCCCAGTCCACGGAGTTTCTCTTCAACCCTCTTTCCTATCTCCAGCGGAGCAAAGACATCGGTTCCCAGGGGCAGGTGCCTTCCGTGGGCTTCAACGCTCCCTATGGGGAGTATGACTGTATCAACATGCTTTTTCAGTTCCTCGAACTCGGGCCAAGTGAGCTCCTCGATCCTCATGGTAATCCCCATGTGTAGTGGGGACGAAACCTCATAAGCCTTTTCTATGCGCTGGAGAAAATCGCAAAAAGAGACGAGGGTTAGACCCTCTCAAGGAGATCCCTGACGTATTTCGGCATCTGGAAGAGCGTCTCGTGCCTCTCCGGGTCGTAATAGTAAAGGTCGAGTTTCTCCGCTCTCTCCACGTCCACCTTGGTGAAGTCTATGTCGCCCTTAACGCCAACGAGGAAGCTCCAGGGCGAGGCGTAGCCAATTACCGGGAAGCTGAAGTAGTAAACGCGGTCAAAGACGTTCTTCATGGCCTTGTAGGCGTCGAGGAGCTCATTGGTGAAGAGGTAGACGCTCCCGGCCTGGGTGATGTAGAGTCCCTTATCGTTCAGCTTCTCATAGGCGTCGCGGTAGAACTCCTCAGAAAACAGTAGCTTTGCCGGGCCGACTGGGTCGGTGGAGTCAGCGATTATGACGTCAAAGCGCTCATCAGTCTCTTTCAGGTACTTCACGCCATCGCCGACCATTACTTCCGCCCTAGGGTCCTCGAAGGCCCCCCTCGCAACGTTCATGTATATCTTGGAGACCTCCACTACCAGCTCATCTATTTCGACCATCGTGGCTTTCTCAACGGTCTCGTGCCTCAGAACCTCCCTGAGGGTTCCGCCGTCGCCGCCCCCGATGATGAGAACTCTTCTCGGGTTGGGATGGGCCAGCATAACTGGATGAACCAGCGGTTCGTGGTAGCTCTCCTCACCGACCTCAACGAGCTGAACGGTTCCATCCAGAACAAGGAGCTTGCCAAATCCCTCCGTCTCGTAAAGTTCAAGCCTCTGATACTTTGTCTGTGTCTCAAACAGTCTCTCCTTGACCTTGAAGCCCACACCGTAACCACGAGGGTACCACTCTATGAATGCCCGCTCCTTCTCGTTGTATCCCATAACTCTCACCGCCCATAGATAGGAGGTTGGGTTTTAAAGCTTGGGGTTAATTCTTCACTGGAAAGACTTTTATACTGCAAGTTATAAATGATGACGATGGCCCAGAAGAGCGTTCATAAGGAACTGCTAAAGTTTCTTAAGGACTCTGTTCCGGAGATACTTGAGGGACTGCGCTACGGTGTCCCACACGTTGTGGGCGAGATAGGCTTCTCTGAGGATAGCCCGCACGTTGAGCTTTCTCTAATAACCTTCAACGGGAGCAGACGTCCGCTGGCATTTAACGACGGGGATTCTGCCAAGTTCATGTATCCTGTTGAGGATACCAACCCGTACATGGCTTTTCTGGAGATTATGAGCTTCTTCGAGAAGACGTTCGACGATTCACGCTTCAGGGTCGTCCTTAGAACCTCCCCCACGGAGTTCCTTAAGAGCATAGGACTTGAGATTCTGTGGACGAATGAGTATCTGCTCGATGGGACTGAGTTCGTTCAGGTCTGGGCGGTTTCTGGTGGGGTCAAATACAACATCCTGTTTGAACGGGGAGGGAGAGGATACTTCCTCAGGGATATAAAAAGAATAGAGGGCGCTCAGTAGGGGAACATCACCACGGCCGCTATGGCCGCTGCGGGCTTTTCCTTGACGGTAATGCTTGCGCTGGCAACTTTGAACTCGGCCAGCTTCCAGCCGCGCATGGCAAAGCCTTCCTCGACCATCTTTCTGACCATGTCCTCTGCCTCTTCCTTGGTGCAGTATCCGGCGTACTCGTAGATGAGGCCGCCCTCGTTGTTCTCGCTGATGCCTATTCCCAGGGCAGCGCTGATTGTCATTCCGGGCTCGTCACTCTCGATGTGTGCATAAACTGTCGGGAGGAGCATTCCTATCGGGACGTCGTGAACCTCTTCTATCCACTCGATGTGGGCCGGAATGACGCTGCTCAGCTTGACGAGGTTGACGTTTCCTATGCCGAGCTTGAGGAGTGCGTTGTCAAAGGCGTTGAGCTTAGTGCCACCCTCCGCGGAGGCGGCGCCTATAAATGCCCTCTTTGGGGTTGTCCAGCTCATCTCAGCTTCCTCCTTTCTTTTCTCACGAGTTAGACGATTATAGCTGAAAGCAACGGTTCGCTTACTCGCTAATTTGCGGGCGGCTTAAAAACGTTTCGCTACATCTAAAAGAAAGCCTGAGGGGTGGGTTTTGCCTCCAGAACGTCTTGTTGGGGGAGGCGTGGGGATTAGACGGCGCCGCTTAGCTTCTTCGCTTTGTAGTGGTTTACGACCCTCCCCAGTGTGGCCGAGGTGAAGATTCCCAGCACGCTCGCGAGAGAGGCCATGGCGTACATATGCTCGCTGAGAACTCCGGAGACAAAGCCAATCTCGCCGATCAGCAGGCCGAGGACGCCAAAGCTCGCTATTCCGGCTCCCCTGACGAGGCTGGTGGAGAGATCTGCCTTTCTCACGGCCAGAACCGACAGGGTTAGCCTTACCACGTATATCGCGGCGAAGAACTCTATGACCACGAAGGACAGTTCCGTCTCAAAGTTCAATCCACGCCAGGCGAAGAATATCGGGGCGAAGATTCCGTAGGTGACCCCGCTGACTATCGTGGTCAGCCTGTCGTACTGCTTGGTGCCAACGAGGTCGCTGTGCATCATTAAACCAGCGAGGAAGCCGCCTATGCTGAAGTGCATTCCTATCTCCTCGCTGATGAAGGCGAGCGATGTGGAGAACACCATGAACAGCCCGAAGACCGCTTCATCGCTCTTGAGTCTGCGGAGGAAGCGGATAATGCGGACCTTCTGCTTTATACCGAGGAGGTAGTTGATGTAGAGCAGGGTGCCTACGAAGGCGAGGTCCTTCAGTATGCTCGACAGTATAGGCCCGTAGTCGCCGGGGCTCTCGTGGAACCTTATGACCATGTAAACGATGAACAGCCCGAATATCTCGCTTATCACCGCGTAGGAGAGGGCCACGTGGAGGAAGTCGCTTCCGAAGAACCTCTTGAGGCGAAGCACTATTGGAGCCGAGGCTATTGAGAGTATCGCGGCCGAGATGACGTTGTCCGAGCCGACGGTCCAGCCGGTGAAGGGAAGCGTGACGAGGAACATAACAGCGTAGGTGGTGGCGTAGAGGGGGAGGGTCAGCCTTCCCGCGTAGTGCAGCTCCTCCGGCGTCACCTCAAGGCCGGCTGAAATCATCAGGAAGAACAGGCCCAGCTCGGCGAGCAACTCCATCTGGTCCCTGGGCATGTCGAGCAGGAGAGCGCTCAGTATCATTCCCGCCGTAATCTCGCCCAAGAATCCTGGGTAGCCGAACCTCTCGAAGGCCTCCGCCAGGAGCCTTGCAAAGGCTATGATTACGAAGACGTACCCGATGATTTCCATGGTTCCCGTATAGGCGGCGGATTTTAAAAATCCTTTTATTGTCCCGCGCGAATTGGCTATCATGAGGCACTACGAGATAGTCAGGATAAAGAGGGACGGGGCTGTTGAGATTCCGATGGAGTACGCCTACGAGCTGGGCCTTCTTGAGGGGGCCTACTTCCTCATTGAGGTGGACACGGACCTCAACGAAATCCATATGGAGAGGATAGCTCTCCCCGGGAAGAGGCTGGCGGAGGTTGAGCTTGTCGTTGAGGACAGGCCCGGTGTGCTGGCGAAGATAAGCGGCCTCTTCGGCAGGCACGGGGTGAACATACTCTTCAGCGAGTCAGAGGAGCTCTCCGCCATAAGCCTCGCCGGTATCGTCGCTGTCGTGGACATCAGTGGAGTGGAAAACCTTGAGGAGCTGAGAAAGGAGCTGGAGGCCCTGGCCGAGGTGAGGGAGGTTGTCCTAAAGCCCCTGGATTAGTGCTAATAGCAGAATGAAAGCGACCAGCACGGCCGTCAGGCGGTTCACCTCCTTTCCTACCTCGCCCCCTTCCGAGGGGAGGCTCTTCTCGAAGAATCCCGTCCTCCCGAGGAGCTGGTAGATGAGAAGGGCCAAAGGGAGGTAGATGACGTCCTTTGGGTCTAAGCCGAGGCCCAGGTAAATGCCCCCGGCGAGCGCGGTCAGGGCCAGCCCGAGAACCGGAAGCTTCCACGATGCCGGAACCTTCCCGCTTCCACCCTTAGCCAGGTGGGAGTTGAGCTTGGTGAAGGAGACCAATGTCCCTACGCTTCCCAGCGGTACCGCCAGCTTCCAGGGCCAGGTAAGGCCAGAGTAGATGAGCCCCTTTCCGTAGGCGCCGATGAGAGGGGAGACTCCGCCTATTGCTAGGCTGAGAACGATGACCGAGGCCGCCATCACAGCGTCCCCCCTGTATCCGAAGGTGCCGAGCTTTCTACCCTTACCCATGGAGCCGATGCTCAGGAAAAGGCCGCCCTTGAAAATCGAGTGTGCCATCGCGTAGTATGCAGCTCCGAGGAAGTTGAGGCTCGCTATTCCAAGGAGCACGTAGCCCATCTGGGAGACGGTGTGGTAGGCCAGCAGTCTCTTGGCGTCCCTCTGTAGAAGGGCCATCACTATGCCGAAGAAGATTGACGCCACCGCGACAACGAGCAGGGCAAACCTAAGGGTTTCTCCGGTGGGTAGTGTAGAGAGGAGCAGAATCATTCCATAGGCAGGTGCCTTGACCACGGCACCGCTCAGGACCGCGCTCACGGGAGTTTGTGCCTTTGAGTGCGCGTCGGGAAGCCAGCCGTGGAGGGGGAAGATTCCCGCCTTGAGAATAAGCGCCGAGAGGGCTATGCCGAGAGCCACTTGGAGCTCCCTGCTACCCCTGGCATTTTCGGCTATTAGCCCGACGTTCAGGTAGCCGGTTTCCATGTAGATAATCCCGACCGCGAAGACGAAGAGGTATGAAGCGAGGAGCGAGAGCATTAGGTACTTGAAGGCCGCCCTTTTGGCCCCTTTCTCCCCTGAGAACGCAACCAGTGCAAAGGCCGAAACCGAGGCTATCTCCATATAAATGTAAAAGTTGAAAAAGTCCCTCGCCAAAAATGCTCCCAGTAAGCCGGCGTGCATCAGGAGGAACAGGACGAGGGCCTTGGCCGTCTTTTTGTCCCTGAAATCGAAGTACGAGAGGGAATAGAGGGCAACGAGCGTGAAGAGTATGAGTTCGCCCACGATGAACGGGGCGTTTATTTCACCGATTCCAACCTCTATTCCCGCTGTTTTATTCCATCCGCCAACTATCTCGGACTTTCCAATCTCTGTCAGGAAAATCCCCGCCGGGAGAACCGCTCCAAGGATGAAAGAGGCCTTTATCAAGACCTTCCTCGCCCGCAGGGTGTCCAGGATGACGATTATGAACCCAAACAGGAGCGGAAAGGCCACCATCAGCGGGATCATGGGCCCTCCCCCCGCATGCGGATTATTATCGCCAGCGCGAGCGACGTTATGGCGACGTCGACGACGAGCGTCGTCAGCATCAGCGTCGCCGGGAGCGGGTCGACAGGATCCGTCGGCATTATCGGGACGTCCCTTCCCGGGGAGTATGCCAGGCCGATGAAGAAGAGCACTAGGCCAAGGGAGACCACGTTTATGGAGAGCACCAGCTTTATAGGCTCCCTCTTCGCCATCAGGCCGTATATCCCTACCAGCATTATGATAACTCCCGCCTGCTCCGGGCTAATCACTTTCGACCCACCTCAGCAGTATGTAGAAGACGAAGGTGAAGGCGGCACCGACCTCAAGGCCCACTATGACGTTGAAGGGGGGTATTATGCCGCCCTCCGTCGGCAGGAAATTAGCGTAAAAGCCCCCGAAGGCCACCCCGGCGATTCCAAGGAGCACGAGCATCGCTCCCGCGGAGCTCTCTATCAGGCTCGCCCAGTTGAACTTGAACCTCTTCCTGACCTTCTTGTAGCCGTGGGCGGTTATGAGGAGTATCACAGCCACCGCGAGAATCACCCCGCCCTGAAAGCCGCCCCCCGGGCTCAGATGGCCGTAGAGCATGAGATAAGCGGCGTATGTTACAAGGAACGGGCTTATCATCTTGGTGGTGCTCCTCACGACAACGCTCATCTTCATTTCTTCTTCCCCCCGAGGAGCAGGTAAAAGCCTATGACCGCGGTAAAGAGAAGGCTCGCCTCGCCAAGGCTGTCGTAGGCCCTCCAGCCAGCTAAGATGGCCGAGACAAGGTTGGGTATCCCGATCTCCCCCCAGTTGGCGACGTAGTATGCGTAGCTTCCGCCGTAGGAGGGAGAGTAGCCCAGGCCAAGCAGGAACGCCCCCAGGGCCAGGGTCAGGGGCAGAGCTATAGTCCTCACCGCGTCACCTCCTCTATCGTGAAGAGGAAGACGCCTATAACCACCGCACCGACGACTATCGCCGAGAGTGCTACATCCGGTGCCTTAAGCTCGAAGAGTGCCAAGACGAACAGCAGGCTGAGGAGAGAGTATTTAACGACCGCACTAACCAGGTTCTTCTCTTCAACGACTGCTATGGCCAGCAGTATCATCGCTATGAAGACCACGTCAAGGATTGTCCCAAGCATACATATCCACCACTACCTTAGGCTTCACACCGTATCTATAGGCCCCCCTCGCGATGGCATGGCTCACCATGGGGTTTATCATGGCGATGAGAAAGGCCAGTACCAAGAACTTGGCCCTGACCACTGCGGGGGCGTCCATTATCAGGATTAGAGCCAGGATTATGCTCATCGCTCCCCCTGTGTCACACTTAGTGGCCGCGTGGAGGCGAGTGTAAACGTCGGGGAAGCGGAGTATCCCCAGAGCCCCGAAGACCATGACGGCCTCTCCGAAGAGCATAAGGATTATCTCAATCATGTGAAGCCCTCCTCTCCATGTATTTCGCCAAGATAAGCCCGCCGACGGCGTTCACCATCAGCAGGACTATCGCGAGGTCTATCAGGTAGTACTCTTCTCTCATGACTGAAACGACAGCTATTATGACGACCACCTTCGTCGTTATCGTGTTCAGACCCACTATCCTGTCGGGCAGAGTCGGTCCCCTAACCACGCGGTAGGCTATCAGCATCGCCGTGAAGACGAGGACGTAGAAAGCGCTCACCAGAAGACCTTCTTGAGCCATTCCTCGATGTCCCCCTTTATCTTTTCTCCGGCCTTCTCGCGGTTGAGTGTCTCCAAATCTATCCAGTGGACGTAGAGGTAGGTCTCCCCGAGCTTTTTGTTTACGTCGAGCGTCAAAGTTCCGGGGGTCAGGGTAATTGAGTTGGCGAGTATCGTCACGCCCGTGTCCGAGTGGAGGTCGGTCTTTATCTTGACTATTCCGGGGTTGATATCCATGAAAATCACGTTCTTTGCCACCTTCAGATTGCTCTCCAACAGGCGAAAGGCCATTATCACGAGGTACTGCGGAAGGTATATGAATGCGAAGTAGAGGAGTTTCTCGACTATGTGGCCGCTCTTCCTTATGTCCTCGGTTAGGAGGTCGCGCATGAAGGCCGCTATTATCAGGGTAACGGCCGCACCCACGATCAAATCCCTCACTCTGAAGCTTCCCGATATGACCACCCAGAAGGCCATAAGGGCCACCCACGTTATGATAACCCTCTCCCATGGGGGGAGCTTCGAGGCCTCGAATTCCTCGTGGAGGACCCTCTCCCTGAGGCTCTCAAGCCTTTCCTTCAGGTAGAAGGGAACGCGGCTCATGTGGTAATTTAGGGCGAGGAGGGTTATAACGATTTTGCAGACGCAATGATATTGCCCGAAATTGTGAAATCCGTTCGGATAATGCCTGAAAAATCGGAGGTTTTTGCGTTGCTCTCTCGGGGCCCCATCGTGGAGGGTTCGTTATGGAAAGGTTTAAATCTCCGGCGGTTCTAGAGGAAAACGGTGATGCTCATGATTGAGGTTGGGGAATACAAGGTCAAGGAAGGTCTTTACTACACAAAGGACCACGAGTGGGTTCAGGTTCTTGATGATGGGACTGTTCTCGTCGGAATAAGCGACTACGCCCAGAAGGAGCTCGGCGACCTTGCCTACGTCGAGCTTCCTGAGGTCGGTAAAGAGGTCAGCAAGGGCGACGTTCTCTGCGAGCTGGAGAGCGTCAAGGCAGTCTCAGAAGTCTACGCTCCGGTGAGTGGCGAGGTCGTTGAGGTCAACGGGGAGCTTGAAGATTCTCCTGAGCTCATCAACGAGGATCCCTACGAGAACTGGATCGCCAAGCTCAAGCCGAGCAACCTCGATGAGGAGCTCAAGGAGCTCATGGACGCCAAAGCCTACGCCGAGTACTTGGAGAGCCTCTGAGCGTCTCCTCTCGCTTTTCCCTCTTATAATGGCAATTTTGGAAGAATAGGGGTTGAGCTCAGTTCTTGACCGTCATCATTTTTCCGCGCGGAGCGCGGTCTCAGATACCCTAGAGGTCTTCATCGCCCGCTTTTTCCTCTCATCAAAGGATGTTAAAAGCCTAGCGGCTCGGCCAGTATGCCCTTCATCATATTATCCCTCAGCCACTCTAGGGCTCGTCATCGCCTTAGAACTACTCCTCTTGGAACTTTGATAAATGTGCCGCAACTACTGGGGCAGAAGTTAACTACTGGGGTGGTAGTTGAAAAAAGAAGAGAGGCTCACGCGTTCTTGCTTTCCCTCTTCTTCGTGAGGTACTCGTGGATGGCCTTAGCCGCCAGCCTTCCGTCGCCCATGGCGAGGATAACCGTTGCCTCGCCCCTTATCGCGTCTCCACCGGCGAAGACGCCGGGGATGCTGGTCATCAGGTTCTCGTCAACGACTATCCTTCCGCGCTCAACCTTGAGACCGGGTGTGTTGACTATGAGCCTGTTCGGGTGTTTCCCGATGGCTATAATAACAGTGTCGGCCTCTATCGTCACGTACTCGCCGGTTCCGACGATCTTTCTCTTGCCCCTGCTGTCCCTCTCGTCCAGGGCCTTCATCTTCTCAAACTTGACGGCCTTCAGGTTGCCCTTGCCGTCCCCGATGAACTCGACAGGGTTGACGAAGAACTCGAACTTTATGCCCTCCTCTTTGGCGTGTTCGACCTCCTCCACCCTGGCGCTGACGTCCTCCGGACCGCGGCGGTAGGCGATAATGACCTCTGCACCGAAGCGCCTTGCGCTCCTGGCTGCGTCCATGGCCGTGTTTCCGGCTCCGATGACAACAACGCGCTTTCCGACCTTGACGGGGGTGTCGTATTCGGGGAACAGGTAGGCTTTCATTAGATTGACTCTCGTCAGGAACTCGTTGGCCGTGTAGATTCCGTTGAGGTTTATGCCGGGCGCGTTGATGAGCCTCGGTGTTCCTGCTCCTGAGCCGATGAAGACTGCGTCGTACTCCTCCAAGAGTTCTTCAATGGTGACGGTCCTTCCAACTATGTGGTCGGTGAGTATCTTGACTCCGAGCTTCTTGAGCTTGTCAATCTCGCTCTCGACGATGCTCTTGGGCAGCCTGAACTCTGGGATGCCGTACATGAGCACTCCACCGGCCTCGTGGAGGGCCTCGTAGATGGTAACGTCGTAGCCGAGCTTGGCGAGCTCGCCGGCGGCGGTGAGTCCGGCCGGGCCGGCACCGATGATGGCAACCTTCTGCCCCTTCTTCTCTATCTTTGGCACCATCTCAAAGAGGAGCTCCTCGTCTATGCCCTTCTCGCGGGCGTAGTCGGCAACGAAGCGCTCAAGCTTGCCGATGTTTATCTTGTCACCGACCTTGCCCATGACACAGTTCATCTCACACTGGTCCTCCTGCGGGCAGACCCTTCCCGTGGTGGCCGGGAGAGAGTTGCATGCCCATATGACGCTGAGGGCCTCTTTGACGGCCTTGTCCGGATCGTCGCGGTACTGGACGAGTTTGCTTATGAAGCCTGGAATGTCGATGTGAACCGGACATCCCTTGATACAGGGCGCGTAGTTGTAGGGGCACTGAAGGCAGCGCTCGGCCTCCTTAACGGCAAGCTCGAAGGTGTAACCAAGGTTAACCTCTACGAAGCTCTTTATCCTCTCCTCCGCCGGCCTCTCCGGCGTCGGAACGCGCTCCTTGATGATCTTCCTCTTGACGGCCATTTCATTCACCCCCCTGAGCGGCCTGCTGCATGAGTCTCATGTACTCCTGCATGGCCCTCTGCTCCATATCTGTGTAATAGCCGCTCCTAGCTATGAGCTCGTCCCAGTGAACCTTGTAGGCATCGAACTCTGGTCCGTCTATGCAGGCGAACTTAACCTCGCCGCCGACGGTGACACGGCAGGCACCGCACATGCCGGTTCCGTCCACCATTATGGGGTGGAGGTCAGCCTTCATTGGAACTCCAAACTCTTTGACGACCTCGAAAACGGCCTTCTGGTCCCCCGTGGGCCCGACCATGAAGACGAGATCCCACTCCTCCTTTTCGAGAAGCTCGCGCACCTTCTCCGTGAGCCTCTTTGTCACGTTCTTCATATTCTCGGGGAAGCTCTTGGTCATGTCTATCGGGACGGTCTCAAGGAGGTGCCTGCCAACAGCCCTCTCAAGCTCGTCTTTGAGGACCACCATTGGCTCGAAGGTCACGTGGAGTGTGGTTACCTTGTTACCAAGCTCCTGCCAGGCCTTTGCTATCGGGTAGACCTCAACTATTCCCGTGTAGGCACCGATTGCAAGTATCTTTCCGAACTTCTCCATCTCCGCGGGGTTCCCAAGAGGTCCGGCTATGTTGAGTATCTCGCCGCCCTCCTTCAGCTCCGCGGCCATCCTCGCAGTTGTTTTGCCTCTCGTGAAGACGATGAGAACTATCCAGCCCTCCTCGGGGTCCCACATGACTGGCGTGAGCGGGATCCTTTCGCCGTTCTTAAAAGCCCTGACGATGACGAACTGCCCGGGCTTAACCTTCTTGGCAACGTGCGGAGCATGAATCTTGTACCAGGTGTTTCTCATGGCAATCTCTTTTTTCTCAAGGATTTTATACACGATGAACACCTCCGTGCAGGTGGTCAAATTTGGACATCTAAAGGTTTGCAACCAAAAGTGTTTATAAAGATGTTGCTAACCTTTGGTTTAGCTGGGCGAATAGATTTCGGAATAAGCCCTTCCCCACGAGAAATTTTCAAAAAAGGACCATACATTCAGGAGTACAAGAATCAGAGCTTCCTGATAAACGTTATGTAGCCGGTGTGCGCCAGCATGGTCGTCTTTGGTCTCATACACTCCTTCTTGACCTCGTGCTCCCTGACGAGAACCTCAACGACCCTCGGTTTGTAGAAGTGCTCCCTGTACTCCTGAAACGCCTGGAAGAACCTGTGAACTTGGTTCATGCACGGCGTGTAGGCGACGAAGTAGCCACCCGGTTTCAGAACCTCGACCGCGTGGGGGAGAACGTTCTCCGGCTGGGGCAGGTCGAGAACTATGTGGTCCGCGCTTTCCTCGTCTATGCCGTCGTAGATGTTCTTGAGCTTTATCGTGACCCTGTCGGCGAAGCCAGCCATCTCGACGTTCCTCTGGGCTATACTTGCAAAATCTTCCCTGAGCTCGTAGCTGATGACCCTGCCCTGGGGGCCAACTATGTTAGCCAGAAATATTGTGAGGGCCCCGCTTCCAACGCCGGCCTCTATCACGGTGTTCCCCGGGGAAATACCCGCGTAGGCGATTATTATACCGGCGTCCTTGGGATGGACGATTTGAGGGCCGCGACGCATCTTCGCTATGATGTCGTTGACGTCCGGCTTCAGTATCCTGAACTCCTCGCCCTTGTGGCTGATGACGCTCTCCCCGTAGTCCTTCTCCACCAGCTCACCGAGGTTGATTATACCCAGGTCGGTGTGGAACTCGCCCTTCGAGACCGTCACAAGGTACCTCTTTCCCCTCCTGTCGACCAGAAGAACCCTATCCCCTTCCCGAATCAAAAATCTCACCGCCCTTCTTCACGATAAGCTCATCGTTGGATACGTGGAATACTATCGAGGCCATCTCCTCCAGCATTGCCAGATGGGCCTTGCTGAGCACATCAACGTTGAGGAAGTGTATCCCGACCCAGTCTTCCATAGGTATCGTACTTATCCCGGTTATTAGGGCTTTCATGGCCTCGTCCCCGCCGAAGTGGACGTAGTGGGAGAGCCCGAAGGTCACGAAGTACTCGGGCTTTTTCGGCGAGTGGGTCATCCTGTTAACGACCGTGTGGTAGTTTTTGAGGAAGCTGTGGGAGTCGTAGACGGGAACGACCTCCTCTATGACCTCTCCGTAACTGGCCGAGCCGGGTCCTATCTTGACGACCTTTATCTTCTTTATGAGTTCGATCACGTCGGAGTACTCTTTGCCGGAAATTCTGCGAATGTAGTTTCTGAACAGGAGATCACCGATACCGAAGAAATCTCCTATGACAACGTCCCCTCTCTCTATTAGAGCAGGTATGAGAAATCCCCATGAGAGCTCCTCAAGCGGATACGTCGGTCGATACTCTATGAGAACGGTATCGCCTCTCTCGGCCTTTCCGAAGAGGTACTTTTCGAGGACCGAGGTCTCCATAGGACTCACCAAAAGGGTTTTTAACGGCTCCTCTTTTAAACCTTGTTAGGTGGAAGGGATGAAACGGTTTGTAGTGTGGCCCAGCGAACTCGATGTCAGGTTAAGCAGGAGGTACGGCAGGGCCGTTGGAAAGGAATTCGCCGTTGACGGTCCAAAAATCGGGGAGATAGCGGACGCCGCAAGGGCACTGGGCATGAAGATCGTCGAGATGGACGAGTCAAAGCTCAATCCCCGTCTGGCGGGCCTGGACGAGGAGTACAGGCTCAGGGGGATGCTCCGCCTTGAGAGCAAACACTCCAAGGGGAAAAGCCTCAAAATGATAGGTCAGAAGATCAGGGAAATCAGGAAAATCCAGGCTAAAGCCAAGGGCAAGAAGAAGCACAAATCCAGGAAGAAAAAGAGGTGATCACTCCTCCTCTTCCATCTCCACGACTATGGCGGTAGTAGTGTCTATAACACCGTCGATGTTGTGTATGTCGTGGAGTATCTTTCTTGTGAGCTCACCGAGGTCCTTGGCCTCGATGTGAACTATCGCGTCGTAGGGTCCGGTGACGGCGTCCGCCCTCGTAACGCCGGGTATCTGCTTGAGGGCTTCTATAACACTTTCAACCTTCCCAATCTCTACAGTCAATAAAACATACGACCTAACCATTTTCCACCACCGCTGAAAGGCTTTACGCCTTTATTTAGCCTTCCATCTCATTTAAGCTTTTCGTAGTTTTTCGAGGAATCCCTGAGATGGCTTCACTCCATTTTCACTGGTCGGTAGCGTTCTGAGGTATTCATAATCCCTCACTGTGCTACCAATGGGTACATCGAAAGCTTTATTACGGAATCCGTTGTAGAAATCAACGCCCTTAATGTACAGGGGTGGTTATTAATGAAGGCAAAGGCTGCAATGGCCCTGCTGGTTGTCTTTTTAGTGGCTTTTTCTGTTGTTGCTAGCGGCTGCATTGGTGGAGGTAAGGGAGAGACCACTACCATCCCACAGAGCCCGACCACGACTTCTAGTGCTGGTGGACAGACCACCACTTCTCCAGCCGGAACTGGAACCTCAACAACACAGTCCCCCGCTCCCCCGGAGCTTAAGCCGGGAATAGCCGAGATGGACAACGTCTACGTCATAGTCACTGACAAAAGCGTTGTGATAGTCGGTCCGAAGGGCGCCAGCCCCACCGTGAACATCCCAAGTGGAAAGAAGGTCATAAGGGTTGAATACGAGGTTGACACTGCCAACACCCCGGACGTTAAGACTCTCATGGAACAGGGCCAGGGATTCGGTGCGATTGACCCGGCTTTCTTCCGCGACGAGCACGTGGATGCCCTCATCATTGCGGCAAGGCGCCAGACTGACCCAACCATAAGAACCGAGCTCTTCAAGGCCGTTTACATACTCGGAAATAAGCTGGTTCCCGAGGTTATCCTCGGTCAGAACAGGCAACTCCGCGTTTACTGGAACTGGGTCAAGGGACGCTACTACCACCCGACCCTTGCGGAGCGCTACGACCTCCTCAGCGAGGATCAGAACGCTCCCTCAGTCAAGATAGGTATCAAGGACTACAAGAACGATCCCGAGACCTACACCATCGCCACCTTCGGCTGGCCGGAGAGCTTTGACCCGGCGATGACCTACGAGACCTTTGGATGGGAGATATGGCACGAGATAGGTGATACCCTCGTTACCTACTGGAAGGAGAACACCGAGCAGGTCAGCCCCGATCTGGCCGTTGCCTGGGCCCACAACAAGGACGGTACTGAGTGGTACTTCCTAATCCGCGGTGGGGTAAAGGCCTACGACCCGTGGGACGACAAGACCTATCCGATCGACGCCACCGACGTGGCCTTCACGTTCCTCCGCGTTGAGAGGCTCGGCCACAGCGTCAGCTGGATGGTTGACGCCTTCATGGACGTCAACCACTCTTCAGCTCTCACCGAGGAGGAGTTCGACCAGTACCTCAAGGAGCACCCGCTCATAGCCGAGTTCAACGGCAAGAGCACAACCGTGAAGAGCCTCGACGAGCTCAAGCAGTTCTTCGGCTACAGCGGTGACACCGCGGGAGTCTTCAAGCTCGTCCTCCCGGCGCCATACGCCCCGGTCCTTGGAATACTCGCCGACCCGTTCCTCAGCGTCGTCCCAATGGAGTACCTTCTCGGTGACAAGTACCAGGAGGCCCTCCAGGCGAGCGACAACGGCCACGACCCGAGCGCCTGGTGGAACTACCTAAGCGAGGGCAAGAGTGACCCGACCCACCAGCTTATGCACAACAAGCCCGTCGGAACCGGACCATTCTACGTTGCGGACTACCAGAAGGACGCCTACATAGTCCTCGAGTACAACCCGCACTACTGGAACGCCACCGCCAACCCAGGCCACAGGAGGGTCATCTACATCATAAACAGCGACGCTATGGCGAGGATTAACATATTCAAGACCGGAACCGCGGACGTCGTTGCGATTCCGCCCGAGAAGATGGACACGGTTAAAGGCCTCGAGCTCAACGGATTCAAGTCAATCGTTCAGACGGACATCCTCCAGCCGATACTGACCTTCCTCGTCTTTAACACCCAGAGGGAACCCTTCAACGACCCGCTCGTCAGGGAGGCACTCGCCTACGCCGTTCCGTACGACCAGATATCCAAGATCGTGTACCAGGGACTGCTCGAAAGGAACTACGGTCCGATACCGAAGCCGTGGCCCGGCTACACCGAGGAGGGCATAACCCAGTACAAGTACAACCTCGCCAAGGCCCAGCAGCTTCTCCAGCAGGCCGGTGTTGACCCGTCCAAGTACAAGATCGAGCTCATCTACAACGAGGGCAACAGTGCCCGTGAGAAGATAATGACCCTCCTCCAGAACGTCTGGAGCCAGCTCGGCTTCCAGGTCACCGTCAACAGCTACAACTGGCCGACCTACCTCGACAAGACCGAGCA
This sequence comes from Thermococcus sp. MAR1, assembly GCF_012027305.1. NCBI lineage: Archaea > Methanobacteriati > Methanobacteriota > Thermococci > Thermococcales > Thermococcaceae > Thermococcus > Thermococcus sp. MAR1. Next base: position 123,046 of record NZ_SNUF01000001.1, read on the forward strand.
CGGCGAGTACGACGTCTACGTCGTTGGATGGGTCCCGGACTACCTTGACTCCGACAACTGGGTTGGCCCATTCCTCTACGGTGCCACCGAGTTCAAGAGCCTGGAGGTAACCGTGAGCTGATTTCGAGCTTTCTTTTTTCTTCCTTGATTTTTAGAGTTGTCCCACAGAGGCATTCCAAAGAGTGCAGGGGGGATCGAATTGGCGAACCTGAGGAAGTTCCTTATAAGGAGGCTCCTCACCTTCGTACCAACCCTCATTGGAGTCACGCTCATAGTGTTTTTGATAGCGTACGTTATCCCCGCGGATGTTGCAAGGGCCTGGGCTGGGGGCGAGAAGGCGAGCCAGGCTTACATGGAGCAGATACGGAAGGAGTACCACCTCGACGAGCCCTGGTACGACCAGTACTGGTTTTTGATCAGCGGGCTTGCACGGAACAGTATAGTTGATCCGAGGACGTCGAACTACGTCTTTGACGACATAAGCGAGAGGTTCCCCATAACGTTTGAGCTGGCGTTGATGGCGTTCTTCTTCATATTGATAATAGGCATCCCGCTCGGTATAATCTCTGCCCTAAAGCGCAACACTTGGGTGGATACTGTTATAAGGTTCTTTGCCCTCACGGGTGTCTCGATGCCGGTTTTCTGGCTGGGTTATCTTCTCATCTACGTGTTCTTTGTTGAGGTGCACTGGATAACGCTGGCCGGCTTTCCAGCTCCCCCTGAGCATCAAATAACCCACATCCCAATGATAGATGCCCTGCTGACGGGCGACTTCGACACACTCAGCCAGCACATTCACCGGCTCTGGCTGCCCGGATTCACGCTTGGATTCATGGGCGCTGGTGTTCTGGCCAGGTTTGTTAGGAACAGCTTCCTTGAGGCAATAGGGAGCGATTACGTGGGCTTCCTAAAGGCCAAGGGTGTTCCGAAGAGGGGCATCTACCGCCACGCCCTCAAGAACGCGATGGTTCCCATAGTTACCGTCCTCGGCCTCCAGTTCGGCGGCCTCCTTGGGGGAACCCCCATCACCGAGACCGTCTTTGGCCTGCCCGGAATGGGCTCGTACGTCATAGAGTCCATCAGAAACCTCGACTTCCCGGCAGTTGTTGCGATAACCATGGTCTTCGCCCTGATATTCCTCATAACGAACCTCGTCGTGGACATACTCTACGCGCTGATAGACCCGAGGGTGAGGTACTAGTGAGGTGGTAAAATGGGGAGAGAAGAATACAAGAAGAACGTCCTCGATAGGCTCTCCGATGCCTTAGTTGAAGCCCTTGGTTCATTCATCAGTCTCTTCAGAAGGGACTGGAAAAGGAAGAACCGCTCCAAGATGGAAGAGTGGAAGCTCATGCTCTACGCCCTAAACCGCTCGCCCCCGGGACTTATAGGCTTCGTACTGGTGTTGATGTTTGTGTTCCTCGGCCTCTTCGGCCCCAGCTTAGCGCCCTGGAGTTATCGCTTCTTCCCGAGCAACTACAACTTTGAGACATACCTCGCTCCCCCGGGTTCAACTTACACCATGAACGTCACCGAACTCCAGGGGGATAACATAATCCAGTACACCGCCACGATACACTACGTCCTCGGTGGGGACCACTACGGCAGGGATCTCGTCAGTCTCATCCTCTACGGCGCTAGGGTGTCTTTCGTAATATCCATAATCGTTATCGCCTTGGGCGTTCCTTTGGGCATCATCCTGGGTTTGATAGCGGGCTACTATGGTGGCAAGGTGGACGAGCTTGTGATGCGCATCACGGACGTTTTCCTCGCCTTCCCGCCGCTCATACTGGCCATAGCTTTCTCCGCCGTGCTCCCCCAGAGGCTTCAGAACTTCATCTCTGCCCATGAGACCGTTCAGAGCTTTGTGCTGTGGCTCTTCGCGCTCGAACCCCAGGACGCTGGCAACCTCGGAAAGCTCCTCGCGGTCATACTGGCGATGATAATCGTCTGGTGGCCGGCCTACGCAAGGATCACGCGCGGTTCAACTCTCACCGAGAGGGAGAACCTCTACGTTGAGGCGGCAAGGGCTATAGGTCTGAGCTCAAGAACGATAATGTTCAAGCATATACTTCCCAACATCATAGGCCCGATACTCGTCTACATCACCCTCGACTTTGGTGGTGTCATCTTGATGGAGGCTGGCCTGAGCTTTCTCGGTCTGGGTGCAACGCCGCCCATAGCGGACTGGGGAAGGATAGTCTACGACGGCTCCCAGTACTTCCCGGAGAAGTGGTGGCTGGTCACGTTCTCGGGTTTCATGATCATGCTCGTTGCCCTCGGCTGGAACCTCCTCGGGGACACGATGAGGGACATCCTCGACCCGAAGACGAGGAGGAGCATAGAGTTCAAGGTCAAGAAGAGCGAGGAGGGTGAGAACAATGCCTGAGCCAATCCTTGAGGTTCGAGACCTGACTGTTCACTTTTACACCTACGCTGGAATAGTCAAGGCCATCGAAAGGGTTTCCTTCGACGTTTACCGCGGTGAGACCTTTGCCCTCGTCGGGGAAACCGGTTGCGGAAAGAGCGTCACCTCGAGGGCATTAACCCAGCTCATCGAGAGTCCGGGAAGAATCGTCGAGGGGAGCGTGATATACCATCGTGAGGATGGCTCTTCCGTGGACCTGCTGAAGCTTTCTCAGGAGGAGATACGGGATATCCGAGGTAAAGAAATCGCCTATATCTTCCAAGACCCGCATGCCTCACTTGATCCCCTCTACACCGTTGGCTATCAGATAGCCGAGGCGATGGTCGTTCACAACACCGTGAAGGACTGGAAGGAGGGCTTCAGAAGGGCAGTAGACATACTCCGGCGCGTCCTAATCCCGGACCCGGAGAGCAGGGTGAAGAACTATCCTCACGAGTTGAGCGGAGGAATGAAGCAGCGTGTTGTTATAGGAACCGGAGTGTCCAACAACCCAAAGATACTCATAGCAGACGAGCCAACCACAGCTCTGGACGTTACGGTTCAGGCCCAGATCCTCGACCTCATGAACAAGCTCAAGGAGGAGTACAACACCACGGTCATACTCATCACCCACAACATGGGCGTTGTCGCAGAGATGGCCGACCGCGTTGCCGTTATGTACGCGGGTAAGATAGTTGAGATAGGCACCGTCGACCAGATATTCAAGAACCCGCTTCACCCATACACGCAGGGGCTCCTGCGCGCGGTTCCAAATCCGATGGCAAAGATAGAGCGCCTTGAGACGATACCCGGAACGGTTCCGAACCTGATAGAACCTCCCAGCGGCTGTCGCTTCCACCCCAGGTGTCCGAAGGCCATGGGAGTCTGCAAGGAGAGGGTTCCCGAGCTGAAGGAGATGGAACCCGGCCACTTCGTGGCCTGCCACCTGTACTGAGGTGATAGCATGAGCGAACCGATACTTGAGGTTAAGAACCTCAAAAAGTACTTCCCAATTAGGGGACTCTTCAGAACGGAGGGCTACGTCAAGGCCGTTGATGACATTAGCTTCACGATAAACAGGGGTGAAACCTTCGGCCTCGTCGGTGAGAGCGGATGCGGAAAAACGACCACTGGGAGGACGATCCTTCGCCTCATAGAGCCCACCAGCGGTCAAATCATCTTTCAGGGGAAGGACGTCACAAAGCTCAAGGGGGAGGAGATGAAGTGGTTCAGGCGGAAGGCCCAGATAATGTTCCAGGACCCCTACTCATCCCTGAACCCCAGGCAGACGGTCTTTGAAATAATCATGGAACCGGTCAAGTTCCACGGCATAGAGGTTGACGACCCGGAGGAGTTTGTGGTAAAACTTCTGGAGAGCGTCGGCCTCAACGAGATGCACCTCTACCGCTATCCGCATGAGTTCAGCGGCGGTCAGAGGCAGAGAATAGCCCTCGCCAGACTGCTGGCCCTCAGGCCGGAGTTCATAGTCCTCGACGAGCCCACATCGGCCCTCGACGTTTCGGTTCAGGCCAACATCCTCAACACGATGAAGGACCTCCAGAGACAGTTTGGCTTCACCTACCTGTTTATCAGCCACGATCTCGGTGTAGTTAAGTACATGAGCCACAGGATGGGCGTTATGTACCTCGGGAAGCTCGTTGAGGTCGGGCCCGCTGAGGAGATATTCGAGAACCCACTCCACCCATACACTAAGTTCCTGCTGTCTGCCATACCTGTTCCAGACCCTGAGCTTGCCAGGGAACTCAAAGCCAAGCGCATGAAGGTTGAGGGAGAGCCGCCCAGTCCGATAAACCCGCCCGCTGGATGTCGCTTCCACCCGAGGTGTCCCTTCGCGAAGGCAGGCCTATGCGACAAGAAGGAGCCGCCCCTCATAGAGGTCGAGAGCGGTCACTACGTTGCCTGCTGGCTCTACGGCAAGGCGTGATCTTGCTCTCCCTTCTTTTCAGTTCTTAACCACGGTAGCGCCATTCCCGCGTTGGAGTCTATCCTGAACAGCTCCCTGTACACCGGGTCGCTGGCATTTCCACCCTCCACATCGAATTCGAGAAAGGCATAGCCCAGCGGTTTTATCGTTATCCCGCTCAGCTCGAGCGGAGTTTTTGCCCCGAGGACCTTCCTCATTATCGCCAGGGCCAGCAGGGCTTCCCTGTTCTTCTTGGCCAGCTCCTCGTCCCTGTCCACGTGCCGCTGATGTCCTGTGGGTATCCCTATGATCCTCCATATGTTCCAGCGCCTCATGTGTCTGGCTCTTTCGTTGAACCTCTCACCGCTGAGGTCGTAGAGGGTCACGAAGAGCGAGGTGAGGTATTCCACAACTGATTTATCCTCTAGAAGTGCCCCCATTGGCTTTTCCTCTACCATTACAAGGTCTTCGGCTTTCCTTATCAGTGTCGCCCGTCTCTCCGGTTTCTCCACCCTCAGCGAGAAGTAAGCATCCACACCGTACTTCCCGGTCCTTGTCTCGAAGAGCACGTAGGGAACCCTCAGCCTCATTTCCCTCCCCCGCGGAGTAGGTGGGATAAGCATATAAAACCGTCGGTGGAATATTTCCGGAGCTGAGGGTCATGAGGATCGAGGAACTCCCGGTTGACGAACGCGTGAAGAGGGTCATTATCGAGAGGGGCATAGAGGAGCTTTATCCGCCGCAGGCTGAAGCTTTGAAGAGCGGCGTCCTAGAGGGAAAAAACCTCGTTCTGGCTATCCCCACCGCGAGCGGGAAGACCCTCGTGAGCGAGATAGTTATGGTGGACAAGCTCCTTCGCGAGGGAGGAAAGGCCGTATATCTTGTTCCGCTCAAGGCTCTGGCTGAAGAGAAGTACCGGGAGTTCAAAGTATGGGAAGCCCTCGGTCTTCGCGTCGCGGCCACCACCGGTGACTACGACTCGACCGACGAGTGGCTCGGGAGGTACGACATAATCATCGCCACCTCCGAGAAGTTTGACTCCCTTTTGAGGCACGGCTCGAACTGGATAAGGGACGTCAAGCTTGTCGTTGCCGACGAGGTTCACCTCATAGGCTCCTACGACCGTGGTGCAACCCTTGAGATGATACTCAGCCACATGCTTGGAAAGGCCCAGATTTTAGCTTTAAGCGCCACCGTTGGAAACGCCGAGGAGCTGGCAGAGTGGCTCAACGCAGAGCTCGTCGTGAGCGACTGGCGGCCTGTTGAACTGAGGAAGGGCGTCTTTCACCTAGGGGAGCTCATCTGGGAGGATGGCAAAATAGAGCGCTACCCCGAGAACTGGGAGAGTCTGGCAATTGACGCGGTGAAGAGAGGCAAGCAGGCACTCGTCTTTGTGAACACTCGCCGCTCGGCCGAGAAGGAGGCCGTCTCCCTATCTTCAAAGATAGCAAAACTCCTGACCAAGCCTGAGACAAGGCAGCTGAGTGAGCTGATTGCCTCCATCGAGGACAACCCTACAACGGAGAAGCTCAAAAAGGCCATCAGGGGCGGTGTGGCCTTTCACCACGCCGGCCTGAGCAGGGCGGAGAGGACGATGATAGAGGACGCCTTCAGGGAGGGCTTGATTAAGGTGATAACCGCCACTCCAACGCTGTGCATGCATCCAGAAACCCCGGTAATCACAAAAAACGGCGTTAAAAAAGTAAGCGAGCTTGGAGGGGGGGATGAAGTTCTAACCCACAGCGGTCATTTTAAGAAAGTTATAACACCTCTAAGAAGACCCCACCAGGGTAAAATGCTCGTAATCAAAGCGATGGGAACCGTTCCGGTGAGGGTAACGCCAGAACACATGGTCTGGGTTGTTAAGAGAATCCGTCATAAGTCACACTATTCAGACGGCAGGCAGGTGATATGGTGGGAGTTTGAGGGGCCGGAGTGGATGACCGCTCAGGAGCTCAAGGAGCTCGTTGAGAGCAACAGGGACGAGAAGGTATCTTACATGCTCCTCCAACCGATCCCGGAGCCAAAGATTACAGTGGATAGGATTCCTCTGCAGAAACCAGTTTATATCTCAAACCAGTTCGGAAAAACGGATAAATTGCACTCCTCGGTACAGAGAACACCCAAATTCCTTCCTCTAAACTTCGAAACTGCCAGACTAGTAGGTCTTTGGATTGCTGAAGGCTCAACATCCAAAACGGGAGCTATAAACTTTGCCATTGGTTCCCATGAAAACGAGATTACAGAATTCCTTGCACAAACCATCAAAAAGTATTTCCCATACGCTAACGTCGTTGTGAGAGATCATGAACGGAATAGAAGAGTCGTCCGCTTCTGCAACAGGAGATTTGCCGAGTGGCTCAGAGAAAATATTGGACACAGAGCACATGAGAAGAGAATTCCCGATGTTCTTCTCTTTAACGAGAACCGGGAAGTCAGGCTTGGCCTGGTTAGGGGTCTTATAGAAGGGGACGGCTATATACGAAGAGACAACAGCAGGAGGGCCAACTACATAAGTTACACCACAGTTTCGCCTACCTTGGCCTATGGGCTTCAGCTCCTCCTTGGCTCTCTCGGCTACGTTTCATCTGTTTCGAGGAGTATAAGAGAGCCAGGAATAGGAAAGAACCGGAAACCAATCTATGAAGTCAAAATCAGCGGACGCTCGTACTATGAACTACTCGAAGAACTTGGTCTTGAGATTCCACAAAAGGGCAATAGAACCTACAACGTGAACACGATCTGGAACGGCTATCTTCTCTTCAAAGTTCGCTCCGTTGAGGAGGAATTCTACGATGGTGACGTCTATAATCTTGAGGTTGAAGACGACGAGAGTTACAGCGTTGGCTTCATAGTCCACAACTCGGCTGGTGTGAATTTACCCTCGTTCAGAGTAATAATCCGCGACACCAAGCGCTACGCCGGCTTCGGCTGGACTGACATCCCCGTCCTCGAAATCCAGCAGATGATGGGTCGCGCCGGAAGGCCGAAGTACGACAGGGTTGGCGAGGCCATCATCGTGGCGAGAACCGAAGACCCAAAGAGGCTGATGGAGAGGTACATCCACGGTAAGCCGGAAAAGCTGTTCTCGATGCTCGCCAACGAGCAGGCCTTCAGGAGTCAGGTTCTGGCTTTGATAACGAACTTCGGCGTTTCAAACTTCAGGGAGCTGATAAGCTTCCTTGAGAAGACCTTCTACTTCCACCAGAGGAAGGACACGAGCTCGATAGAGTACAAGGCGAAGGACATAGTCTACTTCCTTATCGAAAACGAGTTCGTGGACATGGACATGAACGACCGCTTCATAGCCCTTCCCTTCGGAAAGCGCACGTCTCAGCTCTACATCGACCCTCTGACGGCGAAGAAGTTCAAGGACGCCTTTCCGAAGCTTGAAAGAAACCCCAACCCCTTCGGAATCTTCCAGCTGATAGCCTCGACGCCAGACATGGCAACGTTGAACGCCCGGAGGAGGGAAATGGAGGACTACCTTGATTTGGCCTACGAGTTCGAGGATATGCTTTACATCAACATCCCATACTACGAGGACTACCGGTTCCAGACCTTCTTGGGCGAAGTAAAGACCGCGAAAATCCTCCTTGACTGGATAAACGAGGTTCCTGAGGTGAGGATATACGAGACCTACAGCATTGACCCCGGCGACTTATACCGGATTCTGGAGCTCGCGGACTGGCTGATGTACTCGCTCATTGAACTCTACAAGCTCTTTGAGCCTGAGAAAGATGTGCTGAGCTACCTGAGAGACCTGCACCTCAGGCTGAGGCATGGCGTGAGGGAAGAACTCCTCGAACTGGTTCGGCTGCCCAACATAGGGAGAAAGAGAGCCCGGGCATTGTACAACGCAGGCTTCAGGACTCAGGAGGATATAGTGCGCGCAAAGGTAAGGGACCTCCTGGAGGTTGAGGGCATTGGAATGAAGGTGGTTGAGGGACTGTTCAGGCACTTTGGAGTGGAGATGCCCAAAGGGGCTAAGAATGGCTCTAAGAAGTCACAAAAAGCCCGGAAGGGAACCCTCGATGACTTTCTCAAGTAAGGGTCAAACTTTTAAATCCAGCCCCTTTACTCTGGCGTGGGCACTATGATAATCATCGTGACTGGAATGCCAGGGTCTGGAAAGAGTAAAATCGTCAAGGAGTTCGAGAGGAGAGGCTTTCCGAGCGTTTCTATGGGGGACGTCGTGAGGGAGGAGACGGCAAAGCGCGGTCTGGAACTTACCAAGGAAAACGTTGCCAAGGTCAGCATACGGTTGAGGCAGGAGCTTGGCCAGAACGCGGTGGCAAAGCTTACCGTTGAGAAGGTCAAGGTTCTTCTGAAGGAGAGCCCTGTTGTAGTCATCGACGGAGTCCGCTCCCTCGATGAAGTTGGCACTTTTCGGAGTGCCTTTCCCGATGAGGAGATAGTGATAATCGCAGTCCACACACCTCCAAGGCTCCGCTTCGAGAGACTCAGAGCAAGGGGCAGACACGACGATCCGAGAACGTGGGAGGACTTCGAGGAGCGCGATTGGAAAGAGCTGAAATTCGGCATAGGGAACGTCATCGCAATGGCGGACTACATGGTGGTGAACGACTGTAGCAGGGAGGAGTACGGGGAGAGGGTGAGGGAGCTCGTTGACAGGATTCTATCCGAGCATTGAGTCGAGGAACAGCATCACGTAGAAGCCCAGGAAGAATCCCAGGGTTATCAGCGTGTCGCCCTTTTCTCCCCTGTATATCTCGGGTATCATCTCTTTGACCGTTACGTAGAGCATCGCCCCTCCTGCTAAACCGAGGCCGTAGGGCAAAAGCCAGGCAAAGAGGCTGAAGAAATACGCCCCAAGGAGTACCATCGCCATCTCGGCGAAGCCGCTCAGCACTCCCATCGCTATCGGCTGGAGGCGCTTCTTCTGTATCGTCGCGAGGGGCAGCGAGACGACCGTTCCCTCCGGAAAGTCCTGGATTCCGATGGCTATAGTGGTCACCAGACCGACCTCAAGGTTGTAGACGAGGGACGTCCCAACGGCGAGTCCCTCCGGTAGATTGTGGATTATCACCGCTATGACGAGAAGCCAGACCTTCCTCAGCTTGTCCTTCATGGATTTGGGTCCCTCGTAGCCTTTAACAAGGTGCTCGTGTGGGAGAAAGCGGTCTATGGCGTAGATGAGCAGTACCCCGAGTGCTATCCCGATTCCGGCAGGTGAAAAGGAGCCGGTGCTCTCTATCGCCGGCAGAATGAGGCTCGTGAAGGCCGCCACTATCATCACGCCTGCGGCGAAGCTGAGGGCAAAGTCAACGCCGCCCTCGGGGAGGCTCTTGGCGAATATCACCACCATAGCTCCGAGAGATGTCATGAGGGCGACGAAAAGTCCGGCATAGAAGGCAACCCACATGATTTCGCCGTTCGAGATGCTCAGTATCCACTCCGCAAGATTGGCCACGAAGTTCTCTAACACTATTAGGCCACCCTAACTACTTGGGCGGTTGGGTTTATAAGCCTTCCCGCGAGCTTCTTCTGGGTGAGAGGATGGAACTCTTCGAGGAAGTCGAGGTTGAGGCTTACGTTTACCCGACAGAGGACATCGAGAAGGTTAAGAAGGCGATGCTGAACCTTGTCCATGACCTGGAGTTCGAGGCGTTCGATAGGGGCGATTACGTCATTCTAACCGGTAAAACGAGAAGCAGGAAAGCGTTAAGCAGGCTCTACGAACTCTTCCGCGGCCAGGCAATACTCGACACAGCAAGGAGTTTTCTTGAGGAGGGCTACTTTGGCGAGGAGATCATCGTGAAGGTAAACAAGCAGGCGGCCTACGCTGGAGTTGTTAACTTCAACGAGGAATCCCCGCTGGGCCCGATAACGATAATCATAAGGACGAAAGACCCGCAGAGGTTGATGAAGTGGCTCGCACCGAGGACGAAGGATGGGGTGCCGATAGAGTAGCATCACGATGGGAGTCCTTAACTTTTGCTTTTGTCGCTTTTCAGATTTGTTCTGGACAATTGAAGCCTTAATTTTGCCAGGGAAATCGATTTTCGCTCTTTAGTTATTGTCACTTTTTGTTCCATTTTCTCGGATATTATGTAACGAAATTTTTTCGAAGTTTGGAATATGGCCGTGGTCTCGCCCCTTTCAGTCTAAACCCTATCAAAACTGTTTTTTCCTGGCTTTAGCTGGCTTACAGGCCATTTTTCGGGCTTTAAAGACCTTCTAAGTCCAGGGAAATCCCGTGAGCATCTGTGTTCATCAAGTTTTTTAGGCCCGGTAATCTTGGCTTGGGCTCCTTAAAGCGTTCCAGGGGTTCTGTTTTGGACGCCCCAATAGCTTCTTTTACGGCGGTTTCCAGAAAAGCTTAAATATTGGAAGTGGTTTAGGGCTTTATTGGGCAAATGGAGGGAAATTCCCGCCTGTTGCAATAAGACTCTAGGAGAATTGAAAGGGCGGTTGAGCGCGTAGGTCTCAGAAACCACCCGGAAAGTTGCAATAAGACTCTAGGAGAATTGAAAGCTCTGAAGCCATCTCGTAGCAGAGCATGAGCACGACAAGTTGCAATAAGACTCTAGGAGAATTGAAAGTTCTATATGACAGCCCCGCTGAAGCCATCTCGTAGCCGAGTTGCAATAAGACTCTAGGAGAATTGAAAGACCTTCATTTTTCACAACCTCCTTAAAGTTGTCCTCGTGTTGCAATAAGACTCTAGGAGAATTGAAAGCTGTACAACAAACTCATATGGGAGTGGTATGTGTGCGAGTTGCAATAAGACTCTAGGAGAATTGAAAGCAGCCTTGACCCCAGTTCCGGCGACAGCACGAGGTAGTGTTGCAATAAGACTCTAGGAGAATTGAAAGCATAATCGGACAGATCGGCAGGCTCAACCCCGGTGAGGTTGCAATAAGACTCTAGGAGAATTGAAAGGCATGTACTTCGAAGTGTCCTCCCCCGGCGGAGCCAAAGTTGCAATAAGACTCTAGGAGAATTGAAAGGAGATCGACACTTTTGACCACTTCTCGCCAGCTGACCTTTCAAGTTGCAATAAGACTCTAGGAGAATTGAAAGCTGGAAATGAAGGGCTACAAAAAGTAGGGCTCTACGGTTGCAATAAGACTCTAGGAGAATTTTGGGGGTTCTCATGCATTTAAGTCCGAGGGGGTGTGGGGGACGGAACGTCCCCCCGCAATAAGACTCCACGAGGATTAAAAAGATGAAAAACCTCACTCGGTTGCTTTTTTCTTCTTCCTTCTGCCCCAGCTGACCCCTGCCGTGAGGATTCTCTCCGTTGAGAACAGCCATGCCGTGGCGTAGAGTATGGCGACCGCCACCACAGTTAGGTAAGCCATGCTTATCGCTATCGGCGTGTAGCTGCTGAGGAGGACGTAGCGGTAGTCCACCACAGGATGTGTGAAGGGCACCGCCAGCAGGACGTACTTAACGAGGGCTGGAAGGTCGTTTATGTCGGTGTACATCAGCAGGAAGGCCGGAAATGCCAGGGGCAGGATAACCGCGCTGACCAGCGTTGTGGCGCTCTGGACGTCCTCTGCAAAGGTCGCCACTATCATGGCTAAGCTGAGGGCGATTATTATCGTCAGGAACACAACCAGGGCAAACATCAGCGCCCCCGTGGGGGTGACGACCAGACCCAGGTCTTCGAGGCTCACCCCGCTCGAACCCAGCCCAAAGGAGCTCATGTAGTAGCGCATGCCTATCATGTATGCTATAGCCGCTACCAGACCCATCATGGCCGTTCCGAATATCTTCGCCGCGACTATCTTCGTCCTCGCCACGGGGAGGGTGAGGAGCGTCTCCAGCGTCTTGTTCTCCTTCTCGCTCGCTATGGCTCCGGCCGCCATCTGGGAGGTTATCATGACCATCATGAAGACTATGAGCGGTATCGTGAAGGCCTGGGCCGCTATAACGCTTGAAACCGCGGTTGGAGACACGTTCACGACATTGTTGTTTATGACGGACTTGCTCTCGGTCCTTATCGGCTGTAGTATGGCGTCTGGATTGCCCGCGCCGAGGTTCTTCACCTTTATCCTGGCTATTTCGTCGCTGAGTATCCCGAGAACGGCGTTTATCCTGCCTTCGCTGACGCTCTCCTTTATGCCCGTGCTTATGCTCATGAAGATGCCGTATATCTCGACTGTGGCGGTCTCGTTGGCCTGGAGCTTGGCCGTGAAGTCTGGAGGAATGACCACGAGAACGTTCTGTTTCTGCTGGATGGCCTGTTGAATGGCCTCGTCAAGCGTCGTCGCGTTCACCACGGTTACCGTGACGTTAGGAGCAACCTCTAGGGCCTTTATCAGCAGGTTTCCGTAGGCTCCTTCGTCGAAGTTGACTATCGTGACCTGTGTCTCTCCCTGGGCCTGCTCCATGCCGATGTTCACGGCCTTTCCCATCACCGGAAGCAGTATCAGCGGGACGACCACGAGGCCAAAGACGAGCTTCTTGTCCCTGAAGAGGTTCCAGAGTTCTTTCTTGGCCATGACCCAGAAGTCGCTCAAGCTCCTTCACCCCCTATTGGCTCGCCGATGTTCACTCCGACAGCGCGCATGAAGACCTCCTCGAGGTTCTCTGCCTCGTACTTCTCCTTCAGTTCCTTTGGCGTTCCCACCTCTACTATCTGTCCCTCGTTTATCAGGGCGACCCGGTGGCAGAGGAACTCCACCTCAAGCATGTTGTGGCTTGAGAGCAGGAACGTAACCCCTTCAGTCCTTGAAAAGCGCCTTATCATCTGCCTTATGGCGTATGCGTTCACGATGTCAAGCCCACTGGCAGGTTCGTCCAGTATCGCGAGCTTGGGTTTTACCATCAGGGCCCTCGCTATGAGGAGCTTCCTCGTCATTCCCTTGGAGTATGTAGAAACCTTGTCGTCGAGCCTCTCGCCCAAACCGGAAAGCTTGACGCCGAGTTCGAGCATCTTTTTAGCTTTCCCCTCGTCCTTGGCGTACAGCTTCGCCATGAACTGAAGGTATTCGTAGCCGGTGAGGTTCTTGTACGCCCCAGCCTCCTCAGGCAGGTAGCTGATGATTTCCCTGACCCTGTCGGCCTCCTTCACCACGTCGTGGCCCGCTATTTTTGCCCTCCCCCCGGTCGGTTTGAGAAGGGTTGCGAGTATTTTCAGCGTCGTGCTCTTCCCGGCACCGTTGGGCCCTATTAGGCCAAATATTTCGCCCTCGTTGATGGAGAAGCTTATCCCCCTGAGGGCCTTCACCTTTCCGTAGTCCTTCTCCAGGTTCAGAACCTCAACCATTGCCATGCTTCCCACCCACCTTGTAAAGGAGCAGTCCAAGGGTGGCGAGCGCAACCCCAAAGAGAAAAACCACCCAGATTTCCGAGTATCCTCCGATGAATGCAGTTCCAAGTCCGATGGCGACTCCAAGCCAGCCGTTTAATTCGTGGTCGTTTTTAAAGCCGTGGTCGAGTCCCAGGAGCAGCGCCCCAACCATAACCAGCCCGAGCTCGATAAGGAGCAGGGGCGTGTTTACCCCCGTGCAGACCTCTCCGCTCGGCACTTTCATGCAAGCAAGTCTTTCAACCGGCGGCTTTGCCACGCCAAGCCCTATGCCGAGGAGATAAACCATCAGCCCGGCCAATTTCTTACTCATCCCCCTCACCATCGTAAAGGAATATATCCTCGATTTTAACGCCGAAAAAGCGCGCTATCTTGAAGGCCAGCCTCAGCGATGGGTCGTATTTACCCTTCTCAATCGCTATCACCGTCTGCCTCGTCACGCCTAAGGCCTTCGCCAGTTCCTCCTGGGTTAATCCTTTGGCTTCCCTTAGCTCTCGCAGGCGATTTTTCATGGGCTCACATCCTCCTGGCATAATAGGCTCTGAAGATCAGGTTGCCGAGGAATATGGTAGCGAATATCAGGACGGCGAGGTTGGTGCACCGTTCGTCCCTGAGAACCAGCCACGAGTAGTAGAGCGCCGCCACTGTAACGAGAAGGACGAGCTCCAGGGTTCTCGCCGCTGAGAGTTTGGCTATCTCGAAGGCCCTCTCGTCCGGGGGAACTCCAATGCTCATCATCGTCCGGGTCATGAAATGGCCCAGGAGTCCGCCTCCAATCAAGGCAACCAACGAGACCAAGATGAGTTCGTTCATTCACATCACCCGCTCATAATGGGCCTTCAGGAGTGCAGCGACCAGGACACCCGCTAACATCGGCAACAGGAGCCACTTCGAAAGCAGAACCACCGTTTCATAGTCGTGGCCAGCGAGCCAGATCAGTTCGTAGCCAAAAATGACGAAACCGAAGCCCATGCCTTGGTAAAAACTCTTCATGGTTATCAACTCGGTCCTTTCGTCCCTGACGGGTTCTACTTTTTTCTCGTAGGTCTTCGCAAGGACCCAAGTTCCGAGCCAGACGAGGGTGAAGAAGAACCAGCTTAGGTATGTGCTGGTTCGCGAGTAATAACTCATCAGGAAAATTGCCATGAAGAGAAAGACGAAGTGAATGACCCCAAACCTCATTCACATCACCCTCTCGTACCAGTACTGCGAGACCACAAGTGCTATCACGCCAAGTGTGAGCGGAATCAGCAGCTTTGTGGCGGTTTCTGTGTTCCCGTTTGAGTACTCCCAGAGGTACTCAGCGAAGAGGATTATGCTAATTACGGCAAATGCGTTTCTCGTACTTTTGGTGCTTATCATCTCGGTCCTCTCATCTTCTATTCTCCCCACCCTGGAGTTGTAGTACCGATTCAAGGCATAGACCATGAGAACACCCAGGAGTAAGATACTCACCGCCAGCGAGCCCTTTCCCGACTTGGTGGAGTATGCAAGACCGATGACAATCACGGCGATTAAACTAGCGAGCAGGCCCTCGTAGCTGAGCTTCACTCACATCACCCTCGCGTAATGGTGCTTCAGGTACAGTTTTAGGACCGAGGTCAGGACCATCAAACTAATGGCCAGGTAATAGGCGCTCCTCAGGCTTGGGTCGTTCTCGGAGAGAATGGAAAGCGCCACTACCGCAAAGGCTAAAGCCAACACCAGGGCCTGAAGGGTTCTCCGTGAGGCCATCTCCTCGATGCGGAGCGTTCTCTCGTCGCTGAATATTTCGCCGCGTTTTTTGAGCCAGTCCGCGTAGAGAAACGAGAGGGCTATCACCACAGCTAAAATCCCAAAAGCCATTGCCATGTTCCCCATCCACAGGGCAACTGCCAGTAAAGATGCAGTTGTCGCGGGGATTGCGTAGCCTATAATTCTCCATCTCTCCATGCTCCCACCATGTAAAGTTTCCTTTACGTAAAGCTTCCTTTACGTCCTTATAAGCCTTTCCCCTCAAAGTTTTTAAAGCAAAGGCAATAACTCAATCCGCGCGGGGGTTGCCGAGCCTGGCCAAAGGCGCGGGATTTAGGGTCCCGTCCCGTAGGGGTTCGCGGGTTCAAATCCCGTCCCCCGCACCATTACAAACTTTTGCTCCGCAAAAGTTTGATCAAAAGTGTGTGATTCTTCTCCCAACTGTGATTCTGAGAGCGTTTGCACTTTCCAACGGCTATTTTCTCAGGGAAATTCTCTTTAGGGGGTTATTAAACGGGGTTTCCTCTAAAAAGCGCTCCTTCGGAGCGCGCAAAAGTGTGAACCTAATGGTAACGGCTCTTAACTTTGAGGAATTTCACACATCCAAAGGTGCTATTGGAAAGCGCAAACACTCACCAAAAAGCTTCCTATCACAGGAATCACGAACTTTGATGAAACTTTGCACAGACAAAGTTTCTTTGGTCAAGCTTTGCGCAAGCAAAGGTTGCTGGGGGGCTACCACCCCCACACCCCCACTCAGCCCTTGCTTTGCAGGTTGAGGCAGGGCCTCAATACCTCGGGAAGCTTCGCTTCCCAAGGAACGCTGGCGGAAGATTAGGTGCTTTTCTAAGAATTGGCAAGTTCTGAAGTGGGTTTTCATTTACTCGCTCCTTTGTGAGTGTTTCACTCTCTAAAGGCGCCCTTCGGGCGCCGATAAAAATGTGAAACTGCTTGGAGGCTTGAGTTAAAAGTCAAACCCGCTTTTTGATTGTACTTGAGCATCGCACAACTGTTTTTCTGCCAGTTTAATGGAATGACCTTTTGATCAAACTTTGCGTTACAAAGTTTGTTTGCTGGGCAAAGTTTCATTAAAGTTCGTGATTCCTTTTAAAAAAGCGTGCTTTGGAGTGGATTTCTTTGAGGACTGCTTTTTTGGCAGAAATGGATTCACTCCAGAGAGACGTTTCAGAAGGGTTCAAGCGTTTTTAGCGCTCCGAAGGAGCGCAGGCATGGCAGAACCCACGTGGGGGTTTTAGCACGTTTGTGAATCCGGCCTTTAACGTCCCGTTTCTGGTTTAAATCTCTCTTGGAGCGGCTGGGGAAATGAATCACCTGTTTTGATGAAACTTTTCGCTAGAAAAGTTTCCTCACGGCATCTTGAGCTCGGTCCTCACTTCCTCGTCCATCAGGACGAAGAGGATCAGGGCAGACAGCAGGGTCAGCGTTATTGCCGGAATTGAAAGGCTAACCATCACCCAGAGGAGTCCAAAGAGAAGGTCGAGGAGGGCTATATAGGCCGCTAAATCCACGAGGATATCGTGCCCTCTCCAGACCCCGTGGGCGAAGAGCAGGTGCACGCTCCCAACGAGGATGTAGCCAAAAAACGTGTACTTTTCCCCAAAACTCATCACGGCTATACCGTAGAAGAAAACCCCGAGTAATGTAAAGAAAAAACGACGAAGGGCTTAGGCCGCATCGCCGAGCTCCTCCACTGGGAGCTTCATCCTCGAGACCGCTATAAGGGTCAGGATTCCTATGAGCGGCATGAGGGCCAGTTCTCCCAGGGCCAGGCCGGTGCTCTGTCTCGCGAGTACGTCCGTTATCGTTGGAGCTATGGCGTTGGCCGAGTTGGAGATGAGACCAAGGGCAAAGCTGGCCTTCGGAAAGATGTTCCTTGGATACGTGGCCGGGGCACTGGTCCAAAATGCTGGCCCGGTTCCCTGGAGAGCTCCAATGAGGATCACCGACGCGAGGGCAAGGGTGTAGTTGCCGGCGAGCATGGCCCTGCCGTAGATCAGCAGGCCGATAAAGGCAACCGCGTAGGAGAATATCATGACCTGCACGATGGCCTTGAAGAGGCCCCTAGCGTTCGGGTTCTTCTTGGATAGCATGTAGCCGACGTAGCCCATGCCTATGCTCCAGAGTGCCTTGGATATGTTGAGGCTCGTGCTGAGCGTTGCCACGTGTTCCTTCGTCCACCCGATTTCATAGCCGAGGGATGCGGAGAACCCTATGATGGTGAATATGACCCAGAGGGCCGGGAAGAATGTGAAGCCGAGCACCCAGGTGAAGGGCATCTTCCAGACGCTTGCCTTTTCGGTCCCCTCGGTCTTGTGGATTATCTCAAAGTCCTCAACGAAGAACCACCAGAGGGAGAGAACCGCGTACATTATGAGGACCGTGACCCAGAAACCGCCCTTCCACCCAAGAGCCTCGACGGCGTACTTGGCGCTCATGCTTCCAAACACACCGCCCCAGAAGATGCCAGAGAGGATTATACCCTTGGCGAAGGGTCTTTCAGCCACAAAGAAATGTGCTATCTGAGTGCTGAAGAGGGGCACGAGCGTGACGACGAAACCCTGGATGAACCTGAGGAAGACGACGACGTACCAGTTGGGGGCAAGTGGAATGAGCGCCTGCGCTATCGCCGCCCAGCTGAGCGCTATGGCAACGCTCTTCTTGAAGCTTCCCTCGTATATCCTGGTGTGGCCGAGAAGGAACGCTATGAACAAACCAAAGACGTACGCTATGTGCTGCCATTCGTACTCCGCGCTGCTTATCCCGAAGTGGGCGATTATATCCGGCTTTGCGACGGCCATCATGGTCAGGGTTCCGAAGCCGGCCGTCATGACCAACGTGTCAAGCAGGACTGAACTCCACCGTTTGTCCATGATTTATCCCTCCTAGAGCTTTCCGAATATCATGAGGATTCCAAAAACAATGAAAATTGCTCCGGCGAATTTGTGGACAATCTCAAGGGGCACCATGTCGCCGAGCTTGTCGCCGAGTAGCGCCCCGATGAGGTTAACCGCTGCAAGGCCAAGAATGGCCCCCATAAACGCTACCTTCCATCCGTATCTGGACGCGAAGGCCATAGTTGCCAGCTGGGTCTTGTCTCCGAGCTCGGCTAGAAAAATGGCGAAGAAGATGGCCAGAACGCCGTCCATCCCTTTCCCCCGCTAGAGCTTTGACAGTGCCTCGTTCATTCTCTGCATTGCCTCAATGAGCTGGCTCTTCTTGGTCGCGTAGCTTATCCTTATCCATCCCTCACCGGCCTTTCCAAAGGCCGTGCCCGGTATGACGACGACGCGCGCGTTCTCCAAGAGCCAGTCGGCGAAGTCTTCGCTGCTCATGTCGAGGCTTGGGTCTATCTTTGCCCAGATGTAGAACGCTCCTTTTGGCTTGAACGGGGTGATATAGGGCATCTTGTGAAGGTATTTGAGTACGAGCTTCCTCCTCTCCGCGTAGGTCTCGCGCATCTTTTCAACGGCCTCCCAACTACGCTTGTCGCGAAGGGCCGTGATTCCCGCTATCTGGATGAAAGAGGTAACGTTGCCTATGACGTAGGCGTGGAGCTTTATCATGTCCCTGATGACCTGTGTTGGCGCTATGGTAAAGCCGAGGCGCCAACCGGTCATTGCGAACGTCTTTGAGAAGCTGTTCGCCAGAATCGTGTTGTCGGGGGCGTACTTTATCATCGGGTAGTGCTTCGCTCCCTCGTAGAGGAAGTGTTCGTAGGGCTCATCGCTCAGGATGTAGAGGTTGTAATCCTCGGCTATGTCGGCTATGGCCTTAACGGTCTTCTTCTTGAGAATCGCTCCCGTTGGGTTGTTTGGGTAGTTGAGAACCAGCATCCTGGTGCGCTTGGTTATCGCCTCGACGAGTTCATCCGGGTCGACCTGAAACTCGTTCTCCTCCCTGAGGGGTATCCTGATGATGCCGGCCTCGGCTATCTTTGCGTCCTCAACATAGCAGACAAAGGCCGGGTCAGGGATTATAACATCATCGTCCTGTTCAAGGAGTGTCTGGAAGGCCAGATAGGTCGCCTCGTAAGCGCCGGCTGTCACGATTATATCGTTTGGAGAAACGTCAACCTTGTAGTGGGTCTTATAGTACTCCGCTATGGCCTCACGGAACTCCGGAATGCCCGCGTTGGGCGTGTAGTGAGTGTAACCTTCATCGATGGCTCTCTTGGCGGCCTCCTTGACGACATCGGGAGTATCGAAGTCAGGTTCACCTATGCCCAAGGAGATAACGTTCTCCATCTTCTTAGCCTTCTCAAAAAGTTCCCTGATTTTCGAGCGCTGAATGAGGTTTATTCTGCCAGCAAGGAAATACTTGCGCTTTTTATACTTCATGAGCATCACCTCAGGCACTTCGAAAATGAGGAAGGGATTTTATAAACCTATCCTCCGAGGGGTACAGAAATAGGCATAGGAAGCCTACAAAACTTCAACGAGTGCTGCTTTTTCAAAAAAAGTTTTCACTTTTTCCGCGTCACAACCGGTGGGCGGGAGCTCGTTCAGTCCAAATTCACGCAGGACCTCCAACGCCTTCTCGCGCGTTCCGAAGATCACCAGATAGTTCTCGCCGTTTTTTATGCCATTTTGGGCTATGGCGTCTTTTATCTGGAGTGTCCCTGCCAGGCGGATCAGCAGTTCTCCCCCAAGAGTCCTCGCGTGATTTGTCCCTCTCCCAAATGAGCGGAGTGCCAGTAGGGCCGCGAACGCCACAACCTCCCAGCATTCGGCGCTGACTATCTGAACGTCTCCCCTAAGCTTCGGAATAAGCTCTTCGGCATCCTTCACGTACACCTTTGTGACGTGAAGTTTTTCAGTTATTCCCATCATCGAGTTCCCCGAAATCGGGTGAAATATTCGACGTTAAAACCCTTTCTACTCCCCGATTTTTGCGGATCTGAATCATTTTTTGTATTATGAAATTTTTTTAAAAAATTTTTGAAATTGATAATATTATAATATTAACATCCAGCCGCAAAGTATTTAACTAATTAAATCACTAGTTATTTCAGCGGCTTACTGAACTGGGTGGTGCAGGGATGAGCAAAATGCGTATCATCAGTGTACAGCTCCCCCAGGGCCTGATTAACGCCATGGATCAGCTGGTCAAGAAGGGTGTCTATCCCAGCAGGAGCGAAATTATCAGGGAAGCCATTCGCGAGCTTTTAAAGAAGGAGCTCTATCAGCTGGAGACTGAGGAACGCTCAACGCCTGACTACATCCTGAAATAAGCCGCTAAAATCATGACTTTAAATCACTATCATCCGAAACCAGACGTATTGAGGGGGTTGGGGCGATGGTATTTAAACTCCTGGAACAAGCCGGAATAAAACTCGACTTGGACGACGAGCCCAGAACTGCGAAGTTTGATAGATTCTCCGACGAAAATCTTGAGGACCTGATACGGATCGTCATAGTAGGTGTCGGCGGTTCTGGAAACAACACCATAACCAGGCTCTATGAGCTTGGCGTTCAGGGCGCGGAGCTCATAGCCATGAACACCGATGCCCAGCATCTTGCCAGGACGAAGGCGCACAGGAAGCTTCTTCTCGGCAAGGAGATAACGCAGGGCAAGGGTTCCGGTGGGAACCCGGAGATAGGCTATCGCGCGGCAGAGGCGAGCGCCCACGAGATTGCCGAGACCATTGGTGACGCCGATCTTGTGTTCATAACCGCTGGTATGGGTAACGGCACCGGTACGGGCGCTGCTCCCGTTGTTGCCAAGGTCATAAAGGAGCGTGCCAGGCACAACGGCCGCTTTAGGGAGCCCCTTGTAGTAAGCGTTGTGACCTATCCGTTCAAGAACGAGGGTAAGATAAGGATTGAGAAGGCCAAAGCGGGAATAAAGGCCCTCATGTACTACTCCGACACTGTCATCATAATCGAAAACGACAAGCTCCTCAAGCTCGTTCCGAAGCTTCCCATCAATGCCGCCTTCCGCTTCGCCGATGAGATAATAGCCAGGATGGTCAAGGGCATCACCGAGACCATCAAACTACCTTCCATGGTCAACATCGACTTCGCCGATGTTTACAGCGTCATGCACAACGGAGGTGCCGCTCTGATAGGAATCGGTGAGAGCGACTCCAGCAACAGAGCGGTTGATGCCGTCAAGAACGCCCTTGAGAACAAGATGCTTGAGGTCGAGTACGGCAGCGGCGATAGGGCACTCGTCCACTTTACCGTTGGTCCAGACGTGAGCCTCGGCGAGATAAACGACGCTATGAACATCGTCTACGAGAAGCTCGGCGAGAAGAGCGAGATCAAGTGGGGTGCGAGGATAGACGAGGACATGGGCAAAGTCGTCCGTGCCATGGTCATCATGACCGGCGTTAAAAGCCCGCACATCCTGGGTGGAGAGCACGCCCTCCGCGTTAGCTCCTCCTTCAAGGAGAACATCATAACCCCCGAACCGGTTAAGCCTTTCAAGTCTGAGGACAACGGCTTCGACAAGATATTCACGACGATATCCAAGAAGGAGAAGAAGGAACTCCCTGCCTACGCCAAGAGGGTTCTCGAGGACTTCATCGACATCACCTGACTCTCTCTTTACCTTTGGCAGGTGATTCTATGGCAGTAGTTATCAGCATAGCCAATCAGAAGGGCGGGGTTGGGAAGACTACTCTGGCCATGAACCTTGGCCATGCTTTGGCCGGGATGGGTAAGAGGGTTCTTCTCGTTGACATAGACCCGCAGTTCAATCTGACCTTCGGATTGATAGGCATGGACGTCCTCCAGTACGGGGACAGCAACGTGGGAACGCTGATGACCCGGGAGAGCGACATCGAGGACACCATCCTTGAGGTGAGGGAGAACCTCCACCTAATTCCAAGCCACCTAAATCTTTCCGCCAGGGAGATAGAGATTATCAACGCCTACAACCGTGAAAGGCGTCTTGAGAAAGCTCTAACTCCAATACTGCCCGATTACGACTATGTTCTCATAGACAACCCGCCCAGCATGGGCATCTTCCTAGTCAACTCACTCACCGCTTCGGACTACGTTCTCATACCCCTTGAGCTGAGCTACTTCGGTGTCATAGGTATGCAGCTTATGTTCAACCTCATGCGCATGATCCGCGAGGAGACCAACGAGAACCTGAAGCTTCTCGGCCTCGTCCCCAACAAGTTCACCCGCCAGACGAAGGTCCCAAAGATGCGCCTCAAGGAGCTTAAGGCCACCTACCCCGATGCCCCAATACTGACGACGATTCCGAAGGCGATAGCCCTGGAGAAGGCCCAGAGCCAGGGGATGAGCATATTCGAATTCGACGGGGATGGTAGAGCCTCCAAGGCCCTTCTAAAACTTGCGAGAGAGGTGGTTGAAATTGTCGAAGGATAAAATCCCCAAGCTTTTTGACGGCTCCGTTAACGAGCTCACCAAGCCAAGGCCCAAAAAGGACCGGAAGGCCAAGTCCAAGGACATGAAGAAGGAGAAGAAGCAGAAGACACTCTACGTCAGCCTCGACATGAACAGGAAGCTCATTGAGCTCTACGGCGAGGAGGGCAGAAGGCAGAGCGTCATAGTTGAGGACGCGGTCAACCTCTACTACTACCTGAAGCTGGCATTGGGGGAGAAGAAGTTCGATGAGCTGATGAGTGCTGTGAAAAGGGAAGACCCTGAGTTCCTGCGGGAGTATATGGGAAGATTCAAACTCTGACGTTAATCCAGAGCGCTTAATCCAGGGATAAAATCAGCCCCTAAAATCACGTCCCAACTCCCTCTAATTTCGATAAAAATAAGCCCCTGGTGAAATCAGATCTAAAATCACTCGCAGTACGTTTCTATTATTCTCTGGATTATCTTGCTGGTCTTCGCCCGGTCGCTCTTGTAGAGGTAGGGTATCCTTATCACGTTGGCCTCTATCCCGTGCTTTCTCAGCTCCTCCTTGAGGCGCTCGCAGCTGAAGGCCTGGTCAGGCCCTATTGCAACGATGTCCGGGTTTATCCGCTTCACCAGCTCGTAGTCTATTCCTCCGGGGGAACCTATGTAAACCTCGTCCACGACTTTAAGAGCCCTCAGAAGTTCCGCCCTGTCCTCAGCGCTGTTCACTGGTTCCCGACGCTTCTGCCTTCTGACGGTCTCATCGTGGGCGACTATCACTATCAGCTCATCTCCCAGGGCCTTGGCTTGGGTAAGAAAGTGGATGTGGCCGACGTGAAGGAGGTCAAAAACCCCGCCGACGAGAACGCGGATTTTTCTCCTTCCCTCCTCGATCCCGCTCATCTCAGCCCACCGTGAGTTCCCATATTCTGTCCTTGGCGTGATGGATGTTCTTCACCGCCTTGCCCTTGGGCTTCTCCTTCATTGCCTTTCCGTCCATCAGGGCAATGCCTATGGCCAAAGGCCTTCCGTAGTCCTCCTCCACCACGAAGACGAAATCGCCCTCCTTTATGCCCTCATCAGCGTCGGTTATTCCCGCCGCCATGACGTCGGCTCCCTTGATTATGAACGGCACCGCGCCAGCATCGACCACGACGCGCCTCGGCCACTTTCTCAAATCCTCTTCGTTGGAGAGCTCGTAGAGCGCTATGACGAGGGGGAATATCAGTCCCTTCCTCCTTATGAAGAAAGGCCTGCCGTTAACTAGGAGTATCTCCGTCGTCCTATCAAACTCAGCAACTTCGACACGGTCCTTTTTGCTGAGCATCTTCCCCGCTATCTCCTCACCGAAAATTTTGCCCATTTCGCGGATTATCTCCTTGATCTCCTTCTTACTAAGCGGATGCTTGACCTTCAGCTCCATCCTTACACCCCCGCTATCTCCTCGTGAAGCCTCCTTGCGGCTTCCCTCGGATTTTCACTCGCGTATATCGAGCGCCCCACTATGATGTAGTCGGCACCGGCCTTTAAAACCTCTCTAGCTCTGCCCCCCTGGGCCCCAATCCCTGGGGTCAGGATTCTGATTTCCGGCTTCAGTTTCGAGCGTATGTACGAAACGCGCTCTGGTCTCGTGGCGGGTGCTATGACCCCAAAGGGCTCGAGCTCGTTGACCAGCTCGATCAGCCTATCAGTCACCGGCTGGATGAATTCCCTCGCCCCGGGATGGCTCATCTCCACGACGATTATGGTCTTCCCAAGTTCCATAACGGCCTCAACGCTGTCCTTCCCAACGAAACCGTGCGCTATTATGTAGTCCGCCCCGACCTCGAAAACTTTGCTCGCTATCAGCCTGTTGGTGTTTGGTATGTCCGCCAGTTTGAGGTCGGCTATTATAGGCAGCCCCGTAACCTGCTTGAGCTCGGTGATGATATTCAGTCCCGAGCCTATTATCAGCGGCCAGTTCACCTTCACTGCCCACAGGTAGTCCGCCGTGCATTCGGCTATCTCAAGTGCCCTCTCCCTCTCGTACACGTCGAGTGCGAGAATAAGCTTCCTCATGCCTTCACCTCACGAGGGACTTTATCTCCTCAGGTAGCTCATCGCCCTTGAGTGTCAGGGCGACGTGGTAGGCGCTC
Organism: Thermococcus sp. MAR1; assembly: GCF_012027305.1. Lineage (NCBI taxonomy): Archaea > Methanobacteriati > Methanobacteriota > Thermococci > Thermococcales > Thermococcaceae > Thermococcus > Thermococcus sp. MAR1. Next base: position 147,872 of record NZ_SNUF01000001.1, read on the forward strand.
TTCATGGCGTCGTCCTCTTTCTCCGCCCAGGTTACCACGACGAGGTCGCCGTCCTCCAGCCTGAACGCTCCCTTAACCTTCTCGGCCAGTTCGGGCATCGTCTCGCTCAGTGGCCTTCCGTCCTCCGGAAAGACGGGTTCACCATCTCTCACGGCGAGAATCATGGCCCCTTTCGCGAAGAATCTTATGGCTTCATCCCGTAGCTCGATGCTCTTGAACTCCCCAGCATCTTTCACCGTTAGTGCGAAGGCGGGATATCCCTCAACCTCCCCGATACGGTGGACCTCGGAGAAATGCTTGGAAATTTCCTCTAGGAGCTCCATTCCCTTCTCGTTGAGCGAGTGTCCGCGCTGGGTGGAGCTTATGACCTCGAGGGCGGCAAGCTTCTTCAAAAGCGTTCTAACGCTTCCCTCTCCGAGATCAAGAACATCTGATATGGCCTTTCTCCCCGTCGGATTCTGAAGCATGAAAAGAACCGCAACTGCATCCTCGAAGGTGAACTCAGGATAGGCTCCCCTCTTCCAGCTCATCGGCTTCCCTCCGAGAAAAATAGGGCAAGGGGATTAAAAAGTTTTAGAGAATCAGAACCAACGCGGCTCCAGACCGGCCCAAATGCGCATCTTCTCGTGGGCGATGATGCGCGGTATGTTCGGCCTGTCCCTCGGTCCCGGGTTCTTCATGTAGAAGGCGTTGACCTCGTAGACGGTTCCGAAGGCCTTCTTCTCGACCGCTATCTTTCCGAGCCTTGCCAGATCAACGAGCAGGCCCGCTAAAGCTGGACTGTCGTTTATCCTGCCGGTAATGACCAGCTCATCGTGGGCACCGTTGAAGCTGACGTACTCGATGTGCATCGCTATGAACTTCTTGTCGCCGAGAGGCTCCAGGAATCCAGTGGGCTTGATGTAGTGCGGCGCGTCGTAGCCGAGGAGCTCCTTGACGACCGAGCTCTTGGTGAACTCCTTGCTCTTGTTCCTCTCCTTGTCGGTCAAAGCCAGGAAGTCGTTGTTTCCGCCGATGTTGAACTGGGCTATGTCAAGCACATACCTGTTCCTCTGGGCTAGGTGGCTGAGTATATCAGCTGTGAGCGGGGTTGCGCCGGTGGCCCCGTCGTCGCCGAAGATTACCATGTTGCTCTCCTTGGCAAGCTCGACAAATGCTGGATCGTTGGCTATAAGCGTTGGAATCGCGTTGACGAAGGCAGCCCCGCCAACCTCCTTGGCGTACTGGGCTATCGCGTAGGCGTAAACCTGGGTCGCCGTAAGTCTCTCCCTGTTGTCCTCGGCGATGGCCTTCTCAAGCTCCTCCCTGCTTCCGAAGGGGACAAAAGCTTCGGTGGTGCAGACGTTGATGAAGACCTCTGCCTTGAGCTCCTTCCACTCGTTAACGAGGTGCTCGACTGCTTCCTTGAGAGTCATCTCGTCCTCAAGGCCGGTAGCTTCGATCGGAAGGTTCCTGAGGCTCCTCAGGTGGATCCCCTTTCTGATTGTGATGCCCTTGAGGCTCTCCGGGGCCTCTGGGTCGTAGGCTTTGACGACCTCGTGGAGGTCCCTTCCAACCTTGCTTTTATCAACGTCGTAGGAACCGACTATCTCAATCTCCCTGATTTTGATCGGGAGCTCATCGGCTAGGGGGACGCCGTACGGCTCCATCTTTCCGGCCTTTATCTTCTCCAGACCGCTCGCGAAGATGCTGGCAACGTAGCCCTGTCCGAGTACAACAACCCTGACCATCTCCTCCACCTCCTTTGCTTGCGGTAAATTATTTTACAGCAGTTAAATAGTTTTTGGTTGAAAAACGGTTTTATGGATTTTTGAACATTCTCTCCGTACTTGTTTGTCTGAATACCGCTCACAGAGCCCAGTCCAAAAATTTTATAAATAACAAAATCTGAATAAAAGATGGAATCAGTTCGCTTTCTAAAATAAGCCCTCCGAGCCTTTTTGGGCTCGCTTTTGAAAACTTCGGAGGGTGATGGCCATGAGGGCCGCGGCGCTGTGGCTGATTGCACTGGTGATCTTAGGAGTAATCGCCAGCGGTTGCATAGGCGGCGAGGAAGCGAAGACTTCTCAGGCTGAGGTTCAGCTTACGGGAGACTTCACCAAGGACGTGGTGGAGATAGGAAAAATTCTGGAGCAGAACGGGGTTAAGGAGGTTAAGTTCTCGGCCTGGGGTTCCGGCGATCCGAACAGCGTAATGAGGGTTTACGGAATAGTTGAAGCCGCGAGGAGGATAAACAAAATCTGGGCCGACAACGGGATCAACGTCAAAATCGTGGTAACCGAGACCCACTACGTTGCCTCCTTCCAGGATGCCTACAAGGAGTACCTCAGCAAGCAGCCCCTAGGGCAGGCCGGGGACTTCTTCGTGAACAGCTACGCCTTCCTGCCGACGCTGGCGGACGAAGGCTACATACTCGACATGACTGACTACGCCAAAGCCTATCAGAGCGTTATCGACGACTTCTACCCGTCCCTGATTGAGGCCTCAAAGTACAACGGAAAACTCTACGGCCTTCCGCAGGACACCGAGGCAAGGCCGCTCTACATAAGGAATGACGTTGCTCAAAAGATAGGGTTCGACCTCAACGGTCTCGATGAGAAGGTTAAGAACGGCGAGTTCACCTGGAGTGACGTCTACTATTGGGCCAAGAAGGCCAAGGACGAAGGTGCCGTCGAGTGGGGCCTCATCCACAGGAAAGGCTCCGCTCACCCCGATCTGATACAGTTCATCTTCGCCTTCGGTGGAAAGCTCTACGACCCAAACACCGGAAAGCTCGTCGTTGACGTTCCTGCAGTCTACAAGTGGCTCTACGTTGAGTGGAAGTTCGCCCGCGATGGCCTTCTTCCGGAGGACATAATGAGCTGGGACTGGGCCAAGCAGATACACCCCACCATAGTCGAAGGCAGGACGCTCTTCGACATAGGCGGAACATGGTACTGGACCGAGTGGCAGACCAAGCAGTACTACGCCAAGGGCGGAACGCCGAGGGGCCTGAAGCCTGAAGAGGTCAAAGCATGGTTCTACTACACCCTCTTCCCTGCCGGAGAGAGGGGAGACAAGCCTGTAACCCTCAGCCAGCCCTTTGTCTGGATGATAAACTCCAAGGCGGGCCAGCTGAACCCGAAGTACGACGAGCTCAAAGACGTTTACCACAAGCTCGCCTTCCTGATGCTCATAAAGGCCAGCGACCCGGACATAAACGCCATACACAGCGTCATCTCTGCCCACCTGCCCGTGAGAAAGGAGGCGGCCAAGCTTATCAAGGACGAGAAGTGGCTCAACGACCTCAAAGCGCTCAACCTCGACCTTAGCGACGAGGTGAAGAGCAACATCAAAGACATAGTTGAAGCCACCGTCAACCCGATAAACGCCCAGTTCCTCGCTGATGTCAGCTACATGCTTGAATACACCCACCTCGCCCCGGCCCACCCGAAGTACCCGGCCCTAGCGGATATCTTCAAGGATGCAGTTGACAAGGTTCTAAGGGGCGAGATGACCCCTGAGGAGGCCGTCAACTACATCATACAGAAGGTCAACGCTGATCCGGAGCTCAAAGACAGCGTCGAGGTGCAGGGGGAGATACCAAAGGACTGGAAGTTTCCCCAGGGCTGAGGTGATTTCATGAGGAAGGGAAAGCTCAGGGACCTTTCCTTCTTTCTTTCTCCAATGGTTCTGATGGTGTTTCTGTTCTATTTGATTCCCTTAGTTATGACCGTCTACATAAGCATGACCAGGATGAGGAACTGGAACGTTGACAGGTACCTTACCGAGTTCGTCGGCCTCTACAACTACGAGAGGCTCTTCTACATGTTTCAGCACGACCCAACGTTTAAGGCCGTTATACTGACTACCGTTGTCTTCGTTGGAATAACGCTCATTATAAACGTTTTCGGTGGCCTTGCGCTGGCCCTTGCGACCTTCTTCATCGATGAGAAGCCAGCATCTTCGTACAGGCTCCTCTGGCTCCTTCCCAGGATGTCGCCGATAGCGGTTTACAGCCTTGTCTGGTACTACTTCTTCCACGGGAGTGAAATCGGAACGCTGAATTCAATCCTAATGAGCCTCGGCATCATCTCGGAGCCTATCCCCTGGGGCCAGGTAACGCCCTGGGGGGCGTGGAGCGTTATAATTTTCGTCAATGGCCTTGTTGGTGTGAGCTTTGGGATGATAGTCTTCACCTCGGCCCTGAATCAGATACCCAGAGAGCTCGTCATAGCCGCGAGGGTTGATGGCGCATCTTCCTGGCAGATATCGAGGCGGATTCTGATTCCTATGATTAAATGGCACCTCCTATATGTGCTCACATGGCAGTTCCTCAGCCTGCTGACGACCTATCCACACCTCTTCCTGCTCGTCCAGTGGGACCTCGTCAACAGGGACTATGGAACAACTTTGGCTCTCTACGTCTTCAACACGGCCTTCGGCAGGGGAGAGCAGGATCAGGGGCTGGCGGCTGCAGCAGCTGTCATACTCTCCATAATCGGAATCCTTGGTGGCTTCGTGACGCTCAAGGTCCTCAAGTTTGAAAAGATGATGAAAAAGCCCAGGGGGGACTTCTGATGAGGGACGTGGAAACGAGACCCAAGAGGTACGAACGGCTCATAATCCTCGCCCTTCTCCTTGCGAGCCTCCCGCTCATCCTGGGCTTTTCCCTGCTCGTCCTTTCGAGCCTCAGCACGGAAATGATCACCAACCTCGACCCCAGCTCCTTCCACCTGACGCTTGAGAACTGGATAAACCTCTTCCAGGGGAGGATAGCCACTACCGGTGGAATAAGGGTCAACATATGGCGCATAACCCTCAACACACTCATAGTGGCCCTCGGCGTTGCCGGCGTCGTTACCGGGATAAGCACCCTAGCCGGCTACTCCCTCTCAAGGATAGACTTCCGCGGAAGGAAGACCATGATGGTCCTCCTCCTCGTCCTCCACGCCTTCCCGGGCGTTGCCCTCATAGTAGGAGTTTACCTCCTCTACCGCCTCACGTTCCCCCAGAACTATGAGGTCGTCGGGCTCTACTCCTTCGCGTACGTCATACTGGCGAGGGCCGCATTAGAGATACCCATGTCGATCTGGCTCATGAAGGGCTTCTTTGACACCATCCCCTGGGAGTTCGAGTGGTCGGGAATTATAGACGGCGCCTCGCGGATAACCGTCTGGAGAAAGATAATGTTGCCCCTCATAAAGCCCGGAATTCTGGCGGTTGCCCTCTTCGCCTTCCTCGCCGGCTGGCAGGACATAATCTACGTGAGAACCTTCCTCGTCTATCCCACGCTCGCGACTTTCATAGAGGCCAACATAGAGGCAGAGTACTCCCACATGCCCCTGATAGCCGCCGCCGGAACGTTCTACCTCCTCCCCACGATAATATTCTTCATCACTGCCCAGCAGCTCCTCCTCCAGGGCTACTCGGGTGGAATAAAGGGCTGAGGTGGTTGAAGTGGTTAAGGTCACGCTGGAGGACATCACGAAGAGGTTCGGCGACTTTGAGGCCCTCAAGCGGGTAAGCCTTGAGATAGCCGACAAGGAGTTCATGGCGCTCCTCGGACCGAGTGGAAGTGGCAAGTCAACGCTCCTCTACACGATAGCAGGAATTTATCGGCCAACAAGCGGGAAGATATACTTCGACGGCAGGGACGTTACCGATGTTCCACCGAAGGACAGGAACGTCGGTCTGGTCTTTCAGAACTGGGCACTCTACCCCCACATGAAGGTCTTCGACAACATAGCCTTCCCTCTTGAGCTTAGAAAGGCACCGAAGGACGAGATAGCCAAAAAGGTCAGGGAAGTTGCGGAGATGCTCCGTATAGAGAACCTCCTCGAAAGATATCCCTGGCAACTTTCAGGTGGGCAGCAGCAGAGGGTTGCCATAGCGAGGGCCCTGGTCAAAGAGCCGGACGTCCTCCTGCTCGACGAGCCGCTGAGCAACCTCGACGCGCTCCTGAGGCTTGAGGTAAGGGCCGAGCTCAAGAGGCTCCAGAAGGAGCTTGGTATCACAGCTGTTTACGTCACCCACGACCAGGCCGAGGCCTTGGCAATGGCCGACAGGATAGCCGTGATAAGGGAAGGGGTGATACTCCAAGTCGGAAGCCCAGACGACGTCTATTACAGACCGAAGTACCGCTTCGTCGGCGGCTTTCTTGGAAGCCCGCCCATGAACTTCGTCGAGGCAGAGATTGAAGACGGCCAGCTGAATGTCTATGGAAGCAGGATTCCGGTTCCGGCCCAGTATCGGGGGCTGATTGAGAAACTCGGTGTCACGGAGGTTATTCTTGGCTTCAGGCCGCACGATGCGGAGGTCGTTAAGGAAAAAACTGAAGGACTCGCCGGAACGGTCTATTCCTTCGAGCCCCTTGGCAGGGAGCAGATAGTCACGGTCTCGGTCAACGGAGCCTTTGTCAAGGTTTTTGCCCCTGAGGGGGAGCACTTCAGCTTCGGCGAACCTGTAACGGTGAAACTCCGGGAGGAGAGGATAGTCCTCTTCGACAGGAAGACGGAGAAGGCCCTTGAGTTCCTTGAAGATTGAACTCAAACCTTTGCCCTTTTTACCAGCCACGCCGTCATAACCACCCGCAGGTGCGTGAGCACGGCGAGTAGGAGGAAGAGTGCCTTAATCGAAGCCCCGACCGGATACAGAAGGAAGAGCATGGTGGTGAAGATTCTCTCGTCCCTCTTGCCGGGGAGCTTTCTGAGGGCGGTAATCGAGCCGTAGGCGTCCTCACCGTAGGCGGCCTTGAACCTCTCGGTCGAGTAGCTCACCATCACCGAGCCGAGGAGTGCCAAGAGGGCGATTAGATACCAGAGAGACTCGGTAAGGGTCGAATAGGCCAGGAGGGCCAGAAACGTGCCGTCAACGTAGCGGTCGAGGATGGAGTCGATGTAGCCCCCGAACCTGCTCGTCATCATCTGGGCTCTCGCCAGCTCGCCGTCAACGCCGTCGAGGATTGAGCTAATCTGATACAGTATTCCCGCCAGCGGAAGGCTGACGAGCGTCAGAAAGGCCGAAATCACTCCGAGGGCAAATGTAATGAGGGTCATCTGGTTCGGGGTGACTTTCTCGGCGAGGAGGCAGCTTATCTCGGTTGAAACTTTCCTGTTGAGGTGCCTGCTGATGAACCCGTCGCCCGTTCCCTTCACCGCGGTCTTGACGAGCATCCTCTTGGCCATCTTAAGGTCAGAGGGCGTGTCAACATCAATCCAGGGGAGGCCGTCGAGGAAGGTAACTGGCAGTTCGGCCCTCTTAACAATCTCGCTTAAGGGGTAGTCTCCTCCTCTCTCCCTCTCCAGCGCATCTGTTATCTCGAATATTGTGTCATCGAGGACAAAGAAGCCCGTATCGACCGCGTCCCATCCCTCAAGCTTCTTCCCTATCTCCGTCACCCTGCCGTTTTCAACCTTGAGCTTCGTCGCCTCGCCCACGTCCGTCCATCTCGGTTTTCTATCGGCTATCAGGCCGCTTCCCCTAAGGGCTTCCCTGATGAATTCCTCACCGTAAACGTGGTCGCCCATCACCAGAACGAATCTTCCAGAGACGTGGTTTTTGACCAGGTGGAGGGAGTGCCCGTTGCCCTTTTCCGGCTCGGAGTTGATTACCAGCTCGGCGTTGAAGCCGTGCCTCTCCAAGAACTCACGGTAAAGTCCTGCATAGCGTTCGTTGGTGACTATCACGAACCTCTCAACGCCGTTTTGTCCGAGGAGGGTAAGCGTCCGGTACAGGATCTCCCTCCGGGCGACTTTCAGGAGCCCCTTGGGCCTCTTCCCCATCCTCGTCCCCAGGCCTGCCACCAGAATTACCGCCGTTTTTGGCACCATTGGCATCACCTTTTTAAAGCCCCCGCCGAGCCTCTCTCAAGTGATGGTTATCCGACCAATGATTTGAAGCTTTCGGGTGAGAGAGATGCGCGTTGCCGTGCTGTATTCGGGCGGGAAGGACTCTAACTACGCCCTCTACTGGGCGCTTAGGCAGGGATTTGAGGTCAGGTACCTCGTCTCGATGGTAAGCGAGAGCGACGAGAGCTACATGTACCACGTGCCGAACATCCACCTCACAGAGCTCCAGGCGAAGGCGATAGGAATTCCCCTCGTCAAGGGCTTCACCAGCGGCGAGAAGGAGAAGGAAGTTGAGGACATGAAGGCCGTCCTTGAGGGGCTTAAGATAGACGGCGTCGTTGCCGGTGCCCTGGCCAGTGAGTACCAGAAGAAGCGCGTTGACAGGGTAGCAAAGGAGCTTGGCATAGAGAGCTTTGCCCCGGCCTGGCACCGCGACCCAATCGAGTATATGCGCGAGATAATCGGCATCTTTGATGTTGTCATGGTCGGCACGGCCGCCTACGGCCTCGACGAGAGCTGGCTCGGAAGGAGGATTGACGAGAAAGCGTTGGAGGAACTTGTGAAGCTCCATGAGAAGTACAAAATTCACGTCGCCGGTGAGGGCGGTGAGTTCGAGACCTTTGTGAGAGATGCCCCCTTCTTCAGGGCGAGGATAGTCTTCGATGAGGTCGAGAAGAAGTGGAGCGAATGCAGCTATTCGGGCGTGCTTGAGGTGAGGAAGGCGCATTTGGAGCTAAAATGATGGGAAGTTACTCGAACTTCCCACTTTTGACGTAGGTTACGTAGAACTTGGTTCCCTCGGGGACGTTTTTGATGTCAACGCTTATCCCATCCGGTTCCCCATTCTGAGTGAAGTGCAAAGTTATCAGGCCTTCGTATACCATCGGCACCGCCAGGACATATGAGTTCCCATCTGGGTCATCCGAGGCCATGTTGAGGGCTAAACCGGTGAGAACCGGCGCAATCTCCATGCTGAAATAATATCCGGTCATCCCGTAGTGTTTCTCGCTCGTTCCGTAATCAAGATGGTAGTACTTTTCCACTCTGAGCTCTTGGGTTATTGAAATAACCTTCCCTCTCCAGACTTTTTCCTCTTTTAAGTCCTCAAAGGAGATGAATTCACCTTTTTCCGGGGAGTACTCCACTTCATAAATAACGGTCTCATGGGACAGCCCCAGATCAAATATCCCTGTGAGATAGTTGTAGAACTCTTTAACGTCCTCAACCTGTGGAACCTCTTCCCAGTTTCCAGCTCTCACGTGATACATCTTGTATCCGTTCTTAGTCGCTATTTCAAAACCGTGTTCTCCGCTGAAGGAATATGGGTCTTGGTACCATGCTCCACCGGACTCTATAATTCCAATTGAGCTTATCCAACTGGCATCTATGTACAACGCACTAACGTCGATGTAGTTCTTTTCCGAGATGTAGCTCTCATCTGGCACTGCGAGGAGAAAGACTTCAGAGTCGTTGGCATATGTTATCACAGCCGCATGGGGATACTCAATGTCTGGACTCACAATTACGTGCAAAACGTCGGCATGGAAGAGCATGGCGCCCGTTGGGACCGTTTCTTTGGGAGTTGTCTCCGAAGTTTCCGTTGAAGTAATCGATTGCACGGAACTTGAGGTTGCTACGGTCTCTTGCGGAGGATAAGAACCCTCGATTGAGCTATTCTCCAAGCCAGGCCCTATGTATCCGCGGGCCAATAACAATCCAGCTACAAGCAAAACTACCATTGCAAGTAGCATCTTTTTCATAGATACGTCACCACCCTTCTACAGGTAAAAAAAGAGAGCATCAGCTCTCAGATCCTATGTCGACCCAGAAATGCACCTCTGAGCAGCCACCGGAGACACCGCAGACATCAAAGGGCAGGCTGAGGCTTTTCTCCGGAACCGCTGAGTAGTGCTCCCAGTCGAGGTAGTCCTCGTCGAGGAGGATCGTTATCCCGACGGTCCCCATCGGGTCATCGTCGTTGCCCCACTTTCCCGAATCCTCCTCCCAGCCGGAGTATTCGATGTACAGGAAGGGCAAATCTGCCCTTTTCGCGCTGAGGAGCTCCTTCCTGAGGAATAGAATACCGCTTCCGCTCATCGTCCTGTACTCCAGCTTTTTAAGCGGAGAGCAGGATGAGGTGTCGTATACAACCTCACCGGCCTCTATGTTGGGATAGGAGTAAGAGTGGCCGTCAGGCACGGCTACACCTACATTGACGTAGTGGCCGTTGTAGAACTCCTCCGGAAGCTCGGCTTCACCTTGAGTAAACCCTGCGCAGGAGCGGGCGTAGATGTAGTACTCGTCATCTCCCCATTCAGTATCTTTCGTGAACTCCATTGAGTGGAGCGTGGTCTTCAACTCCGCGTAGCGGAGCGTCCTCGGCACTTCCACCGTGTAAACGAGATATGTAACGACGAGGTTGCCGTCCCCTGATGGAACCTCTATAAGAGCACCTTTCGCGAACTCTCCCGAGAGAGGATCGAGCGAATACGGTGCCATGCCGAGGAAGTCCGGCTCGGCTCCAACGAGCCACTCAAAGACCTCACCCCAAAGGTCGCTCGCGCTCTCGCCGCTCGTGAGTCTGTATCCCCAGGACATCCCCTTGTAGGCGTAATCCAGGGCCGTTGAAATCTCTCCCGTGGCAATACCTATACCGATGTCAGCCAAGAACCCAACCCCTGTGGTTACGTATGAGCCCGGCTCGTCCCTGTCCCATGCCATCGTGTTGAAGTATATCCTCCGGTACTTTTTGGCCTCCTCAACGGACATGGCGAAGATTGGATATCCATTGATGAAGGTGCCCTCAAGGCTGGTTGCATTTTCATCGTGATACAGCAGCCTGCTCCTGTCCTCCGCTTCAACCCAATGGGCAACTGGATAGCCGAAGGTGTAAACGGAGCTGTAGTTGAGAGGCCAGACCTTCCCCTCGGGCCACCATAGACCGTATGCCCATGACGTTAGCTGTATCTCTCCCTCGGCATAGTCGCCGTTCTCCTTTATGTAGACGTCCTCGACAACTATGACAAGATATTCCTCGACATCTTTCTCTATCCTCAAACCCTCGGTCGCGTTGAACCAGAGGTTTGCCCTTGCTGGGAAGCGGTACTTATAGGGGGGAAACGCGAACCAGCCCCGGAAGTACCTCCAAGGGATCAGGCTGAAGAGGTTCTCCAGGGTGACGTTGAGGACGTTGCCGTCCGCAAAGGCTTTCCCCTCGCGATAGACGTTTCCGGTTGAGTCCTTCAGGAGGTAGTGGTCGGCATAGATGTATGCAATCCAGTCGGCCTTTCCGTTGTCGGTGCTGTCGATGTAGAATAACACCGGTAATTTTCGTAGTTCCTCCTCACTCTCGAAGTAGAGGCTCAGGCTCAGGTCGTAGGAGTGGGCCTTTGCGTGGAGGCTGAACTTTCCTCCGGGCTCTCCGTAGTAGGAGGAGCTCATGTAATCTATCCATCCCCTCTCGTATTCGATGGTAAAGACACCGTTGCCTGGGTAGTGCACTATCTCGCCATCCCCCATCGGGACGGCCTTGGCTCTCATGTAGACCCTCCTTGGAAAAACATCCCTGAAGTTCTCGATGGTGAAGCTCACCGATGAACCCCTGACGTCCACGTTTCCGCTGGAGAGCTCAACCAGTCCGTTTTCACCCACCTCATAGAGGGTGAAGCCACCGCTGTAAAGATGCAGCTCCCACATCCTTCCGAACTCACTCCCCTCATCGAAGTATAGAACGGTCGGTTCGTAGGTTATCTTCCTGTTGTGGATTACGTCGTAAAAGACCTCCGCGTGGACGTAGGTTTCCGCCAGTTCTTCGTCCGCGAACTTTATTGTGAAGACGAAGTTTTTACCCGGGTCTCTGCTCGATGTCAATACGCTTATCCAGTCGATAACGTCCCTTTCTCCCGGCGAGAAGGCCATCGAGCTTATCGGCCCGGCGTAGCTGAAGTTGGCCTTAACCATCGTCACCGGCACTATTACTGGAGTCAGGCTCACGTTGAAGTCGAAGTTGAGCGAGAACCCAGGCCCTGTTCCGTTCCCGTTGGTCTCTCCGGCTTCACAGCCGAGGTCAGGGTCTTCACCTTCGCAGAGGATGTTTCCGTCCTCGTCGTAGCTTAGGCTTTCATTGGGTGGTGTTTCGGTTGGAGCTTCAGTGCCTGTATCTGTGGATGTTTGGGTCTCGGTTACAGTTTCGGTTGTTCCCGTCTCGGTTGTTGAGCTTTCCATCGTTGAGGTTGTCCCACCACCATCTTCCTCCGAATTTCCAGTCATCGTGCCCGTGGATGAGGGGGTGTTCCCGATACATCCGCCCACGAGCACCATGACACTCAATAATGTAAGGAGTAAGAGCTTAACGGTTTTTCTCATGAGTTTCCCTCCCGCTCCAAACCCGGGGCAGAAAAGGAAAGATAGCTCCAAACGGCTTGGACTTTACCCAATTATGTCCCCCATTTTATTTAAGAGTTTCTACGTCGACAAGTCACTCGACGATGGACTTAAGATAACTTTATTAATCCATGTCCTGTTATTACCATCGGTGGTGGAATGATAGAGGTCGAAGGCCTCGTCAAGAGGTTCGGTTCTAACGTGGCACTCAAAGGGATAACCTTCACGGTCAAAGACGGCGAAATTTACGGCCTCCTCGGCCCCAACGGGAGCGGAAAGAGCACGACGATGAAAATCCTGGCCGGAATAATTCCCCCAAGCGGAGGAAAGGCCATCGTCAACGGGATAGACGTTTCCAAGGACCCCCTCCGGGTGAAGAGGATAGCCGGCTACGTCCCGGAAACGCCGGTCCTCTACGAGAGCCTCACACCGGTTGAGTTCTTCAACTTCATCGGAAGCGTGAGGAGGATTCCGAAGGAGGAGCTCCAGGAGCGCGTGGAGACCTTTGTGAGGGCGTTCGGAATAGAAAAATACCTCGGCGAGATGATTGGTTCGCTCAGCTTTGGTACAAGGCAGAAAATCTCCCTTATATCCGCCATGCTCCACGACCCAAGGGTTCTCATCCTCGACGAGGCCATGAACGGTCTCGACCCCAAGAGCGCCCGAATCCTGCGGGAGCTCTTACTCCAGTTCAGGGAGGAGGGCAGGAGCATAGTCTTCTCCACCCACGTTCTGGCTCTGGCCGAGACTATATGCGACCGCGTTGGTGTCATATACAACGGTGAGATAATCGCCGAAGGAACTGTGGAGCAGCTCAAAAGCTTTGCACACGAGGAGAGCCTTGAAGATGTGTTCCTCAAGCTCACCGAGAGCCAGGAAGAGGTGGCCGGAATAGTTAGGGCGCTTAAAGATGCTCTTTAGGGTGGGAGCATGTTCGAGATAGTCAGAATCCTCTACAGGGAGCTTCACTACCGGCGTTTGAAGAGCAACCCCCAGATAGCGGCCGACCCGGAGAAGTTCAGGAAGCAGCTCAGGAACTCCGGGGACATGAAGAGGGGCATAGCACTCCAGTCCGTTGCCTTCCTCTTCTTCGGGATCATGATGGCTGGAGGTATCGCCGGAGCGGAGGACGAGACGAGGGCGTCCGTTATGTTCGCAACCTACGCGCTCCTGCCCTTCGTGATGGCCCTCTACACGACGACGGTAAACGCTTCCTACGCCGTCTCGATGGGAATCTTTGAGCCTCTCAAGCCTCTGCCGATAAGGACCGGCTCAAAGTATCTCAGCGTTCTCCTGGCGATAGACAACGTTCCTGCCGTTATAGCCCTCCTGCCGGCTGTCATTGCTATGGCCACAAAATACGGACTTCCTGGGGTACTCGGCCTTCTCTGGATCCTTACGGGGGCGTTCCTCGGCCACGTCCTTGGACTGATCGTTTTCACCTTCTTCGGTTCGGCGAGCGTGGGCGGCAGGTTCTCAAAGCTCAGAACCCTCGCCAGAACCGTTGGGGTTATACTCTTCATCAGCATGTTCTACGCCCTCAACTACCTTCAGAGCTACATCAACGAGCACTACGAGGAGATACTGCCCTTCTTTGCCAGGTACTCGATAGCCTATCCGTTCTCGGTTGCATCGATAGCCGATCCCCTCCACTCTCTCCTTCTGGTTCTTGGCTATCTCACCGTTCTAGTTCCGCTCTACCTGTTTATCCTTGGACGGCTCTGGGGAAGGCTTGAGGAGGGGGTGGAGGTTTCCCGCTCCAGAAACGTCCGCTTCAAGGCCGAAACCCACCATCCGGTTCTGGCCATTGCCCTCAAGGACCTGAGGATAGCCTTCAGGAAGAGCGCCCTCCTCGTGGGTTTGATTTTCCCCCTCTTCATAATCCTTCCGAGCGCTCTGAATCTCCTCACGGCCGGCTCGATCAGGGAATGGGCCGTTGCGTCGGTTCTGCTTATGATAGCCTGGATAACCTCGGTCGGGGTGGACACGGTCCTCAAGATAGACGGGAAGGAGTTTGAACTCCTGAGGAGCCTCCCGATAACGGTCGGCCAGTTCGTCAGGGGAAAGCTCCTCGTCATGAACGCGGTTCCGGTCACCGCGGGCGTTGGTCTGGTTCTGGCGGTTTCATACATCAACGTTAAAACGCTCGTCCTGCTCCCGGCAGCGCTTCTTCTGCCTCTCATGACGTCTTCGATAGCCTTGGCCTTCTTCTACAGGGGCGAGAAAGAGCTATCCGTGCCTGAGACGAACTTCGGGCATGTCCTGGTCCTTATGATGCTCAACGGAATCGCCCTAGGCATCGTGGCCGGCATCTGGTACTTCCTCGGCTATCCATACGCGTTGACCGTGATGGCTCTGGAGGTTCTCCTCGCTCAGGTGACCCTCAGCAGGTGATGTGGAATATTGCAAGGACTTTCCTTTTTCCCCAGAGTTCGTTGAAGAGCTCCACCGCTTCGTCAGTCGGCTTTTCGATGACCTCTTTGTTCGCCACCAGTTTCCTGCTCTCCGGCAAAAGTGACAGCCTTCCCCAGGCACCGGTTCCTACTATCAAAACATCGAACTCCTCCTTCAGGTACTCCCTCAGCTCATCCGGGTCGAGCCTATGGCTTGTCCCGTGCTTTTCCTTGCTGAGCCACTTTTTGCGCCTCTCGATTTCTCCGCTTGGATAGATCACGATGTCGTGGTCGTAAATCTTGCCGTCCGCTAGTATTTTCCCAAAGGTGAGATATTCAAGATGCATTTGTCCCTACCTCCATAACATGTCTGGAATATTTTATTAACAGGTCAGATAAACGAGCTATATCCTTATTTGAGAGTGTTCTAGGGAGAGCGCATAAATAAAACTTGATTTGAGAGGGGAAGAGGACTGGAATTGTTGATTTTCCTTCAAAAATTGTTGGTCCCGCAAATACCACTATAGGGGTAATAAAGTAATGTTCACCATACTTTCTTTCTAGGAACTTTGAGAGAATTGCAGCGTTCCTTTTAGCCAACCTGCTAAGACTTTTGATGGGCATTATTTCACCATACTTGGTTTTATAATACCACTTGTCACCTTCGGCATAGTAAATCCCTGAATACGTCTTAGTCTCCAGAGCAAAAATTCCTCTGTCACAAATTAACACATGATCGATGTTTGAATGCATGTTGGGTAAGATAAGATCGGAAAGAAGCACTCCAGTTAGACAGTTAATTTTTGAAAATTCCTCGATCACTAAGTATTCTCCTTCAAATCCTGTGGCCCATCGGTCAAATTTATTAGTGCAATACCTTGCAAAAATGATAGCAACAATAGTAACAAAAAGAAAAAACGGATGTACAAGAATGCTCAGACCCAAGGACACAGCCGCTAAGACAATTGACTTATTACGTAACTTTTTCCAATGGAGAGCATTCTCACCGGTATAAATCATTATCTCACCCCAAGTGCGTCCTTCAGAATCTTTGCGTGGTCGAAGGCCAGCGGCAGCTTTAGTGCCTCATCCATGGAGAAGACATGCACTTCTTTGGCGTCGTCCCCGGCCTTCAGTTTTCCGGTTCCAACCGCCAGAAAGGCCGTCGTCACGGTGTGACCCCTCGGGTCGCGGTTCGGGTCGGAGTAAACGCCGACGAGCTCGATGAGCCTCACGTCGAGACCGGTTTCCTCCTTCGCCTCCCTCTTGGCGGCATCTTCAACGGTCTCGCCGTACTCAACGAATCCCCCTGGCAGGGCGTAGTGGCCTTTGAACGGTTCGTGCTTCCGTTTTATGAGGACAACGCCGCCGTTGTAGAGGATGACGATGTCAACGGTAAGGCCTATGCACCTGTGCATCTCGACCCTGAGTTCCGGATGGGTTCTGGAGAGAAACTCTCTGAGCTCCTCCCGTACGGGGGTTATATCGTAGCCCTTCGGGGCTTTTACGAGCAGTACGTAGCGGTCCATAACACCACCTCAGGGAAGTCCCTTCTCATCATCTTCAGCATGCTGACGTTTCATCATCGGTGAGCATAGTTATCCCTATGGATTTATATCGTTAAGCCTCTCGACCGCCACCCTCATAGCCAGCTCGTTGACATCTTCCATCGAGAAGGAAAAGTCCCTGTGCTTTAGGAAAAGAGCGGTGAAGGCGTTTGCCTTTTTTAGGGCCTGAATGAAGGGGCACTGAGAGTAGAAGTAGCTGAAAGATGCTAGAAATACGTCGCCCGCTCCGGTGGATTCTTCAATATCCATCTGGATGGGCCTGTATCTGTATCCCCTGCTCTTGAGGTATGCGAACCCCGGCTCCGCGCCTTTGCTTATCAGGAGAACTTCAACATCACCGGGACTAAAGTTGGTAAGATATCGTGTTTCCGTGAGATCGGCATGAAGAACTCTCATCCCCCTGAGGAAGGACGCATCAATCTCTCGAAGCCTCACCGGGCCAACTTCTGGCGCCCTTATAAATCCCTGAACGTCGGCAACGAGAAAGTTCGACAGCTTCTTAAACTTGGTGGCACTTTCGGGGGGAATCTCCCCGGTAACCGGGTTCAGCATTACCATGTCGTAATCCCCACCCGGCACGTCCACTATTGGAGGGGCCCTTGAGAGGAGTCGGAGCTTTCTTCTGTTGGCGTCGATGTAGCGGAGCTCGTAGGAGGTACTCTCATTGGAGGGTATTATCCGGAGTTTTATACCAAGTTCCTTCAACTCATCGAGCCACTCGCCCGGAAAATCCTCACCCACGCTTGTCAGCACCTCAACGTCGCAGAAATTTGCTAGGGTTATCGCGGAGTAGTAGGCTCCTCCGCCGATCCTTTTTTCGAATCTCGAACCCCTTATTATTCTGTCGATGACCAGGTGCCCAGCGAGAAGGCATTTCATTTTAACCTACCTAATCTTTTGTTTTAGAGGGCACTTGAATAAAAACCTTTTGGAAATTTGGCGAAAAGTTTATAAAGGCAAAAGCGAAAAGCTTAAAAGGATATGTCCTTTTGGGGTGGGGCTATGAGACGCCTGGGCAAAGTTTCTCACTACGCGAAGCAGGGGTTCCTTATTCTGCGTACGGACTGGGTTCCTTCGCTCAACGACCCGGTGGTTGACAAAAAGCTCACCGTGGTCGGGGTAGTGAAGGATGTCTTCGGACCAGTTGGCAGACCGTACGTGGCCGTGAAGCCACGCATCAAGAATCCCGAGACTTACGTCGGGACTCTGCTCTACGTTGATACCAAGCGCAAGAAGTCGAGGCCGGGGAAGACCGGCAAGAGGCGCACGAAGGGCGGAAAGGCAAGACGCCCTGCCCCCAGAAAGAGGGGGTGAGAGCTTTTGGCTGATAAGAATGTTTGTCCGGTTTGTGGCTCCGATAAGTTGTTTTATGACCCGCGGAGGGGCGAAATTGTCTGTTCTGTCTGCGGTTACGTCGTTCAGCAGAACGTCATTGATGAGGGTCCCGAGTGGCGCGCATTCGATCCGGATCAGAGGGCAAAGCGCGCCAGAACCGGTGCGCCCATGACACTGATGATCCATGATAAGGGCCTCTCCACTGACATAGACTGGCGCGATAGGGATATACACGGCAACCAGATAACCGGAATGTACAGGACGAAGATGCGCCGCTTGAGGATGTGGCAGCGCAGAATGAGAATAAACGACGCCGCCGAGAGAAACCTCGCCTTCGCCCTCAGCGAGCTGGACAGAATGGCAGCCCAGATGATGCTACCGAGGCGCGTTAAGGAAGTTGCTGCATCGCTCTACCGTAAGGCCGTTATGAAGAAGCTCATCAGGGGAAGGTCCATAGAAGGCATGGTTTCAGCGGCACTCTACGCCGCCTGCAGAATGGAGAGCATCCCGAGGACTCTCGACGAGATTGCTGCGGTTTCGAAAGTCACGAAGAAGGAGATAGGTCGGAGCTATCGCTTCCTCGCGAGGGGGCTTGGTCTGAACCTCCGGCCGACAAGTCCGATAGAGTACGTTGACAGGTTTGGTGATGCCCTCGGCGTTAGTCAGCGGACGAAGAAGCGCGCCAAGGAGATACTCCAGGAGGCCATTAAGAGGGGTATCACTAGCGGAAAGGGTCCTACAGGTCTCGCGGCGGCGGCACTCTACGTTGCCTCCCTCCTGGAGGGGGAGAAGAAGACCCAGCGCGAGGTAGCTGAGGTAGCGCACGTGACCGAGGTCACCGTCAGGAACCGGTACAAGGAACTCGTGGAGAAGCTCAACATAAACGTCCCGATATGAGGGATGCCCTTGCTGATAGCGGTAACGGGCGACACGCATCACGGTGACAAAACGAGGAACCTCCCTTCCCTTCTTTTCCAGCATCTTGAAGAGAAAACTCCGGATTTGATACTCCACACGGGAGACGTTACGTCCCATGAACTCCTGGAGAGGCTTGAGGATTTCGCGCCGGTTATAGCAGTTCGCGGCAACGCCGACCACCTCAACCTTCCAGAGGAGAAGCTAATCGATGTAGAGGGCGTGAGTATCGGTCTCCTCCACGGTCATCAGTTTTTCTCGCTCAACGCTCAGTTTTTGACGCTTAAGGCACTGGACATGGGTGTGGACGTTCTAATTTTCGGTCACACCCATCGCTTTTACCACGATACATACTCTGTCCACGGGAAAAGAGTGGTTCTTCTCAACCCCGGCTCGCCAACGTTTCCGAGGATGGATTCCGCAGGTTTTGCATTTTTGAGGGTCAGCGACGAAGGCGTTAGAGTCGAAAGAATACGTTTCTGGTGAGGGTTTAAAACTTTCAGAAAAGCTAAGGAAGGAAAAGAAAGGCCATCAGCTCTTGATGGCGAGCTTGATGTCCTCGGCCTTGACGGTCTTCCTGCCGGCGTGGTGGGCGAGGTCGACCGCCTTCTTGGCGATCTCCATGGCCTTCTCCTCAAGGTGCTCGGCCAGGAGCTTGGCGGCGTCCTCGCTGACGCGGGCGGCGCCGGCCTTCCTTATCAACCTGTCAACTGGGGCAATCGGCAACTCAGCCATTTTCCCAACCTCCTAAACGTTGTTTTGCAGGTATCTGCGTTCTATTTTAGGAAGGAAGGTCTATATAAACCTTTCGGAAACTGGGGCCTCTGGAGCCAATAATCGGCCATTTTTGGGTGAGATGTTGAGAAATCTATTATCCTTAGCCTACTGACTTATGAACGGGCAAATACTAACTTGAGGGCAAAGTTTCAAAAACGACAAATCGGGCGTTAAATCGTATTTAGGGGCCCACTAAACCTTTGATTTCTAAAAGGAAAGCAGGAGTTTGGAGCGTTGACGCAGGAAAAGCGTCTCCAATACTCACATAGAGGCAGGAATGCCCCAGTTCTGCACCACAGCATTTTTATAGGTGGCGGTGATATCTTTAGGTTACTCAGGAGGTGAAAGCATGGTAGAGAAGTTTGACAAGATATACGACTACTACGTGGACAAGGGCTATGAGCCCAACAAGAAGAGGGACATAATAGCCGTGTTCCGCGTAACCCCTGCCGAGGGGTACACCATCGAGGCGGCCGCGGGAGCTGTTGCTGCCGAGAGCTCAACCGGAACCTGGACGACCCTCTACGAGTGGTATGAGAAGGACAGGTGGGCGGACCTTTCCGCCAAGGCCTACGACTTCCACGACATGGGCGACGGCAGCTGGATAGTGAAGATAGCATATCCCTTCCACGCCTTCGAGGAGGCAAACCTTCCCGGGCTTCTTGCGAGCATAGCGGGCAACGTCTTCGGAATGAAGCGCGTTAAAGCTCTACGCCTTGAGGATCTGTACTTCCCCGAGAAGCTCATCAGGGAGTTCAACGGCCCGGCATTCGGTATAGACGGTGTCAGGAAGATGCTCGACATAAATGACAGGCCCCTCTACGGTGTCGTTCCAAAGCCCAAGGTCGGCTATTCACCCGAGGAGTTCGAGAAGCTCGCCTACGACCTGCTCTCCAACGGTGCTGACTACATGAAGGACGACGAGAACCTCACGAGCCCCTGGTACAACCGCTTTGATGAGCGCGCAGAGATAATGGCAAGGGTGATAGAGAGGGTTGAGAACGAAACCGGCGAGAAGAAGACCTGGTTTGCCAACGTAACCGCGCCGCTCCTTGAGATGGAGCGCAGGCTGGAGGTTCTGGCCGATCTCGGCCTCAAGCACGCGATGGTCGACGTCGTTATAACCGGCTGGGGCGCACTCGAGTACATAACCGAGCTCGCCGCCGATTACGGTCTGGCAGTCCACGGTCACAGGGCCATGCACGCGACCTTCACGAGGGACCCCTACCACGGCATCTCGATGTTCGTCCTGGCGAAGCTCTACAGGCTTGTCGGTATCGACCAGCTCCACGTCGGAACCGCCGGAGCCGGCAAGCTCGAGGGAGGAAAGTGGGACGTCATCCAGAACGCGAGGATCCTGAGGGAGAAGCACTACAAGCCGGACGAGAACGACCTCTTCCACATGGAGCAGAAGTTCTACGGCATAAAGGCAGCATCCCCGACCAGTTCGGGCGGCCTTCACCCAGGCAACATTCAACCCGTCATAGAGGCCCTTGGAAGGGATATCGTCCTGCAGCTTGGCGGTGGAACGCTCGGACACCCCGATGGACCGGCCGCTGGAGCCAGGGCAGTCAGACAGGCGATAGATGCCATCATGCAGGGCATCCCGCTCGACGAGTACGCAAAAACTCATGAGGAACTCGCCAGAGCCCTAGAAAAGTGGGGCCACGTCACTCCAGTCTGATACTGCCAACTTTTTTCTTCCATTTTCGTCTTCCGTTCAAATTTCCAGCCGGAGGAGATTTAACAGCTGAAAACCTTCTTTTCTTGGTGGGAATCATGGTTCACCCAGGCGGATTCTTGGAGGTAATCACCGGTCCGATGTTCGCTGGAAAGACAACCGAGCTGATAAAGCGCATTGAGAGGCAGATGTTCGCGAAGAGGAAGGCGGCTCTCTTCAAGCCGAGCATAGACAACAGATATTCCGAGGATGAAGTCGTTGCCCACAACGGTTTGAAGTATGAAGCCTTCGTTATCCCGACCGATGAGGAAGGGGTTAAGAGGATTGTGGAAATAACGAAAAGAGAGGGCTACGAGGTCATAGGCATTGACGAGGTGCAGTTCTTTCCCATGGCAATCGTGGAGACCCTTGAGAAACTCGCCGACGAGGGAATCTACGTGATTGCGAGCGGGCTCAACCTCGACTTTAAAGCCGACCCCTTCCCCGTCATGAGGGAACTGCTCGTTCGGGCGGACAACATAGTATATCTTACTGCCGTGTGCACGGTCTGCGGGAAGCCAGCTACCCGGACCCAGCGCCTC
Organism: Thermococcus sp. MAR1; assembly: GCF_012027305.1. Lineage (NCBI taxonomy): Archaea > Methanobacteriati > Methanobacteriota > Thermococci > Thermococcales > Thermococcaceae > Thermococcus > Thermococcus sp. MAR1. The sequence continues at coordinate 169,334 of NZ_SNUF01000001.1, forward strand.
ATAGACGGAAAACCGGCACCCCGTGACTCGCCCGTGATACTCGTCGGCGGAAGCGAGAGCTACGAAGCCAGATGCAGGGAGCATCACCTCGTTCCTTAATTTCTTCCAATTTCCCAAATCACCGAAAAGCTTAAAGTAATCTTTTCTTACATCAGGTTAGGGAAAGGGGGTGAGACCATGGAGTCAAATAAGAACATGGGGAGGTTACTTGACATACTCGGAAACGAGACGCGAAGGAGGATACTCATCCTGCTCACCAAGAGACCGTACTTCGTGAGCGAGCTTAGCCAGGAGCTTGGAGTGGGCCAGAAGGCAGTGCTTGAACACCTCAGGATACTCGAGAGCGCGGGGCTCATTGAAGGGAGAACCGAGAAGATACCGCGCGGCAGGCCCAGGAAGTACTACACCATAAAGCGCGGCTTCCGCCTTGAGGTCCTGCTCACACCCTACGCATTCGGCACGGAGATGTACGAGCCCAAGGCCCCGAGACAGACCAAGGAGTACGCCCAGGCTAGGGCTCTTATAAAGTCAACGGAGCCGGCCGAGGAGAAGATAGACGAGCTTCTGGCTTTTCTGGCCGAAATACAGGGCAGAATAGAGGAGATAATCAGGATGAAGCAGGAGCTCGAGGAGGTTCGCCTGCTCACGGAGACCTACATCGAGAGCCTCTTCCGCCGCATTGCCCAGGAAAACGAGAGGGAATTCGAGAGGCTGATGAAAGAGTTCAGGGCCAGACTTCCGAGAAAAATACTCGAAGACCTTGAAGACTTTTAGGAAGCGGCTTGAAGAGAATAAATCCTAGAAAAGGGCCTCAGAGCATCTTGCCCTCTTCCTTCATCCTCACGAGCCGGGTTATGTAGCCCGCTATCCTGTTCCTGATGGTCTTGCTGGTGACGTTGGTGAGCTCCTCAACCTTCTTCTTGTTGTGCTCAAAGTCCCTCGTGAACTCGTTCGGGTAGCGGTCAAACAGCTCGCGGGCAACCCTCTTGATGAACGTCTGCTTGATGTTTCCCATCATCAATCCCCCCGTTAGCTTGATTCTTACAGCCGTAACTCACATTATAAGAGGCCTTTTAAAAGTTTTCCCAGAACCGGCAAAAACAAAGCTGTTCCTCACTCCTTTATGAGCTTCCTGCGGAGGAGTTCGAGCACGTCAACGCTGGTTTTTCCGGGATAGACTTTCCCAAGGGAATTCACCCTCACGATGGCGAACCCAGCGTTGATCCTCAGGAGGCCCTTAACGGCGCGCCCCAGGTTCATCCTATCACCCTGTGTGGTATTTCTCCGCTACACTTAAAAAGTTTTTCACTCATTTGACCGGAGATTTATAAACCCCCGCTCGAAGCTGAAATCATGCTAAGGGAGGTAATCCGCTGCAGGGGTCATGAGAACGTCAGGGCAACGCACAGATCAACGCTGGAGTTCACGAAGGAGGATTACCTAACACCCCGCGGTGACTGCATACTCTGCATCGAGGCCGACAAGGGGTTAAAAGACCTTAGCGATGAGTTCAAGGCCGCTCTAAAGGCCGGAAGGAAGCTCCTAATACGAATAAAGGTTGGGGATCTGGTTGATGAGGTTCTCGCCGAGGGAAGTCCAGACCTGATCCTCGACCACGAGTACTCAATGGTCGTCCGTAAGAGCGAATACATTGACGCCAGAACCCTTGCCATAAGGGCGAACAAAGCAGCTAAGGACATAGACAGGAAAATAGTGGAGCTCCTGAAAAAACCTAAAACCGAGGCCGAAGTTGAGCTCATCGTCCTTGGGTAGCCGATTGGTCCCCCCGTTCTTCCAATGTCCCTTTATCATTTGCCTCCAGATCGTCCCTGGAAAGGACACCGAAGAGTGCTATCTTCTCCACGTCTGTCAGGACATCTTCAATGTTGAGGGGAGGCAGTTCCCTCCTCAGGATTGAGAGCTGGGTTTCCTGGAAGGAGCTTTCTTCGACCGCAACGATCAGGGTGGACCCTGTCATTATCATGTAGTCCCTCAGGGCGGAGAGAAGCTTCATGACGCTCTTGAAGTCGTTGTACAGCAGGAGATGCTCAAGCCCGTCAAGGACTACGAGCACTCCTCCACCTTTCTCGGAGATGAACTTCATTATCTCCCCCTGGAGGACGTGGAGTTTGGAGGGGTCGACGGAATCAGGGGCGCCTATGCGGGTTATCCATATTTTCCTGTCAAATTCACGACACCCCTTGGTGGTCAGGCTCCTCCCGAGGTAGAGGGTCGCCGTGGCGAACTTGCACAGAGGCTCTATTTTGGGGAGCTTCGATGCCGGAACTGTGAAACCCCCCACGGGGAGAGGGTTTTTCTCACCCTCTGGAGGGGCTGATGGAAGTTTTGGGGGAAGTTTGGGAATTCCGGGCGCTTCTCCCTGCCCTAACTGGTGGAGGAGTTCGAGATATGTGAAAATAGCGACCAGGATGGTGACGTAGGAGAGCGTGAAGAAAGTTGCCATAATCCACCATACCCTGAGGCCGGTTCCGGACTCCAGTATCGTTCCTATGCTTCCTATCATGGAAAAAACGCTGGAGACCAGTGCGAGATAGGCAAGTTTTCTCGAAATTGGAGTCTCAAGGATTCTAAGGTACCCCCATGCCCGGTAAGCGGCAGCCGTCGAGATTAAGAGTATAAGGGCGCCGGCAACGAGACCCGGAAGGTTGTAGATATCCATGAAAGTCCCTCTCGCTAATTTTGTCCCCTCAACTACTTAAGATTTTGGTGGCTTTTTATCTCTCCCCTCGCAAGACCCACGTGTCTATCGGCCGCACCGTAGTAGAGGTAGCATCTACCCTCGTGCTCTATCATTGCCTCCGCGAACACCACGTTGTCAACCCACCCGTGCAGCTCCCAGTCGAAGGTCGGCCTGAGGATGGGCTTCTCGGTCCTCCATATGAGCTTTCTTGGGTCTTCCAGATCAAAGAGAGCCGCGTGCGTGTAATAAACGAGCTTTTCGCCCTCGTGGAAGGCTTCGCTGTGTATCAGGAGTATTCCGTCCCCTGTGCGGATTGGAGGGGGTCCGGGCTCAACGAGATGACCCCTAGGCATCAGGACGGGTTCCCTCTCATACTCCCAGTGAATGAGGTTCTTTGAGTAGGCGAGCCAGACGTTTGAGTCGCCGAAGTACATGATGTAGTGTCCCTTAAACGGCCCAGACTTCATTTTCTCCGGCAGAATAGCCCCACTCTTTGTCCAGTTGAGCTTTCCGTTCTTGGGGAAAGGAAACTCTTCAAAAACCACGCCATGTTTCTCCCAGTTCAGCAGATTCTTCGAGGTGGCGATGCAGAGCCGTGCCGTCTTTCCATCGTAGCCCGTGTAGGTCATGTAGTAGGTCTCTCCAATCCTCACAACGCGTGGATCCTCAACGCCGAGGCCCTCCCAGCTGTATTCCGGTTCCATGACCGGCTCGGGGTGCCTGATGAAGTTGACTCCGTCCTCACTCAGTGCCAGGCCGATCCTTCCGGTTGTCTTGTCACCTTTGGCCTCCGCACGGTAGAGCATGACCACCTTTCCTCTCCTTTTGACCACCGCGGGGTTGTAGACGTTCTTTGAGTCGAATCCTTCATCTGAAGGGGAAAGCACGGGTTTTGGAAGCTTTTCAAACCTGAACTCATAGGGGCTCAACGCTAACACCCCCATTGGCCACTATGAGATATTTCCTTCCTCCAAATGAAAGGCCTCTCAGGACGATGTTTATTCCTTCTGCCGGCTGGATGGTAAGCCCATCCCCCGTCTCCATTCCCAGTGAGGCTGTGACGAAGGCGAAAACGCTCGCCGCGCTCCAGACCTGGGGGGAGTTGGCCCTAGGCACCGGGACGAGTTCGTCCAGTCCGCTGTACAGCTCAGGAAGTTCTTTCTCGGGCATGAGCTTCGCTGCTGCGAGTATTCTGTCCGTGAGCTCCTTCGCAAGGTCGGCCCTTCCAGCCCTCGCGAGACCGAGGGCTATCAGCGCGTTGTCGTGCGGCCATACGCTTCCGCGGTGGTAGCTGAAGGGGTTGTAGGCTTTCTCTCTGGCACTGAGGGTTCTTATCCCGTACCGGGAGAGCATGTCCGGCTGGAAAAGCCTCTCCGCTAGTTCCCTCTCGTGATCGGCTATACCCGTCAGGAGCAGGTGCCCCATGTTCGAGGAGACGACTCTGAGTGGCCTTCCATCCCCGTCCAGCGCGAGGGCGTAGTAGGAGCCGAGCCAGAAGTCGCGGTTGAACCTTTTCCTGAGCCGTTCTGCCTCCCCGATTAAGGCCCCTCCATCGAGGTCGGTCAGCCCAAGCTCCCCTGCGAGCTTGAGCGCCCAGTAGGCGTAGCCCTGTACCTCGACGAGCGCTATCGGCGGCTTTGGAAGCTTCCCCTCTTCATCAACTATGGCATCCCTAGAATCCTTCCACCCCTTGTTGCCGAGTATCCCCGGGACGTAGGTTATGTAACCATCATCGAGCTTTCCGAGTATCCACTCGACGGCAGCGGTCAGGTTCGGCTTCAGTTCCTCTATCAGCCTCCTATCCTTGGTCCAGCGCAGGTACTCGCCCGCCAGCGCCACGTAGAGTGGGGTGGCATCGACCGTGCCGTAGTAGGGCGCGAAGGGAACCCTCCCAGACTGGGCGAGCTGACCAAGGCGGAACTCATGCGGTATCTTCCCCGGCTCCTCCTCGTTCTTCGGGTCGGTTTTCTTCCCCTGGAGTCTCCCGAAGAGCCTCAGCGTGCCGGCGGCGTATTCCGGGTAGTACGGCAGGAGAAAGAGTGAGGTTATTATAGCGTCCCTTCCGAAGGGGCATGCGAAGTAGGGAATTCCCGCGAGGGGAACCAGCCCGAAGCGCGTGAACAGCGTCAGGGCGTTTATGTTCTCAACCGCCCTCTCGAATATCCCGTCGATGGCGGGTGAGCCTGTGAAGGCGACGTTTTTTATCGTTTCCCTTTTCTCTGCGAGTATCTCCGAGACCCTGCCCTCGATTTTAGGAATGAACCGGACGTAGAGGACCGCCTTCCCGAGGGGAGGTAGCTCAAGTTCCGCCCTTAAGAGACTTTCCTCCCTCTCCATGTTGGTCTCGATGAAGAGGCTCCTCCTTCCGGCGGGGCTTTCCCTCAGGTGCCTTCCTCCGGCTGGGGCTATTGCCTCCCCGCCCTTCAGCCCCATGAAGCCCCGGACTTGGAATATGTCCTCAAGGGGAGCCTCGTAGGTGTATCTGACATTGACACCGAGCGGTTTTTCGGATGTATTGTAAAAGGAGAACTTCTCCTCGTAAACCCCGTCAAGGGTTCTCAGCCTCACAAGGATTCCCCGTTCGCCGAGGGAGAAGTGTGAAACCGCCCGGGTAAAGGTAGACGATGCCCCGATGAAGCCCGGCTCCGGAGAAACTTCAAGCTTGGCTTTTCTGACGAATCTGGTGTCAAGAAAATAAAAGCCGTCGTAGTGGGAGGGCATGTCTCCCCTCTCGTCGCTCAGGACGAAGGCCCCGTTGCCGGCTAGGATGGTTCTCATGGCTACCCCTCAAGGAAGGACTTTACCTCACCTGCATCGCCAAGGTCTATCGCCTTTACCCCCCATAGCCTCGCGGTAAAGCGGAGCTCCTCGGTGTAGTCGCCGGGGACCAGCGAGAGGTGGTTGGCCCCCATGGCGGAGATGAACGTTTCTTTGTCGAGCGGGTTCCTTATGGCCGTATGCGGCCACTGCTTGCCCCATTTGAGCTTTGATTCCATTTCCCCCGTTATCTCAAGGCCCTCCGCGAGGAAGTAGAGGAGGTAGTACTCTCCCCCGCGACGTATGAGCCTCGCCACGGTGAACTCCGCCGGAGGGGTTCTGTAGGTTAGCGCCCCGCCGCTCGCCCCCTGGCACTGTCCCTGGACGGTTGTTGCCTTGAGGTTCTCCTCCGGGTTCTCGCTCAGCCTTGCGTAGTAGAGCGAAGCCGCGCCGCAGTTGGCTATCATGACGACCTCGTCGTCCACATACTTTATATCTCCGAAGAGCGGGGGCTTTCCGCTCAGATAGAAGAGGAGCGCCGAGCTTATCGTGCCCTTGACGTCGCCCTCGCACGTCGCCGGGACTACCTCCTTCTCGCCCTCTGCATCGAGGCTGAACGGAAAGAGTGCGGGAATCAGACAGGCCGTAACGCCGTAGACCTCGCTCAGCTCCGGCTGACACTTTACCGAGACGGCTGAGACGTTACTCTGCTCTTTCCAGCTCTCCTTTGCGGCGAGGTAGAGCGCTATCTGTCTCCTCAACACCTCAGGCGTCAGCATGAGGTCGTCGAACTTGACTTCCATTTTCTCGGTCAGCCAGTCGTAGAACTCCTCCACGCGGACCCTCAATCTTTCGTCCGAGAGCATCTCCTCTGCCTTCCTCACCAGGACGTACTGGTCAAGGGTTATGAAGTCGCCGACGATTCTCTTAAGCCTCGGCAGGTCGTCCATGAGGTGCTCCATTCCGAGGGTGTACGGGGCTCCCCAGAGGAGGAGGGACTTCTTGGACAGCTTTGAGACGGCTTCAACGGCCCTTGCCCAGGCCTTTACCTTTTCAACGTCTCCTTTGAGGCGGACGTGGTTGAGGGCGTACTCGTTCACAGCGCTCTCCCAGAGCGAGGCACCAACGGATGTGACGCATGTAGTCCCGGCCCACGCAGGATCATCGTCGGCGTAGAGCAGTATTGGCCTCTTGGTCTCCCTAACGAGTGCTGTAACGAGGTTGCTCTCCGTCCAGTGCCACAGGCCCGCTATGATTCCGGAGGCGGAGCTCCCCCCGACTATCTTGGCGGCCCTGAAGCTCTCATCCATCGAATCTACCCCGAAGTTCTTACCGGCCTTTAAAGCCCCGTATTTTCCAAGCCTCTCGTTCACGTCGAGGACTTCAAAGCCTGCTCTCCTCAGCTCCCCAATGAGGGCGGAGTGCTTCTCCATCAACGCCCTCTCGCGCTCGATCGAGAGGGCCGTTGGCCGGGGGTCGGTGAAGGTGATAACGGCTATCATGGAACAACACCTTGGTATCCCAATTGCAGGAAACGTATATAACGGTTGTCGGAGGAAACAACCAAAAGTTGTTGCTTGTGGTGATGACGATGATGGTCTCCATCGGCGAAGTCCTCATCGACTTCATAGCCCTGCAGGAGGGGAAGCTTAAGGATGTGAAGTCCTTCGAGAAGCACCCCGGCGGCGCTCCTGCGAACGTTGCCGTCGGCCTTTCCAGGCTCGGAGTTGAGAGCGCCCTGGTGAGCAAGGTCGGAGACGACCCTTTCGGGGACTTCCTGATCGAAAGGCTCACAGATGAAGGTGTTAAGACATTCATCCCGAGAGACCCTGAGAGGCACACCGGCGTCGTTTTCGTCCAGCTCATCGGTGCCAGGCCGGAGTTCATACTCTACGACGGCGTTGCCTACTTCAACCTGAAGCCTGAGGACGTGGAGACTGCCCTTCTTGAGAGGGCGGAAGTTGTCCACTTCGGGAGCGTTCTCTTCGCCAGGGAGCCTTCGCGTTCGACGCTCTTCGGGATTCTGGAGGGACTTAAGGGAAAGGTTCCGCTGAGCTACGACGTCAACATAAGGCTCGACCTCTGGCGCGGAAGGGAGGATGAGATGCTCCAAGATATTGAGAGGGCCCTGAAACTTGCCGATATAGTCAAGCTCGGTGATGGGGAGCTGGCGTACCTTAGAGACAACGGAATAAGCCCCGAAGACTTCGACCTCAAACTATTCGCGGTGACTCTGGGTGCAGAGGGAAGCGAGCTGAGGATCGGAGGCGCTGAGGTTCATATCCCTGCTTACAGTGTCGAACCGGTTGACACCACCGGGGCTGGAGATGCCTTTATGGCCGCCCTCCTGGCTGGTCTCCACTACTCGAACCTGCTCGGTGAGAATTCCATAGATGAGGAGCACCTCAGAAAAATCGGCCGCTTCGCAAACCTCGTAGCCGCGCTCTCAACGACCCTACGGGGGGCCTGGAGCGTTCCAAAAATGGAGGAAATAGTCCTGATGAAAGAGGTGAGGGAGCTCTACCACCGCTCCAGCAGGTAGTCCTTTTCCTCAAGGAATACCTTCGCCCTCTCCTCTATCAGTTTTTCAGCCTCAAGGGTGCTCATGTCCATCGTTCTTTTGACGAAGTCCGCCGTCTTCGCGAAGTACAGCGGCACGAGGGGTTCCGCCTCGGTTAGAATTCCGTTCCTGTACGCCACGGCTCCGTCGTAGAGGACGTGGCTCCAGAGCCTGTCGTCGAACTCAAAGGTCTTGAGTGCACTCACCACCCCCTTGAGCGTCTCTTCACTAAGCGCCCTCCTCAGCACAGGTTCGTGCTGGGCGAATAGCTCCTTCGCCCTTATCTCCAGGAGCTCCAGGGTCACCTTTACCGGCTCGGGTTCACCTTCCTCAAGCTCCCCGAATACCGGGACGGGCTCTATCGTTCTCACGTGCTTCCAGATGTCCTCGTACTTCTTCATCAGCATGAACAGCGTTCCGACGACCTGGTTGAACATGGGGCCGAGGGAAGCGGCAGGATCCTTGGGGTCGTGTATCTTCATCCCCAACGCCGCCTGGGTGATTTTGAAGCCCCTAGCTATGGCAGTCGTCGTCAGGAAAATATCCACGCCGAAGCGCGCCACGTGTGTCTTCCAGACCTCCTCGTCTTCGAGGTAGGCCTCCATGAGCCTTCTGCTTATTCCGAAGTCCCCCCCTATCGGCTGTCTGACGTTCTTTCCGTAGAGAGAGGCCGTCATCGGGTAGGCTATGTTGTTGGTTATCGTGCCGTCCCACTTGTGCCTTATGTAGAGCGGCGCCACGAAATCGTAGCCCTCCTCGATGGGCCTGGCAAAGCGGTATATCCACTCGGGGGTTATGCTCCTTAAATCACTGTCGACGAAGACTATGGCATCGGCGTCTCTCCCGAGGGCGAACTCCATGAGCTCCTTCATGGCACTGCCCTTTCCCGGGATGGGCCATCTGTAAACGAAGCTGTGAACTTTGACACCATCCGGAACCTCTGTTCCCAAAACGGCGTCCCTCGTCCCATCGGTGCTTCCCCCGTCGGCGTTGACGACTATTCCTCCACCGAAATACTTCTTCAGCCCCTCAGCGGCCTGCTTCACGACAAAAGAGATTGTTTCCGCGTTGTTGTAACTGGGAATTCCAACGATGACCTTCATCTTTTCCACCCCATAAATTTACAACCATTTAAAGTGGTTTATTTTGAAAAGGATTATATACCTTTCGACCGTATCTGGAAGCAGGCGATGTCCATGGAGCTGAAGGTCGGAGTGATCGGCTGCGGAAACATCTTCAACCTCGCCCACAAAAAGGCGCTGAGGGGAATAGAGGGGATTAAGGTCGTTGCCTGCATGGACATAGACGCTGCCAGGGCGAAGGAAGGTGCTAAGGAGCTCGGGGCGAAGGCGTTCACGGGGCTCGATGAGTTCCTTGACCTAGACCTCGACGTCGTGGAGATACTGACGCCGACGTACACCCATGCCGAGCTGGCCATTGCGGCCCTTAAGGCTGGAAAGCACGTGGTAGTGGAGAAGCCGATAGCCCTCACCGTTGAAGAGGGCGAGAGGATGATAAAAACCGCCGAAAAGAAAGACCTGCATCTCTTCGTTGGCCACGTGAGGCGGTTTGACAAGAGATGGATTCAGATGAAGGAGGTCATAAAGAAGCGCAACATCCTTCCCATGCACATCAGGAAGGCCGAAGTCCAGAACCTCCCCTTCCCGAAGGACTACTGGTACTGGGACGAAAAGAGAAGTGGCGGCGTCGCCGTTGACCTCGGAGTGCACGTCACGGACTTCCTGCGCTGGTTCTTTGAGAGCGAACCTGTAAGCGTCTACGCCGTTGGAAAGGCGATAAAGGAAGAGGCTAGAGCCAATGGGACGTTCGACCACTTCATGATGATGATAAAGTTTGAGGGAGAAAAGACGGGCATAGCCGAGGTCAGCTGGGCGTATCCCTATCCCTCGCGCTACGGCGTATTCTACCACCACGTCGACATCATAGGCAAGAACGGCAGGATACGCTATACCCCTCTGGATACCCCGGTCGTCGGCGTTGCCAAGGCCAACTTCGAGATGCCCCGCTTCTCACCGCTCCTTTCAACGTTTCCAGACGCCTTCGAGAGGGAACTGAGGCACTTCTTCAACTGCATCAGGGGCAGGGAGGAACCAGTGGTTACAGCGGAGGACGCCCTTATTGCGCTGAAGATTGCAGAAAAGGCCAAGGAAAGCGCCCGGAAGGGGGAGGTGGTTGAGATATGAGGAAGCTCAACTTTGGAATAATCAGCTACGCCCACCCGCATGCCCTCCGTTTTGCCTCGGTAATTGCTAGGGGCAAGAGGACAAAGCTCGTCGCCATATCCGGGGACGGCTCGAACTCTGACGTGGCCAGGGCCGAGGCGAGGAAGTATGGGGCGAAGTTCTACAAGGGCTACGAAGCCCTCTTGAGGGACGAAAACGTGGAGGCCGTTTACATTGCCATAGAGACTTACCGGCACAGGGAAGTAGCCGTGAGGGCCGCGGAGGAGGGCAAGCACATACTCCTTGAGAAGCCTATTGCCTTGAACCTCAAGGACGCTGATGAGGTCATTAAGGCCGCTAAAAAGGCCGGTGTTAAGCTCATGCTGCCCTTCAACCCCAGGTTCACGGAGCCCCTCGTGAAGGCCAAAGAGATGATCGATGCCGGCGAGATAGGTGCTCTGGAGTACATACAAACGATCTCTGAAAACGTTAAGCCTCCGATATTCCTCCAGGGGCTGGATATGGGATGGTTCTTGGACGTCAAAAAGTCTGGAGGCGGTGGCTTCATGGACACTGCGCCTCACGGCGTTGACTCCCTACTCTGGCTAACTGGGGATGTGCCAAAAAAGGTCTATGCGGATATTGGGAGCAAAATATACGGCTTCCCTGTGGATGACATCGGAACGGCGGTTCTTGAGTTCAAGAAAGGTGTTCTGGCAGTTCTCACAGCCGGATGGGGCAATCCCAAGGGCTATTCCTACGGTATCGAGATAAAGTACTACCTCGTTGGCAGGGAGGGGTTCCTCGACGTTAGAACCGCTTATCCCGACTTCACTGTCTATCAGGACAGGGCCGAGAAGATATACTGGGACAGACCGGACGTGAGGGGAATAGTGAGTTCCTTCACGAGGGCCGTCTTGAAGGATGGTGATGTTCCCATAACGGGTGAAGACGCCAAGAAGAACCTTGCGATAATCCTTGCCGCATACGAATCTTCCAGAACAGGGAAAACCGTGAAGCCAAGACTTTAATTCCAAACTTTTACTTTTTTGTAATACAACCACTTTAAGTGGTTCTAAACATAAGCCTTATATAGTTTGCTCACTTAGGTTCGTTGAAGTACCTTATTGAGGGATAGGGTGATGCCCCATGATTAGGAGGTTGTTTGGTGTTCTGTTGGCGGCGGTTGTGTTGTTCGCCGTAGTGTCCAGTGGCTGTATCTCCCCAGGAGGTGGGGAGAAGGTAACAGTGACGTTTCTGTCAACCCAGCTGAATCCGCCCGAAGAGAGGGCCTTTGTCCAGGATGAGTTGCTGAAGGGCTTTACGGACGAAACGGGGATCGAGGTAAACTTCGTACCAATCTCATACACGGACATGGTTACGAGACTTGAGGGCGAGATGCAGACCGGCAAGGTTACCATAGACCTCATCGGTGACCTCCACGGTGGTATGGATTACATGGCATCGAAGGGATGGCTTGAAGACCTTGGAGGAATGCCCAAGCTTGAGGGGAGAACCTTCATCAATACCTTTGAGAGGTACGCCCACATACGCGGCCAGAAGGTGTATATCCCCTGGATGAGCGCCACCTACGTCATGGTTGTCAACAAGGAAGCCTTCAAGTACCTTCCCGAGGGACTGACCGAAGAAGATGTGATGAAGGGAACCGACAAGTGGACTTACGATGCCCTCCTCCAGTGGGCCAAGAACCTCAAAGAGGCCAAGGGACAGCCAGAACTCGGCTTCCCTGCCGGACCGAAGGGCCTCTTCGTCAGGTTCCTCCATGGCTACATCTATCCAAGCTACACCGGCTATCAGGCCAAGGAATTCGACAGCCCCGAGGCCGTTGAGATGTGGAACTACCTCAAGGAGCTCTGGCCCTACGTGCATCCGTCCAGCACCACGTGGGACGCCATGGCCGACCCGCTCCTCAAGGGGGAGGTTCTTATAGCATGGGACCACACGGCTAGGATTAAGAACGCCATAGAGACCAAGCCTGACCAGTTCGTCGTCGTTCCAGTTCCGAGGGGGCCGAAGGGCAGGGGATTCATAGTCGTCCTTGCCGGGCTCGCCATACCGAAGGGAGCACCCCACAAGGATCAGGCCTGGAAGCTCATAGACTACCTAACCAAGCCTGAGACCCAGGTCAAGGTTCTGGAGAAGGTTGGGTTCTTCCCAACCGTTGAAGAAGCCAGCGGAAAGCTGCCGGAGGGACCGCTTAAGATACTCGCCAAGGGTGTTCAGGCCCAGGCCAGCACGCAGGATGCCCTGGTTGTCATGATACCAAACCTGGGAGACAAGGGAGGTCAGTTCAAGGAGTACTACAAGCAGGCCTTCGAGAGGATAGTCCTAAACAACGAGGACCCCGCGACCGTAACCAAGGAGATAAAGCCTGATCTCATAAAACTCTTCGAGGAAGTTGGAGTGCCGGTGCCGTGAGGGATAGCCATGGAACGGCGCTCTCTCGTCCCCTATCTTTTAATTTTACCCGCTTTCCTTTACCTGCTGTTTTTCGTTGGCTATCCCCTTGTTCAGGCCCTGTACCTAGCTTTTACTCAGAACGGTGCTTTCTCGCTGGAGGTTTGGAGGAGAACATTTAGCGATTACTATTTCTGGAGCGCGTTTAAATACACCATCCTTCTCGCTGGTGTCATAGTCCCCACTCAGGTCGCCCTCGCAGTTGTTCTTGCCCTTCTTATGAACCGGGTCTTCAAGGGCAAGGACGCCGCCCTCTACGCCCTGATAATTCCCCTCACCATAAGCGACGTGGCGGCCGGCTTGATATGGTACTCAATGCTCTCCCCATACGGTTTCATAAACAAACTTCTGATGAATCTTGGAGTTATCAGCCAGCCCCTGTACTTCTTCGGCTACGAGTACCGTATGAGGGAGTTCTTCGCAATAGTTATAGCCGAGCTGTGGCGCTCCACGGCGATAGTCTTTGTGATAATCCTCGCCGGCCTTCAGATGATAAGCAAGGAGTACATAGAGGCCGCCGAAGTCTTTGGGGCCAACTACTGGACAAGGCTCAGGCGCATTGTTCTGCCGCTCCTAAAACCCAGCATCCAGAGCGCCCTCATAATAAGGACTCTCTTTGCGATGCAGATCTTCGGTATCGTCTGGATACTGGCTGGTAGGGATATCCCGGTTCTCGCAGGGGAAGGCTACTATCAGCTTACGGAGATAAAAGATGCAGGCGTTGCTTCGGTTTACGCCCTTGTAATAGCGGCCCTCTCCATACTTCTCGGGGCACTCTACATCAAGTTCCTCCGCGCTGAGTACCTGGAGGTGGGAGAATGAACGATGAAACCAAGTACGCCCTCAAAAAGGTGGGGTTCTACACCGCCGTTTTCACGGCCGCCGTCTGGATAGTGATCCCGATCATCATCTCCTTCCTCTACGCCTTCACCACCAAGACCGACTACTATGACCCGACCAAGATAGTTCCGACGAGCTTCACGAGCGAGTACGTTCGCACGATACTCTTCACCCTCGGAGCGTGGGACGGGATAAAGAACAGCGTCATAGTGGCGGTGCTCACCATAATCATAAGCTTTATCCTAGGGGTTCCGGCGGGGTACTCGATAGCCAAATACATGTTCCCTGGCAAGGACCACATAAAACTCTCCATAGTGGCCCTCAGGATGTTCCCGATTCCGGTCATGGCTATACCGCTCCTGGTTCTCTACATAGACCTCCACCTCGCCGACACGCTCCTCGGCGTGGCCCTTGCACACACGGCAATGGCGCTTCCCTTCGTCGTCCTCATAACGTCGAGCATCTTCGCCGGGGTATCCAAGGAGTACGAGGAGGCCGCGATGGTTTTTGGCCTTACCAGGTTCGGCTCTTTCAGGAAGATAACCCTCCCCCTGGCCCTTCCTGGATTGGCGGCGGCTGCCATGTTCACCTTCGTCATGAGCTGGAACGAGGTCTTCGTAGCCTCGATCCTAACCTTGAACAACAGAACTCTACCGGCTCAGATACTCTCGATAATGGCCGGCTCCAGTGGCGGTGCCGCGCCGGACTACTATAAGTTCGCGGCGGCCTTCATAATGACCCTCCCTGCGATGCTGTTCATACTCTTCGCCCGGAGGTATCTGGTCACGATGTGGGGTATAACGCTCAAGTGAGGTGTTACCATGGTTGAGGTCAAGCTTGAGGGAATAACCAAGAGGTTTGGGAACTTCGAGGCCGTTAAGGATCTCACCCTCACGATAAAGGATGGGGAGTTTCTCGTGCTCCTCGGACCCAGCGGCTGCGGAAAGACGACAACGCTGAGGATGATTTCCGGCCTGGAGACGCCAACAGAGGGCAGGATATACTTCGGCGACAGGGACGTGACCTACCTGCCCCCCAAGGACAGGAACATCTCGATGGTCTTTCAGAGCTACGCAGTATGGCCGCACATGAAGGTTTTCGACAACATAGCCTTCCCTCTCAGGGTGAAGAAGTATCCTGAGAACGAGATAACGAGGCGCGTCAAGTGGGCGGCCGAACTCCTTCAGATAGAGAGTCTCCTCGACCGCTATCCCGGACAGCTCAGCGGTGGCCAGAGGCAGCGTGTGGCTGTCGCCAGGGCGATAGTGGTTGAGCCGGACGTTCTACTCATGGACGAGCCGCTAAGCAACCTTGACGCAAAGCTCAGAGTGGCGATGCGCGCCGAGATAAAGAAGCTCCAGACGAAACTGAAGGTAACGACGATCTACGTCACCCACGATCAGGTCGAGGCAATGACCATGGGCGACAGGATTGCTGTCATGAACAAGGGCCGGCTCCTCCAGGTCGGGCCTCCCACGGAAGTTTACCTCAAGCCAAACTCCCTCTTCGTGGCGACTTTCATAGGTGCCCCCGAGATGAACATAGTTAATGCGACGGTTACCGAAAATGACGGGCTGGTACTCGAAGGCGACGGCTTCATCGTCCCCCTGCCCGAGGACTTCAGGGAGCTACTCCTTGACTACATTGGAAAGGATGTCCTCCTTGGCATACGGCCGGAGCACATGACCGTGAAGGGTGTCTCCACCCTCGAACACGTAACAAGAACCGCTGAAATAGAGGGGACGGTGGACTTCATCGAGGCCCTAGGGACGGATACCATAGTTCACGCCAAGGTTGGGGGGAACATCATCAAGATAAAGCTTCCTGGCCACATACCCCTCCCGGTTGGAGAAAAGATTAAAATAGAGATTGACCTTGACAATATCCATATCTTCGACAGGGACACGGAGAAAGCGATAATCTGAGGCCTGCCTATGGAAGAGAAGGAGATAAAGTCCCTCCTCCGTGAGTTCGGTCTTAACGAGTACGAGGTTAGGGCGTACCTTACCCTCATCCGGAACGGCCCGTTAACCGCTGGAGAACTCGCGACGCTCTCAAAGGTTCCCCAGCCCAGGATATACGACGTAATAAGGACTCTAATGGCCAAGGGATTCGTCACGACGAGCCAGGGACGGCCAAAGCAGGTCATTCCCCTCAATCCCGAGAGCGTCATGGATGCCATCAAGCAGCGATACGATGAGAGGATAGAGGCCCTTAAATCGGCCCTCGAGGAGATTTACACTCCCCACGGAGAGATAGGCAGCGTAATCGTGGTTAAAAGTCGTATAACCCTTGAAGACTACATCCGGAGGGCCATAAAGAACGCCCGGTTCCACATGAGCATCGCCGTTCCCAGGGGTTTTCTGAAGAAACTGGAGAAGGATCTGAGAAAGAAGAAGGAGAACAATGTCCGCATAAATCTCTTCGTATACGGTGAGAACGACGTCCCTCTCGTGGCCAACGAGATACGCGTCAGAGACGTGCCGGATCCGATAATCATAATTCAAGACAGGGACATGGGTGTATACCTTCCCTACGAGGCCTTGGGCGGTGGCAGCTCCCTACACGGCTACGGCCTTATAATCCAGGACAACAACCTGCTCTTCATGCTTGACCGCTACTTCTACCACGCCCTATGGCCCACCGGCAGGATCGTTTATCGCGAGGAGCGCGAGCTCAAGCTTCCAAGGGAGTACATCCACATAAGAGAGCTGGTCGCGGACCTGAAAACATTTGGACTCGCAGGCATAGGCGTGGAGGTCATCGGAAGGTTCGTACGTTCAGGGGAGCCGGTCCATATCACGGGCACCATCGTTGAGTTTTTTGAAGACGAGCACAAGGTGATATCCAACATAACCGTCGAGACCGAGGACGGGGCCAGATACATAGTGGGCGGCTGGAACGCTTCCCTAGAGGACATAGAGGCCGAGAGGATCGTTCTCTTTGAGTAAGCTTTTTTGCTGGAGATGGTGGGAATGGACGCCAAAACTGTCGCTCTTGAGATTATGAGGGCGGCGATCGAGAATGCAGACCCCTACAGGGCAGTGCGTAGGAGCATCAGCGTCGATGGAAACCGCCTGATGGTTTTTGGAAAGGAACTTCCAGTACGGGGAAAAATCTATCTTCTGGCCTTCGGCAAGGCCGCCTGCTCCATGGCAAAAGCTATAGTTGACGTCCTTGGGGAACGGATTGGGGAAGGGGTAATAGTCACCAAGTACGGCTACGCCGAAAACTGTCCCAAGCTGGGAAGGCTGAAGGTCATCGAGGCCGGGCATCCCGTTCCAGACGAGAACTCCCTTCTGGGTGGAAAGCTCGGCCTAGAACTGGCGGAAAAGGTTGGGGAAGACGATATCCTTCTCGTCCTCATCTCCGGTGGCGGAAGTGCGCTCTTCCTCCTCCCGGAGGAAGGCATAAGTCTGGGAGATAAAATCAGGACGAACGAGCTCCTTCTGAAGAGCGGGGCAAAGATATACGAGATAAACACAGTGAGGAAGCACATCTCTGCGGTGAAAGGCGGTAAGCTGGCAAAACGTGTAAAAGGCACCGTGATAAGTCTCATCCTCTCGGACGTCGTTGGCGACCCGCTTGAGGCGATAGCCTCTGGTCCGACCGTGAAGGATCCGACTACATTCCAGGACGCCTTCCGGATACTGAAGCTCTACGGCGTCTGGGAGAAACTGCCGAAGAGCGTTAAGAGGCACATCGAGCTGGGGCTTGAGGGAAAGGCCGGGGAGACCCTCAAGGAAGATCTGCCCAACGTCCACAACTTCGTAGTCGGAAGCAACACCCTCGCCTGCGAATCAGCGCTGAAAAAGGCGAGAGAGCTCGGCTACAACGCGGCGATACTCACCACAACCCTCGAAGGCGAGGCCAGAGAGGTAGCTTTGGCGATAGGCTCTATAGTCCAGGAGGTAGCCAGATACGACCGCCCGGTTCCAAAGCCTGCCGTCCTGATAGCCGGCGGCGAGTGGACGGTGACCATTGAGGGAGAAGCCGGCCTCGGCGGGCCGAACCAGGAGTTTGCCCTGAGCATTGCCCGGAAGATAGAGGGGCTGAACGCCGTCGTTTTGGCCGTTGATACCGACGGGACGGACGGGCCGACCGACGCCGCTGGCGGGATAGTGGACGGGAAAACGCTTGGGCTTCTAAGGGAAGCGGGAATAGACGTCGAGGAAGCCCTCAGGAGGCACGACGCATATAATGCGCTGGAAAAGGCCGGCGCGCTCCTCAAAACAGGACCGACCGGAACGAACGTGAACTCTCTGGTGGTGGCTGTCATTCCGAAGAGGCTTTAAGGAAAACCTTTCAATATTACTGGGTGAAATCATGAACCGCATTCCACGAAGGGAGCTCGTGAGAAAGGGCTGGCACGTCCTCCCCGGGATCCTCGGTGCCCCTATAATCGTCTTCACCCCGAAGTGGGTTACCTTAGTGGTCGTCTGGTTCTTCGCCTTTCTCTACACGCTCCAGCACCTCAAGCTCCTCCGCGGCTGGAGCTTTACCGTGCCCATAGCAGACCTGAGCTACAGGACGATGGCGAGAGAGGACGAGAGGGACAACTTTCTAGGGAGCTTTCTGCTGTGGGTCACAATGGCCATAATCTGCACGGTCTTTCCTAAAATAGCCGCCCTCTCGGCCCTGTGGGTTTCGACCTTCGGCGACTGCTGCAACGCCATAGCCGGCCAGCTCCTCGGAGGGCCGAGAATTCCCTGGAACCGGAGAAAAACCCTCATCGGGAGCACCGTGATGCTGGTGGTTTCAATCCTGGCACTCTGGGCCAGTCACAGGGTTCTTGAGCTTGACCCATCTCCCGCTATCATAATGGGGGTTGCGATGGTCGCAACCCTCCTTGAAAGCCTCCCTCTCCACTCCGCCTACGATGAGTTCACCGTTCCATTCTCAACCGCGTTCCTTGTCTGGCTGGCCTACGGAGGGGCTCTGCTCTCCCCTGTGTGGTGACTTTTTCTTTCCAAGCCTCGCCCTTTAGGGTTGGGTACAGTACTCTGCAAATTAGTCATTAAGCGGGAAAGCAATACTCTTTTAAAGCCTGAAACGCATACTATCTCCTGGAATGAAGCGTTCTGTAACGGTTAAACTTCAACCATCAAAGGCGCAGGAGAAAATCCTCTTTGAGTTAGCTTACGCTTCAGCCATAATCTGGGACAAGCTCAATTATCAGCGTTTAAAACAGTTCAAAGAATTCGGCAAAATCGACTTTGGAACAACGGAAAAAGAAGCTTATCACGAGTTCAAAAACTGGATTGGTGGTTCGACAGTCCAGCAATTAGCCAGAAAAAACGCTGAGGCATGGCGTTCATTCTTCTCACTCAACAGGAGGAAAAAGAAGGGGGAACTTCCAGAATGGTTCAAGCCAAGACCGCCCAAATTCGTTAGGGAAGAGAACGGCAGAAAACTCTTCGTAATTCCCCTGAGAAACGACCAGTACCGGATTAATGGCAACGTCCTCGAATTGAGAAGACTCGGAAAATTCGGCAGGCTTAAACTCCAGTTCAAAGGCAGAATACACTTGAGAGGCAAACAGGGAAGGTTGGAAATAACTTACGACCCCATTAAGAGGAAATGGTACGCTCACGTGAGCTTTAACGTTGAGGAAAAGCTTGAAAATGGCGAGTGGGTTAAGCTTCCAAGAACTCCAAAAGGAAGCCTCTCAGCAGGAATTGACCTTGGAGTAAACAACTTGATGGCCGTTTACGTTGAGAATGGTGAAAGCTTTCTCGTGAACGGGAGGCCGTTAAAGAGCATTGATTTTTACTGGAGAAAGAGAATGGCGGACTACCAGTCCAAACTCAACAAGAGTGGGGCGAAAACGAGCAGGAAGTTAAAAAGAATGCACGAGAAGGCGAAACTTCGAGCGAAGCACTACATTAATACCGCAGTTAGACAGACCGTTAGAAGGCTTTATGATTTGGGTGTTTCTAAGATTGTCGTTGGTTATCCTAAAGGCATAGCCCGGAGTTCTGATAAGGGTAAGAAGCAGAATTTCCTCCTCTCCCACGTTTGGCGGTTCAATACTGTGATTCAACGGCTTAAAGAGGTCTCGGAAGAGTATGGTATTAGGGTTGTGGTTGTTGGTGAGGCTTTTACTTCGCAGACTTGCCCTCTCTGCGGCCAACGCCATCCTAATGCTCGCTTTGTTAGGGGTTTGTTTAAGTGCCACAGAGAGGGCGTTGTTATGAACTCTGACTTGGTTGGAGCGTTTAATATTTTGGTGAAGGTTAAAGCTATAACCCCGAGCCTGCCGGGTTTATCGGGAGGTAGGGGTAATTGGCCTAAGACCGGGCCAGAGGGGTTGAAAACCCGCTTTATTTTGGGTTTGAATGAGACCCCTCAAACCTCCCTGCCCTTGGGTTAGGGGGTTCTCCAGTGGAACCCCCGCCCTCAGCCGGGAGGAGGTCAGATGACGATGCTCCCGGAAACGTGCTTTCTAGCCAGGTCGGGCGCGTTGGTCTTGACCTCGACCCAGCTCCCCCATCTCCCGTAGTCCTTCCACCTCGTTAGAAACTTGGCGTAGCAGTACTCACAGGCGAAGGCACAGCCGACGTACTGGTTGACCGCCCACTCTACGCCAGGAATTTTGGATCTGGTGTAGATGCTCTTGGCGCGCCTCTCTATAACCCGAACCTTCATAAGGACTTTTTATCCATTCTCCTTAAAAGGTGAGCGGCAATGCTGAGGGTTCGCCGTCGGCCGGTTAAGTACGCGAGGCTTGAGGTGAGGCCGGACGGGACGGTCGTGGTCACCGCTCCGGATGGCTTCGACGTCGATGCCCTGATCGAGAGGCACCGCGGCTGGCTTGAGGGCAAGCTGGCCGAGATAGAGGGCCTTCGCGAGATAGCCGAATCGGGCTTTCCCATCAACGGCGAGTTCTACGGGGTCATCCACGGGAGAAAGCCCAAGGTTCACGAGCGGTTTAAGACCGTCGTCCTCTCACCCAATCCCAGCGATGTCCTTGACTGCCTGAAGAAAATCCTCCGAAGGGAACTCCTGCCCCTCGTGGATTCCTATGCCCACAGGATGGGAGTTAAATATGGAAAGGTCTATATTCGCCATCAAAAGAGCCGGTGGGGGAGCTGCTCCCCCAGGGGGAACCTGAACTTCAATGTCCGTCTTATAGCCCTTCCCAGGGAGCTTAGGGAGTACGTTGTAGTCCATGAGCTCGCCCATTTAAGGCATCTCAACCACTCGAAGGCCTTCTGGGAGCTCGTCGAAAGGTTCTACCCCGACTACAAAACCGCGAGGAAGGAGCTCAAGAAGTGGTGGACAATAGTCGAGCTGAACCCGTACTGGAAGTGGCTGGCGAGGGGCGAGGTTTAAAAATGGGGCGTGTAAAAACCAGGAACCTTCTCAGGTTCCTCGCGCTGATGGCCGACGAGGTAATAGTCGGCATTTTTATCTTCCTGATACTTCCAGGGATAGGCGTGGAGATTCCCCTCTGGGCAGGCTTGCTCGTGATAGCCGTTCTCTTGGCCAAGGACTTCCTCATAGCGCCCTTTGTTCTCGGCGGTGGAGCGGACAAAAGGCCCGAAACCGGCCCAGAGAGTCTGATGGGGAGAACTGCCCTCGTTGTTGAAGACCTTTCACCTGAGGGAGTCGTCAAAATTGACGGTGAACTCTGGAAGGCGGAATGCATGAACGGAACCGCAAAGGCCGGCGAGGGGGTCAGGGTGGTATCAGTTCGGGGCACTAAGGTGCTCGTGGAACGCCGAGGGTAGCTAAAATCCTTGCGACCTCTTCGGGGTTGTTGGTCGTGAACGAGACAGTCCAGCCCTTTCTTTGATGTATCGTGACGCAGCCTTTAGCGGGAAGGTTGAAGTGTATCGTTCCGTAGCAGGAGGTCCATCCCTCTCCAACCCTAAAGCTAGCGATGTTCTCGATGGGGATCGTTTTCCTAACCACAAGCCCAATGACGCCCCTTATCCTCAGCTCGCGCTCGTCTATCTCGATTCTGATTGCAATGACATCGAGGAGCAGAACCGTAACTCCAACCGTGGTCGCGAGCATTATTTCAACGCCTTCGCCTGCCTGATACGTAGCGTAGAGGCCCGCGAACATCGCAAGGATCGGGGTCAGCATGATTATCTGAAATACCCTGTTCGTTAGGGTCTCTTCGTAGAGTGCCATATCCTCACCAGGGGAACTTCTCGGTTAGAGCTTTAAAGTTTGACCTCCAAACTTTCCCGGTGGTACTATGGTGAGAACTATGCCCGTAGACAGGCTGAGCGACGATGAGATTAGGGAGATTTTGACAAAGTACAGAAAGATCGCCCTCGTGGGCGCTTCACCTAAGCCCGAACGCGACGCAAACGACGTGATGCGCTACTTGATCGAACACGGCTATGAGGTCTATCCCGTGAACCCCCGCTATTCTGAAGTCCTCGGAAGGAAGTGCTATCCGAGCGTTCTTGATATTCCCGACGAGGTGGAGATAGTCGACCTCTTCGTAAGGCCGGAGTTCACGATGGACTACGTCGAACAGGCGGTAAAGAAGGGTGCAAAGGTCGTCTGGTTCCAGTTCAACACCTACAACAGGGAGGCGTTCAAAAAGGCCAAGGAAGCTGGCTTAATAGCTGTGGCCCACCGCTGCATAAAGCAGGAGCACGCGAGGCTGACTGGCTAACCCCGATACCTCAGCACGTGGATGTCCCTGACGAGTTTGTGCCTCTCCTCGTAGTCAGTGTACTTTCCAAGAACTTCGAAGCCGAGCCTGGCCAGCCACTTCCTCTCCTTTCTGTATATCCCCCCTCCGCTCAGCCTGTAGGCAGGGAAGACGAAGACCACCCTTCCGTTTCTCTTGAGAACGTCGCCGAAGCTCTCGAAGACGGAATAATAGAACCTGTCCAGCTCGTTCGCTAATCTTATTGCCTCCCCTCTGCTCGGGTTCCTTTTGAGGGGCTTTCCGAGGTAGGGTTCCGTAACTACCGCGTCGAACCTCTGGCGGAAGCAGCGCTTCAGCTTCCTCGCGTCGCAGACCTCAAGGTGTGCCGAGTTTTTGATCCGGAACTCCTTCCTGAGCCATGAGAGGTTCTTCTTGGCTTCGCTTATTCTCTCCGGATCTCGGTCGCTTCCATAAGCTGAAAGCCCTTGAAGGACAAACTCCTGGACTATCGTCCCTATGCCGCAGAAGGGATCCAAAAAGCTGCCCTTCCTCACTTCCGTTAGGTTTACCATTATCCTCGCGAGTCTGGGAGGGATGGAAAGGATGGGCCTCTGAACCGGTCTCTCCACGTCGAGCTTCTTCAGCTCGAACGGGTCGGTAACCTTCACGGTCTCTCCGACCCAGAAGCTCCCGTCCTCACGGGAAAGAAAGACGAAGTCCTTAACCTCGGGGAAGCCTTTCAGGATTAGTTCAGCCGGCATCGCGTAAACTTTAGCCGGCTTAAAGAACTTTGAGGGCCCCTCGGCTTTGAACTCCCTCTTTACCGCGCTTCCCAGCTTCCGCCAGAGCTTCCAGTCGCTCTTCCCGTAGAGGCTGACCGTGAAAAGCCTCGCATATTCGAGTTCTTTTATGGCATCTTCGCCTTCACTAAGGATCTTCACCAACTTGAGAGAGCCGCCGAGCCAGTGGAAGTAGCGCTCAAGCTTGGGGCTTGAGTTAAATACCATCCAGTCACGGTTGGAGTCAATGATTCCAACCTTTAGGTTGAACCTTCTCACAAACGCATGAAATTCCGCTTCACTCAGGAGGGGATTCTTTCCGAATATCACGGCGTACATAGTCGTTCACTCCGCTTACGGTCTTAAAAACGTTCCGAGGGTTAGATTAATAAGAAGAAGCGCGTAATATACTAATTGAGGATTTGGGTAAAATCTACAATCTAATGGGGGATATGTCGTATGATTGCCAAAGAGGTGCTGGCCTCCGTTGAGGTAATTCCAGACCCCTATATAAAATCTGCAACTTATGCTAAAATTGGTGAGAGATTAGCCAAAGCAAGGGACAACCTCTACAAGACCGCCTTTCTCCGCGCAATTGAAACTGCAAAGGAGATAGAGGACCCAGTGACGATGTTCCGTGCCCTCCTTTCCGTTGGGTACTCAATGGGTCGTGCGGGACTCAAATCCGCCAAGAGAATATACCAGGGGGTTCTCGAGGATTCCAGGATGCTTCCGAAGGCCCAGAGGGACCTGATAATGCAGAGTGCCGCCGGCTACATGCTGGCTCTTGGTGAGGTTAATGAGGCGATAACCTACGCCCTGGAGATAGAGAATCCAAAAGCCCGGAACGAAATGCTCCTTGAAATACTGCGCGTCAACACCAGGATGATAGGAAAGGAGCACCTGAAGGTGGCATACAGGCTCAGGAAGAGCAAGCTAATCGTTGACTACATAGATTCTGAACCATATCGCTCAAAGGCTATGCTGGAGCTGATAAAGGCCTATCTGTTCCTGGACAGCTATGAGAACGCCATATCCCTCCTTCTGGAGGTTCAGGTTAAGGACTGGGCCAAGCAGGCCTTCAAGGAGGTCGCTTTCTATCTAAAAGAGAAGGACGTGCTTGGTCATTACATAGACGCCCTGGAGACGGTTGCCAACGACCTCATCAGAAAGTTTGGAAGAGACTTCACGGTGGAGCTGGCGTTTGTATTCGCCCTCAGCGGTGAGGGTGTGCCCGCCCTTGACCTCATAAGGCGCCTTGAGAACAGCGACTCCATCATCGTTGAGATGGCACTGGAGCTCCTCGAAAGGGATCACGATGTGTTGCCCAGCTTCATCTCTGCCATGAATGAGGAAGAGGTGGCCCTCGTCGGGAAGGTCGTTATGAACAAGATCCTTGAGAATCCGAAGAAAGGTAGCTGGGCGATAGTTAAAGCTATCGGAAACGGAACCTCCAGCGAGGAGGTCTGGGCCAAGATAGCCCGCTATCACGTCCTCAAGGGTGAGCTGGAGGGAGCGATGAGAATAGGAAGCCTCATACAGAGCGAGAGACTGCGCTCGATAATAATGGCCGACGTTGCTCACCACTTGGTCAAGAGGGGAGAAGTTGAGAGGGCCATCGATGCAGCGCTTGAGGTCAGAAACTCGAGGTTCTCTTCAATACTGGTCTCCGAGATACTCATCAAGGCTCTGGAGCAAGAGCTTCCGGGGAGGGTTAAGTCATGGAACGGCTCAAGGCACTGATAGGACGAAAGGAGGACAGGGTTGACTTCGTCAGCTACCTCATAACCATCCTCCTGACAAACAAGGAGCTTTACTCCGACGAGATACTGTTCAGGGACGCTGTTGAGGAGATATACCGAACCCTCCGCTCGGAGGTGATGGATAACGGCAGAAAGGACTTGATTGATGCCTACGAGAAGGCGGTTCTCCTGAGGGCGGTCGTTTCCGGCTCGATTGAGGCCCCCGATAAGCTTTTACTGGAGATAAAGAAAGGACTCACCCGGTGGGAGTGATGCTGTTTGAAGTCAAGATCTCCACCGAGGAGAAGTTCCAGATAGTTGATATAACCGACGAGATTCAGCACCTCGTGTGGAAGAGCGACGTGACCAGCGGCATCGCTGTTGTTTTCACGACCCATACCACGACTGGTCTCGCCATAAACGAGAACGAGGCTGGGCTTATTCAGGACATTAGGGCAAAGATGAAGGAACTGATTCCTAAAGGCGAAGGCTACGCCCACGACCGTATAGACAGCAACGCCCACTCACACCTGAGGGCGATCCTCCTTCTGAACCCAGAGGTCGTCGTACCGATAGAGAACGGCGAGTTGCTCCTCGGAACCTGGCAGAGAATCCTGTTCATTGAGCTGGACGGCCCGAGGCACAGGAAGGTCCTGGTGAAAATCTGCAGGTGCTAGACGTACTGTGCGTAATACGCCAGCCTCCTGATTAGCTCGTTGAACCCCTCGTAGGTGACCAGTGACAGGGGTATTGCATCCTGCTCAAGGCGCTTCTTTATTATCTGCCTTATCTCCTCTACCCTCTCCCTCGGCACGAGGTCTATCTTGTTTATGACAACTATTATGGGCTTCTCGTAGCGGAACTTGAGCATGTGGTGAAGCTTCTCCATGCCCCTGTGCAGGCCGACCGTGGCATCGACCATGTGGATGACTATGTCAGACGAGACTATCTCGTTGATTATCTCCCTGAACTTCTCCTCACTGAGAACCTTTCCCCTGAACTCCCTCTGGGGGTCGAAGAGCCCGGCGGTGTCTATGAGGACGAACTCGTCGGCTCCTCCTAGGGGGTTCTTCATGCTCTTCGGTATCTTGAGCTTTCCGAAGCGTCTCCGTATCGTCCCCTTGGTCGTCCCGGGGAGGTTCTCCACCTCTGAAATTTTACCTCCTATGAGGGCGTTCATGAGCGTTGACTTGCCGACGTTCTCGGCACCGATAATCGCAACCTTTATCATACCCTCACCCCACAGATATTTACAAGGCTGGCCTATAAAGGTGATGAGCATGCCCAAGCGGGTCAAACTCGGTCATCATTACTATTACATCGTTACGGTTGATGAGCTGAATTCCGGTGGTTTTCGCGGTAAGAACGTCGTCATCGAGGGCACCATCGAGGACAAGCCTCTGGTGGAGTTCCTCCCCATGGAGTTGCCTGGTTACAGGACGACCTTTAAAGTTTCCGGCCTCAGGGTGGAGTTCTCGGGAAGCCCGTGCCTCGGAAAGGGCGAATGGGTGAAGGTCTATGGGAGATTCCTCGGCGACTGCATAATGGCGAGCGCCATCGAGACCGAGAGGGCAGTTTTCACGACGGAGGAGTGAAAATGTCCCTTCTCGACCTTTTCCTGGAAGCCGGAAACCTGAAGAGGCTCCCCAGAACTGGCTGGCTCCTCAGGGGTGTTTCAAACCCCGAGAGCATAGCAGACCACAGCTACCGAGTGGCGTTGATAACCCTCTTTCTGGCCGATGAGCTAAAAGCGAGAGGCGTTGAGATAGACGTTGAGCGGGCCCTCAAGATAGCCCTTCTCCACGACTTGGCGGAGGCGAGGGTCACAGACATACCTCTGACGGCGCAGTACTACCTCGACAAGGGCAAGGCCGAGAAGAAGGCGGCGATGGAGCTCTTCATCAAAACATCGAGTCCGAGGGAGTACTTCAGGCTGTGGAGGGAGTACGAGGAGGGGCTTAGCTTGGAGGGCAGGCTCGTGAAGTTCGCCGACAAGCTGGAGATGCTAATTCAAGCGTATGAGTACGAAAGGGCCGGCTTTTCCAATCTCGACGAGTTCTGGAAGGCCGTGGATTCCCTCCGGAAGAGCGAGTTCTACGGGCACTTCCGGGAGCTGGTGGAGGGGCTTGTGGCCTTGAGAAAACAAAATCGTTAACGTTAATTCTTTTGTTTGCTCAAAACGTTTAAATACACGCTTCTGCCCATTCCATTGGTGGTTCCAATGAGGTGGAAGGGCATTGCACTTATGGCTCTCCTCGTGCTCTCCGTTATCTCAGCTGGTTGTATAAACGGCTCCGGAAACTCCGAGCTAAAAGAAACCACCCTCGTGGTCTTTCATGCCGGTTCTCTGAGCGTCCCTTTCAAGCAGCTGGAAGATGAATTTGCCAAATACGCGGAGGAAAACCTCGGTTATAAGGTCACCTTCCAGGACGAGGCGAGCGGGAGCGTTAAAGCCGTTAGAAAGGTCACCGACCTGGGCAAGAAGGCCGATATTGTTGCCGTCGCTGACTACACCCTCATTCCCCAGCTGATGGTGCCGAACTTCACGGACTTCTACGTCCTCTTCGCCACCAACGAGATAGTTATAGCCTTCACAGAAAAGAGCAAGTACGCCGAGGAGATGAAGGCTCACCCGGATAGATGGTACGAGATTCTCGCGAGGCCCGGCGTTAGTTTTGGCTTCTCCGACCCGAACCAGGACCCCTGCGGTTACAGGAGCGTCATGGTCATGAAACTGGCCGATTACTACTACGGCAAACCGGTATTCGAGGCCCTAGTCGAGAGGAACACGAACATATACTTCAACGGGAGCATAATAGTTGCTCCAAAGGAAATCCAGGTGAAGAGCGATAAGGTCGTCATAAGGCCCAAGGAGACGGATTTAACGGCCCTCGTGGAGAGCGGGAGCCTGGACTACTTCTTCATCTACAAGAGCGTGGCAGAGCAGCACAACCTCACCTACATAACCCTCCCGGACGAGATAAACCTCAAGGACTTCAAGATGGCCGACTTCTACGGCAAGGTAAGCATCTACATCGGCTCCACCGGGAAAACGATAAAGGCCAAGCCCATCGTCTACGGCGTTACCGTTCCGAAGGACGCGCCCAACAGGGAACTCGCCCTTGAGTTCCTCAGGTACCTCCTGGGCGAGAACGGGAGAAAGGTTTTCCAGGAAAACCACCAGGACTTCATCTGGCCGCCCAGAGCTTTCGGAAACGCTCCGAATGAGATCAAGGACGAGGTCAAGGTTGAGGGGTGAGGTTTTTATTCCCCTTTATCCAACTCTATGGGGATCGCCATGGGGAGGGATTACACGCTCTACTTCTTTGCAGCCCTGGGGAGCTTCCTAATCCTCTACATAGCCCTGCCCCTGCTCGTCATACTGGCAAAGCAGGCCTCGGACGTGAATATGCTCCTCAAAACCCTTCACGACCCCTACGTTATCGAGGCCCTCAGGAACTCCCTCCTTACAGCGACAGCGACCGCTTTGATAGCACTTCTCTTCGCCGTTCCCCTCGGCTACGTTCTGGCGAGGAAGGAGTTTCCAGGAAAGAGCCTCGTTCAGGCCCTGGTTGATGTTCCCATAGTCATCCCGCACTCAGTCGTCGGAATAATGCTCCTCGTTACCTTCTCCAGCGCAATCCTCGACAGCTACACCGGCATAATAGCCGCGATGCTCTTTGTTTCGGCCCCATTCGCGATAAACGCCGCGCGAGATGGCTTCTTAGCTGTTGACGAGAAGCTCGAAAACGTTGCCAGAACCCTCGGGGCGTCGCGTATGAGAGCGTTCTTCTCAATAGCGCTCCCGATGGCGTTTCCGGCCATAGCGAGCGGGGCCATAATGACGTGGGCTCGCGCTATAAGCGAGGTGGGTGCGATACTCATCGTCGCGTATTATCCTAAAACGGCCCAGGTTCTCGTTATGGAGTACTTCAACAACTACGGCCTGAGGGCTTCGAGACCGATTTCCGTTGTCCTTATCGTGATGAGCCTCACCGTTTTCGTTATCCTGCGCTGGCTCGTGGGGAGGAAGGCCAATGCTTGAGGTAAGGTCGGTTTCCAAGGACTGGAAGGAGTTCCGGCTGAGGGGAATAAGCTTTGACGTGAGCGAGGGGGAGCACTTCATAATCCTCGGCCCGAGCGGGGCCGGGAAGACTGTGCTCCTTGAGATAATAGCGGGCATAATCGAACCCGACGACGGAAAGATAGTCCTCAACGGTGAGGACATAACCCACTTCCCTCCCGAGAGGCGTGGGCTCGCTTATATCCCCCAGAACTACGCCCTCTTTCCCCACATGAGCGTTTTCGACAACATAGCCTTTGGACTTAAGCTCCGGGGGGTTCCAAGGTCTGAAATCGAGAGGAAAGTTAAGGAAATATCCGGGATTCTGGGAATAGACCACCTCCTCCGCAGAAAACCGAAGACCCTGAGCGGTGGCGAGCAGCAGCGCGTGGCCATAGCGAGGGCCCTTGTTGTGGAACCCGAGCTTCTGCTCATGGACGAGCCATTCGCGAACCTCGACGTCCAGACCAGGGCGAAGCTTTTAGGAGAGATGAAGCGCTGGAAAAGAGAACTGGGCTTCACGGCGTTGCATGTCACCCACTCCTTCGAGGAGGCGGTTAGCTTGGGCGACAGGGTAGGCGTTATGCTCAACGGAAGGCTTGTGCAGGTTGGCCCCGTCAGGGACGTCTTTTCGAGGCCGACGAGCGAAGAGGTCGCTCGCTTTTTGGGATTTGAGAACATCATAGAGGGCACTGCGGAGGGAAGAATTCTGAGGAGCAACGGGGTCGAGATAGAGCTTCCCGCCGAGACCATGGGCAGGGTTCGCGTTGGCCTAAGGCCGGAGGATATAATACTCTCCCTTGAACCCATCAGGAGCTCGGCCAGAAACGAGTTCAGGGCAACTGTCGAGTCGGTTGAAGAGCTCGGCCCGCTCGTCAGGGTTCATTTGAGAATCGACGGGTTACACCTCAGGGCCTTCATAACCCGCTCCTCGATGCTGGAGATGGGAATAACGAAGGGAAAAGAGCTCTACGTCAGCTTCAAGGCGAGTGCATTACATGTGTTCTGAGCTTGTCCTTTATCTCCACG
Organism: Thermococcus sp. MAR1; assembly: GCF_012027305.1. NCBI lineage: Archaea > Methanobacteriati > Methanobacteriota > Thermococci > Thermococcales > Thermococcaceae > Thermococcus > Thermococcus sp. MAR1. The sequence goes on from NZ_SNUF01000001.1 coordinate 199,083, forward strand.
GGCAGGTTCTCGTATATTTCCTTCAGAGCACTGATCAGCTCGACCAGTTCCTTCGCCGTAAGCACCTCTGTCATCGGCCCCAGCTCAAGAACCAGCGCCTCGTATTCCTCAGGGGAGACCTCCTCCAGCTCATCGAGGTGCTCGCTCTTGCGGGGTATCAGGTTGACCTCTCCGATCTGCCTCGATGAGGGTATATCAAGCTCCTCCTCCGGAATCGGAGTCTCCCTCGGACAGTCAAGCCTTTCCACGAGAATCTTGATGTCAAGGACCGGCGTCCCGTCCATCGCGTCTATCCAGTCGATGTAGAGCCTGTTCTCCTCGATGCGGTTTATTCTCACCGCGTAAATCGCCAGAGGGTTTGGCCTGACCGGTGAGCGCGTGGCAAAAACTCCCCTCAGCGGATTCTCCGGGTTGTTGTAGGGGTGAACCTTCAGGACGTTCCTCCTTTCCGGGGTGTCGCTGGCGTGGAACCAGAGGATCAGCTTTATCCAGTCGCCCTCGGCGAGGCCGTCCATAGCTTCCCTGAACTCCGGGAGGATCTCGATGAAGGTCTCTCCGTCCTTTCTCACGTAGCCGACGGGAACGAGTTTGAAGGGCTCGAAGTTCATAGCCATCACCCGAAAAGAAAAGGGACTCAGGTCCCGTGCTCCCAGCTTTCCAGGTATTTTCTCTGCTCCTCGGTGAGCTCCTCGATTTTTATCCCCATCGAGGCGAGCTTTATGCGAGCGACCATCTCGTCTATCTCCCTCGGGAGCACGTAGACCTTCGGCTCAAGTCTTTCGTGGTTGTTCAGTATGTATTCGGCCGCCTTCGCCTGCAGGGCGAAGCTCATGTCCATTATCTCCGCCGGGTGCCCGTCTGCCGCGGCAAGATTTACAAGCCTGCCCTCAGCGAGAAGGTAAAGCCTCCTTCCATCTTTGAGCTTGTACTCGGTTATGTTCGGCCTAGGCTGGTTTATTTCAACTGCAAGAGCCTCAAGGTCCGGTTTGCTTATCTCCACGTCGAAGTGGCCGGCGTTGGCTAAAATGACCCCATCCTTCATGACCTCGAAGTGCTCTTTCCTTATGCAGTTGATGTCGCCCGTCGAGGTGATGAAGATGTCGCCTACCTTAGATGCTTCCATCATGTCCATGACGAGGAAGCCGTCCATTCTGGCTTCCAGAGCTCTAATCGGGTCCACCTCAACGACTATCACCGTCGCGCCCAGTCCCTTTGCCCTCATCGCTATGCCCCTGCCGCACCAGCCGTAGCCGACAACGACGACGTTCTTGCCCGCTATCAGCAGGTTGGTGGTTCTCAGGATTCCGTCCCACGTTGACTGGCCGGTGCCATATCTGTTGTCGAATAGGTATTTCGTATAGCTGTCGTTCACCGCTATGATTGGGAACCTCAGCACGCCGTCCTTCTCCATGGCGCGGAGCCTTATGACGCCCGTTGTCGTTTCCTCGCTCGCCCCCCAGAGTCCGTCTATCAGCTCGGTTCTCTCCTTCAGCACCGTCGAGACCATATCCGCGCCGTCGTCTATGATGATGTTCGGTTCTATGTCGAGCGCCTTGTGCATGAACTCATAGTACTGCTCCCTGTCCTCCCCGCGAATCGCGTAGACCTTGACCCCTGCCTTTGCCAAGGCAGCGACAACGTCGTCCTGGGTTGAGAGCGGGTTGCTGGCCGCCGCCGAGACCTCCGCACCGGCAGCCTTGAGCGTGAGGAGCAGGAAGGCGGTCTTCATCTCAAGGTGCAGTGTTGCCGCGATCCTGACTCCCTCGAAGGGCCTTTTCTCCTCGAAGTCCTTTCTTATTGCCTGGAGAACAGGCATGAACCTAGAGACCCAGTCTATCTTTTTCTCGCCGTCCGGGGCCAGGTTGATGTCCTTAACGCAGTAATCCCTCGTACAGTTCATCATCATCACCGCAGGGTTTTTAATCAAAGACATTAAAAAAGGATTGGTGTTCCCATGATAGTTGACCTATCGGTGCCCCTCTCAGAGGATACGCCGGTCTATCCCGATGATCCAGGGATAAGCATAAGGCTCTGGGCCGTCATCGACAGGGACGGCTACTACATGAACGTCCTGAAGATGGGGGAGCATTCTGGAACGCACGTTGACGCGCCGGCGCACTTCGTGCCGGGGGGGAAGACCATCGACGAGATGCCCCTGGAGAGATTCGTGGGAAGGGGAATGGTCGTTGACGTGAGGAATGGTGAGGGACCTATAAGGCTCGACGAGATTCCGGACGAGGGATACTTTGACAGGATCGTGCTTTTCCTGACTGGTGGCAGGGAACTCTCTCCGGAGGTGGCTCTGTTTCTCGTGGCCGAGGGAATTAAAGCCGTTGGTACTGATGCAATGAGCATCGGAGACGATGCCGTCCACAGGATACTCCTCAGCGAGGAGGTGCCGGTGTTTGAGAACCTGACCAACCTGGAGGCCCTCGTAGGAAAAGACTTCACGTTCGTGGCGTTTCCTCTCAAGATCGAGGGTGGTTCCGGGAGCCCCGTAAGGGCAGTGGCCTTTGTGGAGTAAACTGCACCTGATTCCCGGTCGGTTAACCCTCCTGAAAATTATCCTTGCTCGTTTCGTTTCAGTGATCTTGCTTCTTTTTGCCGCTCCCTTCTCTTCTCCTTCTGCTCCCTTACGTAGGGATACCTCATTATGTGGCCGCAGTTGAGGCATTTGATAACGACGTGGGGGTACGGCTTATCCCTGAGCCTCACCCTGGCGTTAACGCCCGGAACGAGGAAGGAATGGCATTTCTTGCAGTATCGCCTTTTCCACTTTCTCGGCATCCTTATTCTCGCTTTCTGCTGAACCGCGAGGGCTATCTCAACGTAGCGGTTGGCCAGCTCCGGCTCATAGGGGAAGACCCTCTCAGCGAGGGTGAAAAGGGTCTCAATCCTCTCTCGGGCAATCTTGCGCTTTTCCCTCTGCTCCCTCTGGCGGATGAATTTCTTTGACATGACATCACCTTATCAGCCTTAGTTTCCCCGGGAACGGTTCGTATACGTATCCGGCGGCTATAAACTTTTCAAGGAGCTCTGTGGCATCCTCTCCTGAGAACCCGTCCTTCACAAGTTCCCGGATGAAGTCCTCCCTCGTTACCTCGTTTGCAGGGCTTACTGATGCCAGGTCGTGCAGTATCTCCAGAGCTCTTCTGGCCTTAAGCGTTCCCGGGACGTACATCCGGTATTCCCTCAGGAGCTTTATCATCTCCGAGGGATGGTCCTTGAGAACGACCATCCAGTCGTTCACTATGGCCTCGTTTATCAGCTTGACCTCCTTGGCGGCCCTCTTGGTAATCCTCCCGTTGAACCGGACTATCGAGCCGAAGACTCTTTTGCCCAGCTCCACCCTAAGCCTAACGCTCATCGGTCCACTGGGGGCTGTTAACGCCCTGAATGGGTCTCCGTAGTCATCCCTTGACTCCCTGAGCCACCTCAGAAACTCCTCCTCAACCGCGTGGGTCTTTTTCCGGTCAAGGGCGCCCAGCCTTTCTCTCTGGATGAATATTGTGACGAGGAGGTTGGGGATGAGCTGGAGAAACTCCTGGTTCTCCTCGAAGTAGGGTTTTTCCTCCGAGGGTACGAGCACGAAGGGCGTCTCTGAGAGCCTTGCCATCCTGTCGAGGGGATTAGCGTCGACATTCTTGGGGAGCAGACCAATGGCACGCTTGCTCAGTATTCTTTCGGCGACCCACTTGGGCAGGCTGACGGTACCTCTCTTTGTCGGCGGGGTGTAGTACCTCATATCGCTTCCGTTGGGGTTTCCGAGCCTGAAGTCTATGCCAAGAAACGGGTCGTCTATTTCAAGAACCCTTTTTCTGGTGAGGCGAACCTCCCAGGGAAGGCTTGAGTAAAAGTACTTTAGGGCCTTCCAGAGGGCCAAGAGCCCGGAATCCTCCCGGTATTTAAACACGGTGAACTCGAACCCCTCACCCCAATCCTCGCCCGGTATGTAGGGGACGCCGTATATCGAGTAGATGAGGGCCTTTCTCATATCGTCGCGTAGGTAAACCGTCCTCTCGAAGAGGTCGAGAACCTCCCGTCTGCTCAGTGCAAACTCGTGGTAGTCCTTCCAGTACTCCGAGTAGTCCCTCCCCTCGATCCTTGCCGCGCTGACCATCCGGAGGTTTCCCCAGGGATATGCGTCGATGATTCCCTTCACAAGCACGTAGCTTCCGGGCTTTGTCCTGCCGGAAAGGGCCGTTTCTTCCGTCACCCTAACAACGAGATACGTGCGGAAGTCTCCCCTGCGCAGGGATGACAGTTCCGAGGGCGACAGGGGGGAGAGCATGTAGTAGAGGGCATCTTTCGGTGCGTAGGGCGGCTTCCTGCCCAGCAGAAAACCTGCTATCTCAATTTCATCCCCGTTTTTGAGCCGCTGGATCTTCATCTGAAACTCTCTCAGCCTTTTCCCGGGACTGAGCGGCTCTCGTGTTCTTTCCAGCCTCAGCAGTTCAACTAACTCCTCCATCATCCACCCTCATCGACCGCAAGATTTATAAATGCACCGCGACAGGTATAGAACGGTACGGCGGTCATAGCGGCGGGGTCACACCCGGTCTCGTTTCGACCCCGGAAGTTAAGCCCGCCAGCGATCCCGGTTGTACTGCCCTCCGGGAGGGGGCGGGAAGCCGGGGACGCCGCCGGCCAATCAAACGCCCGGGTGGTGTAGCCAGGCCCATCATACGGGACTGTCACTCCCGTGACTCGGGTTCAAATCCCGACCCGGGCGCCATAGAAACTTTTACCAAGCAAAAGTTTCATCAAAGTTTGTGGTTCCCTTTAAATTTGTCAGTTTGAGGGGGATTCCATCGAAACACGCTGGAGTGAATTTTGAAAATTCTGCTTTTGTTATTTTGCTTTTTAATGGGAGTTCAATTTTAACCGACACCCGAAGAGCGTCAAAGAAGAGGAACTCCTTGAGAAAGGCATTGATGGGGAATTCAAATCCAAAACAGCTCGTAAAAGGAATCCTCTTGAGTTTTAGCATTCCAAAAATGAACCACAAGCCTTGATCAAACTTTGCCTGCGCGAAGTTTGTGTGGCGGGCCGGACGGGATTCGAACCCGCGGCCACGGGGTTAAAAGCCCCGCGCTCTAACCAGGCTGAGCTACCGGCCCACGCCCGATGGGATAACTGCGAGGAGATTTTATAAGCTTTGCCCCGGAAACTTTGTGCAGGCAAGCTTCCCTGCTGCGAAAACTACTTAAACATTTTTGGCCAACCTAACAACAGGTGAGGTCGTTGGTAAGCAAGAGGGAAGAGGAATATCTCGAGACCATGTATATCCTTCACAAGAACAAGGGCGTAATAAGGGTCAAGGACATCGCCAAGATGATGCGCGTCAAGCCACCGAGCGTGGTGGATGCCCTGAAGAAGCTCTCGGATAAGGGACTGGTGGAGTACGAGAAGTACGACCGGATTCTGCTCACCGAGGAGGGCAGGGAGATAGCCGAGGCAACCTACTCGAAGCACCTGCTCCTCACGCAGTTCTTCATCGACATCCTGGGCATTCCGCCGGAGATAGCCGAGCACGACGCCTGCCAGTTCGAGCACTACGTCAGCGAGATAACCGTGCAGAGGATAAGGGAGTTCGCCCAGTTTATTCAGGAGCAGTGCCCCTATGTCCTCAAACAGTTCATAAAAGAGAAGCTGGCCGAGAACGCCGAATCCAAGTGATTCCCCCAAACTTTTGCTATTCTTTAAGAAAGAAAAGTGGAATCAAAAGACCCCGCCGAGGTAGGCGAAGTACGCCACGAATATCAGAGACAGGACGTACATCAACGGGTGTATCTCCTCTTTTCTGCCACTGAAGAGCTTGAGTATCGTGTAGCTGATGAAGCCTATGCCTATTCCATCGGCTATCGAGTAGGTGTAGGGTATGGTTATGAGCACGAGGAAGGCTGGAATCGCCTCGGTGTGGTCCGTGAAGTTCACTTCCTTGATGGCGCTCAGCATGTAGTAACCCACTATGACGAGTGCCGGAGCCGTTGCGAAGGCCGGTATGGCCTGAGCCAGCGGTGCTATGAAGAGGCCTATGCCAAGGAAGAGCAGGCCGGTGACGAGCGCCGTCATCCCAGTCCTCCCGCCCTCCTCTATTCCGGCCGCGCTCTCGATGTAGGTCGTGACGGTTGAGGTTCCGAGGACTGCTCCCACGGTGGTGCCTATAGCATCTGTGAGGAGAACCTTTTCGGCGTCGGGAACCTTGCCCTCTCTAGTCAGAAAACCTGCCTTGGCGCTCAGGCCCGTAACAGTTCCCAGCGTGTCAAAGAAGTCCACCATGAAGAAGGCGAACACTACTCCTATCGCACCGACGTTGAGAAGGCCCTGGAGGTCCATCTGCATGAAGGTGTAGCTGATGTCCGGCGTTGAGAACAGGTGCTCGGGCCAGGGGGCCAGGCCGGTGACCCAGCCGATAATGCTCGTGGCGAGGATTGAGATGAGCAGTGAGCCCTTAACGCGGAGGGCTATAAGAACCATCGTCAGGAACAGGCCGAAGAAGAAGAGCAGTATTTCACCGCTGGTCAGTGCAGAGGCGTTGAGTCCCGTGAACTGAAGTACTCCCGCGTCATTCACGACCGCCGTGAGGAGACCCACGTCGTTCAGACCTATGAAGGTCAGGAAGAGACCTATGCCGGCTCCTATCGCATACTTCTGACTTATGGGTATCGCATGGATTATTGCGCTCCTCACCTTGGTGACGCTGAGGGCGATGAAGATTAAACCCTCAACGAAGACCGCGGCGAGGGCAACGCGCCAGTCGTAGCCCATTCCCAGAACAACGCTGTAGGCGAAGTAAGCGTTTAACCCCATTCCCGGGGCGAGGGCGAAGGGCTTCTTGGCGTAGAGGCCCATCAGAATGGTCGCGAAGCCAGCGGCCAGAGCTGTGACGGCGACGAGTGAATTGAATGCCTCCTTACCCATGGCATCGCTGAGTATAGCTGGGTTCACGAAGAGGATGTAGGCCATGGTCATGAAGGTAGTCATTCCGGCGAGCACTTCGGTTTTCATATCCGTGCCGTGCCTATCAAACTCGAAGTAGTTCTCAAACCATCCCATGAGTTTCACCCCTTGAGTTGACTGATTTTTGCTAATAACTTGCTTTTTTAAAGATTTTTTTGACGTAAAAATGTCAAAGAAAAGGAAGACGGAACGTAGGCACTATTTGGACGGGCGGAACCTTAACCCTCACCGCCCACCGCGGTGAAACCTTCCGCGTAGGCCTTCACGACTTCCTTTTCCTCAGCGAGTATCATGAGAACCCTGACCAGGTCCAGACCCTTCACCTGGGCGAACTCCACGTAGAGGTACCGTTCACCTTTGCGGTAGAGTTTAACGCTGAGGGGCTTGAAGCAGTCGTTTTCCCTGGGTGTGGTCCAGAGTTCGGTCTCTTCGAAGCCCTGGGATTTGATGGAAGCATCGAACCTCTCAATCAGCGTTTCTACAGGACAGGTGCAGGTTGCGTTCAGCTCTACCGGAGTCTCAAGGAAGAGGTGATAGTCCTTGAAGTCAGTCCAGGTCTTGGTTGGAGTCAAGACAGTAAATTTCCAGGTTGCGTTGGCCGTTGGAATGAACTTGACCGCGAAGTAGGCCTTTCCCGGCGGCAGTTCCAACCACCGCCCTTTTCTTCCATCCCAGCACTCCATTTCGTGTTTGGGAAAAGTCTCGTTAATCAAAGCTGCCTGGTAGAAGGATTGCCCGCTCTCCCTTCCCACCAGGGCCATTGTAAAGCCTCCCATGGAGCACGGCACAGTCAGGTTGAACTTCTCCGGCCAGTAGATGAGGTAGGCGTTCCAGCCTTCGGGTGGGGAGGTGTGGTTCATGTGGGGGTAAACGGCGAACCAGTCCTTCAGTGTGATTTCGGAGCCGTTGGTTACTTCGGTGATTCTATTGTCTATCCACCCGCTGATTTGGGCGTTTTTAGGGGTCTTGGAACTAACGTTGAGGTAACACGTAACGTCTGATTGGTTCATCGGCGGGTTTTCCTTCCGTGTGCTTGGATGGAAACTGTCTCCCACCAGAACCGCCATTATCGCCAGTGCAAGGACCAGCAATAACGCGCCAGCAAGGGTCCTCCTCACTATCCCCACCTGCTCTATGTTGGGGATCTCCTATTTAATCATTTCCATTGTTAAGAGTGAGAGGTTTAATGGCAGTGAGTTAAACTGCATCTCACTCCGCTTCGAGCACCGAGAAGTTCCTCACCTCGACATCTACCCTCGCTGGTATCTCCTCCACGATGAAGGGCAGCTCGTCGAGGAAGCGCTCCGCGAGGATAACACTGCCTTCGATTTCAAGCTTGAGCCTTATCCTCCCCGGCAGGAGTTCGTAGTCGATGATTTCGGCGGTATCGCCGGGTTTTACGTAGGCACTCTCCGGCCTGAAGAAGATTCTCACCTTCCCCTCTCTTCCGACGTCAAAGCACAAGTTATTGAGACAGGCCCTCCCGTTTTCCGCTTTAAGCTCCAGTATGTTGCTTAAGCCCAGAAAGCGCGCCACGAACTCGGTCTTTGGACGGTAGTAGAGCTCCAGCGGTTTCCCTACCTGCTCAACTCTTCCAAAGTTCATAACGGCAATCCTGTCGCTTACCGCCATCGCCTCCTCCTGGTCGTGGGTGACGTATATCGTCGTTATGCCGAGCTCGCGCTGGATTCTCTTTATCTCTCCCCTCAAACGCTCCCTTATCTTGGCGTCGAGGTTGCTGAGGGGCTCGTCCAGGAGTAGCACATCGGGCTCAACCACCAAAGCCCTCGCGAGAGCTACGCGCTGCTGTTGTCCACCGCTCAACTGCTCCGGATAGCGGTTTTCTAATCCAGAAAGGCCGACCAGCTCAAGCGCCCATCTCACCTTCCTTTCGATTTCGGCCTTCGGGAGCTTTTTCATCTCCAGCCCGAAGGCGATGTTTTTGAAGACCGTCATGTGTGGAAACAGCGCGTAGTCCTGGAAGACTATGCCTATCCCGCGCTCGTAGGGGGGCAGATCGTTCACTGGCCTTCCATCGAATAATATCTCTCCCTTATCCGGCTTTTCAAAGCCCGCTATCATTCTGAGCGTCGTGGTCTTTCCGCAGCCGCTAGGCCCGAGGAGCGTGAGAAACTCGCCGTCCTTAACTTCCAACTCGCTTATCTCAAGCCGGAAATCCTCCCACTCCTTGAGGACTCCTCGCAGCTCTACCCTCACCATACTTCCTCACCTACCCTCTCGATTATCAGGAAACTGAGCGTTGAAACCGCCATAAGGAGAACTGATAGGGCAGAAGCAGAGCCGAACTGCCTCGCCCCGAGGAACTTGTATATGGCCACGGTCATGGTGGTGTACTCTGGTTTGGCCAGCATGTAGGTCGCTCCCAGCTCGGCTATGCTCATGGCGAAGGCGAATATCGCGCCGACGATGACCCCACCCAAAGCCAGCGGAAGCTCCACCCTCAGGAAGGCCTTCCACTCTTTGGCTCCCAGGCTCAGCGCCGCCTCCCAGAGGTTCGGTCGTATCTTCTTTAAGGAGGTGGAAACCGCCCTTAAGACGAAGGGATAGGCTATGACGGTGTGGGCGGCGATGATTATCCAGGCGGTGAAGTAGAGCCTCGTGCTGTGGAAGACCCTTATGTATCCCAGACCGAGGGTTATGGCTGAACTCGCCAGCGGGAGCATAACCAGGACGTCAAAGAGCCTTTTGGCCTTAAAGTCCCAGCGGTGGAGGGCGTAGGCTATTGGCAGAGCAACGAGAACAGACAGAAATATCGTCGCCAGGCCGAAGGTCAGGGAGTTCCTTACCGCGTCGAGCGTTGTCGCCCCGAACATCGGGTTGTACTCGGTCGAGAATATCCTCCGGTACCATTCGAGGCTCCAGGCATCATTGAAGCGCAGGGAGTCGTAGAGGACAGCTAAGAGCGGGGAAACTATGAAGAGGAAGATGATTATGGAATAGACCCCAACGAACAGTCCCTTGAGGCTCAGCCAGTCACGCCTCGTGAAGGGGCGGGGCTTTCTAAATACGCGCTGCTCCTCGCGCTTGGCGTATGCATCAAGCGCCCTAAGATAGAGGTACATGAAGCCCATGCTCAGGATTATCTGGATTATTGCCAGTGCCGAGCCGGTCTTGAAGTCCAGGAGCACCATTATCGAGGTGAAGATGTCCACCTCTATGGTGGCATAGCGGTAGCCGCCGATAATGAGGGGAATCGAGAAGCTCAGGAAGCAGAAGACAAAAGTCAGCATCGCGGAGGCAAAAATCGCCGGGGAAATCATCGGGAGGGTAACCTTTCTGAAGAGCGTCCAGCCTTTGGCCCCGAGTGCCATCGCCGCCTCCTCGTAGTGAGGATTAACGCGCTGCCAAAGCGACGAGACCATGCGGATAACTATAGGGAAGTTGTAGAAGGCGTGGGCGAGGAGGATTCCCTTCCAGGAGTAGAGGATTCCAAGGTCTCGGCCTATGAGCCCGGTTATGAAGCCGCTTTTTCCGAATAGGAGTATGTAGCCAAGGGCCACCATCACGCTGGGCATGACGAACGGGACGGTTAGAATCGCCTTTATGGTGCCCTTTCCCGGAAAATCATAGCGGGCGAATATGTACGCCCCGGGAAGGCCGAGTGCAAGGGTAAGGAGGGTTGAGGCTATCGCCTGCCCTATCGTGAAGGCTATGACCCTCCTGTGGTAGTCGTTGGCCAGAACGGCGGAGATGTGCCTAAGGGTGAGGCCGTTCTCCCAGAGGCCGGTTTTTAGAATACTGGCTAACGGGACGTAGAAGAAGACCACGAGGAAGACCAGCGGGATGAGCAGGAAGAGCTTCGAGAGCCTTGACCCCATGGGGACAACTCGGTTTTGTAGGTTTATAAGTCTTGATTGGGCAAGGTTGTTAAATCCGGCATGCTATTTATCACCGGTGATACCATGAAGGCTCCCGAGCTGGGGATAAGGATAGGTCGCTACGAGCACGGAAGGAGAAATTCAATAGCCGACCTGGGGGTTAAGGTTGGCAACTCAACGATAATCGAGGGAGACGATATTAGAACTGGAGTTACAGTCCTCGTCCCGCCGGTGGGGAACCCCTTCAGGGAGAGGCTCTTCGCGGGGGTTTACACCTTCAACGGCTTTTCCAAACCGATCGGGTTTATCCAGGTGGAAGAGCTCGGCTATCTCGAAACTCCAATAGCTTTAACCAGCACGCTCAACGGCTACCGCGTTGCGGACGCGCTGATAAGCCTCTGGGCCAAAGAGAACCCCGAAGGGATATCTGTCAATCCCCTCGTGATGGAGTGCAACGATGGCTACCTGAACGATAATAAAAAGCGTGCCGTTAAGGAGGAACACGTCTTTGAGGCCTTCAAAAACGCTTCACTCGACTTCGAGGAAGGTTCGGTTGGAGCTGGCACCGGTATGAGCGCCTTTGAGTTCAAGGGCGGTATAGGGTCATCCTCTAGGATTGTTGAGGTTGGTGGCGAGGAGTACACCGTTGCGTCACTCGTCCTCAGCAACTTTGGCAAGAGGGAAGATTTAATCATAGCGGGCGCTCCCGTCGGCCTTGAGCTGAAAGACTATCCCGGAAGGGGGCTCTCCATGAGGGGGAGCATATCGATTGTAATCGCCACAGACGCGCCCTTAACCTCTCGCCAGCTGGCCAGACTGGCAAAGAGGGCAGTTCTGGGGCTTGCCAGGACAGGCTCCTACGGTCACAACGGGAGCGGGGACATAGTCCTGGCCTTCTCGACGGCCCAGACCGTCCCGGGCGGTAAGGAAGTCCAGTCAATAGGCTTCTTGCCCGACGACGCGCTCAACAGGCTCTTTATAGCAGTGGCGGATTCCACGGAGGAGGCGATAATAAATTCCCTCCTGCAGGCCAGGACGATGGAGGGCAGAAACGGCAGGATCCGCTACGCCCTTCCGGTTGATAGGCTTGTGGAGATCATGGAAAGATACGGGAGGATTGAGAGGGCTTAAATCGGTATCTCCTCGTATTTCTTCTTCATCAGGATTGCATCGCCTTCGATGTTCGGGCTTTCGCTTATGACGACGCCCTTAACGCGGAACTCCTTGAGGACCCTGAGCAAATCCTCCCAGTTCATGTCGCTTTCCCCAAGGTTCAAGTGGTTCCTCTCCCCCTTTGCTGTATAGTTTATGCCGCTTATGTGGATGTGCATGTTGTCTAAGGCATCTCTTCCAAGGCGGTCCTCCATCAAGGAGAGCATCTCACGCCATTCTTCAACGCTGTTGCATTTGCCTTTGTTCCTGGCATGGGCGTGGGCGAAGTCTATCGTCGGCAGGACCATCTCTATCTCTTCGCTCAGCTTCACCAGCTCCATCAGGTCTCCGAACTGGGTTGGCTTGCCGGTCAGCTCGGGCCTTATCCACACCTCTATGCCTCTGTCCTGAAGGTTCTTTACGATGTCCTTTATCTCGCCTTTGATTTTTTCGTAGACCTTCGCAGGGTCCTGCTTGAGGTAGTAACCGGCGTGGAAAACAACACTCCAGCCGCCCGCTTCATGGAGCCGCTCGGCGCTCTGGATTATTCTCCTCTTGCTGGCCTCGATCTTGGCCTTCTCGGTCGCGTTGAGGTTGATGTAGTAAGGTGCGTGGGCCGTCAGGAGAACGTCGTGCTTCTTCGCCACGTACTTTATTTTCTTGGCCAGCTCCGGTTTTAGATTGACCCCCCTGACGAACTCAAGCTCCATCGCATCGAGCCCGAGGTTTCTCACGTGGATTATTCCGTCTATAGTTGAACGTTTTGGGGTTGAGATGGGTATTCCTGCGGTGCCGAATCGAAGCCTGTCAACTTTAAACATGCTCATCACCCAAAAGAATTAGGGGAACCTAATTCATAAACCTATCGCTCGATTTTCGTCCCGAGGATATCCTCGAGCTTTGCCAGGTTCTCATCCAGCTCCTTCTCCAGGTGCTCAAGCTTACGCTTGAGCTTCCGTATTTCGGCTTCCTTCTCTTCGATGAGCCTCTGAATCTCCCAGATTTCCTTTTTCATGGCCTCCCCTTTGGCCAGAATCTCGTCCCTCTTCCTTTCAAGTTCGGAGAGCCTCTTCCTCTCCCTTTCGATGGCATCTGCCCTCTCTTTGAGATTCTCTATCAACCACTGGGCGGTTTTCTTGTATTTGCCGTCGAGCCTTGGGTATATCCTCTGGAGCAGGGAAATTGACTCGTCCGGCTTCTTGATAGCCACGGAACTATCCCTCACGAGTTCGTCCGCTATCGGCTCGTGGAGGCGCATCCGCTTTATTGGTTTCTGGAGCTTCGAGGCCTTCGAGCGGACTTCCATTTCGACAGTTCGGAGCGATGAGGAGAGACTTTTTATATTCGCCTCAAGCTCCCCCAACCCATGTTCCCTGTAGAACTCATCCAACTCCTCTTTCTTTGCTTCCAGCTCCTTCTCCAGCTTCAGCTTCTCCTTCTCCGCGGTGGCAATTCTTTCCCTCGTTATCTCCTCTTCCTTAAGGAGCTCCCTAAGTCTGAGGTTGGGCAGCCCCTTTCTACCCAGCTCGTTGTAGTATCTCATATACTCATCGTTGAGCTCCTTCAGAAGCCTGTTTATCGCGTAAACATCCTTCTCGAAGATTATGAGGAGATACTTTCCGTGTCCTACGTGGAGCCTGGCTAAATCCGGAAGGCGCTTTCCGAGGTCCTCCATGTCACTTATACTGCTCAGTGCATTCCTCAATGCCGTGACGTAGTTCTTCTTCTCCGCGGTTACGATTTTCTTTATCTTGTCGTCCACGTTTTTGGGAACGTCCTTCTTCTCCAGAGAGTTTATTCTCTTTAGAATCTCCTGGATTCTCTTCTCAAGGTTCTTCCTGTACTTCTTTCTGACCTTTTCGACTTCTTTCTCGGCCTTCTTCTTCCTCTTTTCATACTCATCAAGCGCTCGTTCCAGTCTCAACTCTCTCCCATCCCCTAACTTTTCCCCTCATGTATATTCCAACGAGAACCGCAATGGCGACATCCGCGAGGGCAAGCAGGAACTTCGCGAAAACATCGATGTCGGATATCGTGAGTATTGCCATCGCGTACCTGGTCGTCAGGTCGATGGTTATCCAGAGTGCGGGCATCAGTAGGAGTGCTGAGATATGGTACCAGATATGATAATCTCTCTTTAGATAGGCCTGGATGGTCTTTCCCATTATCATCACGGAGATTCCAATTATCAGCGGAGCCGCCATGGCGTTTATGTAGATGAGCGTTGCCAGAAGTGGCGTTCCCGGCCAGCCGCCTATTATCTCCTTTGCGTACTCCTCCAGTCTGAAGTAGGCGTTTATGGCACCGCCGCCGATTATGAGAGCGCCCGCGATGACGGATATGACAAAGATGAACTGCTTTGCTATGGTCTCTCTGAAGTTGAACCGGAAGCCCTTGGTGAAGAAGTAGCCGCCGATGAAGAGGAGTATCGTACCTGTTATCGTGGCGGAGATTATCTTTACGCTCTCGGGATACCAGACGCCGATGAGGCGCGCTATCCCGTAGAGCAGGAGTATCATTCCTGGGATTCCGAGGACTACCTTCGCAACCTCCGGGTCGCTGAGTATTTCCCTCAGGTAGCGGTAGATGATGTAGTAGGTCGTTTCTATGCCTTCGCTCTGTTTGACCACGACGCGGTGGGAGCTTATTATCGGCACCTTTGAGGTTATTATCGGGAATATCTGCTCGTCTTCGGCGCCGTCTGTTACTGTGATGACGCCATCTGCCGGAAACCTCTCAAGAACCAGCTCCAGCTGTTTGGCCAGTTCCAGGTCGCTCTTAACCCCCACTTTGGGGTGTCCGGTTATCAGTGCAACTTCAACGTCATCGAAGTCCCCGCTCTCCCGCAGGCTCTCGTACAGCTTAACGGCGGCATAGACAACGTTGGCGTCGCTGTCCTCTGGGTCGGCCAGACTGAGCTTTAAAGCTGCATCTATGCAGGCCTCTCGCCCGATGACCGGCCCCTCAACGCCGGCTTTCTGTCCAAAATCATCATCGCGGTCTATAGCGAGAATCAGTGCTTTGATCTCAATCACCCCTCGCCTTTTCGAGGACTGATTTCACCTTGTCTTCCATGCGAACGCGCTTGTCGCGTCTGTCATCGATCCTCACGGTCGTTGAAACCCTCGAAGCGCCGAGTTTGAATACCAGCTCGTGCGCCTCCTCGATTATATTGAAAGCTTCCCTCACGGTTGGAACCTCTATTATAGTTGCCATCGGTGTCAATTGATATTTAACACCCTTTCTCTCTAAAAGCTTTACCACCTCGGCGATGTACCTGCTCAGACTTCTCTCCCCGAGGGGAACTATAACGAACTCAACTATCACCACTTTCGACACCCGACTTAACTTCCTTCGGCAATTTTTTAAGCTTTGCGGGAAAGGTAAATAACCCTTCCCACCGTAGGAGCCAAGGGTGAGGGGGATGTACAGGATCAAGGACGAATGGGGGGAGTTCCTCGTCAGGCTCGCAAGGAGAGCTATAGAGGAGTACGTTAGAAACGGCAGAACGATAAAACCGCCAGAGGATACGCCCCCGGAGCTGTGGGAGAAGATGGGCGTCTTCGTGACCATCAACAAGCGCCATTCACCGCCCCAGATGGCACTAAGGGGATGCATAGGCTTCCCTTTGCCGATATATCCCCTGGTTGAGGCTACTATAAAGGCCGCCATATACGCTGCTGTCGACGACCCGCGCTTCCCGCCAGTGAGGGAGAGCGAGCTGAATGACCTGGTTATTGAGGTGAGCGTCCTGACGCCACCTGAGCCAATTGAGGGACCGCCGGAAGAAAGGCCGAAGAAGATTAAGGTCGGTAGGGACGGTCTGATAGTCGAGAAGGGAATTTACTCTGGTTTACTACTCCCACAGGTTCCGATAGAGTGGGGCTGGGACGAGGAGGAGTTTTTAGCCCAGACCTGCTGGAAGGCCGGCCTTCCACCCGACTGCTGGCTCGACGAGGACACGAAGGTCTACCGCTTCACGGCCGAGATATTTGAAGAGGAAAAACCCTGGGGGCGGGTTAGGAGGAAGCCTCTTTAGTACTTTAAAAACTTCTACTGGGATTTTGAAAAATGTTAAATAGTTGGACGTTCATAATTAAGACTGGGTGAACCTAACATGCGGAATAAAAGCTACACCCTAGTTTTGATTTTGATCCTGCTTCTCGGCGGGATTTCTCTGGGTCACGTTACTGCCACGTACGGTGACGTTGTTACGAGAGACGCGACGGATGAAGTTATGGCCATTCTGAATCCCAGCTTTGAAAGCTCCCTCGTGAGTGCCGAATTTCACGGTGTTGACGAGCAGATTTTGGTAACGAGTATTCCAGCGGCCGGTTTTCCCGTGGATGGGGATTCCTACATAATCCTCAGCTCAGGTGATGCGAGGTACGTGATAACAGGAAACAATACCTACGATATTGAAGATGTTGAGGGAGTTTACATTGAAGGAGGGCATCCCGCCACCGGAGCGGATGCCTACGACGTTGCCACCCTTAAAATAGTCCTCAGGGTACCTTACGGGGCAAATAAGCTGTTCTTCAAGTGGAGACTTTTGACCGATGAGTATCCCGACGACGAGGATTATCAGGACTTCTTTTATTCATACGTACTTTTCCCCGACGGCACCAGGATACCCGCCGCAAAGCTTCCAAACGGTGAAGTGCCCTACGTAGGAATATTAGGGCCTTACGTTCGTGATACTGACTCAGATAACGATGGAGTGTACCTCTATTCAATAATGAACTACACTTACATGGCCTCTGTGGACGTCTCCTCTTGGCAGGGGAAGGAAATAACTGTAGTGTTCGAGATAGCCGATTCAGGGGATTCCATAGTGGATACCGCTGTCCTGATCGATGACCTTAAGTTCGACGTTCCCCAGTCTTTCTTTGTGTACAACCGTATGATGGCAGTTGCTCAGGTCTGGACGATGTACTTCTTCAAACTACACGATGAGTTTGACGAGGTATACGCCAACGCCACGGCTGCAGGTGTTGACAACGAGACACTTTCGCTGGCGAAAGAACTTCACGAGAACGCAACTCAGATGATAATGGAAGCCTGGAACACCGACAACCTCGACGACATAAAGCTCCGCGTCTGGGGGGCCATACCGACGTATCCGAAGATGCACCTCGTTAGAAGGGCCTACGTCACCGAAAGAAACGCCGTTTACATGCTTCTGGAAGCCATAAAAGAGCTTGAGGGCAGTTAGCCCTTTTCTTTTCTCAATTTTGCGATAAAAAAGCTGTTGCAGTCGTGCCTGTGCGTCCACGCTCTAAAGACTTTATCGCCGATTTCAAGGAAGCCCCGGTCGCCCCAGCCGAAAGGATACTCCATCAGCTCAAGCCCGACTCTCTCAATGGCAAACAGAACGTTCTCCTCGTCCTCGTCTATTCTAATCGAACACGTAGAGTAGGTCATCTCACCGCCGTCGCGAAGGTTCTCGTAAGCATTGCGGAGCATGTTCCTCTGGACGTTTATTATGCGCTTGATTTTCTCCTCGTTGAAGCGCCATTTCACCTCAGGGAACTGCCGGTAGGTTCCCGAGCTTGAACACGGCGCATCGAGGATGATTTTGTCGAACTTCTCTTTATCCCTGAAGCTCTGGCCGTCGGCGTGAACAAGCTTGACGTTTTTGATTCCGAGGAGCTTCATCTTCTCCCTCATGCGCATGAGCCTGTCGTAGGAGTAGTCAATCGCGATTATCTCTCCTTTGTTCTCCATTAGAGCGGCGGCATGGAAGGTCTTGCTCCCCGGTGCGGCCGCCAAATCCAGAACCCTCTCACCTGGCTCTGGGGCCAAAACGTGTGCGACATATGCAGAGGCCAAATCCTGGATAACGAACTTCCCTTCCCGGTACCAGTCGAGCCTCGTTACCGGTGTTCTGTATTCGAGGACCTTCAGCACGTCCGGAACGGGAGTTAAGGCTGTCCTCACGCCGTTCTCCTCAAGGTAATCGCGGAGGGAATCAACGTCCGTCTTGAGGGTGTTTGCCCTCACGTAGTAGCGCTGAGCTTTGTTGTTGCTGAGGAGCAAACGGACAGCTTCGTCGTAACCAAGGAGGTCTATAGCGTACTCGACGTACCACCTCGGATGGGAGAATCGGACGGAGAGCCATTCTATCCTGTCCCTCTCCTTGAGCCTCTTAAGTGCCTTCTCCACGTCAAACTTCTCTATCGAGTGCATCAGTGCGTTCACGAACTTGGCGCGGGAGAAATCAAAGCGCTCCTTAACTACCCGGATTATTGAGTCGGTCGCTATAGCAGGCGGAACTTTCCGGAAGTGGATTTCAAAGGTGCCTATCCTCAGGAGGTTGGCCAGGTAGGGGTCGAGGTCTTCGACCGTTGAGCCTTTGAGGACGGAGTTTATTATGAAGTCTACCTTTTTTCTCCACTTCTCTATCTCGAAGACGTAGGCGTGAGCCAGTCCGCGCGCCTTCTCGCGGTCTTTCCCAGCTACCCGCTTAAAGACCCTCTCAAGCGCGTGCTTCGATGAGAGCTCGCGCTCCTCAACTAAGCTTAAAGCGTCCGCCACCACTTCCTGAAAGCTCACGCGGTAAAACAGCTCCATGGACGGGGCTTTGAGATGAAGTTTAAAAAGGTGGTGGTGCCTTATACTCTGGCCACCGAAACACTTATTACCTTTGGAAGTGGGGTTTTGTAAGGGGATTTTATGAAATGGGGAAACATGATAGCTATTGTTTTGCTGCTGGTGATTGCATTCTCGGCCTTTCATCTCTACGTCCAGAAAGAGCGTCTGAACGCCCTGATTGAGGGGCAGATGGACTGTGAGAGGGGCTGGCTCCACACCGTGACTTTTTCCACGATGGTTGATCTCCAGTTCCACTCCAAGAATGCGCTTGAGGCACTCGACTCGAATTCCATCCCGGCCTTTAATATTTCCACGGTTGAGCTTGAACGGGACTTTCTGAGGCTCCTCAACCACCTTCTTGAGGCTGAGAGCTATCTCAGACTGGACACCTTCAATGAGTCGGTTTTTAAGATGGCCGACACGGGGGGATGTATGGAGTTTCTAAACGCGTCAAGAACTGCTTTTCTCAATGGAACCGCCAACATCTCTGCCGTCCGTGAGGGATTAAGCCTGATCCACGACTTTGCAACGGAGTGGCGGAGGAACGGCAACTATCCCAGCGAGGAGCTTTTGAAGGCCAACGTTGAGCTTCAGGAGAAGTGCAGCGCCCTTATCCAGAAGGTTGAAAATCCATGATTGTCCCTTTCCGCTGCTATTCTTTATTTAAGCATGGCGAAGTTTATTAGTTCTGGATTCGATAATCCCACAGGTGTTGGTCATGATCCTCGATGCCGACTACATCACCGAGGACGGAAAACCCGTCGTAAGGATATTCAAGAAGGAGAACGGCGAGTTCAAGATTGAATACGACCGCGAGTTCGAGCCGTACATCTACGCGCTCCTGAGGGACGATTCTGCCATAGAGGACATCAAGAAGATAACCGCCGAGCGCCACGGAAAAGTTGTCAAGGTCAAGCGCGCCGAGAAAGTTAAGAAGAAGTTCCTCGGCAGGCCAATAGAGGTCTGGATTCTCTACTTCACCCACCCCCAGGACGTTCCAGCCATTAGGGACGAGATAAGAGCCCACCCAGCGGTTGTGGACATCTACGAGTACGACATACCCTTCGCCAAGCGCTACCTCATCGACAAGAACCTCGTCCCTATGGAGGGTGACGAGGAGCTCAAGATGATGTCCTTCGACATCGAGACGCTCTACCACGAGGGCGAGGAGTTCGGAACCGGGCCGATCCTCATGATAAGCTACGCCGACGAGGACGGGGCGAGGGTCATAACGTGGAAGAAGATCGACCTGCCCTACGTTGACGTCGTCTCCACCGAGAAAGAGATGATAAAGCGCTTCCTCAAGGTCGTGAAGGAGAAGGATCCGGACGTTCTCATAACCTACAACGGCGACAACTTCGACTTCGCCTACCTCAAGAGGCGGTGTGAGAAGCTCGGAATAAAGTTCACCCTCGGAAGAGACGGGAGTGAGCCAAAGATACAGCGCATGGGTGACCGCTTCGCCGTGGAGGTTAAGGGAAGGATTCACTTCGACCTCTACCCAGTCATAAGGAGGACGATAAACCTTCCAACCTACACCCTTGAGGCGGTTTACGAGGCAGTCTTTGGAAAGCCGAAGGAGAAGGTTTATGCAGAGGAGATAGCCTTAGCCTGGGAGACCGGCGAGGGGCTTGAAAGGGTGGCGAGATACTCAATGGAGGACGCTAAAGTTACTTTTGAACTCGGCAGGGAGTTCTTCCCGATGGAGGCTCAGCTCTCCCGTTTGATAGGCCAGAGCCTCTGGGACGTATCGCGCTCAAGCACCGGCAACCTCGTGGAGTGGTTTCTCCTGCGGAAGGCCTACGAGAGAAACGAGCTCGCCCCAAACAAGCCCGACGAGAGAGAACTGGCGAGGCGGCGCGGGGGCTACGCTGGGGGATACGTTAAAGAACCAGAACGGGGATTATGGGACAATATTGTGTACTTGGACTTTCGTAGTCTTTACCCTTCGATCATCATCACCCACAACGTCTCGCCCGACACGGTCAACCGTGAGGGCTGTAAAGAGTACGACAGGGCCCCCCAGGTAGGCCACAAGTTCTGTAAAGACGTCCCGGGGTTCATCCCGAGCCTTTTGGGTTCCCTTCTCGACGAGAGGCAGAAGATAAAGAGGAAGATGAAGGCCACGATAGACCCAATAGAGAAGAAGCTCCTCGATTACAGGCAAAAAGCTATCAAGATCCTGGCGAACAGCCTGCTTCCAGAGGAGTGGGTTCCAATACTCGAAAACGGTAAAATCAAACTGGTCCGCATAGGGGAGTTTGTTGATTCACTTATGGAGACTAATTCGGAGTTGGTGAGGAGGGAGAGTGACACGGAAGTTCTCGAAGTTGAGGGTATCAAAGCCCTGTCCTTCGACAGGAAGTCCAAGAAAGCGCACACGATGCCTGTGGAGGCCGTAATCAGACACAGCTATTCCGGGGACGTTTACGAGATAGTCCTTAGCTCTGGGAGGAGGATACGGGTAACGAGAGGCCACAGCCTCTTCGCGTACCGGAACGGCGAACTCGTGGAGGTAACAGGTGGTGAAGTCAAACCCGGGGATCTCCTGGCGGTGCCGAAGATAGTAAACCTCCCAGAAAGGAAAGAAAGGCTCAACATCGTTGAACTGCTCCTTGAACTCCCGGAAGAGGAAACAAAGGACATCGTCATGACGATTCCGGTGAAAGGCAGAAAGAACTTCTTCAAGGGGATGCTGAGAACCCTCCGCTGGATTTTTGGGGAAGAGAAAAGGTTAAGGACCGCCAGACGCTACTTGGAGCACCTTGAAAGGCTCGGCTACGTAAAGCTCAGGAAAATCGGCTACGAGGTCATTGATGGAGAGGGACTCGAAAGTTACAAGAAACTGTATGAAAAGCTCGTCCAAACGGTTCGCTACAACGGCAACAGGAGGGAATACATAGTTAATTTCAACGCCATCCGCGACGTTATCCACATGATGCCCGGGGAGGAACTTAGGGAGTGGCTGATTGGAACCAGAAACGGATTCAAGATGAAACCGTTCATAGCGGTTGACGAGAACTTTGCGAGGCTCCTTGGCTACTACGTGAGCGAGGGGAACGCGAGAAAGTGGAAAAACCATACTGAGGGCTGGAGCTACACGGTAAAGCTTTACAACGAGGAGGAGAGCGTTCTCAACGATATGGAGCGCCTCGCAAGAGAGCTCTTTGGAAGCGCAAGGCGTGGAAAGAACTACGTTGAAATCCCGAGGAAGATGGCTTACATCATCTTCGAGGGACTCTGCGGGGTGCTGGCTGAAAATAAGAAGGTTCCAGAGGTTATTTTCACATCGCCGGAGAATGTGCGCTGGGCCTTCCTTGAGGGATACTTCATCGGCGACGGTGACGTTCATCCGGGCAAGAGGGTTCGGCTCTCAACGAAGAGCGAGCTTTTGGCAAACGGCCTCGTCCTGCTCCTCAACTCGCTGGGCGTTTCGGCAGTTAAGCTCCGCCACGATAGTGGGGTCTACAGGGTCTACGTGAACGAAGAGCTCCCGTTCACAGAATACCGGAAGAAAAAGAACGTCTACTACTCCCACGTCATACCCAAGGAAATACTCAAAGAAACCTTCGGAAAGGCCTTCCAGAAAAACATGAGCCATGAAAAGTTCAGGGAGCTCGTTGAGAGCGGGAAGCTTGACGAAGAAAGGGCCGAGAGAATAGAGTGGCTTCTCGATGGGGACATAGTTCTTGACAGAGTTGTTGATGTTAAGAAGGAACACTACGATGGCCACGTCTACGACCTGAGCGTTGAAGGTGATGAGAACTTCCTGGCCGGCTTTGGGCTCCTCTACGCCCACAACAGCTACTACGGCTACTACGGCTACGCCAGGGCGAGATGGTACTGCAGGGAGTGCGCCGAGAGCGTTACGGCGTGGGGCAGGGAGTACATCGAGATGGTGATCAGAGAGCTTGAGGAAAAATTCGGATTTAAAGTCCTCTATGCCGACACCGATGGTCTCCACGCCACTATTCCCGGAGCAGACGCCGAGACGGTCAAGAAAAAGGCAATGGAGTTCTTGAAGTACATCAATCCCAAACTCCCGGGACTTCTCGAACTCGAATACGAAGGCTTCTATCTCAGGGGGTTCTTCGTTACCAAGAAGAAGTACGCCGTCATAGACGAGGAGGGCAAGATAACCACGCGCGGGCTTGAAATAGTCAGGCGCGACTGGAGCGAGATAGCGAAGGAGACCCAGGCAAGGGTTCTGGAGGCTATTCTCAGGCACGGTGATGTTGAGGAGGCGGTGAGGATAGTCAAGGAAGTAACGGAAAAGCTGAGCAAATACGAGGTTCCGCCGGAGAAGCTGGTCATCCACGAGCAGATAACCAGAGAGCTGAAGGACTACAAGGCCACAGGCCCGCACGTGGCCATAGCGAAGCGCCTGGCAAAGCGGGGAATAAAGATACGCCCCGGCACGGTGATAAGCTACATCGTCCTCAAGGGCTCCGGGCGGATAGGCGACAGGGCGATTCCCTTCGACGAGTTCGATCCGACGAAGCACAAATACGACGCGGAATACTACATAGAGAACCAGGTTCTGCCGGCTGTGGAGAGGATTCTAAGAGCTTTTGGCTACAAGAAGGAGGAGCTCAGGTATCAGAAGACAAGGCAGGTTGGACTTGGCGCGTGGCTGAAGGTGAAAAAGGGGTGAATCACCGGAGGTAAATTCTCAGTGTTCCTCTGAGCTTTTCGTGGATTTTTCTCACCTTATCGAGCGTGACCACGTACCTGTCGCTCACTCCGAGGGGGCGGGGGTTCGGGGCTAAGTATTCGGGGGTCCCTGTGAGCTCCCCGATGGACTCAAGTGCCTTGGATATAACAAAGAGCTCGGCGTGGAGCCTCAGAAGTGCCTCTTCCACGCTCATCTTCCCTTCCTTCACCGCCTTCCTGATGTTCTCCAGGTCCTCGAACATCTCTGGAGTATGCTCCCTCACCAGCGGCAGCATCTTCCCCTCCACGTGCCTTTCCCCAATCTTCACGTGGTTGTTCCTCGTCCAGTGTTCCTCCATGACCTTCGCTGCGTTCTCTAAGAGATGCTTCTTCGCCAGTATCATGTTCCTCAGGTTCTTGATCTCGTCCAGCGGAACCCCACCGAGCTTCTTGTACGTGTAGGACTTTACAGCGTTCTCAAACCACTTATCTAACCACACCGCCGTCGCCAGCCGAGGAGCAACGACCTTCACCTTCTCCTCAGGTATTCCTGCCTTTCTCAGTTCCTCCTCGACGGCCTTTTTCGTTTCGGGGAATTTTGGTTTCTTCGGTTCTATCTTCTTCCCGCTGATCCCCGCCAGGAACTGCCGGAACTCTTCAAGTTCTGGCTCTATGTCGATGCCTGCGTTTCGGAGAATCTGGAAAGGATCTTCAGCATCATTGGCAATTGCTCGAGATGTTGCGTCGAGGTGTCTAACGCTTGATACATCTGGAATGAGTTTGTCAGCTATCTTTATTGACTTTTCTAGTGCTTCTCTGATAGTTTTCTTTACATTATCATCAACGTACATACCTCTGTCCTGTAGAATTTTTGCCAACAAGTCAACGAATTTATCTGGGTTTTTCTTGATGTCGGGATATCCCCCTCGGGTGAGCCACATGCTCAGTGCTTCTGCAACACCATGCCCGATTGTGTGGTTCGTGTTCCCAAGCTTCCTAGCGATTGCTAAGGTCAGAAATCCGTGAACTATGGGGTAGTGGACGCCATGCGGAGGGTTTTCATCTAGCCCCTTTTTGAAGTAATGGGAGTTCTTGATGCTCCTTATATATATAATCTCCTCTATCCTCCACGTCCAGGGCATTCCAGGCGTACTTCTCCGTGTGCTCTGGATCTACACTCTTTAGTATTTTTATCAGGCCCATTCCAGCACTTGCGTAAACGTATCCGATTTTTTTTACGGCCTCCTTCGGTAAACCCCACTTCCTTGAAAGATCTTCATACACATCTCGCTTGGGTTTTTCCTTCTTTTTCCGAAAGAACATCTACTTCGCCTCCACATACGTGTTTCTCGCAGGCGCGTGATTATCCCATATCAATCCCTTTCCCGTATTTATTACTACTGCAGGGCGACTATATACCTTCACGTCCAATGTCTGCGGGTGCGCAACCTGTGCCATTACATATAAGGACCCGGATACGGCACCGACTGCATTTGCCAGCGGAGCGCAGATCGACGACTTCTTAAGTCTGCTTATTTTGTTTTTCAGGGCCTCTGGAAGGTTCTTTATCTGCTGGGCGCTGTTTTTCAGGAGATTTTCCGCCTTTGTAAGAGCATCCATTATCTTGTCTGGTTTTTGTGAACTGATCGCGCTGTCAAGCACCTTTGCAACGTCATCTAACTGGTCTGCCAGCTCGTCGTCCCCCGCAGCCCGCGCAACCTTTGCCAGATTGCTGAGCCTGTTTCGTAAATTCTCCGAATACTTCAATACCGCTTCACTTTCACAGGATTGCGGCGATCCGCTTACGCAGCTGTGGACTAGTTCGCCCACCGTTCGTGTACCCGTGTCTAAGCCACGTGCTACTGATGTAAGAGTATCCCATCTAAATTTGTCTGCTTTTTCAAACCACGGCACAGCAGCTGCAAACTCCTGGGCAATGCCTTCTCCGCTTTTAGCCGCGAATCTAACAGCTTGCCAGTATTTATATGATCGGTACCCATAGTATCCTGCGGTAAGTCCGAGTAGCCCAGCACCTGCTGCCGCGTATTCTGGCTCAATCAATTTGTCTTTAGTAAGATACGCGAGCCCTATTGATAGTGACGGGCCCAGCACACAGCTGAACACACCCTTTCCCGCATCACCAAGACCTCCACCGATACCCCCAGTAAGGTATGCACATCCAATATATGTGGCGATACATGCTGATGCCCACGCGCCGCCTGTGCTGAGTAACCTGGGGCCCTCTAACGCCCTGCTCAGCTCCGTCTTCTCTGCTATCCCATAGCTCTTCTTGCAGTCATTCCCGTTGATTATCAGGTGCAGGTTGTAGGACGTGTATAGACTCTCTTCCGGCAGGTTCACCACATCACAGCTCGCCTTCTCCGCATCCTCCACCCACACCCTCGGCTCTCCACCATCAAACTCTATCATGAAATCATAGTCCCTCGGTCCTGCCGGCCCTCCCTTCTTGGCGTAGTAGACGAGTTTCTGACCGATCGTGTAGTTACAGTCGTATTCTTTCGTCTCGAATCCCCCGTTCTCTGCACCGACGCCATCACAGGGATCCTCTGCACCGAGCGCCGCCTGCATCACGGACTTCGCCACGCCCTTGCCAAGTCCATCGCCTTGCGGAGGGGTGAAGACTGGTATCACCCTTTTCTATACTCTCACAAATCCTAAAAAAGCTTTCCCGGTGTTGTGGGTTTTCGATGGAAGACCGTTAAGCTTGAGAGCACCTGTTTTCTGGTTTAGAGACTCAATTTATTTAAACTCAAGTTGTCATAGAATAGTAGCAGGTGGGAGATGTGTTCAGGGTTGATGTTGATAAGAGGGTTTTTAGAGAGGCTAAGAGGTGGCTAAAACCGGCTCACCGCAAAAGGTTGATAAATTTATTGAGGCTCTAAAGGTGGATCCCGATTCCCCGTTCCGTCGGGTTTCGACGTGAGGAAAGTTAAAGACATGACCATAAAGGGTTTTCCGGCCTACGCGTTGAGACTTGGAGATTACAGGGTCCTTTATGGGGTTGATTGGGAGAATAAGGTTATTTATCTAGCCGAAATAGAGCCAAGAGATGGCATATAAGCGTTAATCTTCCAGCATCTCCGAGAGTATCTTAATGGCATCATCCCCACTAACTACCCCAGCTTTCCCGCTCTTATACTCCTCGAACCTCTTTTCGAGCTCCTTCAGGGTTTCTTCGTCAACCTCTTCCACCGGAAGGCTTTCGGCCTTCATCTTCAGGACTTCAATCTTCAACCTCTCCAGCTCATTCTCCATCTCATTGATCCTTTGGAGAATTGAGTTAACGTTCTGAATCGCCTCGCTCATACCCATCGTTTAAGGAATGAGCCTATAGGTTAATTGGGTTTTCGGTGGTGCTTCATCGCAATGAAGATGCTCCTTTGTGCGGAATAGTGGAAACCCCGAGTATGTAGCCAAACCCATCGGAGCTAACGGTAGGCTCGCTCCCTTCTCTCAATCTTGAAGATTGTGACCCTGAAGTTCTCATCGTCGACCTCGTAAAGAATTCTGAACGAACCCACCCGGATTCTGTAGGTATGCTCTTCTCCTCGAATCTTCTTATAGGGGTATGAGAAAGGGTTTTCAGACAACCGGAGGATTATCTCCTTCAGCTTTCTTTTATGGGCAGGTTGTAATGACCTTACCTGCTTGGCGGCTTTCTTGGTAAAGACTACCTCGTACATATTTCACTCCTCAAAAAGCTCCTCAAAGCGAACGAACTCTCCTCCCTTGACTTCCTCGCGCATTTTTTTGAGTTCGTCTCTTTCTTTTTCCGTCAGATCTTCATAGCCAAGAAAGTTGTCTATCTTGGCGTTTAGCGTTACAAGTAGTCGCTCAATGCGCTCCAACCTTTCAACTACCTCGCTCATGATCTCACCAATCATACTTTTCCTACCAACCTTAAATACTTCCCGCTTCTATCATCTCCAGCACCTCTAAAATCCCCTCAACGTTTGGCACCTCAAAGCCCCTCTCGTGGATCTTCCTTATTTCCTCGGCTTCGGGGTTTATCCAGACCGCCCAGAGACCGGCCCTTAAAGCACCCTCGAAGTCCTCCGCATAGGTATCGCCTATGTGGATTGCCTCGTCCGGAGAAACATTGAAAACCCTGAGCAGCTTCTCGAACATCTCCGGCATCGGCTTGTAAGCTAAGACCTCGTCGGCGAAGAAGGTTTTGTCAATGTAGTCTGTAAGCCCGAACCTTTCGAGCAAAAGCCTCGTGTAGGAGCCGGGCCAGAACATCACGTTTCCTGTGAGGGTGACCTTCAGGCCCTTTCTCTTAACGCCTTCAAGGGCTTCCTTTGCCCCGGGGAGGACTATCCCCTCATCGACTCTCAGAAGGGCCCTCGCTCCAGCCCTCTTGACGAGTTCCACATCTATCCCCAAAAGTTCCGCCAGCATCTCCTGGCTCTCTTCGAGTGCCCTGGCCGGATTTCCTGCGGTTTTCGCGCGTATTCGCTTTATCCTCTCACGGGTGAGCATCATTCCCTCGACGACGTCTATTATGCACGCTCCCATCAGCTTGGAGAGCTCAACGGCCATAGAATCCAGCATGACGTTGATGTCCAACAGCGTGTTCCAGACGTCGAATGAAACGAGCTTCATGCTCATCACCGGTTTGGATTCCCTTCGGAGGATAAAAACTCAACGGTCATTCTCCCTGCCCGCGAGATAAATGAGGCCCTTCATGAGGCCCGCCTCCCTGAGAACCGTTTTTAGATTCCTGAACCTGGAACGCATGACGAAGAGCTCGTAGAAGCCCTCCAGATTGCCCCAGTGGCCGTAGGCACTCAAGGCTAAGTACATAACCTCCTTGGGCTTGAGCTTTCTCCCAAGGCTTTCGTTCAGGGCTTTAAGTCCCGGCTTTATCCTCTCAAGAAGTCCCTCCCTCGTTATGAGGTGGAGCATGAGGTCTTCAACCGTGGGCTTCTTCCACTCTATTGTCTCGTCCTCGAAGGGCAGGCCGATTATCAGAGGAACCACCTCGGTTTTCCCCACGATGTAGCCAACGGATGTTCTCCTGTGTTTAAAACCCGAGAGCTTTCCGGCTATCGAGGCCAGAGCAATCTCTCTGCCCTCATCGACGTCGATAGCCACTCCGATCCTCTCAACGGTGAAGTCGAATACATCCATGGCTTTAATGAAGTTCCCGAGGTTCCTTATGACGCCGGAGTTTCCTTCGCTCGGAATTATTGCTAGGTAATAGCCATCCTCCCGCTTCAGCAGGTCGAAGTTGTCGCGCTCAAAGACCCTCTCTATAAACCTCAGGCTGTAAGGTGCCTTCCTACTCTCCTTGAACTCAAAGAGCTTCTTGAAGACTGCCTTGAAGAATTTGGCGTCGGTTTTCCCCTCGACGAAGAGGACGCTTGTCCTTGCTTCTTCCCCTGAAAAGTTCCCCCTCACATCGAAGTCGAGGTACTTCCTCAGCTCATAGGTCTCCTTGAGGGTGAGGCTCTTCCCCGTGTCGGAATATATCAGGACGTTCTCCTCGCCCCGCCTGAACTTCCAGGTTATCAAGTCGATAAGCTCAAGGCTCGCCGTAACGACGGTCTCCTCCCCCCTTAGGGAATCCACGAAATCGATGAGTTCATCTCGGTTTTTCCTGTATTCGGGAAATAGGATGGCCTTCTCGTCGGCGAAGGCCTCGAAGCGGTTTCCAGTTATGAGCTTCATTCACTTCACCATGTCAACGGTTATGGCACCTATCACCGCGAACGTGCTTATAAGTATGGTCGCGTTGACGTACTGGCCGGGTGTGAAGTCGGCCAGGCTGTTGATTCCGTACACGTATATCAGAACGGCCGATATTAGGTAGGCTATAGCAGTTACTGTCAGGAGTCTCTTCGGGATATGGAAGAGCTCCTCCCTCTTTAGGTTCCCTATCCTGGATTTGGTTATGAACAGGTACGCAACCCCTAACGTCATGAGGAGTACCGCGATTGAACGTTCAACTGAGATGTCCTTGGCTATCTCCCACAGCTCCTCCGTGAAGAGAAATGGAAGGGCGAAGGTGACCGCTCCAATGATTTCCTGGGCTATGTCATCCCAGCCGAGTTTGTCGGGGGTTTTCCTGGCCCTGCTCTCTTTCCGCAGCTCTTCTATACTCTCGTATATCTCTTTCAGCTTCTCTTCCATCCCGGTTCGCCTTTCGTTTTCAACCCGGTGCTCAGGTTCGGGGTTCATCATCCGGTCAGCATTGGATTCACTCATCATCGCAGAAGTAACTTTCGGGGAAAGGTTATAAAGGTTGAGATGCACTTTAAATCGGTGATAGACGATGAAAAGGGCTTTGGTTCTGTTTATGGGCCTGGTGGTTCTGGGCCTGCTCCTTACGCCGATTAACGCAGCGGTTACTGGCATCAATTCCTCGAACACAGTGATAGTCCTTCCAACAACTAAGATAGTTAACGGCGTGCCGCTTCACATAGGTGAGGATGCCATAACGGGTTCGAGGCTCGGTGCATTCCTGGTTCTCCAGGGGGTTTCTCAGGGTACGTACACGAAAACTGTTTCCGTGCCGGTTGAGTACCACAGCGTGCTCATTCCCGATGAAAACCAGACCTACAAGCTCAACCCCACCGACATGCCCGACGTCGGTGTTAACGTCAGCGACGAGCCGGTGGGGCATGGCATAGTCATCCAAGTAGACTTCTCGAGGATCGGGTTTAACTCCACTAAAAAAGCCGCCGAGTTTACAGACAGGAGCGTGGAGATAATCTTCAACGAGAACACCACCCCACTCAACATCGGCGGGGATTACAAGGTCATCTCAACAACGGTTGATGGGAAGGACACGATGTACTTTTATTCATACTTGGAGATGACGGGGATTTCGAGTTCCCTCGGGGATACCCTTAGTGTTGGAGAGTGGAGCATAAAGTTCGTGGACATAAACGTTAACCAGGAAGAGATGCTCATCGACCTTACATATCCAAGCGGCCTTCTAAAGCAAAAGACCATGGAAAAGGACTATTACTACCTGATGTACGTCGATGCTGAAGGAAACGAGGACTTTGAGCCATTCAGCACCTATCCCGAGAGCAGGATAAACGAACTTCTCGAAAGTGGTGTTAGGAATCTATTTGTCTTTACACCAACCAGCTTCTTTATAGGTGTGGGCGGCACAAAGAGTGTCATCTATGACTACTGGTACTATGAGAAGGTCAGACAGTACCAGGACGGGGATGTATACAATGGCCAGTGGGTCTGGGATATTGATCCTGACAACAACCTTTACATACTCTACCTCCACGTCAACGAGAGTGCGGGCTTCAAGAGGGTTTTCATCGGCGAGGGCTCCTCCTTAAAACTGCCCACCGACTGGGGCCTGGAGATAACACCGACCTTCACAAAGAACAACGACGGTGAGATAGCCGGTGTGGAGGGCTACCGCTTCGTCCGCGTTGCCTCTGTTACAAAGAAAGTCTCCATAACCGCGCCAAAGATCGAGGCCACCGATGACGTCTACGACTTCATAGTCGAGGACACTCAGCTCAAGGACTTCCCAGCTGACAAGAACGTCATCATCGTCGGCGGCTGGGTCAGCAATAAAGCGTGGGAACTGCTGGAGCAGGCCTATGGCAAGGACACGGTCAACGCGATCAAGGACGAGATTAACCAGAAGGGCTACATTATAAAGGAGCTCCCCAATCCGAACAACGGGAACTACAAGGTTATCATCCTCGCAGGAAAGACGTACGCCGAGACAAGGCTCGCAGTGGAGAAGTTCATGAAGAGCCTGTGAAAAGAAAATCCATGCCTTATTTTATCTCGTTTTCCCGATTTTACGCTCTTAAATTTGAGCCAGGAATAAGCTGTATTTTTGATTTAAACGCTGAGTAATTGCCCGTTTTTTTAATAAACTTTTCGGTTGTGTGAGGGGTAAGTTTATATACTCGACAGCGGTCTGAACGTTCATGTCGTTGCAGAACTACAGGGGATTCAGTAAGGACGCATGGCTGCTCGTGGGTTACTCTTTCATCTCCTGGCTTGGGGGCAACATTGCGTGGTTCATCCTCCCGTTTTACCTGAAATCCCTCGGCTTCAGCTACACCGACATAGGGATAGTCTTCTCCGTGTCAACAATGGCTCAGGCTGCAGTTCTGTTGTTTTCCGGTCCCCTCGGTACGAAAATGGGCTACAAAAGGGCGGTTCTCATGGGCGTTTCCCTGATGTTTCTCGGGAGACTGATCCAGGTGGCATACCCCACTATAGCCCTTCTGACGCTCGGTAGCGTTCTTGTGGGAACGGGGATGGCCTTTGAGGGGCCATCATATATGGCACTGCTGAGCGGCGAGGTGAGTGATGAAAAAAGGCACTACCTCTTTAGCCTCTCTTCAGCAATGGGAACGATTGGTTCAGCCGTTGGTCTGATCCTGGCTGGTTTCATGCCTCGATATCTTTCGTACAGAGAAGTTTTCGCTTTGGTTCTTGTGATAATCCCCATAAGGTTTGCATTAGTGCTGTTCGTCAGGTCCGTTCTGGCTGAGACTGAGAAGAGGCTCAAGCTCAGCAAAACCCTCCTCGTCCGCATAGGGCGCTTTGCTCTCCCCAGTGCACTCATCGGCCTGGGCGCGGGGGTGACGATACCCTACATGGGGCTCTGGTTCAGCCAGCGCTTTGGAACCGGTCTGGAGAGCATCGGATGGCTGTTCGCCTTTCAGCAGTTCATCATGGGCCTGGGGACCTTCCTGCTCCCTATGATAGCCGACAGGTTCGGCAGTGTTAAGACCATAGTATCCTTCAACGGGAGTGCCAGTGTCCTTATAGCGGCGATGCCTCTCTCCCCAACCTTCCCCATAGCCGCGGTGATTTACACCGTCAGGACGGTTCTGATGAACATAGTCAATCCCATCTGGAACTCCTTTATGGTAGGCTTTTTCAAGAAAGAGGAGCGCTCAACGGTCATGGCCCTCAACAACCTCTCATGGACGGCTACATTTGGGGTGGGACAGTACCTGGGCGGCAGGCTCTTTGATTTCTCCCTCACCTGGCCGTTCCTGATAACTGCCCTCCTGTATGGCCTCTCCATGGTGGCCTTCTGGGGCTTCTTCGGTAAGGCGGAGACAAAAGGTTATAAGCCGGAGCAGGCCTAGGTCTCTCAGACGAGAGATTTCTAGGGTGATGCTCATGGTGGTTAAGGACTGTCCCGAGTGCCACGGAACCGGGAAGGTTAAGGTTGGCGAGAAGGAGTGCCCCGTTTGTGAGGGCTGGGGCTACGTTCCTGCCGACTTCAAGATAGGAGACAAGCTCAAAGGGTACAGAAACCTCGATTACATAGGAGTCGAGGATGAGGTTGACGAGATACCCTGTCCGGAGTGCCACGGCAAGGGTGTAGTGCCGGTTTACGATACCTGCCCGACCTGCGGTGGGACCGGCCGCGTTCTGGCCTGTGACATCTGCGGCAAGGTGAAAGAACCCTGGGAACCGGGTATGGAGACCACCTGGGTCTGTCCGGACTGTATGCGCAAGTACAAGGTCGTCTACGTTCTCGACAAGACCTGCGACGTCGAGGACATAGAAGTTGGGAACATCTACAAGGGGATCATAGACCGAGTGGAGCGCTTCGGCGTCTTCGTCAGACTCAACCCGCACGTTAGAGGGTTGATACGCAGGAAGGATCTCCTCGGCGGCAGGGAGTACAAGCCAGGCGAAGAAATCCTCGTCCAGGTTCTCGACGTCAGGCCCGACAAGGGCGAGGTGGACTTCATCGAGTCGGCACTCAAACACTACAAGACCGTAACCGTCCGGAAGGAGCTCCCGGTGACGCTCATCGGCGAGCTGAGCAAGGATATGGCCGGTCAGACGGTCAGGCTTCGCGGTAAGGTGACCCAGATACAGGTGACCGGCGGTCCAACGGTCTTCACGATAACGGATGGAACCGGAATAACGTGGGCCGCCGCCTTTGAGGCCCCCGGCGTCAGGGCATATCCCAATATCAACGTGGGTGACGTCGTCGAGGTAATAGGCAAGGTCGCCTTCCACTCGGGCGAGATACAGATTGAGGTCAGCGACATGGCCAGGCTGTGGGGGCCCGAGGCGGCGGAGGTGAAGAGGCGTATAGAGGAGGAGCTTGACAGGCGCGCCCAGCCACAGGACGTCGGCTTCCTGGTGGAGAGCGAGGTTTTGGAGAAGCTCAAGCCCAAGATAATGAAGGCGGCATTCATGATACGCAGGGCGATATACGAGGGCAGGCCCATCCTCCTGAGGCACCACGCAGATGCCGACGGCTATACCTCCGGTCTGGCGCTTGAGTACGCGATAGTCCCGCTCATCGAGGAAGTCTCTCCGGATTCGGGGGCCAGATGGAAGCTCTTCAAGAGAAGGCCGAGCAGGGCGCCCTTCTACGAGCTGGAGGATGTGCTCAAGGACATTATCTTCATGGTCGAGGATCACGAGAAGTTTGGCGACCCTCTTCCACTTTTGGTCATAGTTGACAACGGCGGAACGAGCGAGGATATTCCGGCGTACAGGCGTATAAGGGCCTACGGCGTGCCCATAGTCGTGATAGACCACCATGACCCGCGTGAATGGGTGAGCGAGGACAGGGCAAAGGTGGACGACTACGTTGACGTCCACGTCAATCCCCACCATATAAAGCGCGGCTACTACGAGCTAACCGCGGGAATGCTGGCAACGGAGGTGGCGCGCTTCATCAACCCTGAGGTTGAGGACAGGATAAAGCACCTGCCGGCCATAGCCGGAACGGGCGACAGAAGCAAGGCCCCGGAGTTCTACAGGTACCTTGAGATAGCGAAGAAAGCGAAGGGCCTCAACGAGGAGGATCTCAAGAAGATAGCCGAGGTGATAGACCACGAGGCCTTCTACTGGAAGTTCATGGATGGTCACGGCGTAATAGACGAAATACTTCTCCTCACCGGCAACCTCCAGAGACACAGGGAGCTCATCAATGCGATATATCCAGAGGTAAAGGAGAAGCAGGAGAAGGCTCTAAAGGCCTCACTGCCCCACGTCAAGAGCGTAGTCCTGCCCAACGGCATAAGGTTCAACACGATAGACATCGAGCTCTTTGCCCCGAAGTTCTCCTATCCAAGCCCCGGCAAGCTCTCCGGCCTGATACACGACCACTTCAAGGAGAAGTACGGCGAGGACGCGCCGATACTGACTTTAGCTTACGGCCCGGACTTCGCAGTTGTGAGAGCCGCCGACGGCATGGCAGCTTACGGCTTCGACCTCAACGAGATAATCCCGAAGCTCCAGGAGGCCCTGCCGAGCGCCGGCATAGAGGGCGGCGGCCACAGCTACGCTGGCTCGATAAAGTTCTTCGAGGGCATGCGCAAGGAGGTTTTGGAGGAGTTTGCAAAGCAGGTGCTAAAATTGAAAAAAGCGGGGTGATGCTACCCCTTTCCTCTCAGGCCCAGGCATGCGAGGAGAATAAGCAACAGCATTCCAGTTCCACATATCTTTCCTTCTTCAGGAGCTCCTGTTGGGATCTTCTCAGTTTCCTCTGGGCTGCTGGTCGTTGTTTCAGATGGGGATGTAAAGGTGGGTTTCTCCTCAGATTCGGGTTCTTTGGCTTTCACCGTAATCATCATCTTAGTTTCCGAGCTCAGTCCGTCCGAGTCAACAACTTTGAGCCGGACGATGTAGGTCCCTGCGTTCTGATATTTGTGGGTTGGATTTCTTTTCCTTGATATGTACCCGTCTCCGAAGTCCCACTCCCATGAGACTATTTCCCCGTCGGAATCTGAGGACATATCCATGAACCTAACTTCCGTGCCTACATTTGGATTTTCAGGGGAATGTGCAAATCTTGCCTTCGGTGGTGAAGCAAAGGAGAACCTCAGCA
The DNA here is from genome assembly GCF_012027305.1 of Thermococcus sp. MAR1. NCBI lineage: Archaea > Methanobacteriati > Methanobacteriota > Thermococci > Thermococcales > Thermococcaceae > Thermococcus > Thermococcus sp. MAR1. Next base: position 234,114 of record NZ_SNUF01000001.1, read on the forward strand.
CAGCGGGCTTGCTCATTTTTCCATCGTAGAGGACATAACCTTTAACCTCCGCCCCAGATTTTCCAGCATGAAAAGTTCCCTCAATTGTGACGTCTTCCTTTGGATTGAGAGTTACGTTCTTGATTATTTCTTTTCCTCCTGATGTTAGATGAACTTCACCCTTTACGGGCAGGTCTCCAGTGTTGATGACCCTCAAAACTGCGGTAAATTCCTTCCCGGGAGTGGGAGTTTCTGGGACGGTCAGAACATTCTCCACGTGTCTGATGCCAAGCTGGAAGTGCAGGAGCTTTCTGTCGAGCAGGTTGCCATCCATATCATTAGCAAGAAGTTCAACGTAGTAGTTCCCTGCTCTCAGGTTTTCCGTTGAAAACTCAAATGAGAATCGTCCTACTCCAGTGAGGTCATTAAGGAGGATGGGCTTGAGTCCTCTAACAGCTTTTCCGTTGGCTCCATTCCTGAGGACAGCTGTCAGAACAACGTCAGCCTTTTCTCCTTCGCTGGTTACTATCCCCGCTACCCTGACCCGTTCTCCAATATGATAACCACTTTTATCGAGCCTCGCCCTCGATATTTCGACGCTTGTTTTCACGTAACTTATGCTGAACTTATGGCGTCCATAAACGACTGCCTTCTTCGTGAGGTTGTTGTATTCCACCGGGAAGATCCTTATGAAGAGTGTGCTGCTTCCGTCGAAGTTCTCGATAACCCGCCACTGGTAGGGTATGAAGGTGAAGTTGACCACAGTCCAGTTCTCCTTTTCTTCACCTAGTTTCCCTACCCTGAATGGGGCCATTTCTATGTCCATAGTCTCCAGAACTTCCCTTTCTGTGAGTTCGACGTTTTGGACGCGCGTACCCTTCGGAATCCGGATACTGTATGTGTAGTACGGAATGGGAGATTGTCCCGGCAAGAGAAGAACGCCTCCGTCTTCGAGTTCTATAAGAGAACCCTCGTCGGTTTTTTGAATGCTGTAAGTTGGAGTATCCAGTTCGAGACTTTGCGGGGTTCCTTCCGGCTCCCCCGAGGGCGTGCCAATCCCAAGACCGAGCTTAGGATCGCCGTAGAGGTGCATGGAGATGACCCACAGCATATCCATATCGTCCTCGAGCTCCCAGGCCATACCTATCCCCATGTCTCTCTTGAGCTTCCTGAGCGCCTCCCCAATGGACATTCCTGATTCCCAGCGGTTGTAGAGCCTCTTTGCCCTTGCCGTCCATGGGGCGGAGTACGTGCTTTCTGTCGACCCGAGATATACTACAGCCCCCGCCTGCAAGAAGGCTTCCGCCATGCTCTTTCCCTTCGTGTAATCCCCTGTCAGACAGGATTCGGCATAGACGAGGGGGCATGTGTTTCCAAAGGGATTCCTCCTGCTGCTCACATCGCTCGCGTATATATCATCGATAACATTGGTATTCCCGTGGCCCTCAAAGTGGATTATGTCCTTTTCGGGGGTGTTGTTAAAGAACGCCTCAACTGCTAGTCTTCTGCCGTTCACAACTATTCTGTCCCCCTCTTTCACGTCCGGGTAGTCTGTGGTGTAGATAAGGGTCACCGCCGTACCCTGCCTCTCCAGGGCTCTCTTGACCGACCTGCTGCGTTCTCCAAAATCTTGGTCAGCACAGCCTCCACCTCTGCACTCAGACCATCCGGAAAGTATAAGTGCGTGGGAGCGGTCAAAGGAACATTCTCCCCTCAAGTGTCTTATAGCATTCCTTATAGCTATCTCAAGGTCACTCGCTGTGTCCCCAACTATCCTTCCAACCATGAGCTCTGGATCAAGGACATCACCTTCAGTGTTTGCGTACGGGAGGTCTGTCACTCTGACATGCATGACATCTCCTCCCTCCAGCCACAGGGGATCAAAGCTCATCTGTTGGGCAGGGACTATTTCTGTCTCTCCAACTATGAGGAGATATCCTTTAGAGAGCCAGCCGGGCTTCATCATCTGGCCCCAGCGCTTTATCAGCGTTGTTGAGAAAACGCTACCTTCCTTGAGCTCATTCCAGGTGAGGAACTCAAAGTTCTCGCCGTTGGTCACTACAACCTCATCTTCAGAACCCCCTATGATGTCTTCAAGCATTGCTTTGCCGGAATAGAAAAATAGGTGAGTCTCTCTAAGCCCATTGGTGTCGTACAATTCCACGGTGCCGGTGCCTTTCTTGAAGACCACCAGCTCCCCGATGCCGTCCCCATCCACATCTCCCCAGTCGACATCGTCTCCCTGCTGGTAGGATGTCTGGACGCTCCCGAGAAGGTTAATTTCCCCTCCTACAGTGAGCTCGTAGAACTCCAGCGTGCCGTTTGGCCTTAGGATTATTACCTCTTCTGGTTCTCCAGGATAAGCCTCGCCCATAAAGAGAATGCTGTCTCTCGGAATGGGTAGGGGATGTATGGTCCACCCCATTTCACCTGAAACCGGGTTGTAGCCAAATTCCATAATGCCACCATTCGTGGGATACAGGCACACTGGATAGTCGTACTCCTCCAGAACGCCCGCATATGGAAAACCGCAGTCGAGACATTTTTCTACAGGCGGTATGCCAGAGAGCTCGAACTCCTTTACGTACTCCTCCCGTGGATTCCCTCTTTTATCTGTAATCGTATTCCTTCCATAGATGGCTACCGTCCTGTTTTCAAAGACTAAAATGACTTCATCCTTGCCATCTTTATCGAAATCCACGAGCGCCATACTCTTTGCCGGCCCGATATTTAGTAGTGAGGGTCCGAACTTCTGGATGGGCTCATAAGTCCTCATTCCGTACGTAATGTTGAAAGGACTACCGTCCCTAACTATCTTGGCATAGTAGGCCACAACTTCCCTACTTCCATCCCCATTGGTGTCTCCTGTGGAAACGAGACGGGGATTTCGGTCTCTCATCCTTATCGATCCGCTGAAATCCACGTATCCAATGATGCCATTCCTGTACACCGCGAGCTCCGCCATTGCTGATAGCAGGTTGTGAACGCTTTCTTCGTTGTTCAGGACGTATAGGTTTGAGGGGTCAGTAACTATCAGGTAGTCACTCTCCCTAATTGCGTTTCTCCGTGCCTCTGCTATATCCTCAACTCTCCAGACTCCGTTCTCAAGAACCGTGGCATAATATCCCCTGTAGAACCTTTTCATGCTGGACTCGGTCTCGACGGTTATTCCTCCGCATCCCATACACACATATATTGGATGGGGATACATGACAGGAACCGCAAGATAGCTCACCTCAAGACGTTCTTCGGGTTGGAGTGTTACCGAATCAAAGTCTAAGTAAACCGTGGCTACTTCCGTTTCAGAGTCAAAAAGTGATTCCATGTTGTAATTACTGCCGTCGCTCTCAACGGGCTGGAATCCTTTGAGGCGTTGTGTTATCCGTTTCAGATCGATTGGAACATCCCCTGTGTTATGAACCCTGAGGGTAACGTTGAAGTAATTTCCATGGCGCACTGTTCTTATGTCGAGAGAGTAGTCCTCTTCCATCTCCTGCACTTCTACTGTTACCGCCCTCGAATAGTGGACACATCCATCGGTTGAATTTGCCACTGCAGCTATCAGGTATAAGCCAACGGGCAGGCCGCTCATGTCCCAGCTGTAGGAGAAGCTTAGGTCATCGTCAGTTCTTGGCCTAAATGTCTCGGAAACATTGTAGTCCCCGGGGCCCCAGATGTAAAGGGTGACCTCTCCGATGGCGTGAGGGATAAGCTCTGAGGGGTTGTTCATGCACGCCAACTGTCCCAGCTCTGAGCCCGGACAGTCCCTTATCGCGAGCTCGTACTCGGCGGCGTACACCTCTATATCTAATGTGGTTCCTGAAGGCACTCCATCCCGCCCAGCCTTTAGTGAGTAACGGTCCGGGGGCGAGGTTATCCTAACCTCTGCACTGTGAACCTCATACTCCGGTCTCCACAGTTCGCCACCGATTTCACAGACACCGGTCATGTCACAGACCTTTACCGTTATCTCGTGGTCTCGGAAGAAGGACGGACCGCTCATCCCCAGTGTCCTTGGGTTAAAAGAGGCAACCGCCAAGTTTTCGGGGCCGTAGTCAATTCCAATCAGTTTCCCGTCCAAGTAAAACTCTACCCGTGAGATGCCACTCTCATCATTAACCGGAACTCTAATTTCATAGTAGTTGCCCGAGCCTATAACCAGAACGTCTCCAACATCAGGCTTCTGTCCGTCTGGAACAGATTTCGTCTCAAAGAACATCTCTGCACTTATTGCTGTGTTGCCGCTTTCGTCCGTGACTGTGACCACGTAGCGATATAGAGCCGAAGGGGTGAGTCCTTCCACTCTGATAAGATGCTCCGCTGATGGAGTACTGACCCTTACCATACCCTCTAAGCTTAGGCTGTTTCTCCCATACCTGAGCTCCACCTTTACTGGTTCGTTTGTAGTTACTCTAATATCCGCGTAATCCTCTCCAACGTCCTCCACCTCTACGCTCAATATTCTCGGTGCCTCCTCGTCGCACTTCCATTCTTCCTCTCTGATGTTGTTGTTCTCTTGGATCTCCCTAATATCGTCTCCTGAATCGGCCCATATCCCTATCGTAAACGTCAGCCATAGACATTCCGAAAGTTCAAAGCTGCTCTCTTCTCTCTCTCCAGGTTTTAGCCTCTCAAAGGACGTTTCCTTCACGGGCTCGCCGTTTATCATCAGAGCCACTCTGAACTTCCCTGATGCCTCGTCTCCGGAGTTTATTACCTGGAAGTACACTCGGCTACCCTCTCTCCAGATGTCAGTTACCCTTAAATCAGGACCGCTGGCAGGCTTTGGAAGAACCAAGGGAAGCCAGTCTCCATTCTTCAGGTTTCCTCTGGACGTGTGAGGCACATCTGTATTTCCGATACCATCTCCATCGGTGTCTTTGCCGTAATAGTCGCTCCAGTAGTTGCCCCCTATGTAATACCCTCCAACTATGTTTCTTCCACTCTTTTTGGTTGTGTTCCAGTAATTTTTACCAAGATCGATAGCGTTCTGGACGTTAGAGAGGTAGTTATTGTAGATGAGATTTCCGGATGTGTCTGCAATGTATATACCAACACCATTATCCGTGATGATGTTGTCCTTTACAGTGTTGTTCGAGCTCGAACCTATAATCATAATTCCCCTTCCGTTTTCAGAGATAACGCTGTCCTCGAGTACATTTCCATCGCTTGACTGGATTGCAATGCCAATTTCTCTTCCATCCTTCAGTGTGTTATTGGGAAGTACATTGAAGTTTGAGGCGTCTTTCAGCAGGATGCCTGTGTATATTGGTGATATAATTGTGTTGTTGGAAACAATGTTCCTGGATGCAGAGTTCAAAAACACTCCCCTTTCCGGACCATTCATCTCGTTGAACAAAACTCTGACATTCGATGCCCTGTAAATCATCACCGGAATAGCAACGCTCTCAAAGTGATTAAGGGAAACTTCATGCCCAGTTCCCTTCTCTCCAATATAGACTCCCCCATAGTCGGAGACAATTCTGTTTCCCAATATCTTGCATCCTGAGGTGCCCTTCTCTATGACCACAGCATAAATGCCCTCTTTCTTGACCCCGGTTATTGTTAGCGCTTTAATGACCACCCCGTCGCTTCTAATCCTGAAAACGGGCATCCCCGGTTCAGGAGTTTCTACAACGACATCCTCTGGGTTACCTGAGGCGGAGCTTATCACTAAGGGCTTTGTCACATTGACACTTTCCCTGTAGTATCCAGGATCCAGAAGGAGCACATGCCCGGCTTTTGTATCCGGATCATCTATGGCCTCTTGTATCTTAGAGAAGAGTTCTCCCGTGTTTAGGTTTCTCACAACGGGCACAGCACCAGCGCGGGCATATCTTGGGATTCCCAAGGCTGAAATAATCAATAATAGAAGAATGAGAAGGGAAACAACCTTTTCCAATCTCATCTCATTCCCCTCTCAGACCTTTTTAGATTATTGAAGAAGTTTTGTTTCTCTGAGGAACTTAACAAAACAAGTAGAAACTTCCCCAGAGGCGATAATTTTACCTTGCTATACTATGCAATTTTTCTATAAATAATTTTTGAATTATCCTTCATCAATTTGACAAAATTCTAGAGATGACTTTTTAAAGGATTATGGATAAGGTTCTTGAAAATAAAAAGGGAGGAATGTTGATGAGAATAGTTCTTGAGGTTACCTTCAGAATGGGCGGCGTTTCTTACCGCAGTTATCGCTGGGAAGATGATGTCCTTGTTTTCGAGTTCGAGCGCCTTGGGGATGCATTCATTCAGGTCCTCAGCACTCGGAAGGTTGAGGAGGAAGTTGAGAAAAGGCCATCAGCCGTGATCGTCGAACTGAAGACGAAGGAAGGCGGGAAAATCTTCGAAGCTAGGGAGGAGGGAGGAATCTACCGGGCGATGGAGCCTTAGGTTTTTATACTTCCTTTCCAATCCCCTACGGTGATGCCCATGTACATGGCGGAGTTCAAGCTTCGCTTTGGTGACATGAAATGGTACGTCAGGAGGATCGTCGAGGCTTCCTCACTTGAGGAGGCGGAGGAAATCGCCGAGCGCTACGCAAAGGCGATGAACAAGGGCGAAGTTAGGTGGGAGCTCAGCTACGTCATTGAGGCTGAGAGACCCCTGCTCATTGGAAAGAAAGAGCTTGAGAAGATGGGCGCATGATCTTCAGTCTGCCCTTACCTTTTCTCTCAAAAATTTGAGAGAGAGGTCACTCCCTCACGAAGGCCATTAGGAGCATGGCAACGAAGTTCATCAGAGCTGCGAAGGTGAAGGCGTAGGCCAGTGAGTAGCTCCCCCAGAGCCAGCCCGCTATCACTGACGCCGGAAGGACAAAGATTCCGAAGACCGTGTGGTATGCCCCGATTATCGTGCCCTTCTCGTATTCCCTCGCCAGGTCCGCCATGTACGCCCTTGGGACCGTGTCCTCGATGGCGATGTAGATTCCATAGAGCACGAAAGCCGCTATGAGCGTGTAGAAGTCCCTCGCGTAGGCGAAAGCCAGAGCCGCCAAAGCCGCAACGCCGAAGCCCAGGGTTATCATCCTCTTCTTTCCGAAGGTATCGGAGTAGGTTCCAAGGGGATAGGCCGAGAGGGCGTAGATGAGGTTGAAGAGTGCGTAGAATGCCATGCTCTGAACCACGGAGTAGCCGAGCTCTTGAGCTTTCCACATCGTGAAGGCGTAGCTGTACCTTCCGAGTGCACCTATAGCCACCACCGCGAGGAAGAGCTGCAGGTTCCTGTTCCTCAGCGTGGATATGCCCTTTATCTTCTTCTTGACTTCACCTCCCCGGTCCTTCACTAGGAGGATTATCACGAGGAGCGATATCGCGCCAGGAACCGCGGAGAGCAGGAAGATGTAGCGGTAGGCCGTTTCAGCTGGCAGGCTTTTGAGAAGCTCTATCAGGCCGATTGCAACGAGCGGTCCGGCGACGGCTCCGAGGGTGTCCATCATCCTGTGGAAGCCGAAGGACTTTCCGGTCTTCCCTTTTTCGCTCGATTCCGCTATAAGTGCATCTCTGGGGGCTGTTCTTACCCCCTTTCCTATCCTGTCCACCGCGCGCAAGAGGAGGAAGTCCCACCAGTAGCGGGTGAAAGCTAAGGCTCCTTTGGCGAGGGTTGAGAGGGCGTAACCGGCGAAGACAAAGGCCTTTCTCTTTCTAAAGCGGTCGCTCACGTAGCCAAAGGCAACCTTGAACAGCGAGCTCATGCTCTCTATCGCGCCCATAACGGAACCGCCGAGCAACTTCCCGGTACCGAGGACCTCCATCAGGTAGCTCGGCATTATCGGCATTATCATCTCGCTGCTCATGTCGTTGAGGAAGCTGACGATTCCAAGTAAGAAGACGTTCCAGCTTATTCCGAATATCTTCTTCTCCCTTTCCTCCATCCCTTATTCCCCCAGCAGTTCCGTGCAGAGCTCCTTCAACCTTTCCCTGCCCTCGTCTAGGGTTTTCCGGCCGATTTTCGTTATCTCGTAGACCCTAACCCGTCTCCCGCCCCGGACCTCCCAGTGGCTCTTAAGGAGGCCTTCCTTCTCAAGGGCGTGGAGGAGGGGATATATGGTTCCAGGGCTGACGTGGTAACCGTGTCGCTCAAGTTCTTTCATCAGAAACGAGCCGGTAACCCCTTCGCTCGCGTGGTGGAGTATGTGCAGGGTGAGAAAATCTCGGTACTTCATATCTAACACCGATATCGAAATACGATATTTTGGTTTAAAAAATTTTGGCTCATTCGAGCACGTGCTTCTCTAGGACGTAGCAGTGGAAAATGCCTTCAAAGACCTTCTCGCTCCTCTCGTTGAAGACCTCTGCATTTACGATTTTCTTCCTCCGGGGGGACGTTCCGTCCCTCACACCCCCTCCAGACTCTTCTATAACCTCTGCTTTGGCTATCAGCTTTTCACCGACCTTAACTGGCTTCAGGAACTTCACTTCAGCCTTCCCGAGCACGACCGTTGGCTCGTTCACAGCGAGCATTGCCGCGTAGTCGGCTAAGCCGAAGGTGAAGCCCCCGTGAACCAGCCCGTACTCATCGACGGCCATCTCTTCAGTCGTCTCCAGAAGGACTTCCGCGTAGTTCTTCTCGATTTTCACGGGCTTTCCAACCAATCTTTTGGAGGCCAGCCTGTGAGTCCTCTGCTCCATCGGCATCACCGTTTAGGGTTCTCGCGGGTGCTTAAACATCTAACGGAGTTATGCAAAGGTTTATTTATTCCAGCACCCTAAAAAAGTTAGGTGATAGCTTGCACCCGATAAAACGCGCGGTTGAGTACAAGGGTTCAGTTGAGTTCACCCGGAGCGAGCTCGTTGGGATACTGGCCTTCAGCCTCCGCCTGATGGATGTAAAGACCGCGAAGGAGCTTATAGCGAAGTCCCTGGAGGAGGGCCTCCTTGAGGAAAAAGATGGGCTTCTGGTGGTCAACAAAAGCCTGCTCGCGGAGGAAGAGGCCGAGGAGGACCTCTTCAACGAGATGGTGACTCATATCGCAGATTCCCTAGGCTGGGAGCGGGAGGAGGTTCTTGAGGGAATAAAAGCCCTCCGCGAGCGCTACGGCGACCTCGACGAGAAGGTTCTCGCCTATCTCCTCGGCATGGACAAGGGGGTGGATATGTCGAGGTTTAAAGAAAAGCTTGGGGTTTAGGGCGAATAAAGGGGAACACCCTCCTCTTTGGCAGGCCCTCCAAAATCGGAATCAAGGGTTGCAAGAGTCATATCGTAAATCTTGGCAGTGGCAAGGATTATGGCGTCGTTTGGGAGAAGGCCATGTCTTGTTATTATCTCTGATGCCGTCTGAAGAACCACCTCGTTTATCTCTGCAATCTTAAATTGCTGAAGGAGGGCAAGAACCTTTTCTACGCCGCTATTAACAACCGCAGGGGGTTTCTTCTTGAGGGCAAATGCCGAGAGACCCGTTGTCTTTGAAATGAAGAGAAAAACTACCTCGGAGTAGACGATTGCGTTTATAAAAATCTCGTATTCGCTGGAGAGGAGTGAAGAGAGAACTTTCATAGCCTTGGGATTTCCTTTGAGGTACTCAACAAAAACGTTTGAGTCAATAAGCACTCGCTTGGTCATAAGTTTCCCCCTCTAGTTCTTCCCACGATTCTTTTCCTTTGAGCACTCCATAAAGCTCGCTTAAAAGGACTTCAAGCTCTATAATCCTTCGGAGCTTTTTTTTGAATAGTTCCTCATCGACACCGGGGGGAAGTTTTACAGTAATCTCTGACATGTTATCTGGTTGGTATTCTCTTCTATTAAGCTTTGTGGGCAAGGATTTAAACCCTAAACCTAAGACGTTTAATGGTGGTGGCCATGCCCGAGGAGGCGCTCATAGTTGTGGATATGCAGAGGGATTTCATGCCCGGGGGCGCTTTGCCGGTTCCGGAGGGGGACAAAATAATCCCCCGGTGCAACGAGTACATCAGGGAGTTCAGAAAAAGGGGGGCTTTAATAGTCGCCACCCGTGACTGGCATCCCGAGAACCACGTCAGCTTTAGGGAGCATGGAGGAATATGGCCGAAGCACTGCGTTCAAAACACTCCCGGGGCGGAGTTCGTCGTTGAACTGCCCGCCGACGCGGTGATAATCTCGAAAGCTACGGAACCGGATAAGGAGGCCTATTCGGGATTTGAGGGAACGGACCTGGCCGAGATACTGAAGAGAAACGGGGTAAGGAAGGTTTACATCTGCGGCGTCGCCACGGAGTACTGCGTTAGAGCCACCGCCCTCGACGCTTTAAAGCACGGCTTCGAAGTTTACCTGCTTCGCGATGCGGTGAAGGGAATCAAACCCCAGGATGAGGAACGGGCTTTGAAGGAGCTTGAGAATGCCGGCGTGAAGGTTCTTTAGAGACCACCCTCTTCCATTCTTTGAGGAGGACGAGGAGAAGATTGAGCACTATCGGACCTATTATGAGGCCCTTCACTCCCATGGCCCACGTTCCGCCTATCATTCCGATGAATACGAGGGTCTCGTCGAGGTTCGCGTCTTTGGCGACCATCATGGGCCTTATCGTGTAGTCCGGCATCGGGGAAACAAGGAGGAAGCCGTAGATCGCTATCCCAATTGCGTGGAGGTACATGGCATCCTTGGCGAAGTACGCGGCTGCGATTAGCCATATCATCCAGCCCTCAAAGAGGGGAACAAAGGAGAAGATGAAGGTCAGGAAGCCCGCCACTATAGCTGTGTAGAGGTCGGAGACCCCGAACAGGAGAAAGCCAAGGCTCATCAGAACACCTTTTATGACGTTTAAGACCAGCCAGGCCCTCACCAGCGCTCCCAGGGTCTTATTGAGGCTTTCGAGTATTTCCTCGCCCAGGCGGCGGTTTCTATCAGGAATCGCCAGCCGTATCTCTTCCGCTATCTCATGAGCGTTCGACAGTGCGTAGTAGAATGTGAAAAGGAAGACGACGAGCTGGAGGAGGTACATGGGAAGGGAGAAGGCCTGCTTCGATATGTACTCCGACAACCGTGGGATGAGCTGATTGAAGAAGTTCTGGAGGAAATCTAGGACCTCTGGAGGCAGAGGCTGGCTTATGAGCCACCGGAAGAAATCAACGACGCTCTGGTAGAAAGAAGCCGCAACCTGGACGGATATCATCAGAAGCTCGAAGGTTACTACACCGCCGAGCCCCAGCATCCCCACCGTGAGGAGCATCGCGGAGTGCATCTCACCAAGCTTGGGAGCGAGTCGCCTCTGTATGGGATAGGCTGCATAGGCCAGAATCAGGCCAAAGAATATCGGCGTTATCAGTGGGCTGATAGCCTTCCACGTTATGTACGCTATGATGAGCACGACAGCGATCCAGGCGAGTCTCTCCGCCTTCATATCCCTCGACAGATTTATTAGGTCTCCCCTTATAAACCATGCGTGCTGTCGGGGATGGAAACTGCTCTGAGGGAAAAAGCTCTGGCATATATAAGCCGCGCAGAGTATTATCTGGAGGAAAAACGCTTTGAAATGGCATACAACGCCTATATGGATGCCCTACATACCATTGGGGCCTATCTAGTTCACCGAGACACAGGGATTCTCATGTCCGCGAACGAGATGATGGGGATCCTTAAGAGCCGGCATCCGAAAATCCACGAGGTTATAGTCCGATATTCCCGACTGACTAGTTTTGATGAAGGAACGATAAAGGCCATGGGAAAAGATGTGGAAAAGCTCAGAGATGTGATGTTTCCCACTGTGGGGGAATAATCGATATAACCCCCAACATTGAGGACATAATCTTCTCTTCTTCCCTGCTCTTCCCTCTGCAGTCCCTAACCGCGCTTTCGAGAGTCTTCGCCAGCCCCCCGTTCCCGTAGAGGGTGACCAACACTATACCGCCCTCCGAGGGGTGGAAGGTTATGTAGACGATGTCCCCGTCCCTCACCTCTATTCCGGAGGGAACCATCTTCAGCAGAAACGCCCCACTCTTGCCGTCACGGTTCCATATTCCGGTTATCTCAAGCATCCCACGGGAGTAGAAGACGTTGAGGAACGGTAGGGGCTCCCCTGGGGGTGTTAGCGGATACGTTCCCATCCTGTATAGGACGACCTTCCCCCTAGCGGTTCCCAGAAATGCCGAACCACAGAGGTCATCTATGTAATGACCCAAAGCTTCATAAACAATATCGCCTGACCCATCCAACGCTATCACCACTGTATATGTTGGCTTCCGTCCTATATTGGTAATTGGTCCTTAACGGTGGTCGCGATGAGAATAGTCGCCGCTGACACGGGTGGTGCCCTGCTGGATGAGGAGTACAATCCAATAGGTCTAATAGCCACGGCGGCCGTTCTTGTGGAGAAGCCATATAAGACGGCAACGACAAGCATGGTTAGATACGCGAATCCCTTCGACTACGACATGAGCGGAAGACAGGCCGTTCGGGAGGAGGCTTTTCTGGCCGTTGAACTCGCGAGAGGGGTAAAGCCCAATGTGATACACCTCGACTCGACGATAGGTGGAATCGAGGTGCGGAAGCTCGACGAGCCGACGATAGAGGCACTCACGATAACAGACAGGGGCAAGGAAGTGTGGAAGGACCTCGCTAAAGACCTTCAACCCTTGGCGAAGAAGTTCTGGGAGGAGACTGGCATTGAAATAATTGCCATCGGCAAGTCCAGCGTCCCAGTGAGGATAGCGGAGATCTACTCGGGCCTCTACACGGCCAGGTGGGCGATTGACTACGCTAAGGAGCACGGCAAGGCCATCGTCGGCCTGCCTAGGTATATGGAAGTTGAAATCCGACCCGGAAAAATTTACGGGGAAAGCTTAGACCCGCGCGAGGGTGGCCTCTTCGGGGAAATTGAGGCAAACACTGAAGGGATCGGCTGGGAGCTGTATCCAAACCCCCTTGTGAGGCGCTTCATGGTGCTGGAGGTATGGAGGGAGTGATATAAAGTTTTTAACCGATTATTCATTACTTCTTTTGATGGCTGGGCTGGAAGTTCCCTTGTTGTATACTTTCGTGATACTTTTGAACGTTGTCTTGGTCTGGATTAGAGCCACGGAGTTCTTCTACTACTTTCATGACTGGTTTGCTACTGAAAATCTTGGGGGGCTAGATTACATGGATCCAGAAAACTGGAGGGCCGTTCTCAGGGGGGCTTTACTTCTCGCGATTCCTGTGATACTCGTTATCTGGTTGTTCAATTCCGTAGATAATGTAATTGGCATCGTGGGGGGATTTGGAGCCGTTGTTTTGTATCAGCTTCTTCTCGGCGCCATGGTCTCCGACGAAATAGAAAAATCAAGAAGGGAAAGGAAAGATGGCTGGCGCTACGGCTGGTATTAGTCCAGCTCGCTCGGGAACTTTATCGCATCGAAGGGACACGTCTGGTTGCAGACGCCGCAGCCGGTGCAGAGCAGGGAATCTATGCGCACCTTGTTCGTCTCCGGGTCATAAACGAGCGCCGGACAGCCGGTTAAGAGTATGCACGCCTTGCAGCCGGTGCACTTCTCCTCGATAACCAGGGGTATCTCCCCTATCTCGCCGCGCCTTATGACCGGAATGACGCACTCCTGCTTGGCTATTATCACCGCCGGCCCCTCAACCTGCATGGCCTCCTTGATGGCTTCCCTTGTTGCTTTGAGGTCGTAGGGGTCAACTGTCTTAACGTACTTCACCCCGAGAGCTTTGACGAGGGCTTCAATGTCAATCTCGTTGAACTTCCTGCCGGTTTCACTTCCGCCCGTCCCGGGGTGGGGCTGGTGGCCGGTCATCGCCGTCGTCCTGTTGTCGAGTATCATGACGAGAACGTTCAGGTTCTTGTAGACGGCATCGACCAGCGGCTGGATTCCGTTGTGGAAGAACGTTGAGTCGCCGATGGTGGCTATCACCTTCTTGTTCAGCGCCACGCTCTGGCCGTTGGCAAGGCTTATGCTCGCGCCCATAACGTATTCCGTCCATATCGCCTCAAGCGGCGGAAGGAGCGACAGTGCATAGCAGCCTATGTCGCCGTGAATCGGGAGGGAATAGCGGCCCAGCTTGAGGTCTCTCAATGCGTCCAGCGCGGCGCGGTAGCTCCCCCTGTGCGGACAGCCGGGACACATCACCGGCGGCCTCTTTGGGGCGAGGCTTTCGGCGTATTTGACTTCCTCCGGCTTCTTGTAGGTCTCCCCCTCCTCGCCGATAAGTCTTAAGAGTGCGTTCCTGACGAGGCTCGGCGTCAGTTCGCCCTCGAGCGGGAAGTGGCCGGTTCTCTTGCCGTAGACTGGGACGCTTAATCCTGCCTCGTAGGCCGCTATCTTGACCTCCTCCTCGAGGAAGGGCGCGCCGTCCTCAATCACTATCGCGAAGTCCACTCCCTTTAGGAACTCAACGACGAGCTTCCTCGGGAGCGGGTGGGGAGTTGAGAGCTTGAGAACCTTGAAATCTCCGCCGATCTTCGGGAGAATTTCCCTCACGTAGTTGTAGGGCGCGCCCTCGACGATGATTCCGATTCTTCCCTCGCCCTCGACCCAGTTGAAGGGCATCGAGCTGAACTCCTCCTCTATCTTCGCGAGGGTCTCGTTCAGCCAGCGGTGCCTCCTCCTGTTGCCCTCCATGCTGGCTCTGACATAGCGCTCTATGTCTTTCTTGAAGACTGGCTTCCTGTCAAGCTCGATGAACTCGCCGACCTCCACGTCAGCTGTGGTGTGGTTAACCCTGGTAGTCGTCCTGAAGATTACCGGGACTTTGTATTTCTCGCTCAGCTCGTAGGCGTAGATGATTAAATCGTGGGCCTCCTGAGGACCGGCGGGCTCAAGAACCGGGAGGAGTGAGATTTTTCCATAATAACGGTCATCCTGCTCGGTCTGGCTGGTGTGCGGACCGGGGTCATCTGCAACGAGGATGACCAAGCCACCCTCAACACCGGAATACGCCAAACTCATGAGCGGGTCGGCGGCAACGTTCAGGCCCACGCACTTCATCGTGACTAGCGCCCGGAGGCCAGTGTATGCAACGCCTGCCGCTTCCTCTAAAGCCACTTTCTCGTTGGGTGCCCACTCCGCAAAAACCTCGGGCTTCAGATGGGCTATCGTCTCGATGACCTCAGTTGATGGAGTTCCCGGATAACCTGTCGCAAAGACAACACCGCTTTCGAGGGCACCATAAGCAATGGCCTCGTTGCCCATGAGAAGCTTTTTTTCACGTTTTCTGGACTTGGACTCAACCGAATCAGAAGGATAAGCCTTAACCGCTTCCATGATAACCACCGTAGTTTCTTTGCGAAGGGGGTTAAAACTCTACCTTCAGAAAAGTGTCAATGAAAATTGAAAAATTTTCGAAAAACTACTTCCTCTTTTTCTCGTTCTTTTCGTAGTAGACCTCGTTGTGTGTCCGGAACCAGGTTCTTGTTATGGTCTCCGAGCGCCATTCCTTGGGGGCCATTATGAAGAGAACCCCGAGGGTGAACGCCACCACGGTGATAACACCGGCAACCGGTGCATAGCCTGAAAAGCCCCAGAACATAATGAGAAACGGAACACTGATAATCCCGACCACGATGGAGGCGAAGAGCACCGTGAGGATCTTGTATCCGTACCTCTCCATAAACAGACCCAAATCCATCTTCTTCACCTCTTGGGCCGGTCATCGTAAAAGTACTTTGCGTGAGCCTGCGCTTGGGCGTCCATGACGCGTCTCTTTACTGTGAAGGCGTAGAGGATTCCAAACAGCAGGAGCAGCCCCCCGGCGAATAGGCCAAAGAGCTTGAGAACTGCATAGACAGAGAACGCCAGAACTCCAAGTATCATTAAAAGGACGAGCCCAAATATGCCGAAGAGGATTTTGTACCCGTACCTCTCCATGAAGAGGTCGAAGTCCATCTCTGCCACCGGGTAAAATTTTACCCCTTCGGTGTAAAAAGCTTTTGGGGAAGCTTAAATACCCCGGTGCATAGGTTATGACGTGGTGATTATGAAGGTCAGAGAGCTTATTGAGATGGTCGATGAGACCATAGCCAACCTGAAGATAGCGATAATCGCGAACCAGAACAGGGCCTTTGAGAGCCCACACACGAGCTACGAGTTCACGCAGAGGGCGATTGAGCTCCAGGAGGATTTGAATGACCTAATGAAGGCGAGAGAGATGCTCGTCAAGCTCGACCCCGAGAGCGAAGTCGAGGGGCACTTCTCCAGGGAGGAGCTTGAGGAGTTTTTAAAGCTCCTGGAACTTCTTAGGAAAGCCGATGCGCACGCCTTCTAAGCCGGGGTGGTGGCATGGACTTCCGAGAGCTTGAGGAGAAGCTCGTGGCATTCCGCGATGCACGTGGCTGGGGGAAATATCACACACCGAAGAACCTGGCGGTATCTGCCGCGGTGGAGCTGGGCGAGCTTTTGGAGCACTTCCAGTGGGAAAGTGATTGGGAGATACTTGAGGCTGTGAAGGACCCGGCCAAGAAGGAAGCCATAGCGGATGAAATAGCCGACGTCGTGATATACCTAACCCTCCTCGCCCACGAGCTGGGCATAGACCTCGGCGAAGCTGTTGAGAGGAAGCTGAGGAAGAACGAGAGGAAGTACCCTGGAAAATCCGTAAAAGCCGGGGATTGAATGGTCTTCCTGAGTTGTGAGAGTGATAATCATGACCTTGGAAAAGAAACTTCGCAGGAGCCTCGGTATACCCGATGACGCGGAGAAGGTTCTGATCTTCACTGAATCGAGCCACTGGGACCCAAACTGGCTCTACACGTCGAAGGAATACTTCAAAAGGTTCGTTCAGAAAAACCTTGACATGGCAATAGGCGAGCTCCAGAAAGAGCCCCGGCGGGTTTATTCAGTTGAGAACGTCTTCTTTTTGAAGATGTACTGGGACCACAACCCGGGAAAGAGGGACGCCCCGAGGGACCTAATTAACGAGGGGCGCCTTCGCCTCATGAGCAGCGCCGTTACTTCGGCGGATACGATTCTCCCGAGGGTGGAAGCTATTTTGAGGGACATGCTGATAGGACAGGAGTGGCTTCGCTCGAACGGCATTGCCCGGGAGCCCAAACTCGCCTATTTCCCGGACAGCTTCGGTTCGTCCCCGTTCCTTCCCTCACTCCTGAACGCCGCTGGATTTGACCGCACGGCAATCACGCGCCTGGACGGGATGTACTTCCCTGGATGCGACCTTGAACCAAAATGGCGCTTTCCCCGCCCAGGCTCCAGCGCAGAGCTGCTCCTCAAAAAAGAAAGGAGTCTCGACTTTGTGTGGCGCGATAAAAATGGAGGGGAGGTCTTAGCCCACTGGAACGCCTTCACCTATGGCCAGGGAGATATGCTCGCTTATCTTGGAATCAGCCGCGTCTACCTTGCGAAACTGGCGATCTCACTGCGAACCGGCTGGCACATAGCGCGGAGAATCCACCAATACGTCAAAGCCCTTTCCCCCTTCAGCCGAACCCCTTACATGCTCTGTCCCATAGGCTTTGATTTTGTTGAACCCATCCCGGATTTAATTTCTCTGCTCGACCGCTATAACAGGGAATATTACCCCAAAACGGGAATATGGGTTGTGAATGCTGGCCTTGACGATTACCTCGCGCTAATTGAGAACTACAGGGACCGGCTCCCGGTTTTGGAACTCGACCCCAACCCGTACTGGACCGGATTCTACACATCGAGACCAAAGCTCAAGAAGCGCTGCTACCTTCTCCTTGAAAAGCTCCTCCTCGCGGAAAAACTTGCCTTTCTCCCGGAAAACCGTGGCGCAGAGAAAAGAATCCTGCAGGAGCTTGAAGAACCCTGGTGGTGTGCGGCGGTTTCCAACCACCACGATTTCATCACCGGAACTTCCACGGATAGAGTGGTCGAGGGGGAGCAGATCCCCTGCCTTGAGCGGGCGATAAAGACGGCCGATGAAGTTATCGAGAACCTCACGCCGCCCCTGAAAAAAGAACACAAAGATAACGGCTTATCTCCTCCAAAATGGTTCAGAGATGGAGATAAAATCCTCATCGAAACGGCCCATTACAGAATCGAAATCGGCGAGTCCCGCGGCGGTGCCATCACCGACCTCAGGTTCAAGGATGGTGTCCCCCTCTTAACAGGCGTCTCAAATGACCTCGTAAGCTACCGCGATTCAGGCGGCCTGTGGAGGATGGGGTACGAATTCCTCGGAGGAGTATGGAAAGAGTCCATGAAAGCCAGCAACAGCAGGGTAAAGGTTGAGGTTGTTGAGCACGATGGTGCCGTTGAAATCCTAAGCTCTACTTTACTCAACGGCGAGGAGATTTTAGGGAGAATATGGCTGGAAAACGATTCTCCCCTGATTTACTTCCGCGTTGAGGGGAAGATGAAGGAAGGCTACTCCCTAATCGTCCGCTTTATGACGACGGTATCCTCGGAGAGGATTTCAATGCATGCCCCCGGTGGGGTCGTGGATCGCCCCTGGAGGAGAATTTACAACCCCACCTTCTGGCCACTCCACCGTTTTGCCCATATACGGGATGACTCAACCGGGCACGGAATCGCTATCCTTCAGCCTTTTCCGGGTGCAATCTCTTACAGCCCCGATGGAAAAATTGAGCTTGTCGCGATGAGGAGCGCCGTTCGCGAAAAAGCCTTCGGGATCCTCGGCATCCCCGGAAACCCAGTCAGTGCCCACAAACATGAGAGGTACGAGTACGAATACGCGGTCCTTTTCACAAAACGTGGCGACTGGAAGGAGAACAAAATTCACCTGCTCGCAAAGAACTTGTCCACGCCTTGGAGGGAAGCTGAAGAGAAGGATTTGCTCAAAATCGCCGATTCGGTGGTGGAAGTAGACCCTCCAGATGTTGAAGTGGTGGCGGTAAAACCAGCCTCACGGGGGGAGGGGGTAATAGTTAGGCTGTATGCGCCGTTTGTTCCAGAAAAAACGGTTAAAATAAAGCCCAGCTTCGGCGTAGCAAAAGCTTTCCTTTGCGATGCCCGGGAGCGTGATGTAGAAGGGCTGAAAGTGGAGAATAACAGCGCTTTTGTAAAAATGCCCGGTTCCATAGCCACAATAAGGTTAATCCCGGAAGAGCGGTGTTTATAGCGAGTCCTTAATCCAACAACGAAAGATTAGCCGCCGAATGCCTTCCTGAGTCGTTCCACTTCCTCTCGGCTCAGCCTGTTCTTCTCCCATCTCTCCTTCAGGCTCAGGTTCTCGTCCTCCAAATCAAGGACTGCCTTCCTGACGCCGCCCCGCGGGTGAGCGCAGTCCCCCTCCCAGCGGGGAATCACGTGGAGGTGAATGTGCGGAACGGTTTGACCTGCGGCCTTTCCAAGGTTCATCCCCACGTTGAACCCGTCCGGCTTTAACACCTCTCTCAGCTTCTCCATCGCCAGCTCCATGCCCCTTATCAGGGCGGCCTTTTCTTCCCCGCTCAGCTCTTCCCAGCTCTCGACGTGTCTCCCAGGAACCACCAGCAGGTGGCCCCGGTTCGCCGGATATGAGTCAATGAGTATCCTGATGATCCCGTCATCGTAAAGAATCGCCTCACGCTTTGCATTGCAGAACGGACACTCCATCGGCAACACCAAAGACTTAAAACGGGTTCCAAATAAAAAGCCCTCGGTGGGAGGAATGGAAGAGACCCTTGAGGTAATGAACAAAACCTATCGGAGGTTCCTCGCGCTTGGCATGGGGTTTCTTGTAGTGGCTTTCGGCATGATGATACTTCAACCTCTCGGCCGTGAGTCCTCGCTGATTCTGGCCGCGATACTGTTTGTGATAGCGTTCATTCCCCTGGAGTTCGCCAGGAGAATAGCCAGAAAGATGGCGATGCTCGCCTTGCGAGGTGAATAGAAAAGCTTAATTATGCCGCCCGAGAATTATGGCCAGAGAGTAGGAGATATGACGATAATACGTTAGAGGTGATGTAAAATGGCGTTTGTACCACCGCAGGCAGGTTACGACAGGGCCATTACCGTTTTCAGCCCTGACGGAAGGCTCTTCCAGGTAAACTATGCAAGAGAGGCCGTTAAGAGGGGAGCCACCGCTGTAGGAGTCAAGTGGAAGGAAGGTGTCGTTCTCGCCGTCGAGAAGAGGATAACCAGCAAGCTCATCGAGCCGAGCAGCTACGAGAAGATTTTCCAGATCGACGACCACATTGCGGCCGCTCCGAGCGGCATAATAGCTGATGCGAGGGTTCTCGTTGACAGGGCCAGGCTTGAGGCCCAGGTTTACAGGCTTACCTACGGCGAACCCGTTCCACTCACCGTTCTGGTGAAGAAGATATGCGACCTCAAGCAGGCCCACACCCAGTACGGCGGTGTGAGGCCATTCGGTGCGGCTTTGCTCATGGCTGGCGTGAACGACAAACCTGAACTCTACGAGACCGATCCGAGCGGGGCCTACTTCGAGTGGAAGGCAGTTGCCATAGGCAGCGGCAGGAACACGGCCATGGCGATCTTCGAGGAGCACTACACCGACGACATAGACATGGAGGGTGCGATAAAGCTGGCTATAATGGCGCTCGCAAAGACCCTTGAGGAGCCGAGCCCGGAGAGCATAGAGGTCGCGTACATAACGATGGAGGACAAGCGCTGGAAGAAGCTCGGAAAGGAAGAGCTGGCTAAATATCTCGATGAAATCCTCGAAGAGGTCAAGGAAGAGGAAGTCGAGGAGAAGGAAGAGGACTACTCCGAGCTGGACAGCAACTACTGAGGTGACGGGCGATGCCCATAAGTGTTGATAAAGCCGTCATCGCCCGTCTGAAGACGCATGGCGAGACCTTTGAGATACTCGTTGACCCGTACTTGGCCAGGGACTTCAAAGAGGGCAAGGAGGTTCCGATAGAGGAGATACTCGCCACTCCTTACGTTTTTAAGGACGCGCATAAGGGCGATAAGGCCAGCGAGCACGAGATGGAGAAGATATTCGGCACCAGCGACCCCTACGAGGTGGCAAAGGTAATCCTTCGCAAGGGAGAGGTTCAGCTGACGGCGGAGCAGAGGAGGCAGATGCTTGAGGACAAGAGGCGCTACATAGCGACGATAATCCATCGCCACGCCGTCGACCCGAGAACCGGCTACCCACATCCGGTTGATAGAATCCTCCGGGCGATGGAAGAGGCTGGAGTCCACGTTGACCTGTTCAAAGATGCAGAAGCGCAGGTTCCTGGAGTCATCAAGGCGATAAGACCCCTTCTCCCGATAAAGCTTGAGATGAAGGTTATAGCAGTCAAGATACCCGGTGACTACGTCGGCAAGGCCTACGGGGAGGTCAGGAAGTTTGGAACGATAAAGCGCGAGGAGTGGGCCAGCGACGGTTCGTGGCTGTTCCTCATCGAGATTCCTGGTGGAATCGAGGACGAGTTTTATGAGAAACTTAACGCCCTCACGAAGGGCAATGCGGTAACTAAACTGATAGAGAGGAAGGGACTATGAGACGGATTTTTGTAAAGAATAGGGAACTTGTCGTCCCTGGGACTCTGCTTGCCCAGGGACCGTTTAAGAGCGGAAGAGGGACGTTCAGGGAAGGCAACAGGATATACTCAACGGTCGTTGGGCTGGTTGAGATCAGGGGGGACGCCATAAGGGTTATACCCCTTGAGGGCCCGTACATCCCAGAGGTTGGCGACAACGTTCTCGGCAAGATAACCGACGTCAGGTTCTCCAACTGGAGCGTTGACATAGGAGCACCCTATGAGGCCAACCTGCGCGTTCAGGATGCCACAGAGGAGCGCATAGACATACTGAAGACAGACCTGAGGAAGATATTCGACATCGGCGACATAATCTACGCTAGGGTAAAGGCGTACAACGAGATAAACCAGATAGACCTCACAACTAAGGGCATGCCCTTCAAGGGTGGCCCGCTCAGAGGGGGGCAGATAGTCAAGATAACGCCCTCCAAGGTGCCGAGGCTCATAGGTAAGGGCGGTTCGATGATAAACCTCATCAAGAAGCTGACCGGGACGAGGATAATAGTCGGCCAGAACGGCTGGGTTTGGGTCAGCGGCAGAAAGGAAGAGCTTGAGAAGCTCGCGATTGAGGCGATACTCAAGGTAAACAGGGAGAGCCACACCCAGGGACTTACCGACAGGGTCAAGGAACTTCTCATGACGAGGCTTCGGGAGCTCAAGGAGCGGGGAGTCGTTGAAGAGATACCCCAGATTGAAGAGCCAAATGCTGGAGAGGGTGAAGGAGAATGATGGGCAAGCCAGAGGGTTTAAAGCTCATAGATGAGAACGGAAAGAGAATAGATGGGAGAAAGAAGTACGAACTCAGACCTATAAAGATGGAAGTCGGTGTGCTGAAGAACGCCGACGGTTCTGCCTACGTTGAGTGGGGCAAGAACAAGGTTCTGGCGGCTGTTTACGGCCCGAGGGAGATTCACCCCAAGCACCTTCAGAGGCCGGACAGGGCCATACTCCGTGTCAGGTACAACATGGCGCCCTTCAGCGTGGAGGAGCGCAAGAAGCCAGGTCCGGACAGGAGGAGCGTCGAGATAAGCAAGGTTATACGGGGTGCACTAGAACCTGCGCTCATACTCGAGATGTTCCCGAGAACGTCCATAGACGTATTCATCGAGGTCCTTCAGGCCGACGCGGGAACTCGCGTGGCAGGAATAACGGCAGCGTCACTCGCCTTGGCGGATGCGGGCGTGCCCATGAGAGACTTGGTCGCTGCCTGCGCCGCCGGCAAGATAGAGGGCGAGATAGTCCTCGACCTCAACAAGGACGAGGATAACTACGGCGAGGCGGACGTTCCGGTCGCGATAATGCCCCTCAAGAACGACATAACACTGCTCCAGATGGACGGCTATCTCACCAAGGATGAGTTCGTCGAGGCCGTTAGACTCGCCATCAAGGGCGCCAAGGCGGTCTACCAGAAGCAGCGCGAGGCGCTGAAGGTCAAGTATCTCAAAATAGCCGAGGAGGTCGGTGGAGGTGAGTGAAATGGAAGTGATGGCCAGCATAATGCGCGACCACATCCTGAGCCTCCTCAAGGAGGGCAGGCGCATAGACGGCCGCGCTCTTGAGGATTATCGCGACCTCGAGGTCAGGGTCAACGTCATTGAGAAGGCCGAGGGTTCCGCTTGGGTTAAGCTAGGCAACACCCAGGTCTTGGTTGGCATAAAGGTGGACATGGGTGAGCCCTTCCCCGACCTCCCGGAGAAGGGAGTCATAACGACTAATGTCGAGCTCGTGCCCCTAGCTTCCCCGAGCTTTGAGCCCGGACCGCCTGATGAGAACGCCATAGAGCTGGCCAGAGTCGTGGACAGGGGCATAAGGGAGAGCCAGGCGGTGGAGCTGGAGAAGCTCGTCATCGTCCCCGGCAAGCTCGTAAGGGTGGTCTTCATAGACGTCCACGTTCTCGACCACGACGGCAACCTTCTCGACGCCAGCGGAATAGGTGCCATAGCTGCCCTGCTGAGCACGAAGATTCCGAAGGTAGTCTACAACGAGGAGAAAGATGAGGTCGAGGTTCTCGACGAGTACGAGCCCCTGCCGGTGAGCAAGATACCGATCCCGGTTACCATAGCCAAGATCGGCGGCAACCTGCTCGCCGACCCGAACCTGGACGAGGAGCGCGTCATGGACGGCAGGATAACCATAACCACCGACGAGAACGGCATGATTTCCTCTGTCCAGAAGAGCGAGGGAGGCAGCTTCAAGCTGGAGGAGGTTATGTACGCAGTTGACCTCGCCCTGAAGAAGGCCGCCGAGATAAGGGAGAAGGTTCTTGAGGCCGTCAAGGCCGGGTGAACCTTTTCTTTTCACTTCCCGGTGGTTGCTATGGGGGCGTCCCTTTTCGTTGACGTCATAGCCCTCGCGGTGCTGGTGCTCTTCCTGCTCCAGTTTCTCAGGCTGGCTGTTGCCGGTGGCTCCAGGAAGGAGCTCTACCTAACGCTCGCCCTTTTCTCGATTACTCTGGGCGTCTGGCTCATCTACAACGCCTCCTTCACCTGGGGGTGGGACTTCTACACTTACGTGCCCCTGGCTTTCGCGGTTGCCACCTTCCTCCTCAGCGTCTTCGGGCTGTTCCGGCTGCGGGAAGAGGAGGGGTTGGGGGGTTTTCAGAAAGAGATATAAACACCAATGCCCAAATTAATCCAGCCTTACGATTAACTGGGGGGAACAGTTATGGGATTGTTTGACAGCCTCAAAAAGAAGGACGAAAAGGCCAAGAAGAAGCCGCCCGCGGCGATTAAAAAGGAGGTAGCTCCCAGGCGTGACATCGATGTCATTCCTCTTGAGGAGGATGTTCTTGCTAAGGAGATAGTCAAGCCCCAGGTCAGGTACCTCAAGAAGATCGTCGTCACCAGCTACGCCGACCTTGAGAGGATCTCGGAGGAGCTCCAGAACGGCAACATAATCCTGGTCGACCTCACCCCGCTCGAGGTCAAGCCGGAAGTTCTTGAGAAGGTTGCCGAGCAGATAAAGGGAATGGTCAGCGCCCTTGGCGGACAGGCCGCTAAAATCTGCAAGCACGAGATAAAACTGATTCTCGTTCCGGCGGACATCAGGATAACCAAGTGATGCTTTCTTTTTCTATCCTACGATTTTATAAGGGGTTAACTGAGTCTATTCTTCGGTGATGAGAGATGACCGAGAGGAAAGGAGAGATTCAGGAGATCCGGCTGGGAGACTGTCCAATCTGCGGGGGTAAGGGCACGCTCAAGGCCCTTCAGTACGTTCACGACATCCCCTACTTCGGGAAGGTCATGGAGAGCACGATAATCTGTGAGCGCTGTGGATATAGAAACGCCGACGTCATGATACTGGAGGACAGGCCGCCGAAGCTCTACAGCGTAAAGGTTGAGGAGGAAAAGGACCTCTTCACCCGCGTTGTGAGAAGCAAGAGCGGAACCATCGAGCTGGAGGAGATAGGGGTCAAGATAGAACCCGGGCCTGCTGCTGAAGGTTTCGTCAGCAACGTTGAAGGCGTTTTAGAGCGCGTCAGGGAGACCCTGATGATGGCCAAACACTTCAGGCAGCAGGAAGGCGATGAAGAAGCTGTTAAAAAGGCCGAGGAGATACTCCAGTACATCGAGGAGGTCAAGGAGGGTAAAAAACCCCTCACAGTGAGGATCATGGATCCCCTCGGCAACAGCGCCCTCATCGGCGAAAAGGTGAAGAGCAGGCTTTTGACGCAGGAGGAAATCAAAAAGCTTAGTCTCGGTCCCTACGTAATCGTTGAGCCGGAAGAAGGCGAGGGAAAAGAGGATTAGAGATACACGGCCTCCCGCGCCAGGAGGTCCTCTATCAAAGCTTTAACCCATGGTTTTCTGGTTTTCCTTGAGAGGTGGATTATCCCCTCAACGTGGACTCCATAGCGCTCCTTCATCTCCTCCTTGCTCATCGGCTCTTTGAAGAGGAAAGGCCTCTCTATTGTGAACGCATAACCGTACTCCCTGATGTATTCCCCCAGCCAGCGCTTCCCGTTATCGCCGTGAACAATGGCCAGCCCGCTGGTTTCCTTCGTCATCTCCCAGAGCGTGTCGAGGTCTGCCTTTATTACCTCGCCCACCTCGAAGCCTCCTGCAATGGTTCCCCTCCTCGTTAATGTCTGCTCCTCGTGGAGGCCGAGCCTTCTCAGGGTGTCCCTCAGCTCGTAGGGGTTTCCCCTGGCAACATAGAGGAAAACGGTGTCCCCCTCACTGAATGCCCTGGCTTTCCTAAGCTCTACCGTCTTGAGCCCCCGGAAGATGAGCTCCGCGTAGACTTGGTGGAGCGCTATCACGTGCTCCATAGTTTCACCGCACACACTTTTGAAAAAAGGTTAAAAATCTTGGCTTCTTAATTAGGATTAGTGGTGGTAATATGTCCTCGGTGAGAAGGGTGACGGCATGGAGGATGGGTTATCTCTCCATCGGAGTAATCTTTGTGCTGATTGGGGTTCTCGTGGGCCATTATGTGGAAGAACTCTTCGGCATGTTCTTCGGAATATTCGGCCTCTCCCTCCTGTTCGAGGCCTGCAGGAAGAGTGCTCTCCTCGTTTCCTCTGGTAAAGACGAGTTTAAAGTTATCGTCAGGGGAAGAAAGCCACCTTTCAATGTCATTATCCAGAAAAACGGCAAATCCCTCTGGAAGGGAAAGGTTACCGACTACGTGGAGGTTGGGAATTTCTCCTTTGACCTTGTTGATGGAAAGCTCCTCGTGAGGTTTAGAGGTAAACCGCTGGGGAGGCTGCCTTGATGAGGCTCGAAAAAGTTTACGTGAAGAGTGAACGGCTATGGAGGTTGGGGCTATTCTACCTCGCGCTGTCAATTCCGTTCTTCGTCATAGGTTTGGCTACAAACCGGGCGGTTTTCCCAGTGGTGAATGTTTCCATAGCTCTTCTTTTCCTGGTTCTGGCGCACCGGCTTCGAGCGATTAGAGTGTCGTGCGAAGGAAAGACCTTCCTTCTCGTCCCTGACTACTTGACTTCAAGCCTGGTTATCAAAGATTCCTCCGGCGAAATCTTCAGGAGGGAGTTGTTCCCACCGGTTGGGAAGAGGGAAATAGAAACTCCCTGTGGGAAAATCATCGTTGAGGTGACCCCCCATCGCTTCGGGAAGGTGGACTTGGTAGTAAAAGCAGGAGAGGGGAGAATCAGGATTCCCTAAGCTTCATCGAGGCCTTTATGATGTCGCCCACTACTCCGCTTGCCGTCTCCTTCAATCCCGCACCGGCTCCCTTGATGACCAGCTCGCCGAGCAGATCGGTCTTTATTACCGCTGCATTCTCGTGGCTTTCCACAGCCAGGGGATCCTTCTTCGGAACTTCTCTCGGCTCTACTGTGATTTCTTCTTCTCTAACCTCTGCCACGAGCCTTATGGTATTGCCTCTCTCGCGGGCCCGTCTAACCTCCTCGGGGGTTATCTCCGCTATGCCCTTGGCATGAGCGTCGTTGAATGTTACTGGGTAGAATGCTAGGCAGTGGAGTATAGTTGCCTTGTAGCCTGCGTCTATGCCCAGCACGTCTCCGCTGGGGTCGCGCTCGGCTATTCCGAGCTTCTGGGCTTCTCTCAAAGCGTCTTCAAAGTCCAGCCCTACCTCCATCCGACTCAGAATGAAGGTCGTTGTGGCGTTTAAAACCGCCTCTATCCTCTCAACGGTGTCCCCCTTCAGCCCATCCTGGAGGACGGTTATTATCGGCGTCCCCGCCATAACTGTTGCCTCGAACCGGTAGGGAACGTCTCTCCTCTCCGCCTCCTTGGTCAGCTCGGCGTAGTGAAAGGCCAGGGGCGGCTTGTTGCTCGTGACGACGGCTTTGCCGTCCCTCAGCGCCGCCAAGTGCCAGGTCTGGGCGTTTTTATCGTTGGTGACGTCCACGACGATATCTGAATCTATCTCCCTGACTGCCTCCTCGGGCGTGAAGTTGTAGACCTCGTAGTCGTTCGTCCATGAGGAGAGTCTTCCGAAGTTCTCCTTTACCATGAGTGCTTCCCTGAGGGCCATACCCTCAGGAAGCCATACGACGGCGCTGGTGTCAGCAATGCTCACGACCTTGAACTTTAACCCGTATTTTTCGCGGAAGAGTAACTCCTTCTCCAATAAAACCCGCGCAACGGCTCTTCCAACGTTTCCAAAACCAAAGAGAGACAGCCTTACCTCCCTCACAGACACCACCCTTAAGAAAAGAGAGATTAATGCAGGGAACTCACTTGTTGAGGATGACTTTTATAATGTCCATGTCCCTGACGATGCCAACGAGCTCTCCTTCTCCCTTGATGACGGGCAGCTGCTCGATGTGGTACTGAACCATCTTCTGGGCCACGTCGTAGATGCTCATGTGGGGCGTTGCAACGACGAGTTCGCGGTTCATTATCTCCGAGACGGGCTTCTTGGGGAGCTGGAGCTCGGCCTTCTCGAAGAGGAGCGTGGGGTTGCTTTCGAGTATCCAGTCCTCCTCGCTTGATGCTGCCAGTGCAGTCTGCTTCATGACCCTCACGACCTCGCTGTCCTTCAGGAGGTCGGTCTCGTCAACCATGCCCACGAGGTTGCCCTCGTCGTCGATAACAGGGATTGCCATGGCGTTACAGAGCAGGAGCGCCTTGAGGGCGGCTTTGAGAGGCGTCCCATGCCAGACAACGCCGACGTTTTTCTGGTAGTATCTCTCGATGGTAACGTTCTTCAGCTTCTCGTTCTTCGCCAGGTAGCGTCTCACGATGTCCCCAACCGTGAGGATTCCCAGAACCTTGTTCTCATCGTCAACCACAACCACGCGCCTGTAATCCATCTCGAGCATGGCCCTAACGGCCTTCTTCAGATCATCGTTTGGTTTGACGGTGGGAACGTCCCTCTTAACGAGCATCGCGAGCTGCTCTTCATCAGGGTGAAGCAGAACACGCTTTATGCTTATTATTCCGACGAGGGCTTTCGTGTTCTTGTTGATGACGGGGAATGACCTTACTTTATGCTTCCTGAAGAGGCTGAGGGCGTACTCCCTCGTTGCCGGAAGCTCTATCACTACTGGGTCTGGGGTCATTAAAGTCTTCACGCGCATTTCCTTCACCACCGCTTTAACCTAAAGCGCTCTTCTCCTATTTTAAGCTTTTCATTTAAAAATTGGCAAAAAGGAGAGGGTCACCCAAGAACCGCCAGGAAAACTCCAGCGGCCACTGCGGTCCCTATTACTCCGGCGACGTTCGGACCCATCGCGTGCATGAGGATGAAGTTTCCGGGATCCTCTTCGCTGGCCATTCTCTGAACGACGCGCGCGCTCATTGGAACCGCCGAAACCCCTGCGGCGCCTATCATTGGGTTTATCCTTCCTCCTGAGAGCTTCATCATGAGCTTTCCGAAGAGCACTCCTCCTGCTGTAGCGCTGGCGAAGGCAACTATTCCGAGACCGAGTATCATCAGGGTCTCCTGGGTGAGGAAGCTGTCGGCCCTCATGGTCGAACCAACGCCCA
The DNA here is from genome assembly GCF_012027305.1 of Thermococcus sp. MAR1. Lineage (NCBI taxonomy): Archaea > Methanobacteriati > Methanobacteriota > Thermococci > Thermococcales > Thermococcaceae > Thermococcus > Thermococcus sp. MAR1. The sequence goes on from NZ_SNUF01000001.1 coordinate 262,854, forward strand.
GGCCGAGGAATATGGTGACGATGTTCATGAGCTCCTCCTGTGCCGCTTTGCTGAGCCTCTCGACGACGCCGCTCTCCCTGAACAGGTTGCCTATCATGAGCATTCCAACGAGTGGTGCTGCACTGGGAACTAAGAGCCCGATGACGATCATGCTGATTATCGGGAAGATTATCTTCTCCCTCTTTGACACGGGCCTGAGCTGCTCCATTCTGATTTTTCTCTCCTCCTTGCTCGTGAGGGCCTTTATGATGGGTGGCTGGATCAGCGGAACCAGGCTCATGTAGGAGTATGCCGCAACCGCCGTCGCTCCAAGTATCTCCGGTGCGAGTTTTGTGGTCAGGTATATCGTTGTCGGACCGTCAGCGCCACCTATGATGCCTATCGAAGCAGCTTGGTGGAGGTTGAAGCCGAGGGCCAGAGCCGTTAGCATCGCTATGAACACACCTATCTGGGCGGCGGCACCCATCAGGGCGGTCTTTGGATCGGCTATCATCGGACCGAAGTCCGTCATCGCTCCCAGACCGAAGAATATCAGGAGCGGAACTATTTCCGTCCTTATAAGGGTGTAATAGATGATATCAAAGATTCCGGGCGGGCCGTACTGCTGGTTTAAGTAGCTCATGGTGGCGAAGATGTTGTCCGCTATGTTCTCGGGGAGGTTGGGAGCTATCGGCCAGTTGGCCAGGTGGCCGAGAGGTATGTTAACAAGCACCGCGCTGATACCTATCGGGAGCAGCAGGAGCGGCTCCATCTCGTATCTTATGGCCAGATAGACCAGAGTAAGGCCGACTATTATCATTATCACGTTGCCCACCGTGAGGTTCAGCAGGCCCATGCCCTGAAAGAACGTTATTATCGATTCCACGAGTCCCGCCATGGCCCTTCACCCTAGTTCGATTAGTGTTTGTCCGGTGTCGACGGTGTCGCCTTCTTTGACGAGGATTTTTTTAACCACTCCGTCTTTTGGTGCTGGAATCTCGTTCTCCATTTTCATTGCTTCCAGGACGAGTAATCCCTGGCCGGTTTTGACCTGCTCGCCCTCCTTCACGAGGATTCTCAAAATCTTGCCGGGCATTGGGGCGGTGACCGCTCCTTCACCAGCCGGAGCTGGGGTTGGCGCTACCGGGGCAGGGGTTGGAGCAGGGGCCGGAGCAGCAACGGGTGCAGACGAAGGAACAGCGGCTACAGGGGCAGCACTGGTGCTCAGGGCACTCATGTCGATTCCCAGGCCCTTCGCCTCGACGGTGTACTCCCTGTCCTCAAAGGCAACCTTAAAGCGACCCATTCCAAGCTCCTCAACCTCAACCTCGTACTCAATACCATCCACGATGACCTTGACCTTCGCCATCTTCACCACTTCCCGAGCTCGTAGTTGAAGTCCTCAACTTCCTCCATGCTCGACTGGACGCCGTAGAGGCGCCAGGCATCTGAAACCTTCCTCTTGAACGGCAGGGGCCTGAGCTGTGAGGCCTTCTCGGCAGTGTATGCCAGCACAGCGGCCGTTATGACCGCGAGGTCCCTCGGGGGTATGGCCGGCTTTTCCTCCTTGGCCTCCGGGGCAGGAACGGGAACCGGAGCGGAAGCGGGCTTTTCCCGCTCCACCAGCCTTCTCTCGGTCCAGCCAACTGCGTAGAGAACGACCGCCAGGATGCTGAGTACCATGAAGACTATGGTAACACCCAGCACCGTCAGGTTCAGGCCCTCCATAAACTCGCTCATCACGACCATGCTAACACCTCACAGCGGTATGTTGCCGTGCTTCTTCGGGGGCAGCTTAACGCGCTTGCTCTCCATGGCCTCAAGTGCCATGATGACCTTTGCCCTCGTCTCTGCCGGGTCGATGACGTCGTCGATGTAGCCACGAGAAGCGGCAACGTACGGGTTGGCGAAGCGCTCGCGGTATTCGGCTATCTTCTGCTGGCGAACCTCCTCCGGGTTCTCGGCTTGAGCTATCTCCTTTCTGAAGATGATGTTGGCCGCTCCCTCCGGCCCCATGACCGCTATCTCCGCGGTAGGCCAGGCGAAGACGAAGTCAGCTCCGAGGTGCTTGCTTCCCATCGCGAGATATGCTCCACCGTAGGCCTTCCTGAGGATAACCGTCACCATCGGGACGGTCGCTTCCGCGTAGGCGTAGAGAACCTTTGCACCGTGCCTTATGATTCCGCCGTACTCCTGCTGGGTTCCAGGTAAATAGCCCGGAACGTCAACGAGGGTAACTATGGGTATGTTGAATGCGTCGCAGGTTCTTACAAAGCGCGCTATCTTATCTGAGCTGTCTATATCAAGAACGCCGGCGAAGTGTATCGGGTTGTTGGCGACTATGCCGACGGTCTGGCCGTTCATCCTTCCAAATCCAACAACCGCGTTCGGGGCGAAGTATGGCAGGATTTCCAGGAAGTCTGGGTTGCCGTTCTCGTCCCTGTCCACTATCTCGTAGATCACCTGCCTCACGTCGTAGCCCTTGTTCGGGTCGTCCGGGACGATGGAGTAGAGGTTCTCGGTCTTCCTGAAGGGCAAATCGCTCGTCTTGACCCTCGGCGGTTTCTCCATGTTGTTGGAGGGCAGGTAGCTCACGAGACGCCTTATTAAGGCAAGGACTTCCTCATCGCTCTTGCCCACGAGGTGGGCCTGTCCTGCTCTCTGGGCGTGAACCATGGCTCCACCGAGCTGTGTTGGCGTGACCTCAACGCCTGTCACAGCTTTAACGACCTGCGGCCCGGTGATGAACATGAAGCTCGCCGGGTTGTCCACCATGAGTATGAAGTCGCCGATGGCAGGGCTGTAAACGGCTCCACCGGCGCAGGGGCCCATTATCGCGGTTATCTGTGGGACGACACCGCTGAGGATGGTGTTCATCTTGAAGATCTCGCCGTAGCCCTTGAGGGAATCCACACCCTCCTGGATTCTTGCTCCACCGGAGTCGTTGAGGCCTATCACCGGCGCTCCGGCTTCAAGGGCAAGCTCCATGATGCGCTTTATCTTTGCCGCATGCATCTCACCGAGGGAACCGCCCATGACCGTGAAATCCTGGGCGAACACAAAAACGAGCCTTCCATCGATGGTACCGTAGCCGGTGATGACGCCGTCGGCGGGCAGCTCCTTCTTGTCGAGCCCGAATTCAGTACCCCTATGCCTGACGAACATGCCTATTTCAACGAAGCTTCCCGGATCGAGGAGCTTCTCAATCCTCTCGCGTGCGGTTAGCTTCCCCTTAGCGTGCTGTTTTTCGACGGCCTTTTCGCCGCCCATCTCAAGAATCTTCCTTTTTCTCTCATACAGATCGTTAACCTTCTCTTCCATGCTCATGAGGACTCCCCCTGACTGCTGAGAGTGTCGCCTACTTGTAGTTTGTAAAGTTTAAAAGGGTTTTCAAAATCGTTAGGGATGCCGAAAAATGCCGCCTAATGTGCATAAAAATACAGGGAACCGGAGAAAAAAGACTAAGTCAGAGGTGCTGAATAGGCGTTTCGGCACCGCAGGCCTCGCACTTGAGGAAGTGGAAGCGTCCGCGCTTGATAATCTTCGTATCCGGACTTCCACAGACCGGACAGATGACGTAGTCCTTGAGGTACTTCTTCATCTTGTTGCCTATCAGGTATGGTGTGAATCGCCCCTGCAGGACGGCACGCCTTCCTTCGAGACTTCCGGCTGTTGCCACCTCACGCAGGATGAACTTGAGCAGATGGTTCGGGTCGCGGTTCATGGCTTCGGCTATGTCCACGAAGTTCTCGATTATAGTCCTGTTTCCGGCTATCGTGACTATCGCTGCTGGAACCTCGAAACGGGAAGTGTGATGCTTGACGTTCTCAGGAAGCTCCTCGTAAGCCTTATCGAGTAAGCCTTCGAAATCGTAAAAGTCAACCTTCTTCTCGCTCACTTTCCTCACCTCCACTTTAACTACCGGAAGACGTTTATAACCTTTTGGAGTGGGGAAAGGGAGGGGAATCAGAGCACGCGGTAGAAGCCCGCGCGCGGCTCGTATATCCTGGCGTCGCGCTTGAGGTCGTTAATGAGCTTCTTTATCTCGTTCTCCGAGCCGAGGCCGGCCTGCTTCGCCGCCTCAATTATCCTGTCCTCCGGTGCCCCGAACTCTCCCTCGCTCTCCAGACTCTTTATGATGTCGACCATCCTGTCGATCTTGTTTATCTTCTTGGAGCTCTTGCCGACCTCCAGTATCGAGACGTCCAGCGTTCCCTCCTCATCAACGGCTATCTTCCTTATCATGTCCTCGATTATTGCTATCGCTGCCCTCGCGTCCTCCCGGGTGACTGTTTCACTGAGGCGCATTCTCGCGTGTGCCTCACTGAGCCTTATCAGTGCCTCAAGCTGTCTCGCGGTTATGGGAATCGGCTGCACGCCGTCGTCCTCGCCGGGCCTCTTAAAGCCCTTCCTCATCCTGACATAGTAGCGCTTTATCTCCTCCATTGCTTCCCTGCTCAGAACGGGATGGACGTTCTTTCTCGCGTAGGCTATGTACTTTTTAAGCAGGTCGTAGGGTATCTTTGGAGTAACCGCCTCCGCCTCTCCCCTGCGCACCTTGAGGATATGTTCGGCTATGCTGGCATCCACCTTCTCGTCGGGCTCATCGAGGAGGAGAAATATCAGATCGAAACGGCTGAGCAGGGTCGGCGGCAGGTCGAGCTGCTCTGGAAGGGACTTGTGGCGGTTGAATCGTCCGTATTTCGGGTTTGCGGCCGCTATAACCGTCGTTCTCGCGTTGAGAGTGGCTGTTATGCCTGCCTTGGAGATGCTTATCGTCTGCTGTTCAAGTGCCTCATGTATCGCGCTCCTGTCGCGCTCGCTCATCTTGTCGAACTCGTCAATGCAGTTGTGGACTATGATTCCCTCAGCGAGGAAGTTGTGCTCGCCCGGCACATAGAGGTCGTAGACGTAGCCGTCGTAGGGAATGCGCTCGATGGAGACGATTTCATCGAGGAAGTAATCCCTCGTAGCGAGGACTTCAAGCTTAATCCGGATTTCTGGACTCAGAACATCGCCGAGCTTCTCAATGAGCTTTCTCAGCTGAATCCTGCTGGGCTGGTACCTGCCCCTAGCGTATGAATAAACGGTGCTCCACAGCCCCCGCTCCTGTAGTAACTTAGCCGGGACACTTTCGATGATATCCCTTGCGATTCTCTCAACGGGCTTGGTGGGAACTTTATCACTCCTCGACGAGACGAGGTGCTTTTTAACGGGTATCTCCTTAATCTTGACACTGTACGCCCTAACCGCGTTAAGGAGGTTTGCTACATCTTCTCTTCCTGTTATCTGAATCCTATTCACACCCTTTCCAGGAATTACGCGCGCGTACACGTCAAACCTGCGGAGCAGGAGTGCAAAGGCCCTGTCCATCTCCAGGTCGTTCGAAAGCAGAAAATCAACGTGAACAACACTTCCCCTCTTGCCACTCTTGATTGATACACAGCCGTCCGAGTCCAAGGCCCCGGCAACAAAGGCCTTCAGGGCCTCGTCGTCCAGGGAGAATGCATTCCTGAAGTTGTCTTTGGTGATGTATTCGTAAATATACGCGAGCAATGGTGAGCTGACGTGGAACGTAATCGTGTTACTCTCTATCTTGTTGCCCGCGAGTTTACTCCTCGTGGTCCTTTCGTACTCCCTCAGCCGTCCATCGTAGAAGCTCTTGAAGGCTCGCTTTAGGTTCTCAATCTGCAGGTTATGCACCTTTGACTGGACTATGCGAACGTGAACCTTCGAGCCGTTCCGTTTTATCCACCCGTCCCCGTAAAGGAAGCCAAGGAAATAAGCGAGTTCGGGGGTTATGTACGCGACTTTAAGGCGCTCCCTGCGATAGTTTGGACCGTACGTTAACGGCTTCTCGCTCCATTTCTCATAGATTCCCAGCTCAAGGAGTATCTCTCTGAACTTTCCAACACTTATAGAGCCCTTTCCGGAGAGGAAATCCCTCGAAACGTTGTACTTCCTGTTGAACTCGGCGAGGCTCTTAAATCTCTTAAGAACTTCGGCCTTCAGCTCTCTCTTCTCCTCGGGAGTCAGTTTGACCTTCCAAGTGGACGGCAAGATGTCAAGTATGTAAACCCTGTTTCTCACCGGGGGAAGCTTTAGCGGGGCAACTACCTTGTCTCCAGTCCTGAACTTCTCCGCCTCCTTCCACTCAAGGGTCTGGCCGTCTATGAGGAGATGGTCTGGAGTTAGGGTTACCTCGTTGCCGGAGCGGAACTTCAGCCTGAGTAGCTCGCCCTTCCAGGGCTTCCTGCGGATTATAGTGGCCTTGGAAGTCTTCGTCCTCATGCTTCCCAAGTCTAGCGCGGTAACTCCCATCTCCTTCTCCTGAATGTCCACAACCTGACCGTCGGAGAACGCCTTGTAGGATTTCTCAAGCTCAAAGAGGTCTTCGATGCGAACGTACTTCCCATCTACCAATACCCTCGAATCGGGGTGCAGGCAGGCGAAGCCACCATCCGCCAGAACCAAAACACCGGCTTCCAGAACCCACGAGCCGGTGAACTCGTCGCGGACCGCTGCAGCCGTCAAACCGGCTGCTGAACTGCTCTTACCGCTCGTATAAATCGCTCTCGGCGCTAAATTGGCAACGTAGCGGAGGAGCTGGCTGTTGTGGACGAAGATGTCGTTGGCTATGAAGTTATGGTGCTCAGGAACCTGCAGGTCGTAGACCCACTCGTGTTCGGGTTTGTACTCTTCAATCTCAGCTATTTTATCCCAGAAGATGTCCGACTTGGAGAGGAAATTAAGAAGATCAACCTGCGAAGACCCGGGCAGATGCTTGTTAAGGATATCCGCAATCACCTGCAGTTTCTCCCTGCTCGGGAGTCTATCTCCCCTCTCGTAGTGAAGGTAAGTTGAGCGGGGTATCCCCATCTGTGCCTGAGTAAGTCCTGTCCTAGTGCGAAGGTCTCTCAACAGCGAACCAACTCCTGGGACAACATCGATGTTAGTGTTTGTCTTTATGCTGGACGTCACGCTCTTGAGAAGATCCATTTTAGAGCGCAGACCAAAGCCAACCCTTTCTTTAAACTTAATGGCGTCTTCTCCTGTGATAAACAGCCGGTAGTATGTCCTTGGAGCCTTCATCTTGCCGTTGGTTGCGCGGGCCTTTGTTTCGTGTAACTGGGACTTTATCCCGAAGCGAAGGAGAAGATGTTGAACCCCTTTGAGCAACTCTTTTGATGCTGAAACAACCGTAACCTTTGGTCGCTTTTTATCAACGGTGCCCTCTGCGTCAAAGTACCCCCTGAGGAAACCTCTTATGTCCTCCAACTGCGCTCTGAAAAGTTGCAGTGGAACCTTCTTGTCCTTAGAACCTCCGGTTAATTCCAACCACTCCATCAAACGATAGAACTCTACACTACTCACGTACACTTCCTTGGCACTCTTACCTTTATGGCCATCTCTAATTGTCGGGTTAAGGCCAAGAACCTGAAGGTATTCGTAAACATATTGTATCAACCGTTCATCGTTGTTAGTGAAGTAGATGGTAGCACTTCCTCCCCTGTTCTGAGCGTAGCCTTCCCCAACCAGCAATCCTATTAGATACCAGAACTTTTCATCAGCGGTCTCAGGAAGTTTTAGCCTTGCCTTCGCGGTCTTTGGTTTCTCAATGGAGGTATCTGAGAGCCTAACCGGCTTCCCATCAACAGGAAGGACTCTCGGCACCGCTATAAAATCTCCTACCTTAAGCTCCCTTGCCTTCTTCGTCCGAAACTGGCCATCCTCAAATGTGAAGAACGGGTGGGTTGGAGTGGCCCTAATCTCCCTTCCGCTCGCGGTTCTTATCAGGTACATCTTTTCCGGGGCCTTCCTCTTCCAGGCGATGTTCGCCTTAACCTTCCTGACCTTCAACGTTTTCGCGTCGAGGGCGTATAGCTCAAGGTCAATCGGGGCATAGAGACCATCATCGACCTTTCCTAGGGTCCCCTTGGCCTTAGCTCTCTCAACGGCCTCCTCGACAACCTTACCTATTTCCCTCAAGCTTCCGTCGGCGAGGAGAACTTTCGTGTGATAATCAACGCACTTGGCAACACCAGGATCTCCAACAAGCAGAACGTGGCTCTCACCGCGAAGCTTCGTCCCGTCCGGAAGAACCCTTTGCACACCGCCGAAGAGGGCCAGAGCTATGCCCTTCTTAACAGTCTTGTGGCCCCATATTGCAGGGGCTATTGAGTCCACTATCGCATCAACGATGTCCTTCCTCTTCGCCAGCTCGCGTATCTTCTGCTCGTCCTCCGGCGAGATTTCAAGCTCCTCTATCTCCTTGCTGAGCTGTTCGATGTGGTTTACCTCCAGAACCTTCTTGAAAATCGGTCTCTTGTCCCTCTGCTCAAGGATGACGCGGAGGATTCCGGTAACTAAAACCCTGTCTCCGGGCAGGGCAGTATCCACCAGGTCATCGAGGAGTATCGCGTCAACGAAGCGGGGCATCTGGCCTCCCTTGAGGCTCTCCGGCCTGTCCTGAAGGCGGAAGCTCTGGAAGTTTATGAAGCGGCTCTTCTCGACGTCGAGGTCAACGTTCCTTGAGCCGCAGGCGTCGCATTTAGCTGGCTTGACTATGTTCTCGTAGGGCCTCTGTAGCCTTACCATCTCGTTGCCGCAGTCCTTGCAGACGAATACAGCTTTCTCGACGAAGGGCTTCACCTCGCTCACGCGCGTGATTATGCCCTCCACCTGAATGAGCCGGTTTATGTGCTCGCTCCCGAGTTCCTTGACGAGGAGAGTCCTCGGAAGGTTGTAGAACCTCGCGTGAACCTTGAACTCCTCCTCTTTGAGAAGGGGCGGCTCGCGGAGGACTATTTGAATGGCATCCTCCGCGGCGAGTATGCTCTCCTCGGGGTTTTTGAGGAGCTCGCCAGCAAGCTCCGGGTCGAAGGAGTTGAGGTGCGTCCAGTCTATCGCCAGCGAGCGCTTGGGGGTAACCGTAAGCAGGTCCTTGAGCTTGTTGAGATACACCTCGTTCCCGCTGTCGTCCACGTACTCCCTCAGAAAGCGAGCAAAGCGCTCTATCATGTCCTCCCTGTCCATTAGTCCTCACCCAACCATTCGTTTCTGATCTTGGACAGCTGGAGATATATCCTCCTCTCTTCCGGTGAGAGCCTCGACAGCAGCTCCAGGCTGTTCGGCCTCAGCATAACCGCCTTCAGGATTTTGTTGAAGCGTATCGTCTTCAGGTGCTCCAGCTTCTTCTTCAGGTTGGCGAGCTTGGTCAGCTTGACGTTTATCGTCTCTATACTCTCCCCCGCGTTCATCCTCACGTAGTTTTCCAGATAATACATGTAGAACTCGGCCCTCTCGTACAGCCCCGCGGGGAGGGGCATCAGGGGCTCGTTCTCCCGCTCCTCGGCTATGGCCCGGTCTATCTCACCTATGACCTTGTCGGTCTCATCGATGACATCAACCATCTTGGCCTCCCAGAGTTCCTTCGCCTTCCAGTCCTCAAGGAGAACGACATCGCCGGCGCTCCAGTCCCCAAGAGGACGGAGGATTTTAACCGCTATGACGGCTCTACCCGTGAACATGACACCACCCTCTCGAATATACCCATACCCCATGATGCTTTTAACTTTACCCTAAGACGATGGGCCGTAAATAACGGTTAACCCTATAAGCCCAGCGCCGTAGATACCTGTGGTGAGAGCATGCTGATAGGTATAATGAGCGATACCCATGACAACCTGCCGGCCATCTCCAAGGCGGTTGAGCTGTTCAACGGGAGGGACGTTGAGCTTGTAATCCACGCGGGTGACTACGTTGCCCCGTTCGTGGCCAGGGAACTCAAGAAGCTCAAGGCACCGCTCAAGGGTGTCTTCGGCAACAACGACGGCGAAAGGAAGGGTCTCTACGAGGCGCTGGGGATCTACGATGAGATACTGGAAATCGAGGCTGACGGCATGAAGATAGCGGTAACTCATGGCACCGATGAGCGCATCGTCCGTGCACTGGCCAGAAGCAGGCTCTACGACGTCGTCATAGTCGGCCACACCCACCGCTACGAGATACGCGAGGAGGGAAGAACCATACTCGTCAACCCCGGCGAGGTCTGCGGCTACGTCACCGGAGTGAAGAGCGTCGCCCTGCTTGACACCCGGAAAAGGGAGGTGCAGATAGTCAACCTCGACACCGGAGAGCTCCTGGGGGCAATGAGTCTCTAACGAGCGTCTCTAAAGAGCGTCTTTAGCGAGCGCCTCTGATGGACCTCTGAAGGCCCCCAACTTTCCGTGCTCTCGATTTTTGACCATCAAATCAGCAGAAACAAACCGGCGATGGGTATGGAGGAGATACTGATTCCGAAGGAAAGGCGCGACGCGGTCGTGCTGATAGGTGTGGACAGGGCTGAAAACGTGGAGTTCATCAAGGTCTACGCTGTTAGCGAGGAGAAGGCAAAGCAAACCCTAGAGGAGTTCTTCAGTGCCAAGGGCCTCTTCCCCGGCGACTACCGTCTCGTCAGTAGGGGGAGCGAGGAAGTTGGGGGGAGGAAGGCGATAACAACGAAGAGCGAGGAAAAACTGAGTTCGTCCCTCGCCAGGCTTGGCCTCAGGCTACTTTCCAACGGGGTTCTCTATCTGGAGGGCGTTGAGAGGATCTACCAGTTCACGCTCGTCAGCGAGGCTCTCTACCAGCGCATAACCTTCGAAAAGGGAAAGGATGTGAAGGAAGAACCCGTTTTCGAGTTCGAGCCACTGGATGTGTTCTCGCTCGGCGTTGACGTTCTCGTCGAAAATCTGAGGGGAACGGAGCTGGAAGAAGTCCTCCCTCCAGACGCCGTTCTTCTGAGGGAGCCGCCGCTTGAGGAAGTTTACGAACTGCTTGAAAAGGAGAGAGATTTTCCAATTGTTGTGGAAACGAAGGACGCGGGGAAGTACTCCTCCTTGGATTTCCCCGCCATCGTCCGCCTTCCGCCCCTCACCGCCGAGGAGTTCGCGGCAGAGCTATCGGTGAGACTGGGCTTCAGGGTTGAGCCGGAGCGTTTCCTCGACTATCCTCCTGAGAGGCTGAATCTGAGAAACGCTGATGCACTGGCCAGGTTGATCAGGGCCCTCATGGCACGGAAGCGGCTTTCTCCGGAGGAGGCCCTTTCCCTCGCGGTGAGGCTCAACCTCGGAGGGCCTTGAAGTACGCCTTCACTGCATTTCTGAATTCGGGATTGTGCTTGCCTAGGGCGGCGTTTACGAGCTCTCTGAGCCCGGCTTCGTCGGACAGATAGCTTAAGAGTAAAGCATCGTCAACGCTCAGCTCCCTCAGAAAGTCCGCCTTGGTCAGAAACTCGGAGCGGTCTGAAGTTTTCTCCCTTAGTTCCATAAGTCTCTTGAGGTGCGGTCGTATCTTCTCCTCCCGTCTCTCGAACTCCAGCCAGTCTATGGCCGTTGAGGCCTCCACCCGAATGTACTTCCAGGGTTCCCGAAGGTATTTTCCAACGGCGTTCCCCAGCTCTGAGCCCAGAATCTTCACCTTGAACTCTTCGAACCTTCGGTAATCGTCGCTCAGACGTTTCCTGTCCACCACGTCGAGGCTTGCGAAAACGAGAAGGGCCGTGAGATAGCATTGGGCTACCAGGGGAGCTTCCGGCACAACAACTCTATCCCTCGAAATCGTGGCAACGCGGCCCCTCTCCCTCCGGAGATTCTCGATGGGCATGCCCAGGGGATAGCTCATGCTCTTGATGCAGAACTCAAGTTCGTCCATGCTCACACCGCTTAGAGTTGGCTTCACCGAGTAAAAGCCTTTCGGCAAAATTTTTAGCGTTCCCGTCGAAATTCCTAACGGTGGGAGAGATGATTGTGATAGACGGTTCCTACGGTGAGGGTGGGGGGCAGATACTGAGGACTGCCATAGCCCTCTCAGTCATCACCAAAAAGCCCGTTAAAATCGTCAAGATTCGCGCTAACAGGCCAAACCCCGGTTTAAGGCCCCAGCACCTCCACGGAATTCTGGCTTTAAAGGAGCTGAGCAATGCGAGGGTTAAGGGAGCGAAGGTTAGCTCAACGGTCTTAGAGTTCATCCCAGGGAAGGCAGAGCCAAAGCACGTCCGCGTTCCGATAAAGACCGCTGGAAGCATAACCCTCGTTCTCCAGGCTTTACTTCCAGCGATGGCCTTCATTGGGGGAAGCTTTGAGATAACCGGTGGAACCGACGTCCCCTGGAGCCCGCCCGTTGATTACCTGAAGAACGTAACGCTCCATGCCCTCGGGAAGATGGGGATTGAGGCCGAGCTCGAAATCAGGCGGAGAGGCCACTATCCCAAGGGGGGCGGGCTGGTAGTTGGAAGGGTCAAGCCATGGGAAGAAAAGAAGCCGTTAAAGGCGCTCGAGTGGAGCAAAATAGAAAGCTTCGCCGGGATAAGCCACGCCACCAACCTGCCGGCCCACGTCGCTGAGAGGCAGGCTAAAGCGGCAAAGGAGAGGATTGAAGAGCTTTACAGCGTCCCCGTGGGAATAGAGACGGAAGTATCGCGCTCCCTCGGGCCGGGAAGCGGCATCGTCGTCTGGGCCGAGACCGATTCGCTCAGGCTCGCTGGAGATGCACTCGGCAAGCGCGGAAAGCCGGCTGAAGTGGTCGGCAGGGAAGCCGCCGACGAGCTCCTCGACCAGCTGGAGCCTAAGAAGGCGGTTGACAGGTTCCTCGGCGACCAGCTGATACCTTTCCTGGCCTTTGCCGGTGGGGAGATAGGTGTGACGGAGGTAACCAGCCACCTGATAACCAACGTCTGGGTCGTGGAGCAGTTCCTCGGCAGAATCTTTGAGGTTAAGGGAGAGATTGGAGAGCCCGGAAAAGTAAAGGTGGTGAAGCGGGCAGAGGTTTAATCCTCCCCAATCTCCACCCCGTAGACTTTCTCAGGGTTCTCGACGTGGATTTTATAAACGTCCTCCTCGGTGAAGAGGCCGTTCTGGAGGAAGGCCTTTGTCCTCTTTGGGACTGTCTTCGGCCCGAGAACTGCACCCGGTCTTCTCTTGTCGTCTATGTAGTCCGTCTCCATCATGAAGCGGTTCCCCTGCTCTATTGCCTCTTTGATGTTCTTCTTGCTCGCGATGATGCTCGGGAAGACTCCGACCTCTTCTGCCACCTTCACGAGGGGCGGTGAGAAGTGCTTGACGACCTTGTACGGCTTTATGCCGACCTCTTTAACGTACTCCCCAAGTTCGCGGAACTTGGCCTCGTCAAAGCTCTCGGTGTGGAGCTGAACCGCGCAGTCGGCCTCTTTGGCCAAACTCATCCCGTACTTCATCAGCTCGATGCTGGCATTCCAGATTTCCTCGCTCACCTCGTAGTGGGGTCTGCCTATCTCGCCTATCGCTATAGCCTTGCCCTCCATGCAGAGCCTCTGGGCGTATTCGAGGGCCTTCATGACTTCGTTTTTAGCGTAGCTTAACCCCTTCTGCTCCGCCAAATAGGCGAACTCCGCAGGGTGAACACCAACGACGGCGTAGGCCTTGACAGGTGTCTCTTTGTTAATTTTCTCGACCAGCTCTATGTGGAAGTCCATCGCCTTCATGAAGTCCTCCGCCTTCAGCCCGGGGAAGCCGTAGTCGTGGGCCGTCTTGTATACGACGACGAGGTGAGTTCCTCCCGCCCTGTGAAACTGCTTCACGGCCTCAAGGAAGAGGCCCTTGTAGGGGTCAACGTGGAAGTGGTCGTCCCAGATTATCATGCCACCACCTCACGACTGGTAGATTTCCAGCTCCTCGCCTTCCTCGCATGGGATTTCGTACTCAAGCATCAAAGCCACTCTATCCCCAGCGACCGCGAAGTCTACCCTTTTGTGGCTTCTCTCTATTCTCATGATGGGACTGACAGCTTTCCCCTTCACCTTATAGCCTGGGTAAATGAGTCCCTCCGTGACCTCACCCACCAGAACCTGTCGATTAATGACTTTGAGGGTCTTTTCAACTCGGAATTTTCCGACGGGTTTCGTGGAGACAACCTCGACTTCATGGTCCTCTATTCTCCCGAGAAGGCGTTTTAGAAAGCTCACATCCACCACCGCAGTATCTCCCTCGGAGAGACGAGCAGATGATCCCTGTGCATGAGCAGGGTGAACACCGACTTTTTCAATTTTATGTCTATGAGTTCGTCCTCGTCTTGGAGTTCTATCACCGACGTCGCAAGATCCTCGAGCATCGGGAGGGGGTTGAAGTCTAAGGTTTCCATGATGGGCGTTTCTAATAGGTACAGGTTGATTCTCCTCTCGTCCCCCAGTTTCTGCTTTATCAGCCCCATGAGGGTGTAAATGCTGCGGACGTCGCTTTGAAGGACCAGCAGTCTCTCCAGGCCAAGGACGAGGTGTACGTACGTGGAATCGCCCGTTATCTTCCGGAGTTCTCTATCGATCTTCTCTTGGTAGACGTAGGGGTCGTTTCCGAACTTTATCTTTGCTATTACTTCCCCTGCTTCCTGGGTTCCTCCGACTTTGACGACCTTCACGTCGGAGTCCTTTATCTGAACCCCCATCAGTCTCAGGTGCGTCATATAAATCGGCAGTGTGTCGAATATGTCCTCGACTATCAGGGGAAGTCCCTTCTTCTTCGAGTATCGTATGAATGCATGGAGTGTGAATTCTATTCCCAGCGATGCCCTGTTCTCGACGATGGTGGTTCCTCCTGGCCAAATCTGCTCCAGCAGTTCGTCGAGATCCCTTTCTTTTATCAGGACGGGTTTTTTGAGGGCCTCCATCAGCTCCACCCCCCTGTGTCTATCCTTGTCTCCATGCCCATCAGGTCTGGATTGATACTCTTCAGGACTTTAACCCCTGCCCCGGTGTGGTACGGTGTCAGTCTGATGACCGTCGTGGAGATTCTTTTCAGCTCGTAAAGGTTCTTAAGGGGAAGGCTTTTCATTATTCCCTCGTTGACCAGGTAGAACGCCTTTCTCCTTTCGTTTCCTGTGAATCTCTGCATGGCCAGTATGATGCGATACGTGTCAAGGGGAGTTCTCGTGACGAGGAAGAGGTTCTCCAGCCCGAGGACGAGGTTTATCATCGGGGAGGGGATTTCCCTGAAAACTTTGACGCTACTCTCCTCGTAGTTTTTGAGGTAAACCCTCGGATCCGGGTGAAACGGAACCCTTGCCAGAACGTTTCCTACCTCGAATTTGCCCCCGGTCTTCAGAACGTAGACGTTGTCCAGGTCCAGGGAAAGTCCCATGGTCTTGGCGCGGATTATAATGGCGTGGAGGGTGTCGAAATTATCATCAATAACGAGGGGGATGTCCTTCTCTCTCGAGTACTCAATGAAGAACTTCAGGACGAATTCGGGGATGTAGGATGTGGTGTATGTTACCAGAACCGTTTCGCCGGGCAGAACAGAGTCGATAATTTCGGCGACCTTTCCCTGTTCCATTGTTCTCACCTTTTAAAGGTTATTTGGGAGGGATATAAACATTTTGGAGAAATCCCCGGCCTGGCACCTTTTATGGGGGGACGTGCGGAAAATAAAAATGGAAAATTTTTTTACCGGCCTAGAGCTTCACCAAGTGCACGGAGCAGGAGATGCACGGGTCGAATGCCCTCACCGTCTCCTCAAGGCGCCCTATCATCCTGCCCTCGTCGACTTCTCCGTAAAGTTCCCTGGCCTCTTTCAGGAGGCTGGCCTCTATCATCGCGTGGTTCAGCGCGGTTGGGGTTATGATGTTGGAGTAAGCGATATTGCCGCTATTGTCTATCCTGTAGTGGTGGATGAGCAGCCCCCGCGGGGCCTCGACGTAGCCGATTCCCTCCCCTTCCCTTGGCTCAACGGGGACGTTTTCCCCTTCGATGCCCCTGTCGAGCAGGGTCTTTGCTATTTCGTTCGCCCTTTCTAGGGAATACACAAGCTCTATCGCCTGGGCCAGGTTGTTGTAGCTGACGTAGCCGGTTTCCAGTTTCTCCCTGTGCTCCTCAAAGAGCCTCCTGGCGGTGGGTGTGAGCATCTCCGACTTCAGGAGAAGCCTCGGTAGCGCTCCGACAAAGAACGCCTCGCCCTTGTAGCGGCTCTGCTTGGCGAAGCTGTAAACGAGGGAGCGCTCCTCTATCCTCTCGGTGTAGTGAAACTCCCCGGGTTCGTCGGATATCAGCTTTTTACCCCAGAGGTAGCCGTCGGTGGCGACGAAGTGTTTCGCTTTTGCCCCGTAGGGGTCTAACTGTGCGAAGAGCCTCACGGCACGTCTTGCCAGTCTTAGAAGGACTTCGCTTTCCCTCTCTATTTCCTCCAGCTCTTCAACGGTCGGATACCTCCCAAATCCTCCCGGCTTGACGTTTATGCCGTGTATCTCCCTGCCGCCCACCATTACCCTGAGCCTGTTGCCAAAGGCTTTGAGCGCCAGTCCCTCCTTCACGAGTTCGCCGTGCTTCGTGGCCATCCTTATTGCGTCGGGGTAGCCGAAGACGTCAGGTGCAACGAGGAGGTATAGGTGGAGTGAGTGGCTCTCAAGGAACTCCCCTATCAGACCGAGCTCCCTGAGGAGCGTTATCTCCTCCGGGACTTCAACCCCAAAGGCCCTCTCGATTCCAATGACCGAGGCAACGCTGTGCGATAAATAGCAGATGGCGCATATCCTCGCTTCAAGGTCCGGAACGTCGTAGTAGTGTCTCCCCAGGGTGAGCAGTTCGAAGAATCTCGGCCCTTCGATGATCTGAAGCCTGACGTCCTTTACCTCGCCGTCCTCGATGACTATCTCGGCTTTGCCGTTGCCCTCAACGCGCGTGAATTCCCGCATCTCAATTATCATGGCTCCCACCTCGCAAAGGTCTTGAACTTCCTTATGATGTACTCGTCATCGTAGCCGAGGCTCTTGAGTATCTCGTACTCGCTGGCCGGGTTCACCTCTCCGGGTAGCGGGCCTCTGCACCCTATGCACCCAAGGCCGGAGCGCACGCAGACGGCTTTGCAGCCGCCGTAGGTTATCGGGCCGAGGCAGGGAAGGCCTCTCTTCACCAGCACACACTCGTACTCGTTGAGCTTGCACTCAAGGCAGACCGGGTAGTCCTTTCTAACGGGCTCGATGCCCTTGGCGATGTCCATGAGTACCTGGTAGACTTCCTCCTTGTCGTACGGGCATCCGGGGAGGGCGAAATCAACGGCGACGTATTCGACGACCGGTTTGGAGTCGAGGGCGCGCATCGGGTTCCCACCGTCTCCGTAGACTGCCTTCAGCTTCTCCCTGATGGGTAGCTCAACGCTCCCCTGAACGGAGCCGTGGGTCGCACATGTCCCCAGGGCTATGAGGTACTCCGAGTGGTTCCTTGCCTCCTTGAGCAGGTTCAGGTCGCGCTGGGTCGAGACGGTTCCCGTTACGAGTGCCACGTCGTAGTGGTTCCCCTCGCTCAGGCTGGTCGCCATGTGGAACTCGGTTATCTCGTAGAACTCGAGGAGGTCGAAGAGCTTCTCGTAGAGGAAGAGAATGTTTAGTGCACAGCCGCCGCAGTCTGTAAGCTCGAAAACCCCCAGCTTGAGCTCCTCCATCATATCAACCCCCTCGTGGAGAGAGCATCCCAGTAGGTGAAGACCGGTCCGTCCTTGCAGACGTACTTGATGGACGTGCTCGTTCCGACGATGCAGTGGCCGCACTTGCCTATCCCACAGCGCATGCGCCTTTCGAGCGTCATGTAAATCCTGCCCGGTGAGAGTTTTCTGTCGAGGAGCTCCCTTATCACGAACTTGTACATGACCGGCGGGCCGCAGATGAGGGCATAGGTCTTCTCCACGTCGAACTCCTCTCCCCTGAATAGGTCTGTGACGACACCCCTGCACACCCTGTCGGAGAAGCCTCTTTCCAGATAGATGCACGATGGACTTTCAACCTCGTAGGCAAGCTTGACGCTACAGTTCATGGCCTCGCCGTGCTTCAGGAGGTGTATTATTTCATCCCTGAAGAGGATGTCCTCGTAGGCCTTCGTGCCGTAGAGGAGCCAGATGTGTTCATATTTTCCTGAATCAATCGCGTACCAGAGGACGGATCTTAACGGCGCCATCCCGAGGCCGCCGGCGACGAGGATAAGGTTCGAGCCCTCCATCTCCTCCATGGGGAAGCCGTTTCCGTAGGGCCCGCGGATCCCTATTATGTCGCCCTCCTTCATCTTGTGTATGAACTTTGTCATTCTGCCGGCTTTTCTAATGCAGAGCTGGAGGTAGCCCTTTCTCGTTGGGGACGAGCATATGCTTATCGGGAACTCTCCGAAACCGCGTATGTCAACGATGACGAACTGCCCGGGCCTGAACTCGAACTTCTCTCCAACTTCGGGGTCGAGGAAGCGTAGTGTGAAGAGCTTCTCCCTCGATGTCAGGTCCTTCACTTCGAGAATCCTTGCGTCGTACGTCTGGTACGGGTTCTCGCTCATTTCAGAGACCCCCTAACCTCCTCAAGAACCTTAACGTGCTCTATCTTCGCCGGGCAGAACTCGTCGCATCTTCCACATCCGACGCAGTTGTAGCCCGCTGACGGGTCAAAGTAGCTCTTGCAGTAGTAGCGGTGCCTGAAGCGGTCCAAGCGGGTCGGCCTGAAGTTGTGGCCTCCGGCAACCAGCCCGTGGTTCTCCATGAAGCACGAGTCGTAGCGCCTCTCGCGGACTGCTTTGTAAGCGTCCATCCAGCGGTCACAGACCTCGTAGCAGCGGCACGTCGGACAGACCATGTTGCAGTTGCCGCAGGCGAGGCATATCTCGGCGTACTTCTTCCACACCGGGCTGTTGTATGCCAGATCGAGCATGTCGGCGAGGCCCTCCTGCGGGAGCTCCTTCTGGAACGCATTTGCGCGCCTCTCCTCGAACTCCTTGAAGTTGGCCAGGTCTTCGTCGGTCACCTCTTCGAACAGCTCACCGTTTTCCCAGGCTATCTCGTGGCCGCGGACGCTGCCTATTCTCACAAGCCATCCGTCGGGCAATTCGTGCAGGAACAGGTCGAAGCCGTCCATGGCGAAGTGCGTGCCGAGGCTCTTGCAGAAGCAGTACTCGTCCGGCATACAGCTTATCCCTATTATCAGGGTCCTCTCGCGCCTGCTCTTGTAGTACGGGTCAGCGGGCTCATCGAGGTACACCCTGTCGAGTATCTTGAGGCCGTGGATATCACAGGAATGGAGTCCAAAGAGAACCATCGGCTCTGCTTCTACCTCATCTTCCCAGCGGCCGTTTTTCAGCCTGAGAATGGCCTCTTTGGGCCTGAAAAAGAACTTCTTTGGCGGGAGCATGGTTCTGTTGTAGTCGAGAGCCATCTCGCTGGGGTCATGAACCTCCTGGAAAGAATATATGCTCCCCTTCCTTACTGGAGCATAGACAGTGCCCCAGGCTTCGAGTGACTTGAAGAACTTCTCAAAGTTTTCGGAAGGCAATTTTATGTATCTCAAGGGCATCACCGCCTCTAACGGGCTTACGATTTTAAGTTTGTAAAGGATTGATTTAAGAATTTTTCAAACAAATGGTTGCCAACCAGACGTTACAAACTTGTACTTTAGTGCACGCTTATAAACATCAAAGTCGAAGTTTTTCCGAAAAACCCTTGCGGTGATGCAAAATGGAATCTTCCCTCGGTTATATCCGCTCTTATCCGCCGGAACCGAGCTCGCTGATTCCCCTTCTCCAGCGAACTCAGGAAAAGTTCGGCTACCTCCCCAGGGAGGCCCTTGAGGAGATAGCGAACTACGTCGGTGTCCCGCTCAGCAGGGTCTACGGCGTCGCTACCTTCTACGCCCAGTTCAGGTTTGAACCCCTCGGAAAATACGTCGTCAAAATCTGCCACGGGACGGCATGTCACGTGAACGGTGCCGTCAATATATCCCAGGCCATAACGGAGGAGCTTGGAATCCAAGAGGGGCAGACGACAGAGGACGGCCTCGTGACGCTGGAGCGCGTCGCCTGTCTCGGATGCTGCAGTTTGGCCCCGGTCATAATGATAAACGACAAGGTCTTCGGAAAGCTGAATCCTGACAAGGTCAGGAAGCTGATGAGAAAGCTAAGGGAGGGGAAGCTCGATGTCTGAAATCAAGGCCATCGCAGTCGGCATGAACTCCTGTGGAATAGCTGCCGGCGCGAGGGAAACCTACGAGGCTATAAAGGCCGAGATTGAGAGAAGAAACCTCGACGTGAAGCTCAAGATAGTCGGCTGTGTCGGCATGTGCTACCGCGAGCCACTGGTTGACATAATCACCGATGATGAGATAATCACCTACGGTCACGTTGACCCCAAGAAGGTCCCCCGGATTATAGAGGAGCACGTCCTCAACGGAAAGCCGGTCGAGGAATGGATAGTCAAGCGCGACTGGTGGGAGGACGGCGAGAGAAAGACGTGGGATGTTGACGGCTACTTCGCAAAACAGAGGAAGATAGTGCTCGAAAACTCCGGCTACATAGACCCCGAGAACATCGACGAGTACATCGCCGTTGGAGGCTACGAAGCCCTCAAAAAGGCCCTCAAAATGGAGCCCGAGGAGATAATAGACGTCATCATGAAGTCCGGTCTGAGGGGGAGGGGCGGTGCGGGCTTCCCGACCGGCCTGAAGTGGAAGTTCGCCAGGGAGGCCAAGGGGGACGTGAAGTATATAGTCTGCAACGCCGACGAGGGCGACCCCGGGGCATTCATGGACAGGAACGTGCTCGAAGGCGACCCGCACCGAGTTATTGAAGGCATGATAATCGGTGCCTACGCGATTGGGGCAACCAAAGGGTTCATCTACGTTAGAGCAGAATACCCGCTCGCCATAAGGAGGCTGAGGATAGCGCTGAAGCAGGCTAAGGAGAGGGGCTTCCTGGGCGAGAACATCCTCGGCTCGGGCTTTTCCTTCGACATCGTCATCAAGGAAGGCGCCGGAGCGTTCGTCTGCGGTGAGGAAACCGCTTTGATAGCATCGATAGAGGGCAGGCGCGGAATGCCGAGACCGAGGCCGCCTTATCCGGCCCAGAAGGGCCTCTGGGGCAAGCCGACGAACATCAACAACGTGGAAACGTGGGCGAACGTGCCGTGGATAATCAAGCACGGCTGGGAGGCCTACGCCTCGATAGGAACCGAGAAGAGCAAGGGGACGAAGGTCTTCGCCCTCTCGGGCAAGATAAAGCACGGCGGAAACGTCGAGGTACCGATGGGAATGACGCTGAGGGAGATACTCTACGAGATAGGTGGGGGGACAAAGACCGGCAAGAGGATAAAAGCCGTCCAGCTCGGCGGTCCCTCGGGCGGCTGTATTCCCGAGTACCTCTTCGACACGCCCGTTGACTACGAGAGCGTGAACGCTACTGGAGCGATAATGGGGAGCGGCGGAATGGTCGTCATGGACGAGGACACCTGTATGGTCGATGTGGCAAAGTTCTTCCTCGACTTTACCGTGAAGGAATCCTGCGGGAAGTGCACCTTCTGCCGTCTGGGCACTAAAAGGATGTGGGAGATACTGGACAGGTTCACCAAAGGCGAGGCAACGGAGGAAGACCTCGAAAAGCTTGAGAGCTTGGCTTATCAGGTCAAGGCCGGCTCTCTCTGCGGCCTCGGGCAGACGGCACCTAACCCGGTTCTGACGACGCTCCGCTACTTCAGGGACGAATACCTCGCCCACATCAAAGGGAAATGCCCCGCCAAGGTCTGCAAGCCGCTCATCAGGTACGTCATAATAACCGAGAAGTGCACGGGCTGTACAGCGTGTGCGATCTTCTGTCCCGTCAAGGCCATCAGCGGCGAGAGGCTCAAGCCCCACGTCATAAACCAAGAGGAGTGCATCAAGTGCGGGACCTGCTACGAGGTGTGCCGGTTCAACGCCATAGAGATAGTCGATGCGGGGGGTGAGTGAGATGGTTAAGATCATAGTCAACGGGAAAGAGATTGATGCCCCGGAAGGAAAGCCGCTCATAGACTTCCTCCGTGAAATAACCCATGTTCCCGGCTTCTGCTACACGAGCGAGCTCGACCCCTACGGCTCCTGCAGGCTCTGTCTCGTCTCCACCAGGAGGGGGGTCACCACCTCGTGCACCCTCAGGCCGATGGAGGGGCTTGAGTTAGAAACGCTGAGCGACGAAGTCGTTTCGATGAGGAAAACGGCGCTTGAGCTAATCCTCTCTGACCACTACGGCGACTGTATCGGCCCCTGTCAGGATGGCTGTCCGGCGCACAGCGACGTTCAGGGCTACCTCTCACTCATAGCGATGGGCAAGTACCACGAGGCGGTCAAGCTGATGAAGGAGAAGTACATCCTGCCGGCTGTGCTCGGAAGGGTCTGCCCGGCCTTCTGTGAGGACGCCTGCAGGAGGAACCTCGTGGAAGAGCCCCTCGCGATAAGGCAGCTCAAGAGGTTTGCCGCCGACTACGACCTTGAGGATAACCCGTGGATGCCGGAGATTCCGCCTTCTACTGGGAAGAGGATTGCCGTCGTGGGTGGCGGCCCCGCTGGATTGGCGTGCGCATACTACCTCAGGACGATGGGTCACGAGGTCACGATAATCGAGGCGATGCCTCACTTAGGAGGAATGATGCGCTACGGAATCCCGCCCTACAGGCTGCCGAGGGACGTTCTGGACAAGGACATAGCGACGGTCATAAACACGGGAATAGAGGTGAAGACCAACACCGCCCTTGGAAGGGACGTGACCCTTGAGGAGCTCCGCGGGAAGTACGATGCCGTCTTCCTCGGCGTTGGGGCCTGGAGAAGCAGAAAGATGGGAATTCCTGGTGAGGATCTTGAGGGAGTGATGCACGGCATAGAGTTCCTCAGGAAGGTCAACACCGGCGAAAAGGTCGAGCTCGGGGAGCGTGTCATAGTCGTCGGCGGCGGAAACACCGCGATGGACGTTGCAAGGACTGCTTTAAGGCTTGGAGCCAAGGTTACCGTCGTTTACCGTCGCTCGAAGGCTGAGATGCCCGCCAACGAGAGGGAAGTTGAAGAGGCCATGGAGGAAGGCGTCGAGTTCCTCTTCCTCACGAACCCGGTGAAGATTCTTGGAAAAGATAAGGTCGAGGAGGTAGAGCTCATCAGGATGCGCCTCGGCGAGCCAGATTCAAGCGGAAGGCGGAGGCCGATACCGATAGAGGGTTCGGAGTTTAGGGTTAAAGCCGACAACGTTATCCTCGCGATAGGCCAGTACTGCGACGAGGAGTTCTTAAAGGCCCTCGGTATCGAGGCAAGGCGCGGAAAGGCGGTCGTTGATGAGGTGACGCTCCAGACGAGCGTTCCAGGCGTATTCGCTGGCGGCGACCTCGTCCTCGGGCCATCAACGGTCATCGAGAGCATAGCCACCGGAAGAAGGGCCGCGATAATGATAGACCTGTACCTCAAGGGCAAGCTAGAGAAGGCTAAAGCCGTTCTCACCGAGCCCGAAAAGCACATCGAGGAAGTTCTAAGCGATGATGACCTTTACAGGGTTCTCTTCGACCTCA
Organism: Thermococcus sp. MAR1; assembly: GCF_012027305.1. Classification (NCBI taxonomy): domain Archaea; kingdom Methanobacteriati; phylum Methanobacteriota; class Thermococci; order Thermococcales; family Thermococcaceae; genus Thermococcus; species Thermococcus sp. MAR1. Next base: position 286,160 of record NZ_SNUF01000001.1, read on the forward strand.
GGCCCTACAACCACTGGAAGAAAGTCACCGAGAAGGACTACGAGGGCGTTGAAAGAAAGCCGAGGGCGAAGGTTAGGCTCCTAGACCCGGAAAAGAGGAAAAGAACCTTTGATGAGGTTGAGCCGGCCCTAACCGAGGAGCAGGTTCTTGAAGAAGCGAGGCGCTGTATGAGCTGCGGCTGTATGGAGGTCTTCCGGTGCAAGCTGAGGGAGTACGCGACGCTCTACAACGCTCAACAGCACGCCTTTGAGGGAGAGCAAAAGGGGTTCGAGCTCGACGAGAGCCACCCGTTCGTTACCCTCGACAACAACAAGTGCGTCCTCTGCGGCCAGTGCGTCAACTTCACCCACGAGGTTGCTGGAGAGGGCGTCCTCGACTACCTGTTCCGCGGGTTTAAGACGAGAATCTCACCGCCGCTCGGGGAGAGCCTCGGAGACATGCATGGTCAGTTTATAGGCGAGATGATAGACCTCTGTCCCGTTGGGGCGATAACGGAAAAGACTCCGTTCGTCAAGCCCGGGCCATGGAAGACAACTCCAGTTAAGACCGTCTGCAACGGCTGTTCCTTCGCCTGCGAGATGAACGTTGAAGTTTACGACGGCATGCTCGTGAGGGCTTCAAGGGTAGAAAACTCTTGGAACGGCCACCTCTGTGACGTCTGTCGCTTTAACAGGCCCTGGGCCGAGGATTTAACCGGGCCGCTCCTCAACGGAAAGCCGGTGAGCTGGGAAGAAGCCAAGAAGTTCCTCACCGAGAGGAGCTACGCCCTGATTTTGACGCCGGAGCTTACCAACGAAGAAATAGCCTGGCTCAGGGCCTTCGCTGAGGAGAAGGGCATTCCATTAGGCTCGACAGTTGGTGGAAGCATCTCCACGGCCACACTGGAGGATGTCAGAAACGCCAGGAGGGTTCTCCTGAAGGCAGACCCGGAGAAGTTCCCGCTCCTCAAAGTACTCCTGAAGGACAAGGAAATCGTCGAGGAGGGCTACGACGCGGCCATTCTGGAGGGCCCGGCAGAGCCGCTGGAGGTGCCGACACTGATTCTCCACGAAGGCGTCAATGCCGCTGGTCTTATCAAGGCCGGAATAACTGGAATCCCGGAGAGCGAGGCCTATGTCGTCGTTGGCCGGCCAGCGAAAGAACTGCCCGGGGACGTCCTCGTGGTTCCAGCGGGAGTGTGGGCAGAGAAGAGCGGAACAGTCACCAACGCCTTCGGAATGGAGCTGAAAATGGAGAAGGTGAGGGAAGGCTACTCGCCGGTGGAGCTTTTCTCGTGATTTTTATTTTTCGCTGGTTTCGGGATAACGTTTAAATAGTTCATATGCAATTATCATAATCATGAATGAACTATTTGTGAATAGAACTCGGGAACTGGAAGCGTTGAATAGAGCATATGGAAGCAATAGAAAAGAGCTCGTAATAATCTATGGCCGGAGAAGGGTAGGAAAGACTGCCCTTGTTAAAAAATCCGTGGAGGGTATGAGACATCTGTACTTCTTCGCTGAGGAGACTCTAGAGGAGGAAAACCTGCGGGCTTTTCGGAGTTCAGTTGCCAGGGTACTGAAGAACTCTCTTATTGAGAAGGCCGAACTCTCTTGGGAAGAACTCTTCAAGCTTCTCGACGGTTCCGGAGTGGTCATCATAATAGACGAGTTCCCGAACCTGATAAAATCCAATCGGGCTATAGTATCGAAGTTCCAGAAAATCTGGGAGGGACTAAAGGACATCAAGCTCGTTCTGACGGGTTCATCCATAAGCGTCATGGAGAGCCACGTCCTTGGATACAAAAGTCCACTCTACGGGAGAAGGACGCTTTCCATAAAGCTTGGCCCCCTGGGCTTTTTCCATCTGAGAGGGTTTTTCCCTGAGAAGGACTGGAGGGAGCTTGTAAGGATTTATGGTATAACTGACGGCATTCCCGCATACATAAGGGAGGTTCAGTTCAGGCTGAGGGCTGGAGAAAAGCTCGAAGAAGTGTTTCAGCCGAATAAACTCCTATTCGATGAAGCGGAATTCCTACTTAAAACCGAGCTGAGGGAGCCGGCTCGCTATTTCTCCATCCTCAAGGCCATAGCCTTTGGAAAGACAAAGTTCGGTGAGATAGTGAGCTTTACTGGACTTCCAAGTTCAACTGTTTCCCAGTACCTCAGCAACCTTCAGACACTTCACATAGTTGAGGAGAGGCATCCAGTGGGGGAAGCCGAGAGAAGGAGGAACGCACGCTACTACCTGAGTGACCTCTACTTTACCTTCTGGTTCCGCTTTGTCTACCCAAACCGCTCCCAGCTCTTTGACTTTGGCTATATTGAGAACTTTGAGGAAGAGTACAACTGCTATCTTGGTTTAGTCTTTGAGAAGATAGCGGAGCAGTTCCTCAGGGAGCTAAACAAAGCGGGCAAGCTTCCCTTTAGGTTCACGAAAATCGGCCGCTGGTGGCATAGGAATGAGGAAATTGATTTGCTCGCTTTGAACGAGCGTGAGAAGAAGGCTCTCTTCGTCGAGGTGAAGTGGAAAGACCTTAGCTTGAGGGAAGCTAAAGGAGTTCTGAGAGACCTTGGGAGAAAGGCGAGGCTTACAGGCCTTGAAGACGGGGAGAGGTTTTACGGAATGGTGGCGAAGGGTATTAAAGGGAAGGAAGAGCTCAGGGCTGAAGGCTGGTTCGTGTGGGATTTGGCTGATTTCGAAAGGCTTATCTCTTCTGAAAGCGGAGTTTGAGGGGTGGTGCCTTTGTCGCTTTTGCCTTTGGCTGGGATGTTCATCTTTGGGGGGAAGAAGAAATCGAGCGAAGAAAAAGAAACTGCAGTCCCGAAAAACTTGAGAGATAAGGTAAGAATAGTAGTAATGCGCCACGGAAAGGGGTTGTACTACCTGCTCAGCCGCGCAACGCCGGGACAGGACGTTGCAAGAATCCCAAAGGAAACCTCGAACTCATAGGCCTCTACACGGTAGTGCTTAGGCTGGTTGAAGAAGGAAGTTTGAAGAGGCGGAGAAGCTTCTCCGGGCGTTTTAACTGGAACTAAGAGGGATGTAAAAAGTCATGGGGGGTCAAATCACCGCCGGAACGCCCGGAATCCTTGGGAAGGGCTGCACTTCGGCTATGTGCTTTGCCCCGACCATGTAGCGGACCAGCCTCTCTACGCCGATTCCCGCTCCTGCGCTCGGCCTTAACAGGCCAGCCTTGGCCACCTCCAGATACGGTCTGAAGGCTTCGAGGCTTATCCCAGCTTTCTTCATCTTACTGACTATCACTTCATACTCCCACTCCCTCTCGCCGCCGCTTGAGACTTCTCCATAGCCCTCAGGCAGGTAGAGGTCGTAGTTTCTGAAGTGGCCCGGCTTTTCTGGATCCTCCCTGTCGTAGAACTCCCTCTCGATGTCGGTAACCCAGAAGGGCTCGTCCATGACTTTGCTGGCCTCGTCCTCGTCCCCGAACTCCTCCTTTATCTCCTCCAGCGTGAAGCGCTTGAACGGCGGTTTAACCTTCGGAACCTCCCTCTCAAGACCCCAGCTTCTCGCCTCCCTGAAGAGGCCGCTGATGAGTCCCTCGATGAGGCCCATCACGTCGTCCATACTGGCGTAGGCTACCTCGAAGTCGAGCTGGGTGAACTCGTAGGCGTGCCTTCCGTCGTCGGCTGAGCGACCTTCGAGCCTTATGTTCGGCGAGAGGATGAAGAGCTTATCTATCCCCATCGCCACCGCCATCTGCTTGTGGAGTATCATGCTGTGGGTCAGCCTCAGTCTGGAACCGTAGACCTCGACCTCGGGGGGCTTGAGAGCCTCTTCCGCCGCTGGATCCGGCCAGAGCGGGTCTGTGATGGAGCTGAGCATGACCGGCAGCATCCACTTGAAGCCCTTCGCCACCATGTATCTTGTCATATAGTCAATAACTCTCGTCTGTATTTCCATAACTGGTTCAATTTTTCTGGTCACAATTTGGAGAGCGTTCATATATATCACCTGATTTTTGTCACCGGTTTTCTCCTTTATGGCCTTTATGCAAAAACTTTTGGATTTTGGGCAAAATATGACATTAAATTATAGCTATTTTTGAACAATTGACAATATCTTGGCCGTTAATTGACATTTATCAACGACCGCTGGCGATAGCGTTATAACGCCAGCCGAGAACCCTATACGGTGGTAAAGCATGGGAGTGTACATATTCACGCCTGAAGACCTTGTCCGCTACGGCTCCGCAACCGAGGAGGAGCTTGAGGTTTTGAAGAACGCGATTCTCTCCAAGAAGGACATCCTCGTGGTCGGATCGAGCCGCTCCGGAAAGACCAAGCTCGTCGAGGCCCTGATGCATTATATCCCCGATAACTGGAAGGTCGCTGTTATAACCGCTTACGGCGAGTTCAAGCCCTTCAAGCCGAATATAGTTGTCATAGACACCCAGTTCGACAGCCAGCCCCTGGAAAGGCGCACCTCGGACGTTATATCAAGAATAAAGGCCCTGAACCCGGATTACGTTGTTATCGACACCATCCACACTATCGATGTTTCGAGGGTCTTCCGGGAGCTAATAGATGACTACGCGTTTATAGTGACATCCCTTGCCCTTACCAGTGACATAAAGGACGAAGTCAGGCACTGGCTCAGGATAAGCGGCGAGACCTTCGACAAGTTTGACATCGTCGTGGAACTCAGGAGGGACTTCAGGACAGGCAGGAAGAGTATAAACCGGATATACGAGGTAAAGAACGGGGAGCTAAGGCTGGTCATTTAGTCCTTTAGCTTCTTTTTCAGGTCTTTCCACTCATCTTTGACTTCATTTATGATCCTCATCTGTCCTTCCTTTGTTAGATAGCCCTTTCTCCATGAAACGTACAGGACAATGTTGAACGCAGCTGTGACTATCAGCGCGATTAATAGGGAGCTTACCGCAACGCCCGCTATGGTGTGCTGGGTTCTCCTGAACATCCCGAGGATAACGTAGTCCCCCGGCGTCATGTGCCTCATGGGAAGTGTAACCCTCTCAGTGCCCTCCGCGGGAATAATGGAGAGCATATGGTTCCACGTTACGGAATAGACCTTAACGTGAGTACCATTTTCGGCACAGTCGGGAACGGTTAGGTCCCTCTCGAACCACACACAGCTCCCGTCTGGGTTCACAACGGCCCAAACGTCCGTGTGCTCGTAAGTCTGGAAGTAGACCGTGCGGTTGTGGGGAAAGACCTTCACCACTTCTATGTCCTCTGTTGCTCCCCCGTAAACAAGGGCCCGGAAGAACCGGTAGAGCCTGTCTATCAGCCAGTTGCCGAAGTATTCGTCCTTCCAGACTATGTAGTAGTAGATGTTGCCGCTTCCATCACTCATGTAAAGCAGTTCATCCGGGGGGTCATCGGGTAGTGTGTAAACTATGGGGCCATACGTCCTGGCCTCTTCTGTCTCTCTTGGCAGGTAACCCTCAAGTGAATAACCGCTGGTGTAGAGACCAACGCTCCAGAAGATGAAAAAGTTGAGAACAAACCATGCTGCAATCAGCTTCTTTGAGACCATGCCTTCCACTAAAAGATAAAAAGAAACATCATGCCTTAAGCTTTTCTATGACCTCGCGGAGGTTGGCGAGCATCTCCTCGATGTCATCAAAGGTCATGTACCCCATGTTCCCAATCCTGAAGGTCTTCTCCGCCACGCTTCCGTAACCTTTGGCCAGCTCGAAGCCGCGCTCGCGCATCGCGTTGTAAACGTCGACGCCCTTCATTCCCTCTGGAACGACAACGGCCGTTATCGTTGGGCTCTCGTAGCCCGGCTCGGCGAGAATTCCGAGACCCATCTCCTTGACGCCTTCGCGTATCATCTCGCTCCTCTTCCTGTACATTCCGAGCCAGGCATCTTTGCCGCCCATCTTTTCAACAATTCTCAGAACGACGTTGAGGCCGAATATCTGAGGGAGCGGTGGGGTTGAGGGCGTTCCCTTCTTCTTCTCGTTGAACTTCTTGTAGAGCGGCAGGTCGAAGTACCAGCCGCGCTCAGGCATCTTCTCGGCTATCTCGAAAACCCTCTCGCTGACCGCTGCAACTGCCAGCCCAGGCGGGACGCCGAAGGCCTTCTGCGAGCTGGCGAATATCATGTCGAGGCCCCATTTGTCGAACTTTATGTCCGCGCCACCCATGGCTGAGACAGCATCGACGAAGAGGAGCTTGTCATGCTCGTGGACGACCTTCGCCAGCTCGGGGAGCGGGTTGAGGACGCCGGTCGAGGTCTCGTTGTAGGTTATGGTTACCGCAACGACGTCGGGGTTCTTTCTGATGGCCTCGTCGAGCTCCTCCGGCTTGATTGCGTATCCAGGCTCCTTACTCAGGATGGCGGCTTTCCTACCGTTGCTCTCGACCACATCTTTGAACCTGTCCCCAAAGGCGCCTATGGTGGTGACGAGGACTTTCCCTCCCCTCGGGACGGTGTTTCTAACCGCAGCCTCCATGAAGCCGGTTCCGGAGCTCGGGAAGAGGATTATTTCCCCCTTGTCAGCCTCAAGAAAAGCCTTGAGCCTGTTAAGGGTATCAACGTGAACTTCCTTCGCTTCGGCCGAACGATGGCTGAACATCTGGACGCTCATTATCGCGAGAACCTCCGGGAAACAGGCAACCGGTCCTGCCGTGAAGAGCTTGTATTTCGGCTTGACGAGTTCGTAAACCTCTCTGTAGGCTTCTTCATACTCCATGTTGAACCTAAGCTCCATCAGCATCACCTCGGCGGGAGTTTGGAGATGAAATATAAAAAGGGTTCGCTGGGGGTTTGTGGCAATTAGTTGAAACCCCACTCATTTATTCTCCCTATGATTGAAAAATCTTCGGCATGGCCAAGACTTTTAAAATCTTTATCTAACGTTCAGAAGGTGGTCGTATGGAATCCAGACGTCTCGCCGGAATACTCCTGCTCATACTGTCAGCCTTCACAGGCACGATAGCCTTCCGCCTTGCCACTCCGGCCATAGCGTTCTACACCCGTGATATACTACAGGCCTCTATGCTTTCCGTTTCAATCGTCTCGATGTCGTTTGTGCTCGCGAGGGCATTTTCCTCAGTCTTTGGCGGGCTGATGCTCGAAAGGGGTAAGAGGCTCGTCTATATCGGTGCGGTAGCTATGATGGGAAACGCTCTAGCTGTCCAGCTCTATCCCCTGACCTCAACCTGGTTCCAGGTTGCGGGAATAAAGCTCCTCAACGGCTTTCTAAACGGTCTGAGCTGGCCGATGGCGCAGTTCGTCATAGCCGTAGCGACCCCGAAGGAGATAAGGGCGAGGGTTACCGCGGTCTACTTCTTCTTCGGCAGCATCGCTTCCCTCCTTGGAAACTACGTCTACGCCTACACGATAGACCTCGGACTTGCCAAGCAGATGTGGATTTCTTCCGCGTTCTTTGTCCTGACGGGTCTGATAATGGTGGCCAGTTACCTTCTCCTCTACGAGAGAATAACGCCCAAGAGGAAGAAAACCCCCGACGGTGAAAAGCCGAGCCTCGAACCCAAGAGGGTTCTAATCATCGCCTCGCTGATGGCGGTGATAGTGGCTTTCACTTCCGGTGAGATAACCTACGTCTACGTTTCTGAGGCCCTTGGTATGGAGAAGGCAAGAACCGCCACGCTCATCGGCTGGGCGGGTTTCCTCGCCGCGATGCTCAGCTACTTCGCTTCTTGGCTTGCCGACGTGAGGAGCGAGAGGCGGATGGTTCTGCTCACGTCTCTAATGGCTGCGCTCTCACCGCTCCTTGCCGCTGTAAAGACCGCCCCGACGGTTTTCCTGGGGATATTTCTGGCGCTCTTCGCTTTCCAGAGCTTTCGGCCGATTTCCAGAAAGGTTCTTGCTTCATATCACCGCTCCTCCCTTGCCATCGGGGGCGTTAATGGCGTTCAGAACCTCTCGACTTTCCTGGGAGGAATGCTGTTCGGTTTTGCGTACTCGCTGGGCGAGCTTCACGGCATCTTGACGCTCAACCTCGCACTGCTGGCATTCACACCCGTTTCAGTGGTTCTGCTTTGGCAGAGCGTTAAGCTTAAAGGCGGAGGGGAGTGAGTGCCCTTTGGTGGAAACTCCAAAACTTTTATAAAAGCGACGGCAAGCTAAGTTTAGGCTTAGCTCTCATTGGGATTACTGCGGGTGCTGATAACCCCTTGAAGGGGTAACGGGCCGAAGACCCGGCCTTCGGGCTGATGTCCGAAACCGGCGACGGGAGTAGGAAAAGCCCGTAAACCGATTCACTCGGAGGTCAGGCTCATTTGGAGGTGAGAGTATGGGACTGAGACCAGCCAAGATTGATAGGGACGTTGACAAGCCCGCTTACACGAGGAGGGAATATATACGCGGTGCGCCCGGTCCGAAGATAACGATCTTCGACATGGGCAACCTTTCGGCTGAATTCCAGTACGAGGTCAGCCTTCACGCGGAGCAGGCCATGCAGATAAGGCAGAACGCCCTTGAGGCCATCCGTATCCAGGTGAACAGGTACCTCCAGAAGAACGTCGGAAGGAGCAACTACCACTTCAAGATAAGGGTTTACCCGTTCCAGGTTCTCAGGGAAAACCCGATGGCAACCGGAAGGAAGGCCGACCGTTACGGAAACGGTATGAGGAGGCCCTTCGGAAAGCCGATCGGCTTAGCCGCTCGCGTCAGGAAGGATCAGAAGATACTCACCGTCTGGGTGAACGAGAACCACCTCAAGTTCGCCCTTGGAGCGATGCACAGGGCCAAGATGAAGCTGCCCTACAGCGCCTACTACAGGATCTACGACAAGGAAGGCAACGACATCACCAGCAAGGTTCTCTCGACCATGAAGCGCTAAAGCGCAACGCTGAAGCGCAGCGCTTGTCCTCTTCTACATTTTCGTAATGTGTTTTGTGCCCCTGACCGATGGTTTTTGTCATATATTCATAATGATTATTAACGATGCCACCCAACTTAGACTGGTGGGACGATGGTAAGCTCAGGCTTTAGGGCAACCCTTCTCAAGCTCGGTCTGCCAGAGGACAGGCTGGCGGTTCTTGAGGGCAAGGGTGGAGTTGTGGAGGGGGAATTCGAAGGCATAAGATACGTCCGCTTCCGGGATTCTGCCAAGGGCTTTCGACGCGGGACGGTCGTCTTTGAGAACGGCGATGTTGTTCTGGGCTTCCCCCACATAAAGCGCATTGTCCAGCTGGAGAAGGGGGTAAAAAGGGTCTTCAAAAACAGATCCTTCTACGTCGAGGAGAAGGTGGACGGCTACAACGTCCGTGTCGTGAAGGTGAGGGACAGAGTTCTCGCTCTAACGAGGGGCGGCTTTATCTGTCCTTTCACGACCGAGAGGATTCTCGACTTCGTCAACGATGAGTTCTTCAAAGATTACCCCAACCTTGTCCTGGCCGGTGAGATGGCCGGGCCCGAAAGCCCGTACATCGTCGAGGGGCCGCCCTACGTGAAGGAGGACATAGAGTTCTTCCTCTTTGACATCCAGGAGAAGGGAACCGGGCGAAGCCTTCCGGTGGAGGAAAGATATAAACTTGCCGAGGAGTACGGGATCGAACAGGTGGAGAGATTCGGTCTCTTCAACCGCTCTCGTATAGATGAACTTTATGACCTCATCGAACGGCTCAGTAGGGAGAAGCGCGAGGGAGTAGTGATGAAAACGCCCGACATGAAGAGAATCGCGAAATACGTTACTCCCTACGCCAACATCAACGACATTAAGATAGGCTCGCACATATTCTTTGACCTGCCCCATGGCTACTTCATGGGGAGGATTAAACGCCTCGCTTTCTACCTAGCCGAAAAGCACGTTAAGGGGGAAGAGTTCGATGAGTACGCGAAGGCCCTCGGAAAGGCCCTCCTCCGGCCTTTCGTCGAGAGCATCCACGAGGTCGCCAACGGCGGCGAGGTCGAGGAGGTCTTTACGGTGAGGGTGAAGAGCATAAGCACCGCCCATAAAATGGTGACTCACTTCGAGAGGCTCGGTGTGAAGATCCACATCGAGGACATAGAGGATCTGGGCAACGGCTACTGGAGGATAACATTCAAGAGGGTCTATCCCGATGCAACGCGCGAGATGAGGGAGCTGTGGAACGGGCTGGCGTTTGTGGATTGAAGCCGAAAGGCTTAAATTATTATCCTGTCAAAGATTATCTTGGTGAAGATAATGTTTGTCAATCGAAAAGATGAGCTGGCTCTCATTGAGTCTTTCTACTCTTCTGGCAAAAAGGAGATCCTGATTCTCTACGGGCGCAGGCGAGTTGGAAAGACCGAACTCCTAAAGAGGTTTATTCGGGGGAAGAATGCCCTCTATTTTTTAGCCGACAGGGACGGACTGGAGTCAAATGCTAAAAGATTTTACTTTGAAGCGGTGGAGGTTCTTGGACTTCCTAAGCTGGAGGTGAGGGACTTTAGAGAGGCTTTCGAGTTGATAAAGCTCAGGGCACCCGAGAGGTTTGTCGTTGTCATAGATGAGTTCTCCTACCTTCTCCTCGCGGACAAGAATACTCCTGCGGTTTTCCAGCACGTGATAGATGAAATCCTTGACGACCGATTTTTCCTAATTTTGAGCGGCTCGATAATCGGCCTTATGGAAGGGTTGATGAACTATACCAACCCCCTCTATGGCAGAAGAACGGCACAGCTTAAGCTTAAGCCCTTGAACTTCTTCCATGTTCGAGAATACTTCGAAAACGCGCCCATCGAAACCGTCGTGAGGATATACTCGGTAACTGGCGGCGTGCCCATGTACTTCCGGCTCTTTGAGGGAAAGAACTTCGAGGAGGAACTCCTCAGGGTGGCGTTCTCGCCTACGTCCATACTCTACGAGGAGCCAGAGTTCATCCTGAGGGAGGAACTTGGTGACGTGCACAGGTATTATCTAATTCTTGAGGCGATGGCCCTTGGAAAGCACAGGGTGAGTGAGATTGCGAACTTCGCGGGAATCGAGGCAAAGGACATGCCAAAGTACCTGAGGACTTTAATCTCTCTCGAACTCGTGAGGCGCGAGGTTCCCGTTATAGAGTCTGAGAGGAGCAGAAAAGCCCGCTACTATCTCAACGACAACTTCTTCGCATTCTGGTTCCGCTTCGTAAAGCCAAACCGGGGAAGGATAGAGATCGGGACGTTCGAGATGGACTGGAATGCCTTCAACGCCTACGTGGGAAAGGCATTTGAAGATATGGCGAGGCAGTTCCTCATTGAGCTGAACAAAGCCGGAAAGCTTCCCTTTAGGTTTACGAAAATCGGCCGCTGGTGGCACAAGAGGGAGGAGATCGACATCGTTGCCCTCGACGAGGGGGAGAAGAAAGCCCTCTTTGTGGAAGTCAAGTGGAAAGACCTTAGCTTGAGGGAGGCGAGGGGAGTTTTGAATGACTTGGAGAGGAAAAGTGGGCTCGTTGGGCTGGAAGGGTGGGGGAAGTTTTACGGAATAGTGGCGAAGGGCATTAAAGGGAAGGAAGAACTCAGGGTGGAGGGCTACCTCGCTTGGGATTTGGAGGATTTCGAAAGGCTTATCTCTTCTGAAAGCGGAGTTTGAGGGGTGATGCCTTTGTCGCTTTTGCCTTTATCGGGAAGGGGCAAATAAACGTGGCGAGAGTTCCCAAACCCTCCGGAGAACTTTCCGGGGCAAAGCTCGAAGTCCTCTCCATTCTTCACGGCCTCGAATTTGCGGGCTTTTCTGATGAAGCCAAGCAGAAGGCCATCGAGAGACTCTCCGCAAGGATAGGGGAAGTTTCCGCTGAGAAGCTAACGCCCGAGAACCTTCAAAAGCTTGGCCTCTACGCCTTTGCAATCGAGATAATCAAAAGGAACGAGTTTGGGAGAGCCAAGGAAATCGAGGGGTTTTAACGTCTTTTCCTTGCTTCCTTCATTCTGATGTACTCCTCCTTGGTGAGCGGAAATCCTTTAGCGGACTGGAGGAACGAGTTTATCAGCTTCACCTGTTGCCTGAATACCTCGTCGGGGTTCTCCTTCAACCTTTTCACGTACAGCCTTATGAAGGCCAGCCTCTCCTCCATATCGCGCTTAGAACGGTACTTCGACGTTGAGCCTCTCCGCGTAGTCATTTAGCGCCCTCCTGTCTATCCTTTCCTTGAAAAGCTCATAGAGGAAGAACGCGTCTTCGAAGTCCTTATCACTTCCGAGGTAGAGCTTGTACGCTATCTGCAGTTCTATCGGTGAGATGTAAATCCTCCTGCCGCTGAGCTCCGCGGGAATTCTCATCTCAAGGGCCTCCCGGTGGAAGTAGTCCTTTGGAAACTTTATCTCCGCGTTTGGGATTATCTCCCCCTGCCTTGCCATCCTTATTCCCATTCTCTGGAGGAGCATTTCATAGAGGCCCCCGCAGTCCTCTGGGTTGAGGAACTCGAAGCCCCTTAACTTTGCCTCATCGCACATCTTCAGGAACCTCTGCTCCGAAACCCTCTCCATTACAAAGTCCACGTCCTCAGTTCCACGGGAGCGACCGAAGAGAATCGTGACGTAGCCGCTGACTATTACATAGGGAGCGTATTTTTCTATGAGCTCGACCACGTCCAATACGAACTTATCCAGCTCGCTCAGCTGGCGGTTGATTATGATGGGATTTCCAATCCTAATTCCCATGCTATCCCCATTGATTTTTTGCCCCTTGGTGTATTTATCCCTTTCTCGCTCAACTTGTACCCCCGCAAGTTAAAGCTCCCTGAAGACCTTCGCCAACACGGGGTCGGGGATGAGGTATCTGCCCCCTTTCTTTTCCACGTAGCCCGCTTTGACGAGGTTCTCAAGCAAAGCTGAAAAGTTCGAGTCGTTTACGGGGCCAAGCTTCAGGGAAAGGTAGTCTCTAATGTCCTTCCAGCGGGAATAGTTCAACGCTATCGCCTTCAGTATGAAGCGGTATCTTGGGCTGTAGTTGAAGAGCCTCGACAGCTCGTTTCCAGCTATGGCCTTTGCTTCCCTCAGAACTTCCTCCATGGCTTCATTATGTCCGAGCTTTCTCGTTATCCTTATGTATCCGTAGAGGGAGAGCCAGCCTGGAATGCCATCGAGCTCTTCAACGGCCCCTTCGATTTCCCTTTCCGTAACTTTAAACTTGGTCTCTTCGAAGCCCATTCTCAGAAATTCTCTGCTCAGGTCAGGATTAAAACGCTCAAGGGCTATGTCGTGGTGGTATCTGCCGAAGAGAGGCGCTTCAGGGTCGTTAAACTTCAAGAAGTCAAAGAGAAGACCCACCTCTGAGCCGGTGAGAATGAATGTCAGATTTTCGAGGTTGTCGATGGCATAAGCCAAAATCCCATCGTACCTTGTGGCCCCCCCAAAGCGCAGGTACTGGGCCTCGTCAAAGGCTATAACGACCCTTCCGGCTTTCTCGCCGTATTCGTTGAGCGCTTCCAAGAGCTCGGTTATCGAGAAGTCCTTCGAGGTTATCTCCAACCTGAGCCCGGAAACGCTTACCCCTTTGACCCTCTCAAGGAAGAGCTTCGCCTCCTCAACCAGCTTTTTCCTTCCGCTCATTCCTGAAAGGAGCATCTTCCCGATTACGTACCTGTTGACGGATGAGAGCTCGGAGTAGGTCTTTCTCACGTCGACTTTTATCGAGGGATAGGTGAGCTCGTTGAGTGCAACGTTGAGTAGTGAGCTCTTTCCAAGCCTCCTGAGGCCGAGAAGGAGGATTAGCCTTTCTCCTCTTTCCACTGCCTCCTTAAGCTCCCTGAGTTCCTTATCCCTGTCGAAGAGTTCTTCCCTCTTCGTCTTTGGGTAGGGTGAAAACAGCATTAACTTGCACCCCCACAAGTTACTTGCACCCCTGCAAGTTAAAAGGCTTTCCCCCAACCTTTGCTTTCGCAAAGGTTGATCAAAAAGTCTTCGCCGTTAAAAGGGTATGGAAATGTTTGCATGCTATTTTAATGAGGTGTGTTTTAATGGGTTTGTATCAAATTTCATTGATTTTGGGCGTGTTTTACTCTAACTCAGCGCCCGAAGGGCGCCAAAAATGAAAAACATGAGTAAGAGCTGGCAAGATTAAGAATAAACCCATGTAAAAATAGGCTCATTTAAAAGGCATGCCAGTTTTGATGAAACTTTTTCCAGAAAAGTTTCTTAACGTGGGGCGAAGCCCCACTTCGGGGGTTTGAGAGTACAGAGCAAGCTTTAAGAAAGCTTGACCAAAAGTTTGTAATTTTTTGAGGTAGTGCCCTTGAAGAGGGATTCATTTCAAAATCAGCCATTAGGAAGTTGGATTCCTCGAACAGATTTTTTCACATGGGTTCTACTTCAACCGCGCTCCTTCGGAGCGCTAAAAACGCTTGAACCCTCCTGGAACGCATCCTTAGAATGAATTCATTCTGCCCAAAAAGAAGTCCTCAAAGAAATCCACTCCAGAACACGCTTTTCAAGAGGAATCACCAACCTTGATCAAACGTCACGCAGGCGAACAAGCTTTTAAAAAAGCTTGACCAAAAAGAGTCCTCTTCTGTTAAACCAAACAGAGAATAAAAGCGTGCACATTTAAAAACTACTTGAAAACAAGGTTCAATTCTAATGTCTGGCTGTTACTCGGTTTCACTTTCATTCTGGCGTTCTTCGAACGCCTTGTGGGAGCGAAACGTTGTACCAGTGGCAATTGGAGAGTGAACCACTTAAAAACGGGCATTTTTGAGAAAGCACACCTTCTTTCCGCCAGCGCTTGCGAAGCAAGGGCTGATTGCAAAAAAATTATACACCACCCAACCCAAAAAAGGGTGGAACGGTTCGAAAGCCTTTTAAATACTCTCCATAGACCCCACTTCAGCGTTGAAGTTACCATAGCAAAGGATGACGGAAAAATGGCCTGGCACGTCTTCATTCCGGATTCGCTCCTCGAAGAGACCGACGACCCCAAAATCAGGACGTACAAGGTTGGTCAGATAGCCAGGGCCTGCGCTATATTCGGCGTTGAGCATATATGGATCTACAAAGCTGGCGGCAGAGACGGCAGGTTCATCAAAACCATCCTCGAATATGCGGAAACGCCCCAGTACCTCAGAAAGAGGCTGTTCCCCCTCATGCCGGAGCTCCGCTATGTTGGCGTCATTCCGCCGCTGAGAACCCCCCACCACAAGCTTAAGGGAAAACCAAAGGTCGGCGAAATCCGCGAGGGCTTCGCATTCAGGAAAGGGAAGCGGGTTTACGCGGACATCGGCCTTGACGATCTCGCCATGGTGGAGGGGGACGTTGAGGGACGTGCAACCTTCAGAATCGTCTCAGTAAGGCCGCTCAGGGTGATACCGGCAAAGCCTGCTGAGTACTGGGGCTACAGGGTGCATCTCACGGGGAAGTCACTGGCAAAAACACTTAAAAAGGCCAGGCTGGATTTGAGCATCGCGACCTCCAGGAAGGGGCGCGACATTCGAGAGGTGAAGCTTCCCCCGCTTGAGGGGGAGGTCGGATTCATCTTCGGCTCACCGAGGAAAGGCGTGATGGAGCTCCTCGGCGAGGAGGAATATGACTTTGATCTAATCCTTAACACCGTTCCGAATCAGCGGACGAAAACCGTCCGCACCGAGGAGGCCGTCTTGGCCACACTCGCGGTGTTTAATTTCATAAGGAGGGATTGAGATGGGAAAAATACACAGGCCAAGGAGAGGTTCACTGGCTTACTCCCCTAGAAAGAGGGCCAAGAGCATAGTCCCGAGAATCAGAAAGTGGCCGCAGGACAGTGAAGTCAGGATGCTCGGTTTCGCCGGCTATAAGGCCGGTATGACCCACATCCTCATGATAGACGACAGGCCAGGGCTCACCAAGGGTAAGGAAATCTTCATGCCGGTTACTATCGTGGAAGTCCCGCCGCTCTTCGTCTACGGCATTCGCGCATATAGGCAGGGCTACCTTGGACTTGAGACCGCCACTGAGGTCTGGTTCCACGAGCTCAACAACTACGTTAAGAGGAGGATAAAGACCCTGCCCAAGGAGTACAGCGAGGATGCCTTCAAGGAGAAGCTCGGTCAGCTTGAGGACCTCGTCAACGACGGCGAGATAGTCGACGTCAGGCTTCTCGTCCACACCCAGCCGTGGCTCATTAAGCTCAAGAAGAAGCCGGAGGTCATGGAGTACGCCATCGGTGGCGACGACGTTAAGGCCAAGTTTGACTACGCCAAGGAGAAGATAGGCAGGGAGCTCCGCGCCAGCGAGGTTCTCCACGAGGGCGAGCTCCTCGACGTCATAGCCGTCACCAAGGGTAAGGGAACCCAGGGCCCGGTCAAGCGCTGGGGAATCAAGATACAGTTCCACAAGGCTCAGAGGGCTGGAAAGGCCAGGCACGTCGGTAACCTCGGCCCGTGGCACCCGACGAGGGTCATGTGGACCGTCCCGCAGGCGGGTCAGATGGGCTTCCACCACAGGACTGAGTTCAACAAGAGGCTCATAGCGATAGGCGAGAACGGCAAGCTCAAGCTCGACGAGAAGAACGAGATAGACATTACCCCGAAGGGAGGCTTCCCGCACTACGGCATCATAAGGAGCGACTTCCTCATGATACAGGGAACCGTGCCGGGTTCCTTCAAGAGGATCATCAGGGTCAGGCCGGCTATCAGGCCGCCGAAGAAGAAGCCGCCGGTTGAGAGGCCGCAGATAACCTACGTCAGTAGGGAATCCAAGCAGTGAGGTGAGATAGATGAAGGTTAAGGTTTTCAATCTCGAAGGCGAGCCTGTGGAGGAGATAGAGCTTCCGAAGGTCTTTGCCACTCCATTCAGGCCCGACCTCATCAGGAGGGCTGTCATCGCCTCATGGACCCACAGGATTCAGCCGCAGGGTAGAGACCCGATGGCCGGTAAGAGGCGCGTTACCGAGAACATCGGAAAGGGCCACGGAATGGCCAGGGTTGAGAGGATAAAGACCTCCCCGAGGTTCGCCGCCTTTGTTCCCTTCGCCCGCGGCGGAAGGAGAACCCACCCACCCAAGGTTGAGAAGATAATCTGGGAGGACATCAACAAGAAGGAGCGCAGGCTGGCCATAATGAGCGCCATAGCGGCAACGGCCAACTACGACCTCGTCAGGGCCAGGGGCCACATCGTTGACAACGTCCCGCAGGTTCCCCTCGTTGTCGTTGATGACCTTGAGAAAGTATTCAAGACCGCCCAGACCAGGGAGATATTCAAGAAGCTCGGCGTCTGGGACGACATCGAGAGGGCCAAGAAGAACACCAAGATAAGGGCTGGTAAGGGTAAGATGCGCGGAAGGCGCTACAAGAAGGCTAAGGGCCCGCTCATCGTCGTTGCCAAGAACGAGGGAATCGTCCAGGGAGCCAGGAACCACCCGGGTGTTGACGTCGTTACCGTCGAGAACCTCAGTGCGGAACTCCTTGCCCCGGGTACCCACCCCGGTAGGCTTACCGTCTGGACGAAGGGAGCTATAGAGAGGCTTAGGGAGATTTACGGGTGATGAGAGATGGATCCGTACAAGGTCATCATAAAGCCGGTCGTCACGGAGAAGGCCGTGGCGATGATAGAGAACGAGAACAAGCTCACCTTCATAGTCGACAGAAGGGCAACCAAGGCCGATATCAAGAGGGCCGTGGAAGCGATGTTCGAGGTCAAGGTCGAGAAGGTCAACACCCTCATAACCATGAGGGGAGAGAAGAAGGCCTACGTGAAGCTCAAGCCTGAGTACAGCGCAAGTGAGGTTGCTGCCAGGATAGGATTGTTCTGACGGGGTGAGTGAGATGGGAAAGAGTCTGATTCAGCAGAGGAGAGGTAAGGGAACCACGACCTTTAGGGCCCCCTCCCACAGGTACAGGGGTGCCGTCAGGTACGTTCCGCTCAACCTTACCAAGGAGAAGACCCTCGTCGGCAAGGTCGTAGAGATACTCCACGACCCTGGAAGGACCGCCCCAGTGGCAAGGGTCAAGTTCGAGAACGGCATGGAGAAGCTCATTATAGCTCCGGAAGGAGTCCTCGTCGGCGAGGAGATAGCCATCGGGCCGAACGCCCCGATCAAGATCGGCAACACCCTCCCGCTTGCCATGATCCCGGAGGGAAGCTACGTCTACGACATAGAGGGGGTTCCTGGTGACGGTGGCAAGTACGTCAGAGCGGGCGGTGCCTACGCCCTCGTCGTCAGCAGGGAGAAGGACAAGGTCATAGTCCAGCTTCCGAGCGGTGAGCTCAAGCAGTTCAACCCGATGTGTAGGGCCACCATAGGTGTCGTTGCCGGCGGTGGAAGGCTTGAGAAGCCCATCGTTAAGGCAGGTAAGGCCTACTACATCGCCAAGGCAAGGAACAGGTTCTGGCCGAAGCCGAGGGGTGTCAAGATGAACGCCGTCAACCACCCGCACGGTGGTAAGGAGCACCACATCGGCAGGCCGAGCACCGTTTCGAGGCGCGCTCCGCCCGGAAGGAAGGTTGGTCACATAGCCGCGAGAAGAACTGGTAGGAGGAAGTGAAGATGGCGAGAAAGAAGGAGTTTAAGTACAGGGGTTATACTTTCGAGGAACTGCTCAATATGTCACTTGAGGACTTCGCCAAGCTCCTTCCGAGCAGGCAGAGGAGGAGCCTTAAGCGCGGCCTTAGCCCGGAGCAGAAGAAGCTCCTCAGGAAGATAAGGCTCGCCAAGAAGGGCAAGTACAAGAAGCCGATCAGGACTCACAGCAGGGACATGGTCATTCTCCCAGAGATGGTCGGCATGACCATCCACGTCTACAACGGAAAGGAGTTCGTCCCGATAGAGATCAAGGAGGAAATGATAGGCCACTACCTCGGCGAGTTTGCCCTCACGAGGAAGATCGTCCAGCACGGCTCACCTGGTGTTGGAGCCACCAGGTCATCGATGTTCGTGGCCATCAAGTGAGGTGGTATAGATGAGCAGGGGCAGGTTTTCCTACTCATTCCAAAATTTTGACCCGGACAGAATGGCTCGCGCCAGCGGAAGGGACCTCAGGATATCCCCCAAACACAGCATCGAACTCCTCAGGGAGATAAAGGGCATGATGCTTAACGATGCCATCAAGTACCTCGACGACGTTATCGCTCTGAAGAGACCGGTTCCGATGAGGCGCTTCAACGACAGCCAGGGTCACAAGCCCGGCAAAGGCTTCGGCCCCGGAAGGTACCCGGTTAAGGTTGCGAAGGCCGTCAAGAAGGTCCTCCTCAACGCCAAGAACAACGCCGAGCAGAAGGGCCTCGACCCGGACAGGCTCAGGATAATCCACGCTGCTGCCCAGCGCGGGCCGGTACTTCGCGGATACATCCCGAGGGCCTTTGGAAGGGCCACACCGTTCAACGAGCAGACCACCCACATCGAGATAGTCGTTGAGGAAGTTAGGAGGTGAGACTTTTGGCGATCGAGAGATACTTCATCAAGGAAGGCGTTAAGGAGATGCTCATCGACGAGTACCTTGAGAAGGAGCTCCGCAGAGCGGGCTACGGTGGAATAGACATCAAGAAGACCCCCCTCGGAACCAAGGTCGTCATCTTCGCCGCCAACCCCGGCTACGTCATTGGAAGGGGTGGAAGAAGGATAAGGGAGCTCACCAGGACCCTTGAGAGGCAGTTCAACCTTGAGAACCCGCAGATTGAGGTCGAGGAGATCAAGAACCCCTATCTCAATGCCAAGGTTCAGGCGGTAAGGCTTGCCCAGGCCCTCGAGAGGGGCATCCACTTCAGGAGGGCGGCCTACTCAGCCATTAGGGCCATAATGAGGAACGGCGCCAGGGGCGTTGAGATTCGCCTGAGCGGAAAGCTAACCGGTGAAAGAGCGAAAAGCGTCAGGTTCTACCAGGGCTACCTCGCCAAGGTTGGAAACCCTGCCGAGACCCTTGTCAGCAAGGGCTACGCCCAGGCCAAGCTCAAGCTTGGAGTTATAGGTGTCAAGGTCTCCATCATGCCACCCGACGCCAAGCTCCCGGATGAGATCGAGGTCATAGAGAAGGTTCAGGAAGAGGTGAGCACCAATGAAGCCGAGTGAGATTAGGGAGATGAGCATCGAGGAGATCGAGAAGAAGCTCAGGGAGCTCCGCCTTGAACTCGCCAAGGAGAGGGGTGTGCTCACCATGGGGGCCTCGCTTGAGAACCCCATGGTCATCCGGAACATCAGGCGCGACATCGCGCGCCTGTTGACCATAAAGAAGGAGAAGCTTAGGGAGAAAAGGTGATGGTTAGTGCCTAGGATTGTTAACCCTCTGGATGAGATGCTCTTTAAAGAAGTGCTGAAGGAGCAGCAGAGAATTAGAGTCTACATAGAGAAGGCCCGCTACGGAAAGCTTAAAACCATAATCGAGGGCATAGACGAGAAGGAGTTCGACCTTGAAGATATAGCCAAAAAGCTGAAGGCGAAGCTGGCATGCGGCGGAACGGTCAAGAAAGGAAGGATAGAGCTCCAGGGAGACCACAGAGAAAGGGTCAAGAAATTGCTGGGAGACCTTGGATTTTCAGAGGACTTAATAGAAATCGAGTAACGGCAAAGAACATCATCTGGAGCGAGCTCATAGGGCTGAAAGCAAAAATTATAAGGGCATCTCATCCAGAGCTGGTTGGCATCGAGGGCTACGTCCTTGACGAGACGAGGAACACCCTCACCATCGGCGGTGAGAGGGTCTGGGTTATCCCGAAGGACGTGGTGGAGCTCGAGTTTGAAGTTGGCGATAAAAGGATCCGAATCAACGGAAAAGAGCTGATTGGAAGACCCGAGATGAGATTGAAGAAGAGGTGGCGAAAATGAGAGAGATTGGATTGAAGGTTCAGCCTCCCGCTGAGAAGTGCGACGACCCGCACTGCCCCTGGCACGGGCACCTCAAGATACACGGCCGATACTTCGAGGGAATAGTCGTCAGCGACAAGGGCAAGAAGACCGTCGTTGTCGAGAGGCAGCACTACCACTACCTCAAGAAATACGAGAGGTATGAGCTCAGGAGAAGCAAGGTTCACGCTCACAACCCGGAGTGCATCGATGCAAAAGTCGGCGACAGGGTTCTCATCGCCGAGACCAGACCGATAAGCAAGACCAAGAGCTGGGTTGTTGTTGCAGTCACCAAGAGGGCTGGCGAGAGGTGATATAGATGGCGAAGAAGGGTGCAGGTGCTACGAGAGGTATTAGCCCGGTCAGGCCGACTCGCGCTCTTCCGATAGGCGCTTACCTCAAGGTTGCAGACAACAGCGGCGCCAAGGTCATCCAGATAATCGGCGTTGTTGGCTACAAGGGCACCAGGAGGAGGCTCGCCTCAGCCGGTGTTGGCGACATGGTCATCGCCGCCGTCAAGAAGGGAAGGCCGGACATCAGGCACCAGGTAGTGAGGGCCGTTGTCGTCAGGCAGAGGAAGGAGTACAGGCGCCTTGACGGTATGCGCGTTAAGTTCGAGGACAATGCGGCTGCCATAGTCACCCCCGAGGGTGTCCCGAGGGGGACCGAAATCAGGGGTGCCATAGCCAGGGAAGCCGCTGAAAGGTGGGTCAGGCTCGGCAGCATAGCGAGCATAGTGTTGTGAGGTGAGAATGATGAAGTTGAAGACGAGACAGCCCAAGAAGCAGAGGAAGTTCCTCTACAACGCTCCCCTTCACCTTAGGAGCAAGATAATGGCCGCCACACTGAGCCCAGAGCTCAGGAGCAAGTACGGCGTGAGGAGCCTTCCGATCAGGGAGGGCGACAAGGTTCGCGTTATGCGCGGCGACTTCAAGGGCAAGGAAGGCAAGGTCCTTGAGGTTGACCTCAAGAGGTACAGGATACACGTCGAAGGAGTTACTCAGAAGAAGGTCGACGGAACCGAGGTTTTCTACCCGATCCACCCGTCGAACGTCATGATAATAGACCTCAACCTTGAGGACGAGAAGAGGGAGAAGATAATTAATAGGAGGGCTGGTTGATGGCGAGGAAAGGAGCCAAGAGGCACCTTAAGAGGCTTGCCGCTCCGAATCAGTGGTACATCTCAAGAAAGACCTACAAGTGGGCGGTCAGGCCGAGGCCAGGTCCACACAGCATGAGGACTTCCATACCGCTCCTCTACATAGTCAGGGACTACCTAGGCTACGCCAAGACCGCTCGTGAGGCCAGGAAGATACTCAACGAGGGCAAGATCCTCGTTGACGGCCGCGTTAGGAAGGACTACAAGTTCCCGGTCGGAATCATGGACGTTGTTTCCATCCCCGAGACCGGCGAGCACTACAGGGTTCTTCCGAACAGGATTGGCAAGCTCATACTCCACCCGATAAGCGAGAAAGAAGCAAACATGAAGCCGCTCAGGATAAGCAACAAGCGCATGGTCAAGGGCGCGAAGGTTCAGCTCAACCTCCACGACGGAAGCAACCACCTCGTCACCATGGATGAGAAGGACAAGTACAGGACCGCCTACACCGTCCTTATGAAGGTACCCGACAGGGAGGTCATCGAGGTCATTCCGTTCGAGGTTGGCTCGTATGTCTTCGTTACCCAGGGTAAGAACGTTGCGAGGAAGGGTAAGGTCGTCGAGGTCAGGCAGTTCCCGATGGGTTGGCCGGACGTCGTCACCATTGAGGACGAGAACGGCGAGCTCTTCGACACGCTGAAGGAGTACGCCTTCGTGGTTGGTAAGGACAAGCCGGAGATTTCCCTTCCGTGAGGTGAGATGAGATGCAGATCAACAGAGAGGCTATCCTTGCAGACTGGGAAGCTCACCCGATGAGAAAGCCCAGGATTGCGAAGGTCACCATAAACATCGGAGTTGGCGAGAGCGGTGAGCGCTTAACTAAGGCCGAGAAGATGCTGGAGGGGCTCGTCGGCCAGAAGCCCATAAGGAGAAGGGCCAAGCAGACCAACAAGGACTTCGGAATCAGGCGCGGAGAGCCTATAGCGGTCAAGGTCACCCTCCGCGGCGAGAAGGCAGAGGAGATGCTCAAGAGACTCCTCGCTGCGGTTGACAACAAGCTCAAGGCGAGCAACTTCGACGAGCACGGAAACTTCTGCTTCGGTATAGACGAGCACATCAACATACCAGGCGTCGAGTACGACCCGGAGATAGGCATCTTCGGTATGGACGTCTGCGTCACCCTTGAGAGGCCCGGCTTCAGGGTCGCCAAGAGGAAGAGACAGAGGAAGAAGATACCGAACAGGCACAAGCTGACCAAGGAAGAGGGTATTGTCTTCGCTATGGAGGAGTTTAAGGTTACCGTGGAGGGATTGTGAGATGGCGAAGGCTGACTACAACAAGAGGAAGCCCAGAAAGTTTGGGAAGGGTGCGAGAAGATGCATGCGCTGCGGCCAGTACGGCCCAATAATCAGGATACACGGCCTTATGCTCTGCAGGCACTGCTTTAGAGAGATAGCCCCCAAGCTGGGCTTTAAGAAGTACGAGTGAGGTGAGAGGAGATGACTTTGCTTGACCCGCTGGCAAACGCGCTTTCGCATATAACCAACAGCGAGAGGGTCGGAAAGAAGGAGGTCTACCTCAAGCCGGCCTCCAAGCTCATGGGAGAGGTTCTCAGGGTTATGCAGGAGAACGGCTACATCGGTGAGTTTGAGTTCATAGACGACGGAAGGGCAGGCATCTACAGGGTGCAGCTCATAGGAAAGATCAACAAGGCTGGGGCGATAAAGCCGAGGTTCCCGGTCAAGGCCAGGGAGTACGAGGCCTGGGAGAAGAGGTTCCTTCCGGCCTTCGAGTTCGGTATCCTCATCGTCTCGACCTCCCAGGGTGTCATGACCCACAAAGAGGCCATCGAGAAGGGAATCGGCGGAAGGCTGATAGCCTACGTATACTGAGGTGAGAGAGATGCCGATAGACGCGTGGGTAAGGGAAGAGGTTGAGATTCCTGAAGGCGTTGAAGTCACCGTTGAGAATGACGTCGTCAAGGTCAAGGGCCCGAAGGGAGAGCTGGAGAGGGAGCTCAGGTATCCGGGCGTTCAGATCTTTACCGAGGACGGTAAGGTCGTCGTCTTCAAGGAGTTCCCGAGGAAGCGCGACATAGCCATAGCCAGAACCTTCAAGGCCCACATAGCGAACATGATCAGGGGAGTCACCGAAGGCTTCACCTACAAGCTCAAGGTTGTCTACAGCCACTTCCCCATGACCGTCAAGGTTCAGGGTGACGAGGTCGTCATCGAGAACTTCCTCGGTGAGAAGAACCCGAGGAGGGCCAAGATACTTCCTGGAGTCACCGTCAAGGTCATGGGTTCAGAGGTCATCGTGGAGGGCATCGACAAGGAAGCCGTCGGTCAGACTGCCGCGAACATCGAGCAGGCAACCAGGATAACCAAGTGGGACAGGCGCGTCTTCCAGGATGGAATTTACATCGTGGAGAAGGCTGGTAAGCCGATAAAGTTCTGAGGTGTGAGAAATGAACGAGAAGGCGAGACTCCTTAGGATAAGGGCCAGGATCAAGAGGAAGAAGCCCCGCTTCCTTAGGCAGGAGTGGTGGCGCTATCCGAAGTTCAAGAACGACCCGAAGTGGCGCAGGCCGAAGGGAATCGACAGCAAAATGAGGCTCAAGAAGAAGGGTAAGGCTAGGTCACCGAGCATAGGCTGGAGCTCACCGAGGCTCGTCCGTGGGCTTCACCCGAGCGGCTACGAGGAAGTCCTCGTCCACAACGTCAAGGAGCTCGAAGCGATAGACCCGACCAGGCAGGCCGCCAGGATAGCCAGGACCGTCGGTGCCAGGAAGAGGGAGCTTATACTTGCCAGGGCGAAGGAGCTCGGTGTGAAGGTTCTTAACGCGAGGTGAGACTCATGCTCAAGATGCAGAGAAGGATTGCCGCTGATTTGTTGAAGTGCGGTGAGAACAGGGTCTGGATTGACCCGGAGAGGATTGATGACGTCGCGGCTGCCATCACCAGGGAGGACATCAAAAGGCTCATCAACGACGGCGTCATCAAGAAGAAGCCCGTTAAGGGCCAGAGCAGGGCCCGCGCCAGGGCCTACCAGGAGGCCAGGAAGAAGGGACGCCACAGGGGTCCCGGAAGCAGGAAGGGCAAGAAGACCGCCAGGATGGGTAAGAAGGAGCGCTGGATGATGACCATAAGGGCCCTCAGGAAGGAGCTCAGGAAGCTCAAGGCCGAGGGCAAGCTCGACGAGCACACCTACAGGCGGCTCTACATCAGGGCCAAGGGCGGTCAGTTCAAGAACAAGAGGCAGCTCTACATGTTCATGCAGGAGCACGGTATCTTGAAGGAGTGAGGTGAGAGAGATGGCACACGGACCAAGGTATAGGGTTCCGTTCAGGAGAAGGAGAGAGGGTAAGACTAACTATCACAAGAGGCTCGCCCTCCTCAAGTCTGGAAAGCCCAGGCTTGTCGTGAGGAAGACCCTCAACCACCACATAGCTCAGATCGTCGTCTACGACCCCAAGGGAGATAAAACCGTGGTTTCAGCTCACACCAGGGAGCTCATGAGGGACTTTGGCTGGAAGGGACACGGCGGCAACACCCCGAGCGCCTACCTGCTCGGTCTCCTCATAGGCTACAAGGCCAAGAAGGCCGGCGTTGAAGAGGCCATCCTTGACATAGGCCTCCACCCGCCGACCCGGGGTTCGAGCATCTTCGCTGTCCTCAAGGGCGCAGTGGATGCCGGCCTCAACGTCCCGCACAGCGAGGAGATCTACCCGGAGGACTACAGGATAAACGGCGAACACATAGCCAACTATGCCAAGGCTCTCAAGGGGGAGGACGAGGAGCGCTATAGGAAGCAGTTCTCGGGATACCTCGTCAAGGGTCTCGAGCCCGAGAAGCTCCCCGAGCACTTTGAGGAGGTCAAGGCGAGGATAATCGAGAAGTTTGAGGAGGCGAGAGAATGAGCGACCCGAGGGAGATTGCCCAGAGGGTTTTGGAGGAGTGGGAGCCGAGAACTAAGCTCGGCCAGCTCGTCAAAGAGGGCCAGATAACTGACATTCACGAGATATTCCGCAAGGGATACCAGATCAAGGAGCCCGAGATAGTTGACGTCCTCCTTCCGGAGGTCAACATGAGGGAGAACCAGGAGGTTCTCGACATAGCCCTCACCGTCAGGATGACCGACAGCGGCAGGCGCATAAGGTTCCGCGTTTTAGCTGCCGTCGGCAACAGGGACGGCTACGTCGGCCTCGGCATCGGCCACGGTAAGGAGGTTGGAATAGCCATCAGGAAGGCCATCAACTACGCCAAGATGAACATCATCGAGATCAAGCGCGGCTGTGGAAGCTGGGAGTGCCGCTGTAGAAGACCGCACTCAATCCCTTTCGCCGTCGAGGGCAAGGAAGGAAGCGTCCGCGTCAAGCTCATGCCGGGACCGCGTGGCCTTGGTCTCGTTATAGGTGACGTCGGCAAGAAGATACTCAGCCTTGCTGGTGTCCAGGACGTCTGGTCCCAGAGCCTGGGTGAGACCAGGACGACAGTCAACTTCGCCAAGGCAGTCTTCAACGCGCTCTACAACACCAACCGTGTCGCAATCCAGCCGGGCATGGAAGAGAAGTACGGTATCATCGTCGGAAGAGAAATGCCGGCGAACTTTGAGCTGGAGTGAGGTGAGAGAGGATGGCAAAGCTTGCACTCATCAGGCTTAGGAGCGGGATAAGGGCGAGGGGAGACGTGAGGGACACCCTCGCCATGCTCCGCCTCCACAGGATCAACCACCTCGTCCTCGTTGACGACAACCCGAGCTACAAGGGAATGGTTCAGAAGGTCAAGGACTACATCACCTGGGGAGAGATAAACGCCGAGACCCTCGCAGAGCTCCTCAGGAAGAGGGGCAGGCTCCTCGGCAACAGGCCGATAACCGACGACTACGTCAAGGAGAAGCTCGGGATGACCATCGAAGAGTTCGCCCAGAAGGTCGTTGCCGGCGAGATGAAGCTCACCGACCTGCCGAATATCAAGCCGGTCTTCAGGCTCCACCCGCCGAGGGGAGGACTGAAGGGCAGCAAGAAGCGCAGCTTTAAGGAAGGCGGAGCCCTCGGCTACCGCGGCGAGAGGATAAATGACCTCATTGAGAGAATGCTCTGAGGTGGCGAGAGATGATAAGGAGAAAGAAGAAGGTTAGGAAGCTCCGCGGAAGTCACACTCACGGATGGGGCTGCAAGAAGAAGCACCGCGGCGGCGGTAGCAAGGGCGGTAAGGGAATGGCTGGAACCGGAAAGAGGAAGAACACTAAGTGGACCTGGACAATCAAGTACGCCCCGGACCACCTTGGAAAGCGCGGCTTCCACAGGCCCAAGGCCGTCCAGTACATTCCAAAAACCATAAACCTCAGCGACATAGACGAGAACCTCACCCTCTTCCTCGACATGGGCGTTGCCTACGAGGAGGAGGGGAAGGTGGTCGTTGACGTCACTCAGCTCGGCGTCGACAAGGTTCTCGGAACAGGAAAGCTCACCAGGCCCCTTACCATCAAGGCCTACTACGTCACCCCCAAGGCCGAGGAGAAGATAAAGGCCGCCGGCGGCGAGGTTCTCCTCGCCTGACTCCTCCTTTAATTTAACTTTTGGCGGGTGTTAATCATGGGGTTCAGGAACGTAGTGTTCGCAATTGAGAGGTACTTCCCCGAGGTGGAGCGGCCCAAGAGGCACGTGCCGCTCAAGGAGAAGTTCATGTGGACGGGAATCGTTCTGCTGCTGTACTTCGTCCTCGCGGAGATTCCCCTCTATGGAATCCCGGCACAGATTCAGGACTACTTCGCCACGCTCAGGTTCGTCCTCGCCGGAAGGAGCGGTTCTCTTCTGACGCTCGGTATCGGGCCGATAGTCACCGCGAGCATCATCATGCAGCTTCTCGTCGGTTCCGAGATAGTTCACCTCGATCTATCCAATCATGAGGATAGGAGGTTTTACCAGGCGGCTCAAAAACTGTTCGCGGTATTCATGAGTTTCTTTGAGGCAGCTATCTATGTCTTCGCCGGCGCCTTCGGTAGGGTTGACACCAGCATCGGCGCCTTCCAGACAGTTACGACACCCGCCGGTGAGGCGTACATAGGACTCGGCCTGGCGATACTCATTATACTCCAGCTTGGATTCGCCTCGGTCATGCTCATCCTCCTGGATGAGCTGGTCAGCAAGTGGGGAATCGGAAGCGGTATCAGTCTCTTCATCGCCGCTGGCGTTTCCCAGACCGTCATCACGAAGGCTCTCAACCCGGCAACGACGCCCGACTACATCGATCCGGTCACAGGAGGACCCGCGATAATAGGTGCCATTCCAGCGTTCATACAGCACCTGTTCTACGGCGACTTAACCGGAGCCCTCTACAGGGGAACGCTGCCGGATATGATGGACTTAATGGCGACGATAGTCGTCTTTCTGGTGGTCGTCTACCTTGAGAGCATGCGCGTTGAGATACCGCTGAGCTACGGCCGCGTTACCGTTCGCGGAAGGTACCCGATAAGGTTCATGTACGTCAGTAACATACCGATCATCCTGACGTTTGCCCTCTACTCCAACATCCAGCTCTGGGCCAGGCTCCTCAACAACTTCGGCTATACTTTCCTCGGAACCTTCGACGAGAACGGCTATCCGCTGACCGGATTTGTCACCTATCTCTACCCACCCAGGGACATCTACCACGTCATAGCCGACCCCGGAAGGGCCCTTGTATATGCGCTGATGACGATATTCTGGGCCATACTCTTCGGATTCCTGTGGGTTGAGCTTACCGGCCTCGACGCCAGAAGCATCGCCAGACAGCTTCAGGGTGCCGGCCTGCAGATTCCGGGATTCAGGCGCGACCCGAGGATACTGGAGAGGGTGCTCAACAGGTACATCCCCTACGTTACCTTCTGGGGCTCTTTCACCCTGGCTCTAGTTGCTGTGCTGGCGGACTTCCTCGGAGCCCTGGGTACTGGAACCGGAATCCTCCTTACGGTCGGTATCCTCTACAGGTTCTACGAGGAAATAGCGAGGGAACAGGCCACCGAGATGTTCCCGGCTTTGAGAAAGTTCTTCACCAAGTGAGCCTTTCTTTTCTTTCACAAAACCTTTTAAACCCGGTTCGATTACTTCTTCCAGAAACCTCCTTGGGTGAGCGTGATGCCGTTTGTGGTCATGATAACAGGGATTCCAGGGGTGGGAAAGAGCACCATAACCCGATTGGCCCTCAGGAAGACGAAGGTTAGATTCAGGCTCGTCAACTTCGGCGACCTGATGTTCGAGGAGGCAGTTACAGCTGGACTTGTGAGTCACAGGGATGAGATGAGGAAATTAAACCCCGAGATACAGAAGGAGCTTCAGATGAAAGCTGCCAGGAGAATAGTCGAGATGTCCAAGAGGGAGCCGATACTCATAGACACTCACGCCACAATAAGGACGCCAGTGGGATACCTCCTAGGCTTTCCCAGGGAGGTTATTGAGGTCATAAACCCCAATTTCATAGTCATAATCGAGGCCACCCCAAGCGAGATACTCGGAAGGCGCCTCCGCGATCTGAAGCGTGATAGGGACGTTGAGACGGAGGAGCAGATACAGAGGCATCAGGATTTGAACCGTGCCGCTGCCGTGAGCTACGCCATGCACTCGAACGCACTCATCAAGATAATCGAGAACCATGAGGATAAGGGCCTCGAAGAGGCCGTTCATGAGCTTGTTGAAGTACTTAACCTGGCGGTGGGAGAGTATGATTGAGGGAATATACGCTTTCCTTGACAATCTGTTTGGACCCCTGATACAGGCCCACCACCCGATAGTGGTGGTTACGGTCGCAGGCATAATCCTGGGTGGGCTTTTCACCCTGCTGAACTATCTCTTGGTCGACCAGGAAAAGATGAAAAGACTCCAGAAGAAGAGCAAGGAGTTCCAGAAGAAGTACAAGGAGGCACAGGCTGCAAAGGACGAAAAGAAGCTCAAGAAGCTCCAGCAGGAGCAGATGGAGCTCATGAAGCTCCAGAGTGAGGTCATGAAGGACCAGATGTTCAAGGTTACCCTCCTGACGCTGCCGATATTCTGGATATTCTTTGGCTGGCTCAGAAGGTGGTACGTTGAGGTCGGCATAGTGAAGTCCCCATTCAACTTCTTCGTCTTCGACTGGTTCCACAGGCTCTATCACTCCGGACTGCCCGCGAACGAGCTCGGTTACGTCGGTTGGTACATCATGACGTCGATGATAACCGGTTACATCCTTAGAAAGCTGCTCGACATGGGTTAAATTTAAAAACACTCTGAAAATAGGGGTTGCGAGGTGAGAAAAATGAAGCCGATGTACAGGTCAAGGTCATGGAGAAGGAAGTACGTCAGGACTCCGGGCGGAAGGACCGTTATACACTTCGAAAGAAAGAAGCCCAAGGTTGCCCACTGTGCCATGTGTGGCAGACCGCTCAACGGCGTTCCACGCGGCAGGCCGAGCGAGCTCAGGAAGCTCCCGAAGACGGCAAAGAGGCCTGAGAGGCCCTACCCGAACCTCTGCCCGAGCTGCATGAGGAAGGTCATGAAAGCCCAGGTAAGAGCCGGCATAGCCCTCTGAAGGTGTAATCATGCCGAAGGGCTGCCTCGTCATAACGGTCAGTGGTTTGGCCGGTTCCGGAACAACAACACTCTGCCGGAACCTTGCCAGACACTACGGGTTCAAGCACATATACGCGGGACTAATATTCCGGCAGATGGCCCGGGAGATGGGCATGTCGCTCGAGGAGTTTCAGGAGTACGCAGAGCTTCATCCTGAAATCGATCGTGAGGTTGACAGGAGGCAAGTGGAGGCAGCCAAGGAGTGCAACGTTGTTATTGAGGGCCGCCTCGCCGGCTGGATGGTCAAGGATGCGGACCTTAAGATATGGCTCGACGCTCCGATAATGGAGCGCGCCAGGCGCGTCGCGAGGAGGGAAGGTATCTCCGTCGAGGAGGCCTTCGTCCAGATTGCCGAACGTGAGAAGGGCAACAGGAAAAGGTATTTAAACCTGTACGGTATTGACATCGACGACAAGTCGATTTATGACTTGATAATTAACACCGCTAAATGGGGTCCCGATGGGGTCTTCGAGATCGTGAAGGCCGCCATCGACCACCTATACCCCGACGGTGACGCGGGGTCGGGTGCAAACCCGGGCAACAAAAAATGAGGAGGTGGGATGAATGCCAGCTATGGAAGTCGGAAGGCTTGCCGTTATAATTGCCGGAAGGAGGGCCGGAGAGAAGGTCGTCGTCGTTGACGTCATCGACAGGAACTTCGTCCTCGTTACCGGCGCTGGCCTCAACAAGGTCAAGCGCAGGAGGATGAACGTCAAGCACCTCGAACCCCTTCCGGAGAAGGTCAGCATCGAGCGCGGCGCCGACGACGAGGCCGTCAGGGCCGCCCTCGAGCAGGCTGGAATCAGCCTTGAGTGAGACCGAGGCCTTTTGGCCTCCCTTCACTTCTCAACGCTTTTAAGGTCCTTCTCTGGAGACTCTTTTGGTGATGGCATGAAAACTGCACTTATAACGGGTGCGACCGGCGGCATTGGAAGGCTCCTGGTGGAGGCTCTCGTTGGGAGGGACTACCGGGTTATAGGCGTCGCGAGAAACGAGGAGAGATTGAAGGAACTCCAATCGTTGGGCAACTTTGACTATATCGTGGCCGATCTGCGGGAGAGAAACGTCCCCAAAGTTATCAGAAGTGAGTTGGGGAATCTCGGTGTTGAGAGGCTCGACGTTCTCATAAACAACGCGGGCTTTGGTATACTGAAGCCCTTGGTAGAGCAGAGCGAAGATGAGCTGGAAGAGATTTTCAGGGTGAACACGATAGTCCCGGTGACTCTCACCCGTGAGCTCTTGGACTTAATCCCTCGGGGCGGTAAGGTGGTGATGGTTTTGAGCGGTGTGGTTTTCGTGAACGTGAGGGACTTTCCGTCCTACGGTGCCTCAAAGGCGGCCCTTCACTATCTCTCCGTTAATCTGGAGCACGAGCTTGAGAAGAATGGAATAACGCTCATCCGGGTTTATCCCAAGCAGGTCTCCACGCCCTTCTGGAACGACAAGGTTCCAAAGGGGGCACTACACCCTAAGGAGGTCGTCAGTGCAATCTTCACCGCCATCGAAAAGAACAAGCGCGAGGTATTCGTTCCGAGTTATCTTAAGCTCGTGAAGTACCTCCCCCGCTGGCCTGTCTTCAACTACCGCTTCAAGTTCTGAGGGCAGGTTTATAAAGCGCGAACTCGAGGTTACCACGATAACGCTCATCGGGTGATGCTCATGGCGAGGGACGAAGTGAGGAGAATCCTTCCCGCTGACATAAAGCGAGAGGTTCTGATAAAGGACGAGAAGGCCGAGACGAACCCAAAGTGGGGCTTTCCACCGGAGAAGAGGCCGATGGAGATGCACATGCAGTTCGGGATAATAAACCTCGACAAGCCCCCCGGACCGACGAGCCACGAAGTGGTTGCCTGGATTAAGAGACTGTTCAACCTGAACAAAGCCGGCCACGGCGGAACCCTCGACCCCAAGGTCAGCGGTGTTCTGCCGGTTGCCCTTGAGAGGGCAACGAGGGTCGTCCAGGCTCTCCTGCCTGCGGGTAAGGAGTACGTGGCTCTGATGCACCTCCATGGGGACGTTCCAGAGGATAGGATTAGAGCGGTTATGAGGGAGTTCGAGGGCGAGATAATCCAGAGGCCGCCCCTGAGGAGCGCGGTCAAGAGAAGGCTGAGGACGAGAAAGGTCTACTACATCGAGATACTGGAAATAGAGGGCAAGGACGTTCTCTTCCGCGTTGGAGTTGAGGCCGGAACCTACATAAGGTCGCTTATCCACCACATTGGTCTGGCCCTCGGAGTCGGTGCCCACATGGCCGAGCTGAGGAGAACGAGGAGCGGCCCCTTCAAAGAGGATGAAACTTTGGTGACGCTCCACGACCTCATCGACTACTACCACTTCTGGAAGGACGACGGGATAGAGGAATACTTCAGGAAGGCTATCCAGCCCATGGAGAAGGCCGTTGAACACCTTCCCAAGGTGTGGATTAGAGATTCGGCCGTTGCGGCGGTAACCTACGGCGCCGACCTTGCCGTTCCGGGGATAGTGAAGCTCAACAAGGGCATCAAGAGGGGCGACCTCGTTGCGGTCATGACTCTCAAGGACGAGCTGGTTGCACTCGGAAAGGCCACCATGACGAGCGGTGAGATGCTCCAGAAGAGCAAAGGCATAGCGGTAGATGTGGACAAGGTCTTCATGCCGAGGGACTGGTATCCGAAGATGTGGTGAATTTAACGTTCTCTTTTAATTTTCAAAATCAAAGTTGTAATAACTTTTTAATGGGCCTGCTGGAAACTCGGGAGTGTTCTCTATTTGGATGAGTAATGGTTACAAGAATAGGAATACTGGGGTGTGCTCACTAACTTTCAGCATCTTCATGGAAGAGCAAAAAAAGGAATATTGAAAACCCTTTTTTGAGATTGCACTTGACTTTGTTTTGACTGGACATCATAGTGTCCTTTATTGGCACAGGGGTTATATTCAACGCTTCTAGTTTGGAAACTTTTAAAAGGAGATTTTACAAAATAAAGAACAATCCGCCCAATGGGGGGGGAAGATGGTAAGTATTTTGGAAAGACAGGCAGTTAAAGAGGTTGTGAGTGAGTACTTAGAGTCCATGGTTGAACTTATGAAAGAGGACGAAGACAAACCTTTCAATCTTCTTGCACTTGGTTCTTGGCCTGAGCCTAAAGTGTTTCCAGTGGGATTTGGAATGACGTTTGGGACATTTAGAGATTTTGTGTATCCTCCTATCGAATTACAGAAAGCTGGATATCAGACGTTGGATGCTTGGTTAATGATTGGGGAAAAAAGAACGTATATCGTTGGAGTATACAGCCTACGGAAATTGTTGAAAAAGAAGATGACCTTTGTGTTGGCGGCTCTTCCCCACTATTACATAACTTCAATAAAGTTTAAAGAGGGAGGATTTCTTAGTGATCAGAAATTCGAAGTGAAATGGAGGCAATTTCCATTGAAGGATAGCGAATATGATAAAGCAAAAAGTGCTGTCTTTTGGATATATTTCAAGAAAGGCGCAAAAATAGACTATGTAACAGGAAAAGAACCCCCTGCAAAGATTTTTGCTGGATGGTATGAACTGTTACATAATATGGCGGTAAATAAGAAGTGGAATGTGGAAGGGGTCTTTGTGAAGGAGGAGTTTGATATCTAAGACCTCCAATAATTTTTTGGTCAAAAAGACATGTCCTCTAGTGGAAGATTTATAAGTATTCTTAGCTAATAAACTGCACATGAGCCACTACTACTCCGAGGAGCCGAACGTCCCACTGAAGACCAAGACGATAGAGGTCTGCATTAGAGGTCAGTGCTTCAAGTTCATCACCGCCAGCGGGGTCTTTTCATTCGGCAAACTCGACCGAGGAACTGAGCTACTCATAGAGAGCATGATACTTGATAAAGGCTGGCACGTCCTGGATTTGGGATGCGGCTACGGTGCTATAGGAATAGTCGCCTCCCAATTCGTGGACTACGTCGTCATGACCGACGTGAACAGGAGAGCGGTTAGCATAGCGAGGAAAAATTTAAAAATCAACGGCGTTAGAAACGCCGAGGTGAGATGGGGAAGCCTCTATGAGCCCGTTAAGGGCGAAAAGTTTGATACAATCATCACTAACCCCCCGGTGCACGCGGGAAAGGAAGTGCTGAGGGAAATAGTTATAAACGCTCCCCGGCATCTCAACGATGGAGGCCTCCTGCAGTTAGTGATTAAGACGAAGCAGGGGGCAAAGTATATTAAGGCTCTAATGGATGAGCACTTCACCGAAGTGAGAGAGCTGGCGAAGGGGAGCGGCTACCGCGTGTATGCCGGGATCGCCTAGCCTGGGATGGCGCGGGCCTTGAGAGCCCGTGTCCGCTTGGACACCGGGGTTCAAATCCCCGTCCCGGCGCCAAAATCCTCTCTGAAGGATTGAGATGGAGGTGTATTCGTAATGACGGACAACTTCAGACACATCGTCCGTGTAGCGGGAGTTGATTTGGACGGAAATAAGCAGTTGAGATGGGCCCTTACAGGCATCAGGGGTATAGGCATAAACTTTGCCACCATGGTGCTCAGGGTTGCAGGAATCGACCCGTACATGAAGACCGGTTACCTCACCCACGAGCAGGTCAAGAAGATTGAGAAGATACTGGAAGACCCGATAGCCCATGGTATACCAGCCTGGGCGGTCAACAGGCCGAAGGACTACGAGACTGGCAAGGACATGCACCTCATCACCGCCAAGCTTGTCATGGCCTGGCGTGAGGACGTCAACAGACTCAGGAGAATACGCGCTTACCGCGGCATAAGGCACGAGCTCGGCCTTCCGCTCCGCGGACAGAGGACCAGGTCGAACTTCAGACACGGCTCGACCATTGGCGTGAGAAGGAAGAAGAAGTGAGGTGGTTTAGATGGGAGACCCTAAGAGACAGAGGAAGAGGTACGAGACTCCCTCTCACCCCTGGATTAAGGAGAGGCTCGACCGTGAGAGAGTCCTCATGAGGAAGTACGCCCTCAAGAACAAGAAGGAGCTCTGGCGCCACGAGACCCAGCTCAAAGAGTTCAGGCGTAGGGCCAGGCGCCTACTAGCTGCCCGCGGCAAGCAGGCGGAGGTTGAGAGGGCCCAGCTCCTCCAGAGGCTCAACAGGCTTGGCCTCCTTCCGGCCGATGCAGTGCTTGATGACGTTCTCTCGCTAACCATCGAGGACGTCCTTGACAGGCGCCTTCAGACCCTGGTATACAAGAAGGGCCTTGCCAGGACCATCAGGCAGGCCAGGCAGCTCATAGTCCACGGCCACATCGAGGTCAACGGACAGATCATCCGCTCCCCGGGATACCTCGTCCTCAGGGAGGAGGAAGACGCTATAACCTACTCGAAGACCTCTCCTTTCGCCAAGGAGAGCCACCCCGAGAGGATGGTTATTGAACAGGCCAAGCAGGGTGGTGAGGCATGAGCGAGGAGACTCAGCAGGTTAACCTTAAGAAGAAGGAGAAGTGGGGAGTTGCCCACATATACTCCTCTTACAACAACACCATCATCCACATCACCGACCTCACCGGGGCCGAGACGGTCAGCAGGTGGAGCGGTGGTATGGTCGTCAAGGCAGACAGGGACGAGCCATCCCCATACGCGGCCATGATCGCCGCTAGAAGGGCCGCAGAGGAGGCCATGGAGAAGGGCTTCGTCGGTGTTCACATCAAGGTTCGCGCTCCGGGAGGAAGCAAGAGCAAGAGCCCCGGACCGGGTGCCCAGGCGGCTATACGTGCCCTCGCTAGGGCAGGCCTCAGGATAGGGAGGGTTGAGGACGTCACCCCGATTCCGCACGACGGCACC
Source organism: Thermococcus sp. MAR1 (assembly GCF_012027305.1). Taxonomy (NCBI): domain Archaea; kingdom Methanobacteriati; phylum Methanobacteriota; class Thermococci; order Thermococcales; family Thermococcaceae; genus Thermococcus; species Thermococcus sp. MAR1. The sequence goes on from NZ_SNUF01000001.1 coordinate 322,246, forward strand.
AGGCCGAAGGGCGGAAGAAGGGGCAGGCGTGTCTGACTCCCAACAACTTCTTTTTTGGTGATGCCGATGGAGCCAAAGTTTCAGATTCTTGAGAGAAGGGAGGACTCGATTAAGTTCATCATCGAGGGAGTTGACGTTCCCTTCGCCAACGCCCTGAGGAGAACCATCCTTGCAGAGGTTCCCACCTTCGCCGTTGACGAGGTCGAGTTCTTTGAGAACGATTCAGCACTTTTTGACGAGATAATTGCCCACAGGCTGGCGATGATTCCGCTCACCACCCCGGTTGAGAGGTTCTCGCTTGACTCACTTGAGCTGGATGACTACACCGTCACACTCTCCCTTGAGGCTGAGGGGCCGGGAATGGTCTACTCCGGCGATCTGAAGAGCGACGACGAAGGGGTAAAGCCCGCCAACCCCGACATACCTATAGTCAAACTGGCGGAAGGACAGAGGCTAACCCTCAACGCCTACGCAAAACTCGGTCGCGGAAAGGATCACGCCAAGTGGCAACCGGGCTTCGTCTACTACAAGTACCTGACGAAGATCCACGTGAGCAAAGAAGTCCCGGAGTGGGAAGAGCTCAAAAAGCTTGCCGAGAGGCGTGGTCTTCCGGTTGATGAGACCGAGGAGGAGCTCATCATCACTACCACGAAGGCCTTCTACCTCCCGAGGAAGTTCGAGGCCTACCAGGGCGATAAGATAAGGGAGGAGGTAGTTCCGAGAACGTTCGTGTTTACCGTCGAGACCAACGGAGAGCTCCCCGTTGAGGAAATCGTGGCCATAGCCCTCAAAATCCTCATGCGGAAGAGCGATAGATTTATAAGCGAACTCCATAAATTAGCGTCCGACTGACGCGGGGGTTGCCGAGCCTGGTCAAAGGCGCGGGATTCAGGGTCCCGTCCCGTAGGGGTTCCGGGGTTCAAATCCCCGCCCCCGCACCAGTATTTACGCTCACCCCGTTGGACCTGTCGGTTTCCCACCTGCGAGAGAGCGTTAAGGAGGTATGTTCATGGTCAAGAGAACCGGACCCACTGACATCAATCTGAGGAGGCTCATCCGCTACCTCAGAAAGAAGTCTAACGAGGAAGGGGTTAAGATATGGAAAGACATAGCCTGGCGCCTTGAGAGGCCCAGGAGGCAGAGGGCTGAGGTCAACGTTAGCAGGATCAACCGCTACACTAAGGATGGTGACACCGTCATCGTCCCCGGAAGCGTCCTCGGTGCAGGAAAGCTTGAGCACAAGGTCACCGTTGCCGCCTGGAAGTTCAGCGAGACGGCCAAGAGGAAGATAGTCGAGGCCGGTGGAGAGGTCCTCACGATTGAGGAGCTCATCGAGAGGAACCCTAAGGGTAGTGGAGTAATCATAATGGAGTGATGGGCCATGAGGATAATTAACGCTGAAGGACTCATACTCGGAAGGCTCGCCTCGAAGGTCGCCAAGATGCTCCTTGAGGGCGAGGAAGTCATCATAGTCAACGCCGACAAGGCCATCATCACCGGAAACCGCGAGGACATCTTCGCTAAGTACAAGCAGAGGACCGAGCTGAGAACCAGGACCAACCCGAGGAGGGGTCCGTTCTATCCAAAGAGGAGCGATGAGATCGTCAGGAGAACCATCAGGGGAATGCTTCCATGGAAGACCGACCGCGGGAGGAAGGCCTTCAAGAGGCTCAAGGTCTATGTCGGCGTTCCGAAGGAGTTCGAGGGCAGGGAGCTTGAGACCATAATCGAGGCCCACATGTCAAGGCTCGCAACTCCGAAGTACGTTACCGTTGGCGAGGTTGCCAAGTTCCTCGGTGGAAAGTTCTGAGGTGAGAGAAAATGAAGGTCATCCAGACTGCTGGTAAGAGGAAGACGGCCATTGCGAGGGCCACAATACGGGAAGGAAAGGGCAGAGTCAGGATCAACCACAAGCCAGTTGAGATAATCGAGCCGGAAATCGCGCGCTTCACCATCATGGAGCCGCTCGTCCTTGCCGGTGAGGAGATAGTGAGCAAGGTTGATATCGACGTTAAGGTCGAGGGCGGAGGCTTCATGGGACAGGCCGAGGCTGCACGTGTCGCCATAGCTCGCGCTTTAGTCGAGTGGACCAACGACGTGAGCCTCAAGGAAAAGTTTATGAAGTACGACAGAACCATGCTCGTCGGGGACAGCAGGCGTACCGAGCCGCACAAGCCCAACCGCTCAACCAAGGGTCCGCGCGCCAAGAGGCAGAAGTCCTACCGCTGATAGCTTTCCTTTAATATTCATTCGAGAAGGTGATACGGGTGATAGTTCCCGTCAGGTGCTTCACGTGTGGAAAGGTCATAGGGGACAAATACTACGAATTCAAGGCCCGAGTTGAGAAGGGCGAGGATCCCGAAAAGGTCCTCGACGACCTCGGGATCGAGAGGTACTGCTGCAGGAGAACCCTGCTGAGCCACGTCGAGCTCATCGATCAGGTAATGGTATACAGGGTATACTGAAAAACCACATTTCTGGGGGGCCGTGGGGTAGCTTGGTCTATCCTCCCGGCTTGGGGTGCCGGAGACCCGGGTTCAAATCCCGGCGGCCCCACCAAAATTTGCACGGGTGGTTGGAATGTTCAGGTACACGAGGTTTGAAAAGGCCCGTATAATTGGAGCAAGGGCCCTCCAGATAGCAATGGGTGCGCCCATACTCATCGACGTCCCGGAAGGAATCACGCCGCTCGACGCCGCGCTACTTGAGTTTGAGAAGGGAATAATCCCCCTCACCGTAATCAGGCCGAGCTGATGAAAGATGACCGTGATAGAGAACGTAATCGGCAGGGTCGCGGTGCTCAAGGGGGGCAAGTATTCCGTCGAGGTAGACGTCATAACGAGCTCGGGCTTTGGAAGATTTGCATCCCCAATAGACGAGAACCCGAGCCTTTACATAGCCGAGGCTCACCGCGCCGTGAGCGAAGTTGACGAGATAATCGGGCCCGAGCTGATAGGCTTCGATGCCAGCGAGCAGGAACTCATAGACAGCTACCTCTGGGAGATAGACGGCACCGAGGACTTCAGCCACATCGGGGCCAACACGGCTTTGGCCGTCTCGATAGCGGTCGCCAAAGCCGCGGCGAGCGTCAAGAGGATGCCCCTATACAGCTACATCGGCGGCACATTCACCACCGAGTTGCCTGTCCCCATACTGGAAATAGCGAGTGGTGAGGCCTTCGATTACTATGTGATGGTCAGGGACCTCATGGAGATAACCGACGTGGTTGATGCGGTTAACAGGGTGCTTGAGCATGCAGGGGCCGGTACTGTGGAGGCCTTCTCGAAGGCCACTGAGAAGGCAACCGACGAACTCGGCCTCGAGGTTGCTCTCGGCCTTGTGCAGAAGGTTCCAATGGACATGGAGGAAGTGCTCTCCGTAGTCGAGGACAACAACGTGGCCTACATAAGGCCCCTCGGCGACGAGGAGCTGTTCCTTGAGCTAATCGCTGGCACCCACGAGGTGTTCGTTGACGGCGAGCACCTCTTCCGCGAGAAGGACATACTGGACAGGCGCTACTACAACGCCCTGTCGATAAAGCCTATAAACCTAGGCACGCTCACCGACTTATACAATCTCGTGAACGACGCAAAGTCGGAGAGGATAACCCCCATCCTCGCGGAGGCTCGCTACGAGTCCTCCGATGAGGCATTGGCCCACCTTGCGGTGGGTCTGCGCTGCCCGGCGATGGTGCTCCGCTCGAACTCCATCGCCAAGCTGAATGAGCTGATAAGAATAGCCGAAGATTTGGGTGAAAGGGGTAGGATAATAACCTTTGAAGGATGAGGAGGTGTGAAGAATGGAGGAATACCTTGTTCCACTCGACCAGTACCTTGCCGCCGGTGTCCACATCGGAACCCAGCAGAAGACCCAGGACATGAAGAAGTTCATCTACCGCGTTAGGCAGGACGGTCTCTATGTTCTTGATGTCAGGAAGACCGACGAGAGGCTTAGGGTTGCCGGCAAGTTCCTGGCCAAGTTCGACCCGGCGAACATCCTGGCCGTTAGCGTCAGGCTCTACGGTCAGAAGCCTGTCAAGAAATTCGGCGATGTCACCGGTGCCAGAGCCATTCCGGGCCGTTTCCTGCCGGGAACCATGACCAATCCGAAGGTCAAGAACTTCATGGAGCCGGACGTCCTCATAGTCACCGACCCGAGGGCCGATCACCAGGCCATGAAGGAGGCCATCGAGATAGGAATCCCAATAGTTGCCCTCGTCGATACCGAGAACTTCCTCAGCTACGTCGATGTTGCAATTCCGACCAACAACAAGGGTAGGAAAGCTTTGGCTCTCATCTACTGGATCCTCGCGAGGGAGATACTCTACAACAGGAAGGAGATAGAGAGCAGGGAGGACTTCAAGGTTCCTGTTGAAGACTTTGAGATGAGGATCATCAGAACCTGAGGGGAAAGCTTTTAATTTCCCTCGCTTTACTCTCCCTCGCGCGGGGGTGCCCGAGCCTGGCCAAAGGGGGCGGACTTAAGATCCGCTGCCGCAGGGCTGCGCGGGTTCGAATCCCGTCCCCCGCACCAAAGCTTTAAAAGTCTATGGGGATAGGTGTGTTGGATTAAGATCATGAGGTGATCACGATGGCGAGATTCCCAGAGGCTGAGGCCAGAATCTTTAGGAAGTACATCTGCATGCGCTGTGGCGCTACCAACCCGTGGAAGGCCAAGAAGTGCAGAAAGTGCGGCTACAAGGGTCTCCGCCCGAAGGCAAGAGAGCCGCGCGGTGGAATGGGACGCTGAGGGCTTTAGCCCTCAAGGGTTTCTCTTTTGCACTTTTCTACGCATTATTAAACAGAGAAAGTTTGGAGAAATTCACTCCTTGAGCTTCGAGAGCATGTCCTCAAGAAAGGCTATCCCTTCCTCGAAGAGCTTCTCACCCTCCGGGGTGAGCCTGTAGTACTTCCTCGACGGCTTCCCCGTTTCGCTCTCCTGCCACTCCGCGGTAACGTAGCCATCCTTCTCCAGCTTGTAGAGGACGACGTACGAGCTAACCGTCGCAGGCTCGAAGTTGAAGGCTTCCCTTATCCTCTCCTTGAGCTCATACGCATACATGGGTCTCTCTTTCAGGAGCCTCAGGATGTAGAGCCACAGAACCTCTTTCGTTATCTTGTTCTTGAGCCTCTCCATTGGGGTCGTCATGGTCTCACACCTACTTTTATGCTTTGGAAATATTTTGAAGTCGTGTAATTTAAACGTTTTGGCAAAAACGTTTTATCCTAGGGAGGTTAGTATTATGCAGGTGAGCGTACTATGGAGTTAAACCTAAGCGCAATGGTTGGTGACGTAGGGGTTGGAGGGATAGCGGGTTTCCTAACGGGGTTTGCCTTAAAGAAAGTGATGAAACTGGCGATGGCTTTAATAGGTGCCTATTTGCTCAGTCTCTTCTGGCTTCAGCAGAAGGGAGTGATAACAATAAACACAGATAAACTGTTCAACCTTGCTGGCGATTTAACGACTCAGATTGCAACCCTTGGTCAAAAAGTACTCGGCATTCTACCTGGTACGGGGGCATTCATAGCCGGGTTCTATATCGGCTTCCAAAAAGGTTAAATTTTTCCTCTTCTTTCTCCACCCATGAGCTACGAGCGCCGGGTCATCCTACGCCATTCACTGGCATCGGTGATTGCCCTAGCCCTCACCGGGCTAACCAGGTTTCTGTACAGTGTGGTGATCGCGAGGCGTTTTGGCCTTGAGGCGCTGGGGATGGCGAATTCTCTTATCTCAAAGGCCTTCTTTGTTGCTATACCCCTGAGCTTTTTCGCAGTAGCTCTCGGCAAATACGCCTCTGAGTTCTTGGGTAGTGAGAGGGAGGATGCAATACGCTCCATAACACTCCCTTCGTTTCTTCTCCCACTGGCCGGCCTGCTCCTCATTCCAGTAAATCTTTACCTGGGAGCCCTCGCAACGCTCCGGGGAATCCAGCTGACCCTTAGAAACTTCCTCTACGGCATCCATAGGGGAGAACATTACGCGTACATAATAACCTTGGCTTTCGTGGGCTTTCTGGTGGGGTTTTTGCTTCCCGACATCTTTGCCCCGTACCTGCTCTTCCTGGGACTGATAGCGGTTTTCTCCGTTGCCTATCTGGCGAGGTTTGATTTCGTCGGAAAACCCCGAAAAAGCGAAATGAACCTACTCCTCTCGTATTCCTCCTTCGCATTCCTAGGAACCCTATCAGGCGTTTTCCTGATACAGGCTCCCTATTTCATGAGTGAGTACCTGTCCAGCCCCGAAGTTGCGGGAGTGGTATCGGCAATACTCTCCGCGGCTTTTCTCCTAACGTACCTACCCCAGGTTCTCCAGTCTTCCATAATGCCCATCTTCTCGTACAAATACGGCAGAAACGAGGGTGACTATGTTAGACTCCTTGCCGAGAAGACAACGGCCTTTTTGATACTTGCCACAGGCTCTGCAGTATTTGTCCTAATGATTCTGGGCAGGGAGGTTCTCTCGGCAATATTCGGCTTCGATGTAGGCCCTGCATTCTACCTTGCCCTCATGGCTGTGGAAATTTACATAACCTACAACCCCAGCATAGTCGCCCTGAACTCAACAGCCTATGTTAAGAGGGGGACGTTTGTGGCGCTCTTTGGAGCCTTGGTGGCTCTTCTCGCGTGGTTCTATCTTATACCAGCGTTTGGGGCCATTGGGGTGATAACTGGCTTGGTAATTGGCTATACTATCATACTCCTGGGCGTGGCCCACTATGCAAGAGCCCTTCTGGATATATCCCCCAGAATATACTCCCCCCTGGCCTTGGTGTTGCTTCTTCAGTCCCTAGTGTTCCTGTCGAAGTATGTCCTTCTTGCTGGTTTCTTGCTTTTTCTTGTCTACGAGAGAGGGGAAATAATGGAGGGGATAGACCTCCTCAAATCCTTCCGTGGTAGAGGATCCTGACGAGCTCCCCGGGAAGGCCTTCCCCGCGTATCCTATCCTCTATGAGCTTCTTGTCGTAGTCAACCTCTATGAACTTTGTGTGGAGTGTATCGACATCAACCAGCGCAAACGTTGCCTTGTGCTCCCTTCCGGGTGGAAAACCTATGCTTCCGGGGCAGATAATCCTTCCGTAGCGGGTCATGGCGTTGACCGGATACCTCGGTGATGCCACGAAGAGTATCTCGTAGTCTTTCACTGAACGCATTATTGTCTCGTAGTAGCTCGTCGGCTGTTCCGGGAGAACGATGCCTCCGAAGGGATCGAGTGGGCTTCCGTAAACACCAAAAATGTCGTTCTTTCCAACCCTGTCGACTAGATAAACTGGAAGGTCACGTATAAACTCCCTGCCATCGTGATCGAGCTTTTCCCACGTGTACTTCAGGGCCCGCTTTATATATTCTGGGTAGTTCACGCGATCGATGTAGTCCGGCCCCTCACTATGTGGATCGCTTTCTGCTATAACCTGGTCGAACTCACCGCGGATGACCTTAACACGGTTGTTCCTTATAAGGTCGTCCAGGGCATCCAGGACCTCTCTCGGATACGGGAACAGGCCAACCACGTTTCCAAGGATGTAGTACTTTTCAATTTCGTAGCCCTCCTCTTTGAGGGTCTCTATCTTTTCAAGAGCCTTTGCAAGGGCTGGGAGGTTGCCGTTTACGTTTGCCAGAACCGCAACGTACACCATCCTCCCACCTCCAGTTTTTTCTTACCAAAATATACTAAAAGAGGTAGGATATTTAAATGTTTTGGGTCGAGAGGTAACTTCAGAATTGAGCAAAGCCCTTCTTTTTCCTGTGCCTCACCTCTACGTTCATGCTTACTAGGTAGAGAAGGATGGCGTCCTCCACCATTTATCTCACCTCCTGGAGTTTCTTTGGGTTTTTTGGTGCCTCCTTACAAAACTACAATACGAGTTAGATTGTAAACTTGAGGCCCGAAGTTTGGGTGAGAATACTTTTCGAGCTTCAGTGTTGAGGGTTTGCCTGTTTTGATGTCAAACGGCATTTATAATAACAATCCCATACCCCCAGGAAACCCTAAAACGAGCCGCAGCCTTTTGATGAATCCTTGCCAGACAACGTTCTTTGACAAAAGTTTCTATGGCGGACCGGCGGGGATTTGAACCCCGGACCTGCGGCTTAGGAGGCCGCCGCCCTATCCTAGCTAGGCTACCGGTCCACTGCCCGCTATTCCCTCCAAGGGAAGGGTATTTAAAGTTTACGGTGTATTCTTCCCGGTGGTGAGAATGGTGGACGAGCTGGACCTTAGGATACTCTCTCTGCTCCAGGAGAACGCTAGGCTCTCTTATCGCGAGATAGCCCGCGAATTGAAGGTAGCGGTTGGAACAGTGTATAACCGTATCAAGAGGATGGAAGAGGAGGGGATAATAAAGGGTTTTGCGCCCATTCTTGACTACGAGAAGCTTGGCTTCGGCCTCACTACAGTCATAGGGGTCAAAGCCCAGGGCAGGAGGATAGTTGAGATAGAGCGAGAAATAGCCCAGAGCAACCGGGTGATAATGGTCTACGACATAACGGGGGAGTTCGACATAGTCGTGGTTGCCAAGTTCAAGGACAGGGCTGATATGAACCGCTTTGTCAAGTGGCTCCTCTCGCTGGAAGGGGTGGAAAAAACGAACACGAGCGTGGCGATGCAGGTTGTGAAGGAAGATCTGAGGCTTAAACTAACGGAGGACTAGAACCTCGTCCAAGAAGCGCTTGGCAAAGTCATCAAAGCTCTCAACCGGAAGCTTTACCTCTTTCCCGTTGACTCTTCCCTCGAATACGAGCATCCTGGCGGTTATCTCGCGTATCTTTTTGAAGTCCGAGTTCTTGGCTATTGTGCTCTCAAGGACCTCTGTAAACTCCTCCTCGTTTGCCAGTCTGACCACGCCCTCTATCACGACCTTCCTGCCGCACTCCTCCTCACTACAGACGAATTTGAAGGGGAGGCCGAGCTCGACCTCCACCGGTATCGTGAGGCCATCGGCGTTGTAGATGAACACCTTCATCCGCATCACTCCAGTCTGATAAGGCTCTCGACGGGAATGCTGTAGTCCTTCTTTAAGTGGTCTATGACATCGCCGACGCTTATGAGGAAGAACATGCCAACTGGTTTCGCTCCGGCCCTTCTGCACATCTCAAGTAGAGCTCTCTGGGTTTCACCGCTTCTGATTACGTCGTCAACGATAAGGACGTTTTCGCCCTTTTTGAGTGCCCACTGTGGCAGATAGAGAGTTGTCACGCTTCCAGAGGCGCTCGGCACGTAGCTGACCTCGTAGAACTTCTCGACTCCGACTTCCTTTTTCTTCTTGGCGTAAACGACATCAACGCTGAGCTCCCTGGCAACGTGGACACCAAGGGCGATTCCGTCAGTTGCCGCGGTGAGCACCTTGTCCACGTTCTTGTCCAGGTACCTGCTCGCAACGTCCTCTGCTATGAGGCTCATCAGAGCCGTGTCGCTGAGGACGGGCATGTTGTCGAAGAACCCGTACTCATCGAATTTTATCCTCTTTCTAACCTCCTCCTCTATGTTGATGTAGGGAAGGAGTAGCTCAAGAAGTTCCTTGGTTCTATCCGCACTGGGCAGAACCTTCCCCCTCACGTACCTGTTGAGCACCGTGATGGGGAGGCCGGTTATTTTGGACAGCTCCTCGTAGGTGTAGCTCTTCTTGAGTAGTCTGAGCACCCTGACGAGTCTGAGCTTTTCCTGGACCGACTTTAGCTGACTCATTCTCTCACCTCCGGTGGCCAAAAATTAACAAAAAAATGTTTAAATACGTTTCGGTCACTCCCGGCTCTTCACAACTTTTCTGTGGTAGGACTCTATGAGATCCCCGTACTCGTGTAGCAAGAACTCCTTGGTTATAGGCTCCCCATCGGGATGGTTGATGCCAGGGCAGAAGGAATCCATCTTGACGTAAACCTCCATGAGGTTTCCCTGCTTCACGAAGACGAAGGGATAGAGTCTGCAGGCGAGGGGCCTCTTCTCGTATATCCTGCATCTTTTGGTCTCGGGGTCGAGAAAAACACAGCCACCGTCGAAGGGGCGCTTTTTGAGGGCGTAGCTCAGAAACTTGTCTCCGCGGTAGAACATCTTCTCATAATCAACGAATTCCCAGGCGTTGTAGCCCAGCTCCTCTATTCTGGCTATGTCCTCATCCCTAACCGGTATCTCAAGCTCATAGCAGCATTTCCCACAGTTTTCGATGCACTTAAATTTAAAAGAAGGGTCGTACTCGACTTCGAGGGTGTCGAGGTGAATCCTGGCGACCCACCTCTTCTCCAAATATTCACCCCCTGAAGGAGCTGGCTATTAGTGTTTCAGTGACCTCTATGTTGCTCACCCTCCTCAGCACTTCGTCGTGGAATTTGTCAAGCTCGTGGATATTCTCGACCTCCACGCGGAGTATGATGTCGTATTCCCCGTATACCCTGTATATTTCCTTTATCTTCCCCTCTTTTGCCAGGGCGTTGTAGACTTTCTCCTCACTTCCGGGCCTAACAACGACCAGCACGAAGGCCTCTATCATATGCCAAACCCTCCAAAGTTAAATTTCCTTGCCATCTTAGAAAGCTTTCTCTTGTCCATGCTCTTGAACATCTTCCTCATCTGGTTGTACTGGTGGAGCAGTTCCCTAACCTCAGCTGTGCTCGTTCCCGAACCTCTGGCAATCCTCTTTATCCTTGAGTAGTTGATTATCTCTGGGTGTTCCAGCTCCTCCTCCGTCATGGAGTCCATTATTATCCTGTATCTCTTCAGTTTCTCCTCGCCGACTTTAACCGCATCGTCCGGGAGGGAATAACCCAGCCCTGGAATCATCTGAAGGACCTGCTTGAGCGGCCCCATCTTCTGCATCGCCTCGAGCTGGGCGTACATGTCCTTGAGGTTGAACTTGCCCTTGAGGAACTTCTCGAGGTCTTCCTCCTTGAACTCCTGCGCCTTCTGGAGTTCCTCGAGTTTCTGGAGAAGGCCCTCTATGTCGCCCATACCGAGCAGTCTGGAAACAAAGCGTTTCGGGTCGAAGGGCTCCAAGTCGTCTATCCTCTCACCGACACCGATGAACTTTATGGGCGCTCCGGTCGCGGCCACCGCCGAGAGGGCGCCTCCACCCTTGGCGGAGCCGTCGAGTTTGGTGACTATTATCGAGCCTATCGGGGTTGCCTCCTTGAAGGCCAGCGCCTGGTTGTGGGCCTGCTGTCCGATGGTTCCGTCAATGACGAGAATGACTTCATGGGGTTTTATGGCGTCGCTTATCTGCTTCATCTCCTCGATGAGGCCCTTCTCTTCCTTGTGCCTCCCCGCGGAGTCGACTATGATAACGTCAACACCCTTGGATTTGAAGTATTCAACGCCCTCCCGAGCGAGTTTCACGGCGTCCTTCTCCTCGGGGTCGCCGAAGACCTCTATCCCGAAGGGTTCAACAAGCTGCTTGAGCTGGTGGTAAGCACCGGGGCGCCAGGTGTCCGAGCAGACAAGGCCGACTTTATATCCGCGCTTCTGGAGGTGTCTCGCCAGCTTTGCAACGCTCGTGGTCTTACCGGAGCCCTGAATGCCAACGGTCAGAAGAATCGTCGGCCTCTCCTTTATTTCAAGAGGCTTAGCCTCGGTTCCGAGAAACTTGGTGAGCTCCTCGTAGACTATTTGGATTATATGCTCCTTCTTTGAGGCCCCCGCGGGGGGCTCCTCCTCAAGTGCCCTCTTTTCTATGGTTTTAGTCAACTGAAGAACCAGTCTGACGTTAACGTCCGCCTGGATGAGCGCCCTCTGGATGTCTCTCACGACCTCCTTGATGGTGGCCTCGTCAACGGTGCTCGAACGGGCGAGCTTCCTTAGGGCCGTGTTTAGTGCCTTCCCAAGCTTCTCTAAAGCCATTTTCTCTCACCGTAGTGATGGAGTCTCCAAAGTTTATAAACAGTTGGGTTGGAAAAGTCTCCTAAAATGTATTCATCTGGTTAAATTCGCCTGTTTATTGCTCCTTTTTCTGTTCACATCTGTGCATTAAACATCAAAATCGGTTTGTGTCGCTTTTCTGAGAGAACTCTGTCCTGAACAGTTCATTCGGGTAATTCAACGGCCTGACAAAGCTTTTAAACCCAAAAGGACCCATAATCAATCGAGAGAGCTCAGAAGGGGGTGAGAGAGATGCTTTGGATGGCAGAACTTTACGGTTACATACTTCAGCGCGAGATGGAAAAGGCGAGAAGAAAGCCCATCCCGGAGGAGCTGGAGTACGTCGAGATGCTGAGGGCTTGATTTATTAAGGCTCTTTTCTATTTCCCCTGGGTGGTCATATGAAAATTCACTACGAGTGCATAGCGTGTGCGGTCAATCAGGCTCAAAAGATAACCGAGATGAGTACGGACGACGTAGCTCGGAGGAAAGGGGCGATGCTCTTCATCGCTCAGAGGCTGGGCGAATTTTTCAGGGAGGATTCAGTCCCCGCGACGGACGGCGGAAGACTGTTCCTGGAACTCTATGAGTTCCTGGGAAACGATGACCCTTTCAGGGAGTACAAGAGAATCTCCACCGAGCTTGCTAGGGATGTGACGGAGGGCATAGGACGCGTGGATGACCTGAAAACCGCCCTCAAACTCGCGATAGCGGGCAATCTGGTAGACTTTGCCATTGGTTACGACCCAAAGAAGATCAAAGAAGACGTTCTCAACCTCGCTTCCCAGGAGCTCTATATTGACCACAGCGATGAGCTTTTCTCCCAACTGAGAAACACGGAATCACTTCTCTATCTCATGGACAACTGCGGTGAGATATACTTCGACAGGATATTCATAGAGCGCATACGCGAGGAGTTCCCTGGTCTGGAGGTGTACGTCGCCGCCAAAGAGGGGCCAATAATCAACGACGCAACCGTTGAAGACCTACGCGAGGCAGGATTCGATGAAATTACAAGGATAGTCTCCACTGGCTCCAGGCTGCCGGGAACGCCCTTGGAGTACGCATCGCCCGAGTTTTTACGGCTCTTTGAAAGGGTGGACGTGATAATCGCGAAGGGGCAGGCCAATTTCGAGACTCTGAGCGACTTAAAAGACCCTAGAATCTTTTTCCTGCTCAAAGCGAAGTGTAGCCCCATATCAAGGGAGCTGGGGGTTCCGAGGGGGTCCATGGTTTGCGCAAGGGGAAGATATTAGACGATTGCCGATATTATCTTTGACGAATGTCTATGGGAAAGCTTTTTATATTTTAAAGTAGTACATACTGATGGTGATATTGATGACAACCGTTATTAGACGTGATTCGGAAAGGTTTCTGAGGGAGCTTAGGGCCCATTACGGCGATGTCTGGAGGATGCCTACCAGTAAGTATCTGTCCAAGCCGGATTTCGTTGTTGTTGACCCCAAGAGCGGCAGAAAAACTAAAGTAAGCTTCGTCTCTCTGGACGACGGAGAGGTCGTCGGCGTGGTTTACGACGAGCTCGGCTGAATTTTCGTTTTTTGACTAACCCTTTGTATTCTGTTTGGGGTGTTGGAAATAATTAAATACCCCGATATCGTAAATTTTCCCGGTGGAAATAATGCCCATGGACGTTTATCGTGAAGCTCTTCGGCTGGCTTCTGATATACGGGACAAGTACCTCAGGGCCGTCACCTACGCTAAAATTGGCTATTATATGTACCGTGCCAAAAAACCAGAGTATAAAACCGCCTTCAAATACGCCTTTAATGCGGCCGCCTCAATTGAAAACCCCGTTCTTCTGGTCAAAACACTAATCGAGATAGGGACGTACCTCAGGCGCACCGACTCAAAAACCGCCCAAAAGGTCTTTCACCAGGCTTATGAATCCATACTAACTTTCCCGGAACCCCTGAGGGATGACCTACTTGAAGAGCTGGTCATACGACTTCTTGAACTGGATATGCCAGACGACGCACTCTTCTACGCCACGGATGTTGAGGACTCCGTGAAGCGCAACGATCTGTTTCTGAAGATACTCCGGGTATACCTCAAGAATGGAAACATGCGCAGGGCGAGGCTCATCATAGAGCAGATAGACGAGGAGCCATGGCACTCCATAGCAGCAATAGAGGCCATAAAGGAGCACCTCAAGAGGGAGGAGTTCGGAAGTGCCATCAGGGTTCTCTCCGAGCTTAAGAGCGAGTACTGGCTTGGGGAGGCCATGAAGGAGGTGGCCGTCTACCTGAAGAACTCGGACGTTCCGACGGCGACCTACGAAAAGTTCGTGGACATAGCACTGGGGATGTCCTCCGACACAGGCTTTGACGTTCTGAGGTCCCTTCTCATAGGCCTCGGCAACCAGGGAGAGCTGGACTTCGTCATGGACATCCTGGACAGGGTTTATCCGGACGAGAGGCTCTCGATAATCGAGGGCATAGTCAAGACTTCCGTGGACAAGGAGGACGTCCTCTTTGACTTGATAAACCACCTTGAAGGGGAGGAGTTTGAGAGGATAGCGGGGTTCGTAATGGATCAGCTGCTCTCAAAGCCTGTCCACGAAAAGTATCGCCGCCTCGTTAAGACTATCGGCGAGCGCACGATGGAGGACTCCGTGAGAGTTAAGGTGGCGACCTATCTGGCCAAGCTTGGTGACTTTGAAGAGGCCATTAAGTTTGCCCAACTCGTTCGCGGCCACTACCTCCGCTCACTGGCGTTCGGAAGCATAGCCGTGGCAAAACTTAAGGCAGGGGACATCGACGGAGCCATTGACGCCGCCCTTGAGGTCAAGGATCCCAAGTGGGGTTCGTGGCTCCTCAGCGAGATCCTGACCAAGATACTGGAACTTCACGCCGAGGGAGAGGTGAGCGAAGACATAGAGGAGAGGGCCAAACATCAGCGGATTCTCTGGGAGAAGGGCTAACGTTTTAAGCTTCCCTTCGTTTTTTCTCTCCAGGTGATACCATGCTGAGGATAGCGATTATTGGAGGTTCCGGAGTCTACGATCCGAAGCTGCTCCAGAACGTCAGGGAGGAGTTCGTAAGCACGCCCTACGGAAAGGTCAGGGTCAAAATCGGGGAGTACAGCGGGGAGGAGATAGCCTTTCTCGCGAGGCACGGCGAGGGTCACAGCGTTCCCCCCCACAAGATAAACTACCGTGCCAACATCTGGGCACTCTACGAGCTGGGTGTTGAGAGGATCCTCTCAACCTCCGCCGTGGGTTCCCTCAACGAGGCGATGAAACCCGGTGACTTCGTTATCCTGGACCAGCTCATGGACTTCACGAAAACGAGGCACTACACCTTCTACGACGGCGAGGACAGTCCACACGGGAGAAAATTCGTCGCCCACGTGGACTTCACGGACCCATACTGCCCCGAGCTCAGGAAGGCCCTCATAACCGCCGCCAGAGAGCTGGGCTTTGAGTACCACCCCACCGGAACTTACGCCTGCATGGAGGGGCCACGCTTTGAGACAAGGGCGGAGATAAGGGCCCTGAAGATACTCGGTGCCGACGTGGTTGGTATGACCCAGTGTCCGGAGGCAATCCTCGCGAGGGAGCTGGAGATGTGCTACGCCAGCGTTGCCATCGTCACCAACTTCGCCGCCGGAATAAGCAGGGAGAAGCTCACCCACACCGAGGTCGTTGAGCTGATGGCCCAGAAGAGCGAGGAGATAAAGTACATCCTCATGAAGTCCATCAGGTACATACCGAAGGAGCGTCGCTGTGGCTGTAAGGATGCCCTCAGGGGCGCCACCGGAGACTGATGCCCTTTCCTGTTCTTTTATCCTCTTAAAAGTGCTTACGTTTTGAACTCGAAGTTAAAGAAAGCGTTTAATAGTAGGCCGCCCTAATTTTCCATGGTGATGGAAAGTGAAGTACGACGTTGTTATTATCGGAGCAAGTGCCGGGGGCCTTACCACGGCTATAGCCGCGAAGAGGTTTTATCCCGACAAGAGCGTCCTTGTCATTAAGAGGGAAGATGTCGGAATGATTCCCTGCGGCATCCCTTATGTCTTTGGAACCTTCGAGAGCGTTGACGACGACATTCTCCCGGCCGAGAAATTCTTGGAGCCGCTTGGAGTGGATGTACTGACCGACGAGGTCACCGAGATCGACGCAAGGGCAAGGCTTGTGAGGACCGCCTCGGGGAAGGAGATTGCCTGGGAAAAGCTCGTCATTGCGACCGGTTCAAAACCCGTGAAGCCGGAGTTCCCTGGCTCGGAGCTGGAGGGAGTTTACACCGTTCCGAAAGACTACCGTTACCTGAAGGAGTTCCGCGAGAGGGTTAAAACTGCGGAGAGAATAGTCATCGTTGGAGGCGGCTTCATAGCCCTGGAAGTCGGTGACGAGATACGGAAGCTCGGAAAGGACGTGACCCTCTTAGTCAGAAGCAGACTGCTGAGGAACTCATTCGACCCGGAGTTCAGCAAAATGGTTGAGGAACGGCTGAGGGAGAGGGGTATAAATGTGGTCTACGGGGACGTTGAGAGACTTCTTGGCAATGAACACGTCGAGAAGGTCAGGCTCGTTGATGGGAGGGAGCTTCCTGCAGATCTCGTGATTTTCTCTATCGGCTACCGCCCGAACGTTGAGCTGGCCGTTAATGCTGGGCTCAGGGTTACGCGCTACGGCATCTGGACAGATGAGTACATGAGAACCTCTTACCCAGACATCTTTGCCGTTGGAGACTGCGTCGAACACAGGGACTTCTTCACGGGAAAACCCTACGGTCTCATGCTGGCTTCAACGGCAACCTTCGAGGCCAGAATAGCGGGTGCAAACCTCTTCAAGCTTCAGATCGTCAGGGAGAACAGAAGGACGATAGGCGTCTATTCCACTCACGTTGCAGGACTTACACTGGCCGCCGCTGGTCTGACGGAAGAAGCTGCTAAGAAAGAAGGCTTTGAGGTCATAGTTGGCTACGGTAAGGGCCCGGATAGGCATCCGGCAAAGTTCCCCGACACCTCTATGGTAACGGTAAAGCTCATCTTCTCCCGCGACAGGGGGGCAATACTCGGGGCGCAGATAGCTGGAGGAAAGAGCGTCGGGGAGATGATAAACGTCCTCGCCTTAGCGATACAGAAGCGCCTTACCGCAAGCGAGCTTTACACACTCCAGATAGCCACTCACCCGCTCCTCACGGCCTCGCCTGTCGGCTACCAGATTCTCCAGGCTGCGGAGGATGCCCTGGCGAAGTTGAGAACATGAGGGGCTTTGTGCGATTTCACAGCTTCTTTTTTGTTTTGGCCTTTTGGAAAAGTTGGTCGAAAATATTCTTCTCTCCGAAATGTAAGAAGTAAGTTGTGCAGTAAGAGACATTTGATCAAACTTTTTCTCCAGAAAAGTTTGTGTGGTGCGGTGGCCGGGATTTGAACCCGGGCCAGCGGCGTGGCAGGCCGCTGTCCTAGACCAGGCTAGACTACCACCGCAGTTCAGGCCCGTAGAATACTCACCTTCGGGCGCTTTATAAATCTTTCGGTGAGCTGAGACGGTTAAATTTATAAAGACTCCCTTAGAAGGGTTAGCGGGCAGTGCCCCGGTGGCCTAGTCTGGATAGGGCGCGAGGCTGCGGACCTCGAGGTCCGGGGTTCGAATCCCCGCCGGGGCGCCACAGAAACTTCGTCTTCACAAAGTTGCTCGGTAGGGGCCATTAAAGTCGGTAGCTCCTTCTGGAAAGCTGAATAGCTAAAAATTTTAATTCACCCAACTACTCCGTTGGCGTAGGTTTAACTTTAAATCAACACCCGAATGGCGTTAATAAGAGATAAAGAAATCTTTGCAGGCGTTTTAAGAAAACAAAAACTTGGTGTCAAACCCTCCTCAGCCCCGGGAACCAGACCTTCTTCCCGGCCTTCTCCTTTTCCTCGTCCCACTCGGCAAGTATCTTGACTGCCTCGCTGGCAACTAATGCTGCCTCCTTCTCCCCCGCCTTGCCGAACTCGTTGGTTATCCGGTTGGCGAAGACCGCACAGACGCATCCTGCGCGCAGTCCGTATATGTTCGCGAGGGTGTAGAGCGTCGCCGCCTCCATCTCGAAGTTGGTGACGTTGGCCTGCCTCAGGTCGTCCATTATGTTCTTTGCGAAGCTCGGGAAGTAGCCGTTCAAGCCGGGCCTCCCCTGACCGAGGTAGAAGCTGTCGGTTGATGCGGTTATGCCGAGGTGGTAGCGGACGCCCAGCGTTTCGGCTGCCTCTATCAGTGCGAGGGTGACTTCAAGGTCTGCAACCGCGGGATACTCAACCCTCACGTACTGCTTCGAAGTTCCTTCGAGCCTAACCGCCGCTTTCGCTATAATCAGGTCTCCTATCTCCATTCCCGGCTGGATTGCACCGGTAGAACCGACCCTTATGAATGTATCAGCTCCTATCGCGGCCAGCTCCTCTATGGCTATGGCAGTTGAAGGCCCACCTATTCCGGTGGAGGTAACGCTTATCGGGACGCCTTTGTATTCCCCCGTGTGCGTTCTGTATTCCCTGTGGAAGGCTATCTCCTTCGCCTCATCCCAGAGGGAACTTATCTTCGGCACCCTCTCCGGGTCGCCGGGGAGCAGGACGTACCTCGAAACGTCCCCCGGCTTGCAGGCGATGTGGTACTGGTAGCCCTCCTTCGTCTGGGGTCTCTCGGCTGAAACGAACTTCTCAACCATGGCAACCACCTTTTTATTCCCTGTGCCATAGATATCAACGCATGTCCTAAAAAGCCTTGGGTGGTACCATGCTCGTCTGTTCACACTGTGGAAAAGTGCACCCTGAGACGTTTCGCTTGGCCTGTGACTGCGGCGGGGCACTGTTTGTGGAGAGGGACTACGTCGATTTCTTTGGTAGCCTCAGGCCCCATATCGATATGCGGCGCTACTTAAATTTCCTTCCGGTGGGAGAGGGTTACCTCCCTCCAGCAACGCCGGCGATAACCCCCGTGAGTCCCCTTCGCATCGGCCAGGTCACTGGATTCTTCAAGCTCGAATACCTCCAGCCAAGTGGTTCCTTCAAGGACAGGGGCACCTACGTGACGGTGGCGAAGCTGAGGGAAGAAGGCATCACCGAGGTTGTCCTCGACAGCTCCGGAAACGCGGCTCTAAGCTTTGCCCTCTACGGACTCTCCACGGGAATAAGGGTTCACACGTTCGTTTCCTACGATACAAGTCCCGGAAAGCTCTCACTCCTCCAGCGCCTTGGGGCGGTGATGCACTTCGTTGACGGCGACAGAATGGCCGTTCACAAAAAAGCTAAAGAGTTCGCGGAGCAGAGCGGGATTATCTACGTCTCCCACTGGCTCAACCCCTACTTCATCGAGGGAACAAAGACTATTGCCTTTGAGGTTTTTGAGCAACTCGGCGTTCCCGACTACGTCCTATCGCCGGTGGGCAGCGGGACGCTCTTCCTTGGCCTCTGGAAAGGATTTTCGGAACTTATGAAGATGGGCGTGGTTGATGAACTTCCGAGGCTCGTTGCCGTTCAAGCCTCCGGCTATGAAAGCCTCTGCGAGCGCTCATCAATGAAGAACGACACTGCGGATGGTATAACGATTCCTGAACCTCCCCGGCTTCATGATATGAAGAGGGCGCTTAAGGAAACCCACGGCCTGTGCGTAAGCGTGGAGGAGCTTGAAACAATGGGAGCGCTCAACTGGCTCAAGAGGCATGGCTTCCTCGTCGAGCCGACCTCCGCGGTAGTTCTCGCGGCCCTCTGGAAGCTAATGGAATCGGGATGGATTGGGGGAGGGTCAAGGGTTCTCCTACCGCTTACAGGCTCCGGGCTAAAGATGGTTGAAGGTATTTAAGGATTGAATCCCAAGAATCCTTGGGGGTGGGAGAATGGTTGAGGTAAGGTATCCCGCAGTTGCAGGCAGCTTCTATCCATCTGGGGATGCTCTCATCGAGATGCTTGAGGAGTTCTTGGGCGACCTCAGAGAGGAGGGGAGCGAGAGGGGGATAACCGCTGGAGTTGCACCCCACGCGGGCTACGTCTTCTCTGGCCACACCGCATCGAGGACATACAAGGCAATCTTTGAAGACGGTCTCCCTGAGACCTTCGTAATCCTCGGGCCGAACCATACCGGCCTCGGTTCACCGATAGCAATCTATCCTTCTGGAAAATGGCGCACACCGCTCGGTGACGTCGGGGTTGATTCCGAGATGGCAAAGGCAATAGCCAAGCTCTCGGGTATAGCGGATTTAGACGAGCTGGCCCACAAATACGAGCACTCGATAGAGGTTCAGCTTCCCTTCATCCAGTACCTGGCTGAAAAAGCTGGGAAGGAAGTCAAAATCGTGCCGATAGCCCTCGGCATTCAGGACGAGGAGGTCTCTGAAGACCTCGGAAAAGCTATCCTTGAAGCCTCTAAGGAGCTCGGCAGGGACGTCCTCGTTATTGCCAGCACGGACTTCATGCACTACGGAGCCATGTACGGCTACGTGCCCTTCAGAGCCAGAGCCGATGAGCTCCCGCACAGGATAAAGGAGTGGGACTTCAGGGTGATAAGGAGAATCCTCGACTTCGACGTTAGGGGTATGTTCAGGGAGCTCCGCGAGATGAACCACACCATGTGCGGTCCCGGTGCCGTCGGAACGGCGATAGTTTATTCCCGCCTTGCCGGAGCGCTTGAGGCGGAGCTGCTCCACTATACGACGAGCTTCGAGGTGAGCCGTTCAACCGATGCCATCGTGGGCTACGCGAGCATAGTCTTCAAACGCTGAACGAAAAGGCCATAAGGGATTTCTCCCATTCTTTACCCATGAAGATTGAGGACGCCGTCAAAAAAATCCTTGAGCTTGGAGGGGAGAGGGTAAAGTTCGTGATCCTCTTTGGTTCTTATGCGAGGGGTGAGGCTCGAAAGGACAGTGACGTAGACCTGTGCGTTTACTACGAGGGAAGCCCCGAAGATGCATTCAAATTCCGGATGCTTGTCCTCGGAAGCCTTCCCGAGAATTATGACGTCCAGATTTTCCAGCTCCTTCCGGTTTACCTCAAAAAGGAGTGCCTCCGGGGTAAGGTTCTCTTCTGCAGGGACGAGACTTTCCTCTACGACCTTGCCTATGAAACCCTCAAGGAGTGGGAGGACTTTAGGCGATACTACTACGACTACCTCGGGCTGGAGGCGATAGAATGAGGGTCGAGGTCATACGCTCCAAGATTGAAGAGATACTTGAGAGTCTCAGGCTGATAAAGGAGAACCTTCCCGACGATTTTGAAGATTTTGAGTCACTCGGAATAGTCAAAGACGGGATCTACAAGCGCGTTGAGTTTGCAATCCAGAACGTCATCGACATATGTGCGATAATAAACTCCGACCTGAGACTCACGATGCCGGAAAGGGAGGAGGACGTTTTTGAAAGCCTTGCGCGCGCCGGGATAATTCCTAAGGAGATGGTCCACAAGCTTAGGCTGATGAAGGGCTTTCGCAACATTCTCGTCCACAGATATGGGAGGATTAATGATAGACTGGCCTTTGAAGTCCTCCACGAGCATCTTAAAGACATTTACGAATTCATTGAGGTAATAGAGAATTTCTTGGAGGGTCAAAGATGAGGGTTCTGGCTTCAGCCCCCGCTAAAATTATCCTCTTCGGCGAACACAGCGTCGTCTACGGCAAGCCGGCTATTGCCGCGG
Organism: Thermococcus sp. MAR1; assembly: GCF_012027305.1. Taxonomy (NCBI): domain Archaea; kingdom Methanobacteriati; phylum Methanobacteriota; class Thermococci; order Thermococcales; family Thermococcaceae; genus Thermococcus; species Thermococcus sp. MAR1. Next base: position 343,717 of record NZ_SNUF01000001.1, read on the forward strand.
CAATAGACCTCAGAACCTACGTCTGGGCGGAGTTCAACGATAGGGGTGCGATAAAGATAGAGGCCAAAGACATACGCGTTCCTGGATTGACGGTTTCCTTCTCGGAGGATGAGATTTACTTCGAGAGCGACTACGGCAAAGCGGCTGAAGTCCTCAGCTACGTCCGGCAGGCGATAGAGCTGGTGAGGGAGGAGGCCGATGCGAACGGGAAGGGCATAACGGTCTCGATAACGTCCCAGATTCCTGTTGGTGCCGGCCTCGGCTCCTCTGCTGCCGTTGCAGTTGCGACCATCGGGGCGGTCTCAAAACTGCTCGGCCTTGAGCTGACCAACGAGGAGATAGGAAAGCTGGGCCACAAAGTCGAGCTTCTCGTTCAAGGTGCCTCCAGCGGTATAGACCCAACGGTTTCGGCCATAGGTGGCTTCATCCACTACGAGAAGGGGAACTTCGAGCACCTGCCCTTCATGGAGTTGCCCATAGTCGTCGGCTACACGGGTTCGAGCGGCTCAACCAAGGAGCTCGTGGCTATGGTGAGAAGAACCTACGAGGAGATGCCGGAGGTTATAGAACCGGTGCTCGTTGCGATGGGCAAGATAGTCGAGAAAGCCCGGGAGGTAATAACCTCGGACCTCGATGACGAAATCCGCTTCGTCCAGCTGGGCAGGCTCATGAATATCAACCATGGCCTTCTGGATGCCCTCGGGGTCTCGACGAAAAAGCTCAGCGAGCTGGTCTATGCCGCGAGGGTTGCGGGGGCGATAGGGGCGAAGATAACCGGCGCCGGTGGCGGCGGCTGCATGTACGCCTTGGCCCCAGAGAACCAGAGCGAGGTGGCAACGGCCATAACCATAGCCGGCGGGGCGCCGATGATAACGAGGATAAGCCGCGAAGGGTTTCGCATAGAGGAGGTTCTGCCATGATAATCGTCAAGGTTGGGGGAAGCGTCTTCAGCGACAAGAAAGGTGAACCGGAGAACTTTGACCATGAAACTGTGGGAAACATAGCGAGGGAGATAGCGGGCTTTTACCCCCGCGAGGGCTTCATCATCGTCCACGGCGGCGGGAGCTTTGGCCACCATTACGCCAAGAAATACGGAATCAGAGAAGGCCTTCCGGAGGACTGGGATACCGCCAACTTCAGGAGGATAGGCTTCACCGAGACCCATCAGGCCATGCTCCGGGCAAACGCGAACTTTATCAAAGCCTTCATCCGCGAGGATCTGCCGGCATTTTCGGTCTCGACATCGTCCGTCTTCATAACCGAGAACGGTGAAGTTGTTTACGGTGACCTTGAGATAATCGAAAGGCTCCTTGAGCTCAGGTTCATTCCCGTTCTCTTCGGCGATGTCTCCATAGACCTCGCGAAGGGCATAGACATACTCTCCGGCGACCAGATCATCACCTACCTCGCCAAGATGCTCGGGCCGAAGAAGGTGGTTTTCCTCATGGACGTTGACGGCATCTACGACGGCAGGCCCGGCGAAGGGAGACTGATTCAGAACCTCTCGAAGGGAGATATAGACCCCCTCCTCGAAAGGCTCCACTGCACCTCAGCGGGAACCGACGTCACCGGGGGAATCTGCAACAAGCTGAGGGAGGCGAAAAAGATAGCGGAGCACTCGGAGGTCTGGTTCGTCAACGGGAAGGTTCCGGGAAGGCTGAGCGGGGCGATAAGGGGCGACGGCTTTGGGACGAGAATTAAAGGGTAACGCCCGCGAATCGTAAACTTTTTATTTTCATCCAGGTATTCGCCACGGGGATTCGTGATGGGTAGAAAGGCTCTCGCCGTTGTGCTTATCCTTGTGGTCTTCGGATGGGCGTTCCTCGGCATTGAAACGGCCGCCCACTATGGTCTTCTGGCGGGCTACGATGCTGGACCCAATGACCTCAAAATAACCACGAAAACTGTCACCGTGAACGGGACGAAGGTCTTCGTTCTGGAGTGGAGCCTGAGGAGAACTCCAGTCCAGCTTATCCGGAAGGGGAGAGATGCCGTCTTTCTTATGTACCCCATGCACATAACGGGGCCTATGGGAGGGCAGAGCTTTCTAAACGACCTGGACGAAAACGTGACCCTCACAGTAGGTTCTCAGCGGATTCCGCTCTCACTCTTGGCCTTTTACATGGATTACCTTCCGGTTTCAGGGTACCTGTCCTTTAAGCTCGTCCTCCGCTCCACGGAATATCCACTTCCCAAGAAAGCCACCTCCGGCAGAATCGAGATTCCGCTCGTTCCATTCAACGGCTCCAGGTGTTCGGAAATTCCGATAGTCTTTGCCTACTTCCACGACACCGGCGGAAAAAAGCTGGCCCCCGAGGAGGTTCAAATAAGGCTGAAACTTCATCCCGGCCCAGATTATCCCGCATTCGCCAACAGGAGCGTTGAGAGCATCCTCATAGTAAACAGCTCCGAACTCGTCCACAGGGCATTCTGGGGAGACCGCGGTGGATGGCTTAGGGTCGAGGTCTTCAACGTGACGCTGCCGTGCGGCTTCCCAAAAACCTCTTAACCTCCTGCTCCATTCTCTTCTCGGTGGTGTGAATGCAGGCGTTCGATAGGGAGGAACTCACGGTCATCAGGAAGTTTGAGCACATCGAGCACTGCCTGAAGAGAAACGTTCAGGCCCACGTTTCCAACGGTTTTGAGGATGTGCACTTCGTCCACATGAGCCTGCCGGAGGTAGACAAGGAGGAAATAGACCTAGGCGTCGAGTTCCTTGGGAGGAAGTTCGATTACCCCATTTTCATAGCCGGAATGACCGGCGGAACGAAAGGCTCCCAGCTCGCCGGAAAGATAAACAAGACTTTAGCGAAGGCCGCCCAGGAGCTGAACATCCCCATGGGCGTCGGCAGCCAGAGGGCGATGATAAGGAAGCCCGAGACATGGGAGAGCTACTACGTTCGCGACGTCGCTCCGGACGTCTTTCTCGTCGGCAACCTCGGGGCACCGCAGTTTGCCGAGACAATGCCTGACAGGTACGGCCTTGATGAGGCTTTAAAGGCCGTCGAGACGATCCAGGCGGACGCTCTGGCGATCCACATGAACCCCCTTCAGGAGAGCGTTCAGCCTGAGGGAGACACGCAGTACAGGGGTGTCCTGAAGGCCCTCGCCGAGCTGAAGGCCGAGTTCCCCTATCCGATTATAGCGAAGGAAACCGGTGCCGGCGTTTCGATGGAGGTTGCGATAAGGCTTGAGAGCATCGGTATAGACGCCATCGACGTCGGCGGCCTCGGTGGAACGAGCTGGAGCGCGGTCGAGTACTACCGCGCCAAGGATGAGATGGGCAGGAACCTCGCCTTGAAGTTCTGGGACTGGGGGATTAAGACTGCCATAAGCGTCGCCGAGGTCAGGTATTCAACCGAGCTGCCGATTATAGCCACAGGCGGAATGCGCGACGGGATAACTATGGCGAAGGCTTTAGCCATGGGTGCGACCTTCGCAGGTGTTGCGTTGCCTCTCCTCAGGCCGGCGGTGAAAGGCGACGTCGAAGGAGTCATCAAAGTCCTACAGCGCTACATCGAGGAGATAAGGAACGCCATGTTCCTCGTTGGAGCTAGAAACGTTGAGGAGCTCAGAAGGGTTCCTCTCGTGGTCACAGGATTCACGAGGGAGTGGCTTGAGCAGAGGATTGACCTGCGGGCCTACCTTAGGAGGCGGTGATTTTTATTCCTTCCTCCCAATTCTCAAAAATGCACACCTTTTTAAACCCCTGCCCACAACTAAGACCAACGCAGCCCCACGCCTCAGGAGAGGCCTGGGGGCGTAAGGAGGAATAGACATGATAAAAATCCACACAGTTAGCGGTTACGAGGAAGTCGGCAAGAACATGACCGCCGTCGAGTACAACGGGGAAGTCGTTATAATCGACATGGGGATAAGGCTCGACCGGGTTCTCATCCATGAGGACGTCAATATCCAGCAGTTCCCCACGAAGGAACTCCAAAAGCTCGGCGCAATTCCTGACGATTCTTCAATCAGAAACAAGAAGGTTGTCGCCATAACCTTCACCCACGGTCACCTCGACCACATAGGGGCGGTCGCCAAGCTCGCCCCCCACTACCCGGACGTCCCGATATACGGCACGCCCTACACGATAAAGCTCGCGAAGGGGGAAGTTAAAAGCGAGCAGTACTTTGAGGTCAAAAACCCCATGTACGAGACCGAATATGGCGAGATAGTCCAGGTGAGCGAGAACCTGGCGGTGGAGTTTGTCAGGATAACCCACTCAATCCCGCAGTCCGCGATGGTGGTTGTCCACACGCCTGAGGGCGCGGTCGTCCACACGGGCGACTTCAAGTTCGACAACAACAACCCCCTCGGGGAGAGGCCCGACTACAAACGCCTGAAGGAGCTCGGGAAGGAGGGCGTCAAGGTCCTCATAGCTGAATCAACCCGTGTCGCTGAACCAACCAAGACGCCGAGCGAGGCCGTTGCACAGATGCTCCTTGAGGACTTCTTCCTCTACGAGGGCATGGAGGCAGACGGGCTTATAGCTACGACCTTCGCCAGCCACATTTCTCGCCTTCAGGAGCTCATCTGGATAGCCAACAAGATGGGCAGGCAGGCCGTTCTGGTCGGCCGTTCGCTCGCCAAGTACACCGGGATAGCCAAGCAGCTCGGTCTCATTAAGATGAAGGGAGCGAAGGCCGTGAGGAGTCCAAACGCTGTCAGGAAGGTTCTCAAGGAGGTCTCTCAGGCAAGGGAGAACTATTTGCTGATAGTCACCGGGCACCAGGGAGAGCCCGGTGCAGTCCTTACGAGGATGGCCAATGGGGAACTCTACGACATCGGCAAGCGCGATACGGTTGTATTCTCCGCCGGAACTATACCCAACCCCCTCAACAGAGCCCAGCGCTACGTCCTTGAGACGAAACTCAAGATGAAGGGAGTCAGAATGATAAAAGACCTCCACGTCAGCGGCCACGCCAGCAGGGAAGACCACCGCTACCTCATCAGAATGCTGAACCCGGAGAACATAGTTCCAGCGCACGGTGAGTTCAGAATGCTGACCCACTACGCGGAGCTGGCCGAGGAGGAGGGCTACCTGATAGGCAGGGACGTCTTCGTGTCGAGGAACGGCTACAAGGTGGAGATTCCCTGAGGGCAAAACTGATAAAGAGTTGCCCTATTTTTCCTTTAGATTGCTTTCATTACTCACGGGGTGATATGATGGGGAAGTACGATGAGCTGTTCGCAAGGGTTAAAGCCAAAGCTAAGGACGTCGATAAAACAATATTTGACCTCATCCCGGAAAAGGAGCCGAGGGCCCTCTATGAGGCGTCAAGACACTATCCGCTCGCCGGTGGAAAGAGGGTTCGCCCTTTCGTGGTTCTCCGTGCCGCTGAAGCCGTCGGCGGCGACCCAAGAAAGGCCCTATATCCAGCAGCCGCCGTCGAGTTCATCCACAACTACTCCCTCGTTCACGACGACATAATGGACATGGACGAGCTGAGGCGCGGAAGGCCGACCGTCCACAAGCTCTGGGGCGTCAACATGGCCATCCTGGCTGGCGACTTGCTCTTCAGCAAGGCCTTTGAGGCGATAGCCAGGGCAGATGTGAGTCCGGAGAAGAAGGCTAAAATCCTTGACGTTCTGGTCAGGACATCCAACATGCTCTGCGAGGGCCAGGCCCTCGACATCGAGTTCGAGACCAGAAAGGAGGTTACCGTTGAGGAGTACCTCAAGATGATCAGCGGAAAGACCGGTGCCCTCTTCCAGGGTTCGGCCGAGATAGGCGCGATAGTTGGGACCGATAACGGAGAGTACATCAAAGCCCTCGCCAAGTGGGGAATGAACGTCGGAATAGCCTTCCAGATATGGGACGACGTACTGGATTTGATTGCCGATGAGGAGAAGCTTGGAAAACCCGTGGGAAGTGACATACGTAAGGGTAAGAAGACGCTGATAGTGGGGCACTTCTTCAGCAAAGCCAGCGAGGAAGACAAGGCCGAGTTCCTTAAGGTCTTTGGCAAATACGCCGGCGATGCCAAGGGCGATGCGCTGATACACGACGAGCAGGTTAAGGAGGAAGTTGCTAAAGCTATCGAGCTTCTCAAAAAGTACGGCAGCATCGATTACGCCGCAGAATACGCCAAGAACCTGGTTAAGGAGGCCAACGAAGCTTTGAAAGTCCTCCCAGAGAGCGAGGCGAGGAATGACCTTGAACTCCTCGCCGAGTTCCTCGTGGAGAGGGAGTTCTGATTTCTGGCTTTTCTTTGCTTCCCCTACTACTGGATCCCATGCAAAATCTTATAACATCGCTCCCCGAAATGGTTCTCTGGTGGATTAAGTGGGACAGTCCAAGTGGGGAATCCTTGCCATAACGAGCGCTGCCCTCTTCATAATGTTTATCGACACAACGATGATGAACGTCTCCATAAGCGCCCTTGTGAAGGATTTGGACACCACCGTGACCGGTGTCCAGGGGGCGGTAACCCTGTACAACCTCGTGATGGCGGCGTTCATGCTTACTGGAGCAAAGCTCGCCGACATCTGGGGGACTAAAAGGGTCTTCTTCAGGGGGCTGGTTATATATACTATTGGAACGCTGATGGCCGCTTTCGCTCCCAACCTTCCGGTTCTCCTCCTGGGCTGGTCAATCCTCGAAGGCATCGGCGCATCGATGATGACCCCTGCAACCGTCACTTACATCACCAAGGGCTACACCGGAAAGGACAGGGCATTCGCCTTCGGCGTCTGGGGTGGCGTCGGCGGAGCGGCTGCAGCCTTTGGCCCCATAATGGGTGGTTTCTTTACGACGTACTTCACCTGGCGCCTCGGCTTCTTTATGGAGGCCTTTATAGCGGGGGGTATATTCGCCTACATGAAGATACTCCCGGATTACCGGCCCGATAGGAAGATAGAACTCGACCTCGCTGGGGCTTTTCTCGTCGGCATCGGCCTGTTCCTGCTCACCCTATCGGTTCTTATAATGGACCCCCTCTCCAACCCGCCGGTTCTGTTCCTCATGGTTCTCGGCCTCTTCGTTCTGGCTGTTTTCTGGCGCTACGAGGCAAAGCGTCGGGAGTTCGGGAGAGATGTTCTCATCAACGTGGATATATTCAGGTCAAGGGCCTTCACACTTGCAAACATCGTCAGCCTCTTCTTCCAGGTGAGTTTGGGTGGCATAATGTTCATTATACCGATCTTTGCTCAGGGGTACCTCGGCTACAATGCCCTCCAGACGGGCTTCGTGGTTCTTCCCCTGTCAATTATGATGTTCATCTTCTCCCTCAGCGGTGGGAGGTTTTTGAGGTATCTGACGCCCAAGAGGATAATCCAGCTTGGAATAGCCCTCACCTTCCTCGGTCTGTACCTTGTCCTCAGGGTATTAAAGCCGGGAATAACTGGCTCTGACTTTGCCCTCGGTTTTGCACTCTACGGCATGGGATTCGGACTGATATTCTCCCAGATAACCAACCTGGCCATGAATGGGGTCCAATCCGAGGAGCAGGCTGAGGCATCAGGCATCTTCAACGCCCAGAAACAGTTTGGCATCTCCCTGGGAACTGCCTTCATAGGTGCTGTCCTCATCCTTGGTGTTATCAGGAGCCTGACCCGGCAGATTTACGAGTCCGGCCTGTTCGAGGGGAGCAGAGAAGAGATAAGAGAGGCAGTGATTCAGTGGGTTATCCGAATGCGACAGGGGGAGCTTCTCATCCCTCCAGAGTACCACGATGAGGTCGTTAAGCTCTTAAACACTTCCTTTATAGACTCGATGAAACTCGCCGTGATGTTCATAATGGGAATTCTTTTTGTAAGCGTTCTGCTCTCGTTCCTGTTGCCTGAAGGTGAGAAGATAGACTAACCTTCCGCGACCAGCCGGCCGACTGGCGGGTGCTCCGCCCCTTTCTTCCATTTCTCATAGGTCCTACCCACTGCTCAGAAGTTCAGCGCGCTTTCTCTCGTCTTTTATTCACTCCACGTATTCGTGGGGATGTAGGCTGGGTTGCTACTTCCAGGGATAAAGGGAAATAAGCGGAGGATACTTCTCACTCCACAAACACCGCCGGCTTCAGCGGCATCGCGGCCTTCTTCTTTCCTCCTTTGTCTTTCTCCGGGTTGATGATTATCTCGATGCCAAGTTCTTTCTCTATGAACTCCTTCGCCTCTCTCAGGGCCTTCTCCTCGTTGATGCGCTTGACGTCGAAGGCTCTCTCCTTTATAAGGCGCTGTATCAGCTTGCTTATCTCCTTGCCGTGCTTCCTCATCTCTGGGTCTTTCATCAGCTCGGCCATAGCGCTCTTGAAGTCCCTCTTCTCCGCGACGACTTCCACAACGCGCCACTTCCACTCCGGGGCGGTGTAGATGTATGCCCTCCTGGCGTCCTCTATCTTTGCCACGCGGATTATCTCCTTGATGTCCTCGATTAAGCTTTTTACGAACTCCTCCTCGGCCTCGATTGTCTCGTTCCACCACTCTGGAACCGGCTCCGGCCACTTCGCCAGGCTGACGAAGCCCTCTCCGCCCAGCTTCTCCCAGAGCTCCTCGCTGATGTGCGGGGTGAACGGAGCCATGAGCCTGACCCATACATCCGCCAGCGTTCTCAGCACGTAGCGCTTTGCCTCGTCGTCCCTGCCCTCGGTTCTCCTCATGTACCAGCGCAGGTCGTTGAGGACGCTGTAAAACGCCCACTGCACGGCCGTTCTCGTCCTGAACTCCTCCAGGGCCTTGGTGGCTCCCTCGATGGCCTTGTTCAGGCGGTGCAGCATCCACCTGTCGATGTCCTTGAGCGTGGTCTCTTTAGCCTCATAGGTGGCGAACTCACTTATCAGCTCGTAGAAGCGCTCGACCTGCCTGCGGAGCTTTCCGACCTCCTTCCTGCGCCAGTCGAAGTCGCTGTCGTGCTCGGCCAAACCCATTATGTAGAGCCTCACCACATCGGCACCGTTCTCCTCGATGGCATCTATGAAGTTCAGCACGTTGCCCTTGCTCTTGCTCATCTTCGTTCCTTCGAGCGTTCCGAAGCCGTTGACGGCGATGCCCCTCGGCCAGTGCTCCTTTCTGAATATGGCCGTGTGGTTGAAGATGAAGAACGTTAGGTGGTTCGGTATGAGGTCTTTCGCCGAGCAGCGCCAGTCGAGCGGGTACCAGTACTCGAACTCCTCCTTCATCTCGTGGATAACCTCAGCAGGGATTCCGGTCTTCCCCTCAAGTTCTCTCTCCTTCTCTTCGCTGAACTCTTCCAGGAACAGGTAGTCGAAGAACTCCCTCGTGAGCTTCTCGGGGTCGAGTTTGCCCTCTTCGCGAAGCCTGTTCATGTGCCTGCTTATTGTGTAGTACGCCATGTAGATGGTCGAATCGCTCAGGCTCTCGATGACCCAGTCCGGGTCCCACGGGAGCGGGGTTCCCAATCCAACTTTCCTCGCGCAGGCCTTCTTGTCGAGCCAGTCTATCACCGCCTCGAACTGGGCCCTTCTGCTCTCGGGGTATATTGTCATCTCCGCCAGAGCTTCCCTGGCCTTTTCCTTCCACTCGGGGTTTCCGTAGTCGATGAACCACTGGTCGTGGATTATCTTGATGACCGCCTGGTTGCCGAAGCGCGAGATGACCGGTTTTTCCGCGAACTCGTACATTATCTCGGCGATGCCCTTCTCCTGGAGCTCCTTCGCTATCAGGTCCTTCGCCTCCTGGACGGACTTGCCGGCGTAGGGCTCTATCTTGAAGACTCCCTTGTGATACTCGGCCTTGTAGATGTTCTTGGTGGCCTCTTCGAGCTTCTCAACGTCCTTCTGGCTCTTCACGCCGAGCCTCTCTGCCTCTTCAACCGCCGGAAAGTCGCCGTAGCCCTCAAGCTTTATCAGAGAGATGTAGCTTATCTCCTCGACCACGCGCGGGTCGACCTCGTACTTCAGCAGGATTTCGGTCTCCTTCTTGAGGTCTTCAATTGCTACATGGTCGAAGGGGGCATGGGCGGGAACGCTCATGACAACGCCGGTAGCGTTGTCCGGATCAACGAACTCCGCCGGCAGGATTATGACCTCGTCGCCGGTGACAGGGTTCCTTACGTATTTGCCTATCAACCTCTCACCCTTGAACTCCTCGATGACCTCGATCTCCCTGTCCTGGAAGGAAAGCTTATATGCCGCTTCCTTGCTGATTATCCAGGTCTCCACCTTCTCGCCGCGCTTGACCTTTGCCTTGACGTAGGTCGCCTCGGGGTTCAGCCACATGTTGGTTACTCCGTAGACCGTCTCCGGCCTCAGCGTCGCGGCCGGCATGTAGACTTCCTCACCATTCTCCTCCAGGATGAACTTGATGATGACGTACTCGAGAATCTGAACGTCTTCCCCTTCCATTATGTCGTGGTCTCCCAGGGGAGTTCCGACGACCGGATCCCACCTCACGCGGTGAGCGCCCTTGACGACCAGTCCCTTATCCTTGAGCGTCCAGAACTGCCACTCTATGAACTTGCTGAACGGGGGAAAGAGGCTCGTCGTGTGGAACTCGCGCGTCCAGTCAACGGAGAAGCCAGCCCGGATAAAGGTCTCCTTCGCGGCCCTCATGAAGTAGTTGACGATTTCCTTCGGGTCCTCGAACTTCCAGAGTATCTCCTCCGGAACCTTGTAGACGTCGCGGTAGATGTGTATAGTCTTCGGGTCGCGGTTCTTTATGCGCTCTGCGATTCCAACAATCGGCGCCCCCGTTATGTGCCATGCCATCGGAAAGAGCACGTTGTAGCCCTGCATGCGCTTGAAACGCGCTATGACGTCGGGAATCGTGTATGTCCTCGCGTGGCCGACGTGAAGGTGCCCCGAGAGGTACGGGAAGGCGACCGTGATGTAGAACTTTTTCTCCTTGGGTTTTTCATTCGCTTTCGGCTCGAAGGCCTTCTCCTCCAGCCAGCGCTTCTGCCACTTCTCCTCAATGGCCTTGAAGTTAAGCTCAGCCATGGCTATACCTCCTCAGAATTTTTTCAAAAAAGCGTGAGCGATACTCCAGAATAGGGGGGTTATCTGGGAAATCAGGCACGGTTGCGATTCCAGCGATGGAGAAGACACTCCCCCCTCATTGGCATCGGAGCGAGTAGGATTCCTGATATTTAAATCTTTTGCTGGGTTCGGGTGGTTCTCTCCGTTCAATTTTGGTGTCTTCCGAACCAAAGTTGTTATATATCTTGGGTTCGTTTGGTTAAGTTGGTGGGGTGATCGCTGTGGGAAAGCTCGGTGAGGTGTTCCAGTTCCTGGATTCCATCGGATTTGGGGAAACCGTGCTCGTTGAGTACACTTCACCCAACTATACCCTGGACTTCATGGTGCTCCTTCTAAAACGCTACGCCGATGACAGGGGTCATCCGTTCGTCGTCGATGATCATCTGGACACCCTCCACGTTATTAACGAGCACCTCAGGTTCTTTGGGGTGAGAGGGGTTTTCGATGATGCCGTCGTCCTGAAGACCGGGGGAATAATCAACGTTGGAAAGGTTGTGGACAGGGTGAAGATGGAGAGCGAGGCTTCCATCTACCTGCGTCAGTATGAGGAGGCTAGTGCCAGAGTGTTCTCCAATCTTAGCGACTCAATAAATGTGGTCATCGGGCTGGAAAAGCTCTTCGCTTTCGTTAAGGACTACCGCAACTTCTACGAGATAATCTCCAGCATAGACCGGTTCCTCGGAAACCGGAAGAGAAAAGCGTTTTATCTGCTCGACAGGAACATCTGCGAGAGGATTCCCCTCAATCCCCTGCCCGAGCTGGAGAAGATCGCGAGCACCTTTCTGGACGTCAAGCTTGACGGTAACAGGCTGATAGGCAGGATATGCAAGTCCCCGGACATAAGGATGATGGGATGGGAGATAGAGGTTTCGGTTGAGGACATACTCTGATACTTCGAAACCCTTTTCTTTCGTTTTTGCCATCTCTAGTCGGTGATGTGCTTGAAACGTGCTTTTATAAACGGGAACGTCTACGTTTCATTCCGTCCCGTCAAGCGCGTCGAGGCGTTTTTAGTCGTGGGCGGGAGGGTAGCAATGCTCGGGAGCACGGAGGAAATCCTCAAAGCTGCCGAAGTTCTGAACGCTGAGATAATAGACCTCGACGGAGGAACGGTTCTACCGGCCTTCATAGACTCCCACATGCATCTCGACGAACTCGGGGAGTACCTCAACATGCTCGATTTAAGGGGAGTGAGGAGCATCGAGGAGCTTAAGAGAAAACTTAGAGACTTCGCAAAGAAAAAGGACGGTTGGCTCCGTGGCCACGGATGGGATCAGGAGCTCTTCAAGGAGAACAGATGGCCGACGAGGCATGATCTGGATGAGGTTGTGAGTGACAGGCCAGTAATGCTCTCCAGGGTGTGCCTTCATGCGGCTGTCTTGAACACTAAGGCCCTTGAGGAGACTGGGCTGATTGATTGGGATTCCGAGGACGTTCTCAGGGACGAGAACGGGGAACCTACTGGGATCGTGAAGGAAGAGGCCTTCAGTTTTGCCGTCAGAAAGTTCGATGAGAGGGTTGGAGAGGACGAGTACAGGGGATACCTGCTCAGGGCTTCGGAATACGTGCTCTCCAAGGGGATAACCACTGTGGGCTTCGTGAGCGTTGGCGAGAGGGCTCTAAAAGTTCTTGGTTACCTTGATGCCGAAGGTCAGCTGAGGCTCAGGGTGAAAGTCTACCTTAAACCGGAGGAGAACCTGGATGTCCTCGAAGTTCTCAAAAAGCTTGGAATAAGGCGCGGTTTCGGTGGCAGGCGGCTAAAAATAGGTGGTATAAAGGTTCTAGCCGACGGTTCCCTCGGCGCGAGAACTGCATGGCTCTCAAGTCCGTACAACGATGCCGAAACGAGGGGCTATCCAAATGTAGGGAAGGAGTGGCTTGAGGGGGTGGCGTGGGAAACCCACGAAATGGGCCTCCAGCTTGCGGTCCATTCTATAGGTGATGCGACGATGGACATGGTTCTCGACGTTTACGAAGCACTCGGGGACGTCGAAAGGGCGGGCCACCGGATAGAGCACGCATCGCTCATGAGGCCGGATCAAATAGAACGGGCCAAACGCCTCGGTGTCAGACTCGCCCTCCAGCCCCACTTCGTGATAACCGATTGGTGGGTTCTTGAGCGGGTTGGGAAGGAGCGTTCAAAGTGGGTCTATCCCTTCAAGAGCATTTCCAAGGCTGGTATCCCATTCGGGTTAAGCACGGACTCTCCTGTGGAGCCACTGGACCCTTGGGAGACCGTGTATGCTGCAGTAACCCGTGGAAAGTACGAGGGGATTCCACTGGCAGACCTCACCCCGGACGAAGCCCTAACGCTTGAAGAGGCACTCCACGCATACACAGCAGGTTCCGCCGGAGTTCTAATGGAAGAGGATCTGGGAAGCCTTGAGGAGGGCAAGCTCGCGGACTTCATAATAGTCAGCGATGATCCGTTCGAGGTGGATGAAAAGGAACTGAGGGGGATAAAGGTTCTTGAAACGTACATCGAGGGGGAGAGGGTCTTTAAAGCCGGATGAGCTCCCTCTCCGCTCTCGTCAGCCTTTTTCCTCTTCCCTCGTGGACAACGACGTCGTCCTCTATGCGAACCCCTCCGAGGCCGGGGATGTATATTCCCGGCTCCACCGTGAAGGTCATGCCGTTTTCAAGAACCACGTTTCCGTCCGGGCCTATGTAGGGCTCTTCGTGAACGTCCAAACCAAGGCCGTGTCCCGTCCGGTGGGTGAAGTAGTCGCCATAGCCGGCATTCTCTATGGCCTCTCTTGCCGCTCTGTCAACCTCTTTAGCCTCAACTCCCTCACGGACAGCCCTGTAAGCTCTCTCCTGTGCCTCCTTGACGACCTCGTAAATCTCCACGAGCTTCTCGTTAGGTCTGCCTAGGGCTATGGTTCGGGTTATGTCCGAGCAGTAGCCTTTCCACCTCGCCCCGTAGTCGAGTATCACCATGTCGCCCTTTCTGAGCCTCCTATCACCTGGCTCGTGATGTGGGTTGGCCCCGTTCTCTCCGCTCGCCACTATCGGCTGGAATGAGATCCCGTCGCTGAGCTCCCTGATGGCGAGCTCTATCTTCAGAACCAGCTCCCGCTCGCGCATTCCAAGCAAATCCCAGCTCAGAATCTCCTCGAAAACCCTGTCTGCTACCTTTGCCGCATGTCCCATCATCTCTATCTCGTGCTTATCCTTCCTCATGCGGAGCTCCCTCACGAGCGAGCTGAGCGGGTAGAACTCGAAGGGACCGAGCTTTATGACGTTCATCAGCCAGTCGGCGCGCATCGTGTCTTCTATGAGGAGCTTGCCTTTGGAAAGGTGAAACTCCGCCAGGATCCAGGCGAGCTTGTCGTAGGGGTTCTCCCCATCGCGCCAGAAGGTAACCGGAAAGTTCCTGACCACGTTTTCGTAAAGGCTCGGCGCTAGGAGCCTGTAGTCGCCGTCGGCGCTTACGACCAAAACCGTGAGCCTCTCACCAGCTTCGTGTACGCTCAGCCCCGTGAGGTAGTAGAGGTTCGTTCCGGGGCTTATTAGAGCACCGTCGAAGTTGTTCTCCCTCATTAGAGATACGAGTCTTTGAAGGCGCATCGGTTTCACCGTATTAACTACTCCGCAAGGCTTAAAAACTCAACCTCGAACCTCGACCGACTAGGCGGGCCAAGCCCGCGGGATGTTCCCGGGAGGGAGAACCACAAGCTAAGGAGGGAGCAAGATGGGAATGTACAAGTACATTAGGGAAGCCTGGAAGAGCCCCAAGAAGAGCTACGTCGGGGAGCTTCTCAAGGTCAGAATGATAAAGTGGCGCCGTGAGCCGGTCGTCGTTAGGATTGAGAGGCCGACCAGGCTCGACCGCGCTAGGAGCCTCGGCTATCAGGCCAAGCAGGGCTACGTGATGGTTAGAGTCAGAGTCAGGAAGGGCGGAAGGAAGAGGCCCAGGTGGAAGGGCGGAAGGAAGCCGAGCAAGATGGGTATGGTTAAATACTCCCCGAAGAAGAGCCTCCAGTGGATAGCCGAGGAGAAGGCGGCCAGAAAGTTCCCCAACCTTGAGGTCCTCAACAGCTACTGGGTCGGCGAGGACGGAATGTACAGGTGGTTCGAGGTTATAATGGTCGACCCGCACCACCCGGTCATCAAGGCTGACCCCAAGATCAACTGGATATCCGGCAAGGCCCACAAGGGTAGGGTCTTCCGCGGACTCACTTCAGCAGGCAGGAAGAGCAGGGGACTTAGGAACAAGGGCAAAGGGGCTGAAAAGGTCAGGCCCAGCATAAGGGCCAACAAGGGCAAGGGCAAGTGATGCCCTCTATTCTTCTTCCAGACTTTCGAGCTTTATCCTTTTGATTCCTACCTCCTCAAAGGCTTTGTCTGAGCTTATTATTGTCCCCTCACATTTTGCCGCGTGAACAGCATCGAAGGGATTGAGTCTGTGCTCCTTCATGTAGTATGCCGCCCGGAGGTAGTCCTCGTTTTCTTCCCCTATTACCGCCATGACCGCTGCCAAAAGTCTAACAGGGTCAAGGTTGAACTTCTTTGAGAGTATCAGTAGCTCAAGAAACGTTGCTTCTGAAGTTGTTATCTCGTCCATGTATCTTTCGTAGATTTTCCTGGCGTTTTCCTTAAGCCAGTCGGAGGGCTTTAAAAGGGCTAGAAAAAAGTCGGTGTCAGCGTAGACCATTTCACTCACCTGCGAGCTTTTCGGCCTCTTTTAGGATTTCCACCCTGATTTCCTTAATCGGGATGTCCGGAAGGTTTTTTCCAAGCTCTTCAAGCTCCTTTAAGGGGTCTTCTGGCTTGGGAACTATGAGTATGCCATCATCCACCCTGACGAGGTAAACCTCTTTTGGGAGATTCTTCCTCAGCTCCTTGGGAAGGTACAGTCTTCCCTTTGGGTCCACTTTTGCCAGCATATTCCCACCATAGTTAGTTTAATGGGATTTTATTTAAGTTTTTCCCAAACGGTAGTTGCGGTTACCTTTTAAAGCACCGGCCCCAATTTTCCCCGGTGAGGGCAATGGGGAAGATAAGGGCGCACCATGTCAGGATTACCACTTTCATCCAGGCAACGGAAGACGAGGACAAGGTTCTTGAAGCTATTGGGACTTTCATCCCCGAGGATATAGACGACGAGGACATAATCTTTGACATAGACGAGACCACGGGTTTCTTTGGCAACCCCATCAAGGTCGTCAACGTGGAGATAAAGCGGAGCAGGGCGGTTAGAAAGTTCATCGACCACTTCAAGGAACTGCTGAGCGAGGAGGACAAACGCTACATCATCGACAACCTTGACGAGAAGGTTGACGAGGAGGGAACGCTCTACGTGAGGTTCAACAAGCAGAAGGCCTACCTCGGTGATGTCGAGGTGGATGAAGGCGGCGATACTATTCAGGTCAGGATAAAGGTCAAGGCCTTTCCCATGAGGAAGGAAGCGGTAGTTAAAGCCGTAAGGGAGTGGCTGGAGGAATGATGCCGGAGAGTGGAGGAAAACCCGAAGCCGAAATGGAGGGAGCTCCCTTCTCCCGCGACTACTTCGTAGAGATGGATGTGAGGAGTGAAGATGCCCACGCTCTGGCCAGTGAGTGGTTCGATGAGGTGGTCTTCACCAAAAAGCTCGTCCTAGAAAGTTCCCCCGACTGGGGAAAGCTCAAGGATGAGATTAAAGAGCTTCGCGAAAGATACGGAAGGGTGGCTCTCCTGATAGTCACAAAAAAGCCCAGCCTCATCCGCGAGGTGAAGAACCGCAATTTAAAGGTCCTCCTCTACGTTCAGGGCGGGGACATGAGGGTAAACCGCGCCGTCCTTGAGGCCGGCGTTGATGCACTCATAAGCCCGTGGCTGGGGAGGAAGGATCCGGGCTTTGACCACATCCTGGCGAGGATAGCGGCCAGGAGGAATGTCGCGATAGGATTCTCTCTGGCACCGCTGCTTGGGGCGAACCCCTACGAGAGGGTACAGATACTCCGCTTTATGGCCAAGACATGGCAGCTCGTTGACAAGTATTCGGTCCCGAGATTCATCACGAGTTCGGCCGAGACTAAATGGCACGTCCGCTCTCCAAGGGATTTGATGGGCCTCGGAATAAACATCGGTATGGAAATTCCAAAGGCCAGAGCCAGCCTGAACTTCTATCCGAGAAGGATCCTGTCAAGGTTAAAGTAAAAGTTAAAGGTGGGGAAGGCTCATTCTTCCATGGCAGGGAACTGCTTGGGCTCGTAGTCCTCAAGCTTCCCATCGAGGTAGTCCTCGTAGCCCTTGAGGTCAAGCAGGCCGTGTCCGCTCAGGTTGAAGAGAATGACCTCTTCCCTGCCCTCTTCCTTTGCCTTCAGCGCCCTGTCAATGACGCCCTTGACGGCGTGGGCGCTCTCCGGTGCTGGAATTATGCCTTCGGTCTTCGCGAACAGCTCCGCTGCTTGGAAGACCTCGTTCTGGTGATAAGCCACCGGTTTTACAATGCCGTGGTTTATGAGTATGCTCAGCGTTGGGGCTAAACCGTGGTAGCGAAGTCCACCGGCGTGGATCGGCGGGACGTAGTAGGTGTGCCCTAAAGTGTGCATCTTCATCTTCGGCGTGTATCCCCCTGAATCGCCGAAGTCGTATTTATAGACCCCTCTCGTCATGCTCGGTGCGGCCTTCGGTTCAACGGCTATGAACTCGTAGTCCGCTTTTCCGTCGAGGACGTCCTTCACGAAGGGGTAAGCCAAACCCGCGAAGTTGCTCCCGCCGCCGACGCAGCCGATTATAACGTCCGGCTCCTCGAACTCCTTCATCTGCTCCCTGGCTTCCAAACCGATGACCGTCTGATGCATGAGAACGTGGTTTAAGACACTTCCAAGGGCGTAGCGTGCCTTCTCATCGCGGAGAACGTCCTCGATGGCCTCGCTTATCGCTATCCCCAGTCCGCCGGGGTGGTTGGGGTCTTCCGCCAGGAACTTCCTGCCTATTTCGGTTCTGTTGCTCGGGCTTGGATAAATCTCGGCCCCGTAGAGGTGCATTATCGTCTTCCTGTAGGGCTTTTGCTGGTAGCTCGCCCTCGCCATGTAAACCCTTATCTTCAGCCCCATAAGCGCCCCGGCCAGGCTCAAAGCTGTCCCCCACTGTCCGGCTCCAGTTTCAGTTATAAGCTTCTCTATTCCCTGTTCCTTCGCGTAGTACGCCTGGGCCAGGGCGGTGTTTATCTTGTGGCTACCAGTTACTGTTGCACCCTCGTACTTGAAGTAAATCCTCGCCGGCGTTCCAAGGGCCTTTTCCAGGTTGGTCGCGCGGAAGAGCGGCGTAGGGCGGCCAATCTTGGCGTACAGCTCGCGGACTTTCCTGGGAATCTCAACGTACCTTTCGGTGCTCATCTCCTGCTTTACGAGTTCTTCTGCGAAAATCCTCAACAGTTTCTCCGGCTCCATCGGCTCCTCTGTCTCTGGATCGAGGGGAGGCGCCAGCTCCTCCGGCAGGTCGGACAGTATGTTGTACCACCTCTTTGGTATTCTCGAATCCGGCAGAACGGCTTTCATTCTAACACCTCCTTTAGTCCTTTCAAGAAACGTCCCAAAGATGAGGGAATAACGAGCGCAATGGCTAACCCAGAGCGGAACATCTCGGTCGTGAGGTGGGGGCTTAGTCCTCTAAAACCTCCAAAAACGAGCCCCCCTATAATTCAGACCAAAAACGATCCCGCCCTTGAGTCGTTGGACTAACCAGAAGATTCAGAGGGACCTCAGAGACGCCAAAAACAATCACTCCTGGTAATCATGGCGCATCGACCTATGGAGGCCAAACCCCCTTAAGTTCTTTTTGGTTGTTTTATTGACGATAAAACAACGCTCACGCTTTTAGCATCTCCCTCAATCGCCACGGTGACAAAGTATCCTCCCCGCCCGATGCAGATTGACGTCGTATTTCCCCCGGTGTCGAGCAGGTAGCGGGCGTAGTTGCACTGCCATTGAGTGCCGTAAACGAGAACCGTCACGCTCAGGTTTTCGCCCACTAACTTCTCCCCCGCAAGGGCCCAGGGGTTTTGTTCCTGGGCTGGTTTCAGGGCAAAGCTCCCGTTGAGCGCAGACACCACGAGGTTGAGCAGCTCTTTCGGCGTCTTCCCTTCAGCTTTCCGGCCGTTCTTCATCCCGCAGGGCGAAACCTTCTCCGCGGTTCTTTCAACGTCTTCCGTTTTCCCGCTCAGCACGAGGATTTCTTTGCCTTTAATAGCTAGATAGTGTGATTTCTCCCCCCTCGTCCAGAGGGACCACCTGCAGTCCCCGGTTTTTCCCTCCATCCGCTTGACGTATCCAGTTCCTTTGAGCTCGATGCAGATGGCATCGTAGGTGTTCCTTACCCACTCCTCGGGCCATTCCACCGGAGTGAACCTCCCGATTTTAACGCCTTCCTTTGAACTCCAGTTGAAGCGGTACCTCTCAAAGATGGGCGGTTCGCTAACGTTCCAGAGATAGTCGTCGTGCCAGCGAAGTGCGAACCCCTTAACGCCCCTGCACGGACCACGTGCTGAAATAACTGCGAGACCCCCACCGAGAACCCTGGTTTCCATCAGGTAGATACACTCGCTTCCTTTGACGAACAGGGCATCTTTTATGGTGTGGGAGTACGTTCCGTAGTTCTCCACGAGCTTGATGTAGTCTCTGGATTCGAGGCGTTCTGTGGCCTCGCGGTAGGCTTTATCCGCCTTCTCCCGTGGTTCATATAGGGTTACAAAGCCGCCGAGGAGGGGCAGTTCAACACTGACTGATTTCCATGCGACACCGCTGACGCGAACCGTCGAGTACGCAACTATCTCGTTGCAGGAATAGGAGAGCTCTCCCTCGCTTAGAGGCCATATATCCCCTTCCTTTTCCCAACAGCCCGTGGCGAAGTGGAGGCCGAAATAGATGTTGGGGCCGGAGACCGGAGGGGGTTGGAAGAGGAACATCAGGATGAGCGATGCCGCCAGAAACGGTGCCAGCTGGAGGGGCCTTTTGCTGTAGTAGTCCCTGAAAACCGCCGGAGGTATGATGACCGCGGAGATAAAGAGGAGGACTCCGAGGAAGTGGTTGAGCTGGAGAAGTATCCACGCGAGGAAAGAGAGCAACGCCGAGATGGCGGTGGAGACAGCCAGTTTGCCCGCCATGTTCCTCCATAACCTCTACGTCGTGGAGGGTTATAAGGTTTGCAATTGTTTCAAATTATATTGAAGCGTTTCCGGAAGGGTTATTAGAGTGGGTGCCGTAGGGTCTTTGATGTCCCATGCTCCGGCTGGAAATCTACTGCGACGAGGGCGAGGGTGAAAAAGTTAATGGGGTTCTGACCAAGTGGAGCCTCCAGTTCTACGCCGAGGAAGTGCAGAGCAACGGGCACCGGGCGCTCAAATTCACCGTCCTCGTGCCGGATTTCGTGATTAACGACGTCGTCGATGAACTGATGAAGGCCGTTGACCTGCGGAAGGGGCACTCCTCGATAACTTGGGCGCCCGTCAGCGGGAAGTCCGTGAAGTACGCAAACTCGGTAAAGTCTCTTAAAAGGTTCAAGCGCCGCTGGAGTCTCGCTGCCATAGAGGGCCTCATCGAGAACGCCAACAACCAGGCACGGGTCGACCCGATTCAGCTCACCCTTGGTGCCGTTGCCTCGATCATAGCGCTCTTCGGTTTGATAAACGACAGCATAGTGATGATAATCTCGGCCATGCTCCTCTCACCGATCCTCGGCCCGCTCTACGGTTTCTCCCTTAACATCGTCATGGGCAAGGGGAGGGATGCCCTCGATGCCGTTTCCTCAATCTTAAAGCTTCTCGGCGTCATATTCCTCTCGGCTCTCCTTGCCTCCCTGGCCCTCAGGTTTGCAGGCTCAATGCCCCCAGAACCAACCCATGAGATATTCATCCGCGGCGACTCTGGACTGGTGTACATCCTCCTCGCGATAATCCTCGGCTACGCGGGAATAGTTGCCATAGTTAGCAGAATCCCGGAGATTCTGGCCGGCGTCTCGATCGCCGCTGCCCTCGTTCCGCCGACAACTGTCGTAGGGATATCCCTCGCGATGGGCTGGTGGGGAGTTTTTAGGGGCTCTCTTGTCCTCACCGTTGAGAACGTTCTCGGTCTTCTCAGCGGTTCCCTTCTCGGCCTCTACATCCTCAACGTCTCTCCACGGAGCTACTATGAAAAGAGGGCCGCGAAGCTATACACGAAGAGGACTGTGCTGGTACTGGCGGTCATGCTCGCCGCTCTCGTCTTTGTGGAGCTTCTCGGCTAGGCGACCTCGGTCTGTTCGTAGATAGGCCTTCCCTTCCTGTGCTTGACCAGGAGACCGTAGAAGAACTCCTTCATGTCCGGACCCATCTCGTCGTCGAGGAGCAGGTCGGCCCGTCCTTTGTATTCCTTCTCTGCCTTCGTGATAAGGAGGGCTATCTGGGGCGTGAGGTGTTCCAAGAGAGCCCTGACGAGTTCAGGATATACCTCTTCCTCCAGTTCCTCGTCCGATTCGATGCCGAGGTAAACAACAAAGCCCTTCATATGAACCGCAAGAACGAACTCGTCCTCGCTGAGCTCAAAGAAGGAGAAGTTGTAACTCTTGGAGTCGGTTCTGGCAAGAAGGACACCCCTTATTGAAAGGGTCACCGGCTCCTCGTCTATCTCGAACACGAGGTCTTTGGCGAGCTCCCTGGTCGCTATGGCGTACAGCTCCTCGATTGGCATGGGGCTATCTTTTCCCGGGGGAATAAAAGGCTTTCGCGTCACGTTTTTAACGATGACGTCCAAAGAGATTACGGTGGTGTCATGAAGATCACTCGCTTCGGTGTATCGGTTCCGGATGAATTGCTCGAAAAGTTCGACCGTATAATCGAGGAGAAGGGCTACGTCAACAGGAGCGAGGCAATAAGGGACATGATGAGGGACTTCATAGTCAGATACGAGTGGGAGGAGGGAGACAGGGACGTTGCCGGTACAATCACGATAGTTTACAACCACGACGAGGCCGACGTCGTGAAGGAGCTCCTCGACCTTCAGCATGACTACGTTGACGAGATAGTCTCGAGCCTCCACGTCCACATGGATGAGCACAACTGCCTCGAGGTCGTCGTGGTCAAAGGAAAAGCGAGCAGAATAAAGGAGATAGCAGAGAGGCTGATAAGCCTGAAGGGGGTAAAGCACGGAAAGCTCGTGATGACAACCACCGGGAGGGAGTTAGTTTGATAAAATTTGAGAGGTGGCGGAGGTGAGGCTCTTTTCCTTCCTCTCATCCCTGCTGGTCGTGCTCTCCTTTGCCCTGCCGTGGTTCCGCTTTGACGGTGGAGAGATAACATTCATTGGCATCCTACGTGAAGTCCTGAACATCCCGGGTGGGTTCAAGGGAGCATTCTGGTGGCTCAACCCCAACAGCACCGCAGGAATGTTCACCTTCATAGCGTTCTTCGCCGGAGTATTCATGATCCTCGTTGCGGTGCTCTTTGGAGTCCTGGGCGGCAGGCTCGGGCCCGGAATCGGTACTGTCGGGATGTTTGTCTTCACCGTGGTCTCATGGTACGTCTATGGCTCCGGCTACTTCGGAATCCTGGCGGAGGGTTACGTTGTAGCCCTGCTCAGCTTTGTGATAGGTTTCGTAGTCGCGGGCGGCGAAAAGCTCTAACCAACGACCTCGGCTATCTCTCCGTTCCCAGGCGGAAGGACTGCCATAATGTCCTCTTCCCTTACCTTGTAGCCCCACTTTTCGAGGATGCGCTTTATCCTCTTCACCAGCTCGCTCTTCTTGAGTGAGCCGGGACGGATTACGATGTGCCTCTCCGTGTGGGCCTTTATGGCCTCGATGGGTGCACAGACGACGAAATCCTCGCCTTCGTAATTTATCACACCCACCGCCAGCTTGAGCGGAAGCCCGTGGAGCCAGTTCCTTTTTCCATAGACCATGAAGGCCCCCTTGCCCAGGTACTCGCCGCTGGGAGTCTGCTTTGTGACCTGGTTCGGATAGGCCCAGTAGGCGTCCTCGCTGTAAACACCTCTGCTCCACGCCTTGCTCATCGAAACAGCAAACTGACAGGCCTCAAAGATGGTCTTTTCTCCCGCCTTCTGACCGTCCTTGATGACGACGTGCGGAGCACCATAAACGTCGGCGTGGCAGTAGAGGTCGTTCTCGCTCATGTGCCTCTTTATGAGAATCTCGTTGGTGCCGGCGTCTTTACCGGCCAGAACAAGAAACCCCTCGCTTGAAACGAACCAGCGGAACTTCTCGAACCACTTCTTCTTTCTCCGCTCTATGCGCTTGACGTTCAGCTCCTTCTTGAGCTCCTCCTCGATGAGCCCCTCTATCTCGTCCAGCTTCCTCTTTGTGTCCTCGTAGGCCTTTAAGGCGCCCTCGTACTTGTGCCTGAACTTCTTGGCCTTCTCGTAGTAGAGCTCGGCGTTCTCGCCTATGCTCCTGTTGAGGTAGAGCTTTACCTTCTTTCCCTCAAGCTCTATTGTCACCGCTTTTTCCTTCGGGTCTATGGATTTAATCATGAGCGCTATTTTGTTGCCGACCTTCCTGCTCTCCTCGATGCGCTTCTTAAACTCCCCCCAGCCGAGCTTCTCGGTTGCCTTCCTGAATTCTTCCAAAAGCCTTTCGATGAGGGAATAGTTCGCGTAGATCAGGTCCCCGATCTCCTGGTTGGTCTTCGCCCCCTCCTCGAAGCCCTTCAGCATCTCCTCCTGCTTCCTGAGCGTGGCCAAAAGGGCCCTCTTCTTCGCTTCGAGCCTCTTCGTCTGCTCGACCCTCGCCTTCTCAAGGGTTATCTTCCCAAAGTACTCGTCGAGGGCCTCGCTGAAGGTGGTAAAATAGCGCTTCTCGAGCCCCTCGTAGATCCTCAGCTCGATTGGAACGACATCATGCAGATTCCCGTCCTTGTAAACGATGTTCGGCTTCGGTTCGTCGTTGAAGGTGCCTATCATCGCCTCGTATACTTTCAGCAGGTCGTCGTCGCTCAGCTCTTTAACCGGCGTCGTCTTGTCGAAGCCGGTCCGTATGGAGATTTCCTCCGCGTACATGCCGCCCATGTTGAGCTTCCTCGCCAAAGCGCGCACGAGCTCGAGTTCTTCCTCCTCGCGCATCAGCTCGATGAACCTCTCTCTCGTTACCTCCAGCGGGTTCTCCCTCGCCGGCGGAAACCTGTATTCAGCCTTCGGCATTATTCTTCTGTCCTTGTACTCCTCGTAGCGTAACGCCGCAACGATTTTGTTCTCCCCGTCAACGAGTATGACGTTTCCCCTCCTGAATAGCTCACCGATGAGGGTGTAGTCCCCAACGCGGATCTTAACTATTCTGTCGAAGCCGTGCTGCTCTATTTCATCGATGAACCCACCGCTGAGGTGCTTCCTGAGGAGCATGGTGAAGCTCGACGGGCTTTTGGGAGCTTCCTTCACGTACGTCGTCACGTGGAAGCGTTTCCCGGCCTGGAGGATTAAATCCCGCCTTCCCTCCTTTGTCCTGAGCTTTATTCTAATCTCGTCGCCGTCGTGGTAAATCTTGTCAACGCGAGAACCGACCAGCCACTGAAGCTCCCTCACTATGTAGCGGATATCAACGCTGCTCATCTCTTCCTTCATCCTCTCACCCGTTCCGGGTTGTCTCTTCCCCTTTAAACTCCTTCGCTGTCCTGAGATGTGCACGGGCTCAACCCTGTTCCGGATAAGGTTAAATACTCCAAGTACAATAACACTCCCGGTGATACAGAATGAAAGGCTACTTCACGTTCGTCCTCCACACCCACCTCCCCTACGTCCGGAAGCATGGGAAATGGCCCTTCGGCGAGGAGTGGCTCTACGAGGCGATGAGCGAGACCTACATTCCCCTCCTCATGGAGTTTGAACGCCTCCGTTCTTCGGGCATCAGGTTCCAGCTCGTGATCAACATAACCCCCGTTCTGACCGAACAGCTGGCCGACGACTACATCAAGGCCGAGTTCGAGAGGTACCTCCTCCGGAAGATTGAGACCACAGAAGAAGACCTGAAATCGGACAGGTACGATGAAAAGGCGGTTAAAGCCTCTCTCGGCCACTTCAGGAAGGTTTATGACTACTGGAGGGCCATAAACGGGGACATCATAGGTAAGTTCCGCGAGTTCCAGGATGCAGGATACATTGAAATAATAACCTCCGCGGCAACGCACGGCTATCTACCACTCCTCGGCAGGGACGAGGCCATAAGGGCCCAGCTCGCCAACGGGATAGCGACCTACGAGAAGCACTTCGGCAGGAGGCCGAGGGGGATATGGCTCCCGGAGTGCGCCTACCGGCCGGCCGGGGAGTGGGAGCTTCCCGGTGGAAGGAAGGTTGAAAGACCCGGTATAGAGAAGTTTCTGGAGGAGTTCGGCATCGAGTACTTCTTCGTTGAGAGCAGCCTGATTGATGAGGGCCCCGTGACTGGGGGCTACGGTGAGATTCCACTTTACGGGGGTGATAAGAGCACCCTCAGGCCTTACTGGATCAAGGGCTCCCGCATAGCAGTCTTTGCCCGCAACAGGGAAACCGGCCACCAGGTCTGGAGCGCGCACTACGGCTACCCCGGCGACTTCTGGTACAGGGAGTTCCACAGGAAGGCCCCGAAGAGCGGGGGGCAGTACTGGCGCGTGACGGGCAAAAACGTTGAGCTCGGCGACAAGGAGTTCTACGACCCCGATAAAGCGATGGAGCGCGTTGAGGAGCACGCGAGGCACTTCGTCTCGCTGGCAGAGAGACTGCTGGGTGAGTTCGAGGAGAGGTTCGGGGAGAAGGGAATAGTCGTTTCACCCTACGACACTGAGCTCTTCGGCCACTGGTGGTTTGAGGGCGTTAAGTGGCTCGGCAGGGTTCTTGAACTGATGGCTGAAAGGGGAATAACTACGACAACGCTCTCTGCCTTCCTTGACAACTACACCGGTGAGAGGTACGAGATTGAACTTCCGGAAGGTTCGTGGGGAGCTAACGCCGACCACTCAACGTGGTGGAACGAGGAGACCGAGTGGACGTGGGAGGAAATCTATAAGGCCGAGGACAGAATGGTGGCCCTGGCGAGCAGGTACTACGGAGGGGACAGAACCGCCGATAGAATCCTTGAACAGCTTGCAAGGGAGCTACTGATACTCGAAGCCAGTGACTGGCAGTTTTTGATAACGACCGGTCAGGCAAAGAAGTACGCCTGGAGGAGGGTTCTGGTGCACAGCAGGGACTTTCAGGGGCTGGCAAACGAGCTGGTGAGGTACATCAAAACCGGAAACTTCAACGTTGAGCTCCTGAGGAAGCTTGAGGAGAGGGACAACGCATTCAGACCGGTGATTGTTGGCAGCTACGTGAGCGAAAATCCCCCTGAGGTTCCGGAGTACGTAGAACCCCCTGAAGTTCCACCGGAGGAGAGCGAAAGGCCAGCTGAACGGCAGAGAGGAGTTGCCGAGAGGGCCTACGCCACGGAGGCCGTCAAGGAGATGGCAGTTAAGCCACCTGGAAAGGTGAAGAGGCCTGGTCCGGAAGAATCCAGAAAGCCCCGGACGCGGAAGAAGAGGAAACCCTGCAAGGCCGAGAGCGACCTCCTTTCCATAAAGGGCATCGGGCCGAAAACGCTGGCAAAGCTTCAGCGTGCTGGGGTCCATAGCATCGAGGATCTGAAAGGTGCCGACCTTGAGGAGCTGGCCAGAAAAACGCGTATCTCACCTAAACGGCTGAGGAGGTTCCTGGCCCAGGTTTCTTAGTTCCGGTTTCTTATGATTTTTTCACACTTCGAAAGCCTTTTCTGGAGTTTTGACAAATCTCCTATGTGGTTGCCATGAAAAAGGTTGAGGCGATTATTAGGGGAAACGATTTCGACCGTGTGAAGAACGCCCTAAAACAGATCGGGATAGTGCCCCTGACCGCTTACCCCGTCCAGGGGAGGGGTGTTCAGGGGGGCGTTCCGCCCTACGACCTCCTTCCGAAGATGAAGATCGAGATCGTCGTGAAGGACGAAGACCTTGAGAAGGTGATTGACGTCATCATCAGAAACGCGAGAAGCGGAACGCCCGGGGATGGGAAGATATTCGTAATTCCAGTGGAAGACGCGATCAGGATAAGAACAGGGGAGAAGGGCAACGAAGCCCTCTACTGAGGGCTTCTTTTTCACAGGAACGCGTGCCGGTGCTTGTAGAGTTCGACGAGGGAGCTGGCTATTAGGTATATCTCTACCGCCGAGAGGAGGACGAGGAATATCAGGTATCCCTGCGCAAAGGATACGCTCTTCCCCAGGTGCTCCGCTATGGTGCTCACCTGGTTGGGGTCGCGCAGGGCACTCAGGGAATAGACTATCGCGTTGAAGCCCACGACCAGGGGAATTGGGGCCGAGGCGTAGGCCAGCAGGAGTCCGGTGTAGCCCCTCCTCTGAAGGGACAGCATCGACAGGATTATCGGGATGGCCAGGATAAGCGCCGTTATAGCGAAGAACTGATTGAGATATGCCCCCGTCAGGACGAAGAAAGACGTCATTCCGAAGATGTATTTCCGGTATGCCCTCTTCAGCTCGACGAGCTTTTTGGGGCTGAAGTCGTACTCGGCCGACCTGGAATACAGGAGGACCTTGTTCACCGCTTTCAGGTAGTTCTTTTTGCCCTCCTTCTCTATGGCCTTGTCCGTGCTCATCAATTTGAGCTCCTTGGCTTTTTTGAAGAAGAACTCGGCCAGCTCCTCGTTGTCCTTCTCGACCCTGGATGCGACCTCCCGGAAGTTCCCCGCGGCCTCCTCCAGGGATTTCTTGACTTTTGTCTTCTCCTTTTCACTTAGGCTGCCGAGCCTCTCGATCTTTTCAAGGGTTGATTCGAGAACGTCGGCAGTTTCAAGAAGTATTTTTTCGCTTTTCACCTATACCCCCCCAAAATGGGAAAGAAAAAGGGTTTAAGACACTTCCCCTCTTTCCGCCTTGAGCAGCTTGTTGATGCTCCAGCCCATCATGGCGAATATTGCCAGCCACGCTATCAGCATGTAGATTACCCAGCTTTCCATTGCGATCACCTCAGACCCTTATGATGACCTCGTTCTTCTCGAGCTCCTCGCCGTACTTGCGCTTGATGGAGTAGTAGCTTTCCACTGCACCGACGATCCACATGAAGATTATTGCCAGTCTGGCCGGCCACTCGAGGGTTGCTCCTACGAGGCTCTGGGCGGATCCTATCAGCGGTATCAGCAGGAGTATTGGGGCTATGTAGAGCAGTATCGGCTTGTACCATCCGGGGACTTTCATGTAGGCTCCCTGGTGCAGCTCCTTCCAGAAGTTGCCCGGCTTGAAGAGGTACACCGCCACTATGATGTCGAAGAGCGCCAGCAGCGTGAGCTGGAAGCTGACCCATGCGTCAACCTGGTCGAGGTAGCCGCTGATGTACACCACAGGAAGGCCCGCGATGAAGTAGAGCACGAGCACTACCCAGGTTCCGACCTTTCTCTTGATGTTGAGGTCCTCCTCGAGGAGGGCGGTGAGGTAGTTGTACATGGCTATGGCTGAGGTGAAGCCCGCGAACCAGAGGAGGAGGAACCACATTGCTCCGAAGAGCTTTCCTATGTCACCCATGCTGACGAAGACGTTGGGCAAGCTGGTGTAAGAGAATCCGAGGCCGAACTTCTGGCCTATCCACGCGAGGGCCTCACTCTTGCCCTGGGCAAGAACATCGGGCGGCACGATCTTGGGGGCGTAGGCGGTAGCCAGCGGGACGGCGAGTGAACCACCGAGAACTACCTCGGCGAACTCGTTCAGGGAGACCGTTGCGAGACCGCTGAGGGCGACGTCGTCATCAGGGCCGAGGTAGCTGGCGTAGTTCTGGATGATACCCATACCGAGCGAGAGGGTGAAGAATATCTGCCCGGTTGCGGCGAGCATGACCGTCGCGAAGTGGTCCTTGAGGTACGCCCAGTTGGGGCTCCAGATGAACCTGAATCCATCAATGGTGCTCCAGTTGGGGTCTATTGGTGAGCCGAGGACGAACACGTAGCCGACCATTATGATGGCGAAGACGTAGAGGAGCGGCATCATGACCTTGACCCATCTTTCTATTCCCTTGCTGACGCCCTGTCCGACGGCTATGGCGAGGAGGATCACTGTTATGCCCCAGAAGAGCATGACCTGGGCGTGGTTGCCGAGGTAGTTGCCGAAGAACTCTCCGGTGTTCTGGCCGAAGTAGGCTCCAGTGGCGCTGAAGTAGGAGTAAGCCGCGGACCAGCCGATGAGGTGGAGGTAGTAGCTGTTCAGGAGAACGGTCAGTGAAAAGGCCAGCATTCCGCTGATAACTCCCCACCACAGTGCGCCTCTCGGCTTGACGCGCTCCCTGGCCATGAGGTAGTACGTGGGACCGAGGGTGCCGTGACCATACTTTCCACCGTAGCGACCGGCGACCCACTCAATCCACATCACCGGTATTCCCAGGAAGAACAGAGCTATAAAGTACGGCACCATAAAGGCTCCGCCACCGTTCTGGGCAACCTGCGTTGGAAACCTCACGAAGTTGCCCAGACCGACGGCGTTTCCAGCCATTGCTAAAATCAAACCAATCTTAGTTGCCCATTGATCCCTCTGTTGTTCCACAATATTCACCCCCGTTCTTAAATGTCCGGATCATGAAACCCCTGTGTATGGCTTTGGGGCATTATGTATAAGGTGAGGCATTCTATAAAAAGCTTTCTGATAGTTTTTTTCGACAAAAGACGATTTACTCAAGCGTTAAACCATGGTACTCATGCTCTCGCCATTTTTTTAATACGCTAACCGGACGTAAACACCTTTTTGACGTTATGACAATTTCAAGGCCAAAATTATTCAAAATGACAAATCTTTGGCCGATTCCCTCCGCCAAAATATTTAACTGAATGCGATTACAGTTGTAATGGTGCCCGATGATTGGAACGCGAGTGATCTGATGGGTGATGACCGACTTCTCGCTGAGGGCCTCGTTCTAACATTGTTTCATGCATTTATATCCAGTGGTGCTTTTTTATGTGCGTCAATGTATAAAAAATCTTGGATGTACAGTCCCGTTTTTGTCCTAAAATTTCGGGAGGATTTTTCTTTTCGTCGAAAATTTGCGTATATAACTTTTTGTTTAAAATTAACCGTTCTCCGGCCTTCTTTATCGAAAGGTTTATATATGCAAATGCCTAAGAGCCTATCGCAAATTACCGAAACCTGAGGTGGTAAAGATGGTTGAGATTGACCCGTTTGAGATGGCCGTTAAGCAGCTCGAGAGGGCTGCCCAGTTCATGGACATAAGCGAAGAGGCCCTTGAGTGGCTCAAGAAGCCCATGAGGATTGTTGAGGTCTCAGTTCCGCTTGAGATGGACGACGGTTCTGTTAAGGTTTTCACCGGTTTCCGTGTTCAGCACAACTGGGCCCGCGGTCCGACCAAGGGTGGTATAAGGTGGCACCCGGCCGAGACCCTCAGCACCGTTAAGGCCCTCGCCACCTGGATGACCTGGAAGGTCGCCGTCGTTGACCTCCCCTACGGTGGAGGTAAGGGTGGTATCATAGTCGACCCGAAGAAGCTCTCCGAGAGGGAGAAGGAGAGGCTTGCCAGAAACTACATAAGGGCCATCTACGACGTCATCAGCCCGTACACCGACATCCCGGCCCCTGACGTTTACACCAACCCACAGATAATGGCCTGGATGATGGACGAGTACGAGGCCATCAGCAGGAGGAAGGTTCCGAGCTTTGGAATCATCACCGGTAAGCCGCCCGGTGTCGGTGGTATCGTCGCCAGGATGGATGCCACTGCCAGGGGTGCCAGCTTCACCGTCAGGGAAGCCGCTAAGGCCCTCGGAATGGACCTCAAGGGCAAGACCATCGCCATCCAGGGTTACGGTAACGCCGGCTACTACATGGCCAAGATCATGAGCGAGGAGTACGGCATGAAGGTCGTCGCCGTCAGCGACAGCAAGGGCGGTATCTACATGGAGGACGGCATAAACGCCGACGAGGTTCTCAAGTGGAAGCGTGAGCACGGCTCAGTTAAGGACTTCCCAGGCGCGACTAACATCACCAACGAGGAGCTCCTCGAGCTTGAGGTCGACGTCCTCGCCCCGAGCGCCATTGAGGGTGTCATCACCAAGGACAACGCCGACAAGATCAAGGCCAAGATCGTTGCCGAGCTCGCCAACGGCCCGACAACGCCGGAGGCCGACGAGATACTCCACGAGAAGGGCGTCCTCATCATACCTGACTTCCTCTGTAACGCCGGCGGTGTTACCGTCAGCTACTTCGAGTGGGTCCAGAACATAACCGGCGACTACTGGGACACCGAGACTACAAGAGCAAAGCTCGACAAGAAGATGACCAAGGCCTTCTGGGACGTTTACAACACCCACAAGGAGAAGGCCATCCCGATGAGGGATGCCGCCTACGTCGTCGCCGTCCAGAGGGTCTACGACGCCATGAAGTGGCGCGGATGGGTGAAGAAGTGATTTCTTCTCCCTTTTCTATCCGTTTCTTCCGCCCTGCATCCGGTAGAGTCTTGCTATGGCCTGCATCGCCGCGGCCACCATTATGCCCGTGAATATCATCCCCAGTAGGGGCAAAACAAAGGCCGCAAGAAACTTTGTTAGAGCCTTCGTTGGGACTATATCCCCATATCCAACGGTGTAAGCTGAGATAAAGGCGAAGTATATACCGTTCCAGATGTCGATATTTTCCTGGCCTGCTATTACTATCCCAAGGGCGGTTATTATAAGGAACAGCCCGAGGAGAATGCTCCTTACGTAGTAGAGAACCCTCAAAAATTCGTGAAAAAAGGTGCGGAAGCCCACGAGTTCGAACTCGCTTTCTCCCATGGCTCACACCTTGGCCCAGTATTCCTTTTCCTCGACCATGGCTTTTACCATCTCGTCCTCATCCTTGAACATCGTCCTCCGAGATGGATTCTGCATGCCGTAGAACTCCATGAAAGGGCTCGGTCGTCTCTTGAACGGATAGTAGAGGTATATCGCCGCCAGCGTCCTGTATGCCTCGGCCATCTCGCTGATAACGCCGGCGGAAACGCCTTCGGCGTAGTGGTAAACCGCTATGGCCTTGCTGACATCGACGAGGTTGAAGTCCCTCTCGACGAGCTGGCGCCTTAGTATGTCGGTGGCCTGCTCTATGTCCTCTCTGTCGAGTTCCTCGACCTCCTCACCGTCCAGAAGGTGCTTTATCCTGATGCGCGTTATTGATGGGTCTCTGTTGACCTGGGCGTCGTATTCAGCAACGACCCACCAGTCGTCCAGGGCGCCGGGGTCAAGGACTGTAAAGTGTTCACTGAGCTTGTTGTAGAATCCCCTGACCCGCTGGTAGTACTCCTCCTCGTGACCGGTCATCGGATAGCTGAGGTAAACGAGCGGCTTCTCCCCTTCCCTGAATATCAGGTCAAGGAAGACTCCGTAGGGGTGTCTTATGCCGAACTGGAGGATGTAGCGGACCTCGATGCCTTCTTTCTTCAGCTCATGGATGAGGGTCTTGACGTGGTTTATGGCATCCTCGCGCCACATGACGAGGGTTGTCAGCTTTATGTTCTCGGGATCCTCGCCGAAGCGCTCGAACCACTCCTGGTCGTTGATGATGCGTCTTCTGACAGAGAGGACGTCGTCGAGGACTATTATCACACGGTTCGGCCTTAGAAGCTTTAGATTGCTCGTCGTGAACCCTATAACGCTCCCGCTTCCCCAGCGGAAGAGGCTTGGAGTTGAAACGAGATGGAAGTTTTTGTCACTTTCGTCTATTTCCTTTCTTATTCTATTGAAAGCCTCGTCCCGTATCTCGTTCATCAGATCCTGATGGCTTATGGCGAAGTCGAGAACGTTCTTCCTCGTTATCTTGACACCCAGCTCCTTTCCGACCTCCCTGATGTAGTCGAAGACGTGGTAGTAGGCGTAGCTCTCCCCGTCGGCGAGCTTCAGCGCCTCGGTTATGTACTCGTCGCGCCCGTTGAGCGGCGGACCCGTTAGGAGTATAACCTCCTTCATTTTACCACCCCACACCGTCTAAATGTAGGCTTCGGACGAAACCTTTAAATACTATTCCCCTAAATTGGCGTTGTAGAGGTTCTTCTATTCTAAAAACATACCAGCAGGGGTGTTGTAATTGGCTGAAAAGCTAAAGGGAACGACTACGGTCGGCATTGTATGTAAGGACGGCGTCGTCCTAGCGGCGGACAGAAGGGCATCGCTCGGCAGCATGGTGCTTTCAGAGAACGTTACCAAGGTGTTCCAGATAGACGACCACTTGGCCTTGGCCGGTGCGGGGAGTGTTGGAGACATACTCTCGCTCGTCAGGCTTCTGAGGGCCGAGGCCAAGCTGTACAGGGCGAAGGTTGGGTATGAAATGAGCGTGAAAGCCCTTGCTACGCTGACTTCTAACATCCTTCATGGCAGCAGGTTCATGCCGTACTTCGGATGGTTTCTCATAGCTGGCTACGATGTGAAGCCCGGGCTGTACTCGATAGACATGGCCGGGGGCATTACCGAGGATAAGTTCACCGCCGCGGGCTCTGGAATGGAGTTCGCCTTCGCGGTTCTGGAGGATAGCTACACCGAGGACATTAAATTGGAAGAGGGCATAAAACTTGCCCTCCGGGCGATAAAAGCCGCCACAAGGCGTGATGTTTTCACCGGAGATGGGATAACCCTCGTTACCGTGACAAAGGATGGCTACAGAGAGCTGAGCAAGGAGGAGATAGAGGCTCTTCTAAAGTGAGGTGGTGACTTTGATAAGGAGAGAAACTTTCGTTGATGACATATTACGGGACATAAAGGCCGTTATAAGTCAGATGGTTCCCAGGGAAGCCAGGATAACCGATGTTGAATTCGAGGGGCCGGAGCTGGTTATATACGTCAAGAACCCAGAGGCGATAATGCAGGACGGTGATTTAATACGAAACCTCGCCAAGGTTCTCAAGAAGCGCATCAGCGTTCGTCCGGATCCTGAGGTTCTTCTTCCCCCTGAAAAGGCCGAGGAGATGATAAAAGAACTCGTGCCCAAGGAGGCGGAGATAACCAACATAAGCTTTGACCCTTCCGTCGGAGAGGTCCTCATAGAGGCCAAGAAGCCCGGCCTCGTTATAGGAAAGAACGGCGAAACTCTGAGACTCATAACCCAGAGGGTCCACTGGGCCCCTAGGGTCATAAGGACCCCCCCTCTCCAGAGCCAGACCATCTACTCCATAAGGCAGATACTCCAGGCCGAGGCGAAGGACAGGAGGAAGTTCCTCAGACAGGTCGGGCGGAACATCTACCGCAAGCCCGAGCTGAAGAGTGAGTGGATTAGAATCACCGGCCTTGGAGGCTTCCGCGAGGTTGGAAGGAGCGCTCTCCTGGTTCAAACCAATGAAAGCTACGTCCTGGTCGATTTTGGTGTCAACATAGCCGCCCTGCGCGACCCCAAGAAGGCCTTTCCGCACTTCGAGGCGCCGGAGTTCAGGTACGTCCTCGATGCCGGTCTTCTTGACGCCATCATCATAACCCACGCTCACCTTGACCACAGCGGAATGCTACCGTACCTCTTCCGCTACAAGCTCTTCGACGGACCGATATACACCACTCCCCCGACCAGAGACCTGATGGTCCTCCTCCAGCAGGACTTCATCGAGATACAGCAGATGAACGGCGTTGAGCCGTTGTACCGCCCGAGGGACATCAAGGAGGTTATCAAGCATACAATAACCCTCGACTATGGAGAGGTTAGGGACATAGCCCCGGACATGAGGCTCACCCTCCACAACGCCGGCCACATACTCGGTTCGTCTATAGTCCACCTCCACATAGGCAACGGCCTCCACAACATAGCCATAACCGGTGACTTCAAGTTCATCCCGACGAGGCTCTTCGAGCCTGCCGTCAGCAGGTTCCCGAGGCTTGAGACGCTGGTTATGGAGTCCACCTACGGCGGAAGCAACGACTACCAGATGCCCAGGGAGGAGGCGGAGAAGAGGCTCATAGAGGTGATTCACCAGACGATACGTAGGAAGGGCAAGGTTCTCATCCCGGCCATGGCCGTCGGCAGGGCGCAGGAGATAATGATGGTCCTTGAGGAATACGCGAGAGTTGGCGGTATAGAGGTGCCCATATACCTCGACGGAATGATATGGGAGGCCACCGCCATACACACGGCTTATCCAGAGTACCTCAGCAGGCACCTCCGTGAGCAGATATTCCACGAGGGCTACAATCCGTTCCTAAACCCGATATTCAAGCCAGTCGCCAACAGCAGGGAGAGGCAGGACATCATCGACAGCGGCGAACCTGCGATAATCATAGCGACATCGGGCATGCTCGTTGGCGGACCGAGCGTCGAGTACTTCAAGCAGCTCGCCCCCGACCCGAAGAACAGCATGATATTCGTCAGCTACCAGGCGGAGGGAACGCTTGGACGGCAGGTTCAGAGGGGCCTGAGAGAGATTCCACTCGTCGGAGAGGGTGGAAAGACCGAAGTGGTAAAGGTGAACATGGAGGTTCACACCATAGACGGCTTCTCCGGTCACGCCGACAGGAGGGAGCTCATCAGCTACATAGCCAGGCTGAGACCGAGGCCTGAGAGGGTGATAACCGTCCACGGAGAGCCCCACAAGTGTCTTGACCTTTCAACGAGCATCCACAAGAAGTTCGGTATCTCAACGCGCGCCCCCAACAACCTGGATGCAATAAGGCTCAAGTAACCCTGGAGTGATGGGAATGGAGGTTCGCTGCCCCTCCTGTGGCAGGCTCTACTCCTCCCTTATTCCTCCAACGTGCTCCTGTGGGGAGCCGCTTAGAATAACGTACGACTACGAATCCGTGGACGTTTCTGCCTGGAAAGGTAGAAAGCCAGGTGTCTGGAAGTACCGGGAGCTTCTTCCAGATGTAAACCGTGTCATCAGTCTGAATGAGGGCGGAACGCCTCTTTTGAGGGCGAAACTCGGTGAAGAACTCGGGCTGAACGTCTTCATCAAGGACGAAACCAGGAATCCAACCGGTTCGTTCCGCGACAGGCTCATCACCGTGGCGGTCTCCTACGGCATTCCCCACGCAGAGAACGGCTTTGTTGTGGCCAGCAACGGAAACGCCGCCGCTTCCCTTTCGGCCTATGCAGCCCGGGCAGGAAAGCCTGCTTACACTGTCGTTCCAAAACTTGTCGAGCAGGGGAAGCTGAACCAGATAGTGGCCTTTGGTGCGAAGGTGATCCGCTACGGTGAGAGCGTTGATGAGGGCATAAGCTACGCGGAAGGATTGGCTGAGGGCAAGGGACTCTACAACGTCACCCCCGAGAGCAACCTCATTGGTCTGGAGGGGCAGAAAACGCTGGCCTTCGAGCTCTGGGAGGAGCTGAACCCTACTCACGTGGTGGTTCCGACCGGCAGCGGAAGCAACCTCTACAGCATCTACAAGGGGTTCGTTGAGCTCATGGAGATAGGTGCCATTGAGGAGATGCCCAGACTCATAGCGGTTCAGGCCGAGAAGTGTTCCCCCATAGCGAGTGAGGTTCTGGGCGTCGAGCCAAAGGCGGAACCTACAAAGGCGCTGGCGCTCTACGTGAAGAACCCCGTGATGAAGGAGCTGGCTTTGAAGGCCATAGGCGAGACCGACGGAACCGCAGTGATGGTCGGTGAGGATGAGCTCGACCTTGGACAGAGACTGCTTGCCGGCGAGGGAATCTTTGCGGAGTATGCCTCGGCAGTGATAGTTCCGGCCCTACTCAAGCTGGCCGAGGAGGGCTACTTTGAGAGGGACGACAGGATAGCGCTCATCGTGACCAGCTCCGGCCTCAAGGGCCACTACTCCGAGACCAGGGAGAAGTTCAGCATAGGTGGGACGAAGCTCGATATACTCAGACTCCTCGGCGATAGAACCATGTACGGCTACGAGATATGGGAGGCCCTGGAGAAGCCGCTCAAGTACCAGGCAGTTTACCAGCACCTCCGTGAGCTCGAAAGCCTGGGCCTGATAGGAGAATCCCACCGAAAGGGCAGGCGCGTCTACTACAGGCTGACGGATAAGGGCCGCAAGTTCCTGGAGACACTGTCCGGGTAACGGAAAGGTTTTAAAAGGTCTTTTTAAAGCTAAGCGTAGGTGAAGAACGTGGAGCTGGCAATTGAACACAAGTTTTCACTCTCAGTTTACCTCTGGGGACTCATCTGTGGCCTGGTCAGCGGGGTGGCAGCCGCAAAGTTCCAGTATGGCTGGATGATAGGCATTGCCATGTTTCTGGTCATCGACAAGGTAGTCATGGCCCTCATAAAGGAGCTCCCCCCCGACATCGAGGAGGAGCGCCTGATACTCAGGAAGGCCTTCTTTGGTTGGTTCCTGTTCTGGCTGTACTTCACCATGCTCAGCTACACCCTGATGGTCAGCTTCCAACCCCAGTTCTACTCAAACCAGAGCCTGCTGTATCAACTCACACAGAACGGAACGGTGATGGGGTGAGCCTATGGAGGAATTCAAGAGGGCCGTCGCTAAGGAGGCGTTGAAGTTCATCGAGGACGACATGATAGTCGGCCTCGGCACGGGCTCCACTACCGCTTACTTCATCGAGTACCTTGGCAAGCTCATAATGGAAGGGGAGCTTGAGGACGTCTACGGTGTTCCCACATCCTACCAGGCTAGGCTTCTCGCCCTCGAGAACGGCGTTCCGGTAGTCGGCCTGGACGAGGTCGATGCGATAGACATAGCCGTTGACGGCGCCGACGAAGTTGACCCCCACCTGAACCTCATAAAGGGCCGCGGTGCCGCTTTGACAATGGAGAAGATAATCGAGTACCGGGCAGGAACTTTCCTCGTCCTCGTTGACGAGAGCAAGCTGGTCGAGAGGCTCGGCCAGAAGATGCCCGTTCCCATCGAGGTGATTCCGGCGGCCTGGCGCGCCATAGCCGAGGAGATAGAGGTCTTCAACGCCACTGCTGAACTGAGGATGGCGAGCAAGAAGGACGGGCCGGTCGTTACCGACAACGGCAACTTCATTCTCGACGCCAGGTTCCACCGCATAGACGACCCGCTCGACCTTGAGATAGAGCTCAACAACATCCCCGGCGTGGTGGAGAACGGCATCTTTGCGGACATAGCCGACATAGTCCTCGTCGGCACGAGGGAAGGCGTCAAGAAGCTGGAGCGCTGAGGTTTTTCTTTTCCAACCTCTTGCTTGGTGGTTTTCCCTATAATGAATTCGTTCTTTCCACAAGGGCAAAGAGTCAGTCTCCAAAGGTGCACTAACCTTCCGTCATCCGTTAAGGACGCTTGAACGATAGTGAAAGCGGCGCTGAAGCTTTTGGAAAGCTTCACCAAGGAAACTTTGCCTGTGCAAAGTTTCATCAAAGTTCTTGATTCCTTTCAAAAATGCAACTTGGAGAACGTTTGCACTCTCAAATGGCCCTCTTAATCAAGAATTCATTCTTCAGGGCATCAAGACTGGAGGTTAACTCTAAAAGCGCTCCGAAGGAGCGCGGAAGAGTGTAAACCTCAACACGATTACCCAATTAAAAGGAATTCCAAGCCAAAGAGTTTGGCTTGAAAGGCAAACACTCCCGAGAAGACAACTCAAACAGGAATCACCAACCTTGGTCAAACTCAACGGGACTGTCGTCCCGTGCGTTGAAGCTTCGCTTCAACGTCGCCCAGGCGAAGTTTGTGTGGTGCGGGGGCGGGGATTTGAACCCCGGAACCCCTGCGGGAGTGGATCTTGAGTCCACCGCCTTTGACCAGGCTCGGCAACCCCCGCGCACCGCGGGTTTCAAAAAGAATAACAAAAGGCCGGCTTATAAATTTAACGTCCGCGAGCAGAGAAAACGGAAAGAAGGAATTTCAAACCTTAATCGGCGCACCGAAGGCCCTGTCGCCGGCATCGCCGAGGCCGGGGAGTATGTAGCCGTGGTCGTTGAGCTCCCTGTCTATGGCCGCCACGAACATCTCGACCTCCGGGTGGGCTTCTTTTATCCTGCTTATTCCCTCTGGAGCCGCGAGAACCCCAACTATGACGTAGCGCTTGGCCTTTCCGTACTTCTTGACCTCTTCGAGAACCCTGATGAGCGTTGAACCGGTTGCTATCATCGGATCCGCTATGATAACCGTATCCTCCGGCTTAATCTGCGGCACCTTGACGTACTTCATCTCTATCTCGAACTTCGGGGCCTTTCCACGCGATGCTGAGACTATTCCAACCCTTGCGTGGTCGAGAACCTTTATGAGGCCCTCCATGAGGGGAATCGCCGCGCGGAGAACGGTGATTATGACGACGTTTCTCCTGTCTTTGACTATCGTTCCAACGGTTTCTTCAAGCGGCGTTTTTATCGGAACCGTCTCAGTTTCCATCGTCTTGGTCAGCTCGTATGCCATGTAGCGGCCGAGTTTGACGAGCCCCTTTCTGAAGGCTATCGGCCCGGTTCTCTCATCGCGAAGCTCCGTCAGAATCTCCATGATGAACGGGGAGTCCTCGAAGGAGTAAACACCCTTCCACCGTTTATCCTCTATCATCGCTCTCACCGGTGGTGGGTCGGGGGAAGGGTTTATTAGCCTTCCGGCTGTTAAGCCGTGGCCTTCCCGGGCTCGGTTTTTGATTTTTCTTCGATTATCCGTCTCATCCATGTGCCACGCAGGAACCAGGCGAGGGCAACTATTCCAGCTAAGAAGTTGCTCATTCCCATGCCGAAGAATACTCCCTTGCTCGTGAAGTCGAAGAGCCTCGCGAGAGGTATGGAGATTCCGAGGATTGTTATGGCCCCGATGTATCCGAAGGCGTAGCTGAGCGGAATCCTCAGCCCCCAGAGGCGGAATATTCCAAGGGCCATGCTCTTCTTGGTGTGGCCTGCCGAGCTGAAGGTTCTGTTCACGACTATGAAGATTCCGTTGAAGAAGGGCACCGAAATGAGGAAGTACTTCATAACTATCTCGCTCTCCTGGATGACGGCAGGGTCATTGAGGAACACGCGGAATATCTCGACGCGGAAGACCCCGATTATCAGTATCGCAAGGCTCGCTATTGTGAAGTTTATGACCATAGTCCTCTCGGCTATTCTTTTTGCCCTTTCGTAGTTCTCCGCCCCGACGTTCTGTGCTATCATCGTTCCCATGGCCATGCTTATGCCGCGAGAGATGCTCGTGAGGAAGTTCACCAGCCTGGTGGTTATGACGTAGGCCGCGTAGGTGACGTCGCCGAAGCCGAAGATTATCCTAGTAAGGATGACGAAGCCGAAGCTGTTCGCGGACTGGCCGATGCTCGACGGCAGGCCAACCTTGAATATCTTCTTGTAGAACTCAAAATCCGGCTTGAGGCTCTCAAGGCTCAGGCTCAGCCCAACCCTATCGGTGAAGAGAAGGTAGAGGCCTATGAAGGCTCCAACCGAGTTTGCAAAGACCGTCGCTATTGCGGCCCCTGCAACTCCCAGCTTCGGGAAGCCCAGCCAGCCGAATATGAGTATCGGATCGAGGATTATGTTTATCGCCACCGTGAGAAGGGTTATCTTGACCGGTGTTTTCGTGTCCCCAGTTGCCCTCACGAGCGCTCCAAAGGCCATGAAGGTGAAGGAAAATGGGATGCCGAGGAATATTATCGTAGCGTATGTGAGAGAGTATGGATAGACGTTCTCGCTGACCTTCATGAAGTGCAGCGCATACGGTAGGAGGAGCGTTCCGATTATGGCAGTTGCCGTCGCGAAGAATAGCATGAGTGAGTAAAGGGCCCCAGCCGAGCGGTTGGCCTTCTTGTACTCTCCCGCCCCGATGTACTGCCCGACGAAGGCGAAACCGGCAGTAGTGAAGCCCATGCCCAGCGCCATGAGGGTTCCGATTATCGGCCAGGTAACGCCTGGAGCAGAAAGCGCTTCCCTCCCGAGTTTGCCTAACCAAAACGTGTCCGTGATGTTGTAGATAACCTGGACTAGGTTGTTAACGATAAGCGGGCCCGCCAGAACGAGGAGGGTTTTCTCTATGGGCCCGGTTAGTATCTCTTCGCGCATCTTCCCGATTTTCTCGCTCTTCATGTGCAATCAGACCGCAATCGAAACGGTGATATAAAAGGTTTATGATGCGCTCGCCGATTCCTCGATTATCCTTTCCATCCAGCTCCCGGTCAGGAACCAGGCGAGAGCAACAACCGCGCCGAGAACGTTGCTCAGACCCATCCCCAGCCACATTCCGGCGGTGTCCCTCACGAGGATTCCGAGGCCGTAGCTGAGGGGAAGCCTTAACCCCCAGAGGCGGAGCATGCTGAGGAGCATGCTCTTCTTGGTGTGGCCGGAGCTCTGGAAGACATTGTTTACAGCGGAGAATATGCCGAAGAAAGGCAGCGATGCGGAGAAGTACTTAACGACCTTAGCGCTCTCGGCTATTATCGCCGGGTCGTTGATGAAAAAGCTGAATATCTCCACGCGGAAGAAGGCGAAGAGGAGCGTCCCGACGCTCAGGATGGCAAAGTTTATCGCCATCGTCTTCTCGGCTATGGTCTTGGCCCTCTCGTAGAGCTTTGCCCCAACGGTCTGACCCACCATTGTCCCCATCGCCATGCTCATGCCGTCCGAGAAGGCGAACATGAAGTTGGTGAGCCTGTTGGTTATGGAGTAGGTCGCGAAGGCCACATCGGCCTCGCCGAACTGACCGCCGAGGGTGAAGATTATCCTCGTGAGTATGACGAAGCCGAGGGCTGTGGTTGACGAACCAACGCTTGAGGGTATGCCAACGCGGAAGATGCGCTTGTAGAATGGCCAGTCTGGCTTCAGGCCTTCCACCGTGAGGTGTATCCCGACCTTCCCCCTGAAGAGGAGGTATCCGCCGACGAGCGAGCCGAGGCTGTTGGAGAACATCGTGGCTACCGCGGCACCGACGACTCCAAGTTCCGGAAACGGCCCCCAGCCGAATATCAGGAAGGGGTCCAGGATCAGATTGAGAAGCACGGTGGCTATGTTTATCTTAACCGGTGTTTTGGTGTCGCCTATAGCCCTCAGGAGGAAGTTGAAGGCGAAGAGCGTGAAGGCGAAGGGTATCCCGGCGAAGATGACGCGGGTGTAGTTGAGTGCGTAGGGATAGACCGTATCGCTAACGTTCATGAACCCGAGGAGGTACGGGGCGGAGAGGACACCGAATATTCCAACCCCGAGGGCAAAGAACATCATAAGAGAGTAGAGCGCTCCCGCGGCGCGGTTTGCCTTCTCGTACTCCCTTGCACCGACGTACTGGCTGACGAAGGCGAAGCCTGCCGTTGCAAAGCCCATCCCTATGGCCATGAAGAACCACACCAGGGGCCACGCCGTCCCCGGTGCCGCCAGCTCCTCCCTTCCGAGCTTTCCAAGCCAGAACGTGTCGGTGAGGTTGTAAAGAACCTGAACGAGCTGGTTTACGATTAGAGGATAGGCTAGCACGATGAGGGTCCTGACTATAGGCCCGCTGATGATCTGCTCCCGCATCGCCTCTACTTCACGCCTCATTGAGATGACTATCGAAACGTTGGTATAAAAAGTTTATTGTGGATAAAAGAGCCATTTCACGGCAAGACTTTGACATCGAGGTGTACAAAGTGTCTGTCGAAGGTATATATCTCCTCCAATCCTAGCTCTTTCATCTTCAGGTATGCAAGGGCGTCATTTACGCTTATCCTTTTTTCGGACGCTATTATATCGGCTTTTAAATATTCCTCAGGAGTAACTGCTAAAACCTTGACGTTTTGGGCGGTTAGCAGTTCTTCTACGAACTCAATTGCGGTGGTTAAATTTACCTTCGCCTCGATGATGTTAGCGACCTCGCTTAAATGAACAACGGTAGTGACGACTTTTTCACCTTTTTCTATTCTCCTCAAAATCTCCTGTGCCTTCTTTTTTCTTTCTATGACTTCATCTGGAATACCGGGCCTTGGTCTAATCAGGGCATACAAGAAAACGTTGGCATCTATGAACCTCATAATGACACCTCAGTAAAGGCTTTCCAGTAGTTCCTTTTCCAGGTCGGTTCCTTTTATTTCCGCGTCTATTATATCGAAGAACCTAGAGAGTCTTGGTCTCTTTCGGGGGATTATCTCGATCTTGTCCTCAAGCTCGATAACGATTACTTCATTTCCCCACCTCTCACGCCAGGATTTTGGTATGACGAGTCTTCCCTGGGGATCAATTCTTTTAACTTCCACAACAGCCATTGAACCACCATTAAAGAGTCCTAACTGGAATTAATAAGCTTTTAGGTACAGCACACCATGAGGGAAAGGGAACAGAAAAGGGAAGGAAGCTCACTCGAAGAGCCTCTTGCGAGCCGCCTCAAGGATGAGCTTCTGCTCCTCCTGGGCGACAGTCTTCCTGATGAGCTCCACCGCGTCGGGGTTGGCTGAGATGCTGTCGATGCCGAGCCTGACGAGGATCTTGGCCATCTTCGGGTCGCTTCCTGCCTGTCCGCAGATGCTGGTCTCGACGCCGTACTTCTTGGCGACCTTGATGACGTTCTCGATGAGCTTGAGCACCGCCGGGTGCTTCTCGTCGTAGAGGTATGCTATCCTGTCGTTGTCCCTGTCGATGGCGAGGGTGTACTGGGTGAGGTCGTTGGTGCCGAAGCTGACGAAGTCGAGGCCCTCCTTGATGAGGTCCTCGATGATGA
Organism: Thermococcus sp. MAR1; assembly: GCF_012027305.1. Lineage (NCBI taxonomy): Archaea > Methanobacteriati > Methanobacteriota > Thermococci > Thermococcales > Thermococcaceae > Thermococcus > Thermococcus sp. MAR1. Next base: position 387,119 of record NZ_SNUF01000001.1, read on the forward strand.
GAGCCGCTGCCGGAACCTCGATCATTATTCCCCACTCGACGTCCTTGTGCGGCTCAAGGCCGACTGAGCGAGCTATCTCCTTGGCCTTCCTGATCTGCTCGGGGTTGGCGACGAGCGGGAGCATGACGCCGATGTTGTCGTAGCCCTCTTCGACGACCTTCTTGATGGCCTTGAACTCAGCCTTTAGGAGCTCAACCTGGTCAAGGCTCCTCCTGATTCCGCGCCAGCCGAGCATCGGGTTCCTCTCGTCCGGTTCGTCCTCTCCGCCGGGCATCTCCTTGAACTCGTTGGTCGGAGCATCAAGCGTCCTGTACCAGACAGGCCTCGGGTAGAACGCTGAAGCAACGGTCCTGATGCCGTCGGCGAGCTTCTCGACGAGCTCCTCCTCCTTGCCCTCCTTGATGAACTTGACCGGGTGCTTGCCTATGGTGAGTATCATGTGCTCGGCGCGGAGGAGACCGACACCGTCGGCGCCGGTGGCTGCAGCGCGCTCAGCGACCTCCGGCATGGAGACGTTGACCTTGACCTTGGTGGCGGTGACGAGCGGAGCACCGGCAACGACGACCTGACCTGTGGCCTTCTCTTCCTCCTTCTTCTCGACGAGGCTCTTGACTATGCCCTTGTAGACAACACCCCTGGTTCCGTCAACGGTGACGTAGTCGCCGGTCTTGAGCTTCTTGGTGGCCTCCTTGGTACCGACGACTGCCGGGATGCCGAGCTCACGGCTGACGATAGCGGCGTGGCTGGTTCTTCCGCCCTCGTCAGTAACTATGGCTGAAGCCCTCTTCATGGCCGGAACCATGTCCGGGTTGGTCATGGTGGTGACGAGAACGTCGCCCTCCTTGACCTTGTCGATCTCGTCGGCCTCGAAGATGACGACGACCCTTCCGGCACCTATGCCCGGTGAGGCACCGAGTCCCTTGAGGATGACCTCGGCCTCCTCAACTTCGGCGGCCTCCTGGGCGGTCTCGGCCTCCTTGAGGGTGGTGATCGGCCTGCTCTGGACGATGTAGAGCTTGCCGTCGTCGGCGTCGTAGGCCCACTCGATGTCCTGCGGCCAGCCGTAGTGCTCCTCTATCTTGGCACCGATCTTGGCGACCTCTATGATCTGCTCCTCTGTGAGGACCTGCTTCTCAACCCACTCCGGGCCGAGGTAGTCGGCGACCTTGACGTAGATGGTGCCCTTGCCGGTCTCCGGGTTGCGGACGACCATGACCTCCTTCTTGGCGATGTACTTCTCCTTTATCTTCCAGGTGCCCTTCTCGACGATGTACTCGTCAGGAGAAACACTGCCGCTGACGACGGCCTCACCGAGGCCCCAGCTGGCGTTGATCATGATCTCGTTCCTGTTGTTGGTGACCGGATTGGCGGTGAACATAACACCGCTGGTCTTGCTGTTGACCATCTTCTGGACGACCGCTGAGAGGTAGACCTTGCTGTGGTCGAAGCCCTGCTTGGCCCTGTAGAAGGTAGCGCGAGCGGTCCAGAGGCTGGCCCAGCACTTCTTGACCTTGTCTATGACGTCGTCAACGCCGTAGACGTCGAGGTAGGTCTCCTGCTGGCCGGCGAAGCTGGCCTCCGGGAGGTCCTCAGCGGTGGCAGATGAGCGGACGGCAACATAAACCGCATCCTTGTTGAATCTCTGAGAGAGCTCCTTATAGGCCCTCTCGATCTCTCCGGCTATCTCTGCCGGCATCGGGAGCTCGATTATCTTCTGCCTGATCTTGGCGGTGTTCTCCTGGAGCTGCTTGGAGTCATCGACGTTGGTCTCGGCGATGACACCCATAATCCACTCCTGGAGGGTCTTTCCGTCCTCAAGCTTGACGTTCTCGACGAAGTACTTGTATGCCTCGGCGGTAACACAGAAGCCGGGCGGAACCGGAATGCCGGCGTTGGTCATTTCTCCAAGGTTGGCACCCTTTCCGCCAACAAGAGCGACGTCGCCCTTTCCGAGTTCCTCAAACCACTTTATAAACTTGTATTCGCTCATGCGAATCCCTCCACAATCGTTTACTGCGGGTGATATATCGAAGGTTCATATTTAAAATTAACTATCCAAGGCTGTTCTTTGGCGTACAGGAATGAAAAAGATGGAGAATGTGCTCATTTTTCTATTGAAATCTTTTAGTGTTCTTGATTTTCGAGAAGGTCTTTCCTGAGGAAGATTTCAAACTTGCCATCGTAGAAGTCCTCTACCTTGACGTAGTTCCCACTGGTGATTATGTTGAGATATGTGTTTGGGTTCTTGTGGATAATCAGGTCGTAATAACCATTGGCTATTTTTTCTCTTGTTTTGTTGTTGTACATAATCATTTCAATCCTGGCATTGGGATAGTAGAAACCTGCCATTGTGTACAGATACGGAGACACTAGGAGAGTGGTGGCATGATAGTGCTCTGAGGAGTATTGGAGAACCTCAGAGTCGTATCTTCCAACCACGTTCCAGTCTTCCTTTAGACCTTTGGCCCTTAGTCCCACGGGGGCAATTAGTATCAACCCAAGGAAAAGTACCGTGAAGGGCTTCCATCCAGCAGGGCTTTTGCCCCTAAGCTTTCCTAGCACCAGATCTATGCCATCTCTCAGGAGGAACAGGCCTTCCGCCGCAAGCATTCCCATGGCAGGAGAGAGAAACGTTATGAACCGGGTCTCCTTATGGGTGACCGTGAGTATTCCAGCGAGCCCAATAAAAAGCCAGCTCACTAAGAGCCACCCTTCATCATTTTTCTTTATCCTAAAGAAGCCCGCGAGTGCCAGCAGTGGCAGGAGATATCCAATGTCTTGGAGGAGCATTTTCATGTAATCCGATACTGAGACGGGTCTGTCGAGTGTGACGACCCTTGAGGCTACACTGAAAGGCCTTAGGGCACCACCATAGTAGAGATGCCCCATGTAGAGCCAGGGGGCGAGCGTTATTGCCAAAATGAGGAACCCCACCCAGTACTCCTTTTTCCTAACCCACTTCCAGTCATCTACCAGCCAGAGATATGCCAAGAAAACTCCAAAGATTGAGAGTCCAGTGTATCTAGTGAGTATTGCCAGGCCCGCAGAAACGAAGGAAAGGTATATCCTTGTGATATTTCCTCTTTTCCTTCCGCTGTAAAGCATGTAGAGGGATAGGGTATAAAACAGAGTGAATTCGCTGTGGACTAGCTCCCTTGTGGCCATTGTAAACGCGAGGGGATTGAATATATAGAACCCAGAGGCTATGATAGCTTTTACTCGATCACCCAACATCTCCACAACCAATAGGTAAACAAGAAGTGCGGTAAGTCCAAAGCTCAAAAGGGAGACCAATCTCGCTACCGTAAGGTGGAGTTCCATAGGTGTAACTCGAAAGAAGACCGAGAGTGTGTAGGGATACAGCGGTGGCCTGTACATCATGTACACTCCTTGATACGTAAAATTGGTTATGTCTTCGGCCAGATTGCGGGCTATGTTTATGTAAAGGGCGCCATCGTAGGTTAATGTGTTCCTTGATGGGAACGTTGCAATTCCCACTAACATCGCCGCCAGAAATGGAATCAGACCCAGTGTTCTGTTCTTTCCCATGTCTTCACCCCCAGTGCTAGATATGCCAAAAATGCCGTGGTTGGAAGGAAGAATCCGTCTATTCCAATGGGTATCATGAGAATAAAGAGCGTTAGGGCGAGCACTTCCGTAACCCGGGTTCCCTCGGTATCTTTGAGTATTCCTCCGAGTAGGAAACCCTCGCCCAAGCCCAAAATTCCAAAATCATGAACAGGTTGCCCAAAAATTGTGTAGTTGTAAACAACACTGCTCCCAAAGAGCCTCCCAACATAGCCCTTTGGATCCGTCGAGATAAGTATTTTCAGGTCACCCCAGGGTATTCCAATCTCAAACAGCCTCTCATACACGCTGTAAGTGAATCCCATCCTGTAGAAGAGCGTTTCAAAGAAGCCCAGCTTCCACTCCGGATAAGTGTGCAGCGTTGCATAGTACCTCACCAAGAAGAGCGCCATGACGCCCGCCGAGAGAGTCCCTATCTTCAATAACCATTTTTCTGCCCCTGCCTTTAAGTTGCCTTCTTGGACTAACTTCAACAGATATGCTATCGTTACAGCCAGTCCCACAGTCCTGAACGTTGAGATGATAGCTATTGCCAAACCGATCAGGAAAACTCTGAAATCCGAACGTACGGAGAGCGCTGAGACCACCAAGTACCCTGAGGCCAGGTAGAAAAATCGGACATTCGTATACCTTACTTGAGGGTGGAGGAGGGGCATCTTGCCCATAACAACTGGAATCATAGCCAGTATGAGGGCAACTGCGACCAATAGTACATCTATCGTTACTGCAACAGTGGTGGGAGCTTTCTTGATTTTCCTACCCTCCTCTCTCGCTAGCGCGGCAGGCATTGCGATGGCTGCTAGGGCCACGGGAAACCCCCACCATCCCGTGGCGGACAGGACGAGGAGTACTGTGAGGACATACGTAACAGCTCGAACCCTTCGGGGGATTATCCTCGCAACGGCATATCCAGAGGCCATTGCGATAGCAAAGGCAACGGCATAAAGAAGTGGGAATGTTCTCGGAGGAGGGAGTAGCTCAGGAAAGACCAGTTTTGCAATTATCCCGGAAATCGTGTAGATGGCCAGTAACACCCAGAAAACCACACTCAGCCTCATGCCTCAACGCCTCAGTTTCTTGAAGCCTTTAAGGCCTTTTATCACGATGTACGCTCCGAGTGCGAAGAGCAGATAGACGGGCAGATCAAGTATGCCAGTTTCAACTCCGACTATTCCATAGGCTAGGGTGGAGTAATACAGGGCCCTTGTGGAGTTATGGGTTGCTCCGCTTATACTCCCGTAGTAAACACCTAGGAGAAATCCCTCAATAAGGGCGAGAATACCAAAATCGAGGTACATTCCCCCGAGCAGAGTTGCGGTCATGGTTACCCCCGTTTTAATGTAAAGGAACTTGGCGATGAGTCCGCGCGGGGAGTATCCCCCTAGCAGATAGGAGGTTACTCCGCTGAGTTGGAGGGCACCGTGATAGAAACCGTGCCACCTCGTTCGCAGGACTATTACATCCAGGACGGAAGTTGTTCCCTGCACCCTTGTCCAAATGCTCTGGACGGCCTCCCCCCTTATAATGCTGATTCCCGCACCGAGGAAAGTCGCGATAAGCAGAATTCCCAGTAGGTGGTAACTCCTCAGTTTTCTATGTTCCATAGCGCTTTCGTAGTATGCACTTCCAATGGCTATAACACTTACTAAGACGGGTGTTCTGTAAGCGTAGAGGGCCACTATAAAAGGATAGAGGAGTGCATATTTCCTCCCCCCTAGGAACAGATATACGCTTGCGGGAACCCCCAGGAAGTATGTGAGGGCCGTCAGGCGGGGATTTAGGCTAGTTCTAATAGCAGGGTTCAGAAGAGGGATACCCCTTAGAATTAAGATCTGAATAAATATTATGGCGATTGAAATCCAGAACGCCCAAGTCATGTACTTTTCCTCAATATCAATGCCAGTATCCACCCACTCTATCTTTTGTCCTTTTAATATTCCAATTACCATTGCAATTGCAAAAAGGGCACCCACAAAGAGCGTCTTTGGCTGGGCCAGTCCCAAGGATATGAACGCAATGAAGAGTACTGGGATGAGTACCGGAAGATTTCTCATCCGCTCCTCACCTCAAGCACTTTCAGGGGGAGGTTGCGCTCCTCTGAGTTGACGTACAGTGTGCCGTACATGTAAACGGTATAGTTTGACAGGCCTCCCTTCAGAAAGGAAAGAGGCACCATGTTAGCCGTTAATATCGCTCCTTCCGAGCTTACGTGGTTTATCGTGAGGGAGCCGTAGCTTAAGTAATCCGCCTGGTATTTCAGGGTTCCGAGCTCGATTGGACTGATGTGCCCTTTTACATAGATAATACCGCTGAACCTCTCGGAATAGGCGTCTACCGTCAGATTGGCGATGACATCTTTCATATTCCCGTACACGGGAGGTAGAAGCTCATAGACATAAACTTTTCCTCTATAGTGAAGTGTTAGGAACTTTGCTTTTATGTCCTCTTTGGTCGCGCTGGGTCCACCGATGGTAACGATTTCTCCATGGGAGAGTATGGTTATTGTAGATCCCTGGACACTAATCAAGGTTCCCTCGATGGTTTTTCCATCGATGCTCTCTGCCCGGAGAGTGACGTTGAAACCTTTTGTGAGGAGGCTGAAGCCCCTGTTGGCCGCTTCATATATCTCAGCACCTTGATAGTGCTTCACATAGCTGTTTACCATAAATCCAAAAGCCACTATCAGCACTATAATCGCAACGGGCTTCTTCCACTCCATGTTCGTCACCACACCTTTCACTAAATCCCCTTGAGAGTGAAGCGGTTTTATATCTTTTGTTGATGCGTTTTTCTTGGTGGTGTGGTTACAGTACTTAGATTGAATTTTATCGGCATGGGTATGAGGTTTCAACATGACATTGTTCTTTGTGAAACTGCTCCAGAGACATCTGTATTGGACTAATTTAGTCACTATAGGTGTTATATGGCATATACTGCCTACTGAACAACTTTGTAGGCCGAAATGTTTATATCGGTGCTCTATCAACAGTATGGGTGAGCATTACAACCTGGAGGTGTCAGGATGAATCGGAAGGCGTTGAGTCTTTTGATTGTGGTAGTAATGTTGTTGGCAGTAATCCCAGCGGCGTATTCAGGGGTTGCAGCAACAGAACTCACCAGGAGCCTTGGAAATAATATAAACTCCCTCTCTGAAAAAATATCAACTAAAGAAATAACAGATAAATCCTCGGCAGTGATTCCTAAGTCCGTTATTGCTGAGATGATATATGCCAAGGCTCTTGGAAAAGATTCTGTACCCCTAATCGTCCAATTGAGACCGGGATATTCATCAGAAATTCTTGAGACTCTAGGCTTTGAGGTTAGAAAAGACTTTGGTCACTTTGGCTTAGTAGCAGTTTCAATATCACCTTCCAACGTTGATGCGTTATATCAGGCTAGCAAATACCTCAAGCATGTGTGGGTTAGCAGACTTTACAAGTTAGCTCCTCCTGCACCACGTCCGAATTGGTTTGCAGGCAATGTTACCCTAAATATGACAGAAGTCCAAGAACTTGCCAACATTAGCACTGAAACCACAGGCGCAAAGGACATGTGGGCATTAGGTTATGACGGAAGGAATGTTACTGTGGCAGTTATAGATACTGGCGTTGATCCTGGGCATCCGGATCTTCAGTGGACGACCGATGGAAAACCTAAGATAGTTGATTACGTTGATCTTAGTTACTGGGACACAATATCAGAACAGTATGGGCTTCCAAACAAGCCCGTATCAGGATGGTTCAATACTTCCACGATAGTTAAAGCCCAAGGCGATACCGTCATATATAAGGGGAGAACCTTTGAGCTACCTACTGACGCAATCTCCAAGAGTGGAAATTACCACATTGGACATGTGGAGGAATGGGGCGTTGAGCTTGATGGAGACTTCGTTAATAACCCCAACCACTGTCCTTACACAAATGATCCCCTACTCGAGAGTTGTTACTTGAACCACCATGATCCTTGGGCAGGGGCCATTCTCGTAGTTGACAATCAAACCGCAGGAGTATATGACTTGGTTTATGTCGACACTGACGATGATGGAAGTTTTGCTGACGAAAAGCCATTAAGGGTGTACAGGACTGCGCCTGGTCCGGACAATGTTGGTGCTTGGATCTGGAATGAAACTCTGGGACAGAAGAAGGACTTTGTTGTCTCTGACATAGATCCACAGGGCAACTGGGTTGTCTTGGGTTATGACATGGGAGACCACGGAACCCACGTTGCTGGCACTATCGCGGCAAATGGCTTCATTAAAGGGGTTGCTCCAGGCGCTCAGCTTATGGTAATAAAGGTTGGAACAGACTTTGGAGGATACATACCAACAGAATCCATCATCGATGCGTTCCTCTATGCGGCGTTTGGTCCAGATGGCGAACCCAACACTGGAGATGAGGCTGACGCCATTAGTATGAGCATTGGATGGACGCCGATATTCCAGGGATGGCCACTTATTGAGGATGATGCAAATGTTTTGGACTATGTAGCGGAGCTTACGGGAATTCCTTTCTCAATCTCCGCTGGCAATGAGGGGCCTGAGGTTAACTCAATTGGAAGCCCTGCGGATGCATTTAATGCGATAGCCGTTGGAGCATACATTGAAAAAGAAAGGATGGACTGGCTTGACCAGCACATGTTCAACACCCCCGAATACGGAGCTGGGTTCTTCAGTGTCGCCTGTGCAGGTTGCAACGTTACTGGAGATCCAATATCGGGCTTTGAAATGGCTACTGATGCTGTAGTTGGTTTTAGTTCAAGGGGGCCAACTGACACGGGAATACTAAAACCTGAAATAGTGGCTCCTGGCGATGCAATAATGTCAACAATGCCGCTTACCATGCTTGGGGATTATAACCCACAGGGATATTACAATGCAGAACCTACAATTGCATACCAGTATATGCAGGGAACGAGCATGGCGGCTCCACACGTTGGTGGTGCTTTGGCAATACTGATTGGTGCTTACAAGGAGAAATACGGTGTTAAGCCGACTGCTGACATGCTCAAACTCTCCCTTGAGCTTGGAGCGGATGACCTAGGGATGCCCTTTGCGGATCAGGGATTCGGAGCATTGAACATAACCAGTGCGTGGAGCCTTCTTGATTCATTCAATGGAGAGATCATCAACGAGCCGATTGTCTACTCCGGATACTACGCCAGAAATATCGGCTACAAGAATTTGATCTTTGGAGACCCTGCACTCATAGATTTTGCAACGGATTGGGAAAACGGAACCTTCAGTGACATCGGCTTTGCCTTGGCCCCAGGTTATGACTTCCCAATTGGTGCATTCTGGATAAAGAATAATGGGGACAGGAATATTACCCTCAAGTTTGCGGGGGCTTCCCTCGGAGCGGGAGATGGAATCACGATATTCAATGATCTAGCATTCTTCGACATAGTGACTGGAGATCCAGTAGATCCATACAATCTGACTATACCTTCCCATGGTTTCCTCTGGCTCGGCTTCACAACTCCATACTACTGGGGAGACACACTGCCATCGGGACTCAATGAACTCATCCTCTACTGGGACGACCCGGATTCCCCACTTCCAGTTGACGCTATAACCCCGATAACAATAGTGGTTCCAGAGGACATTGGAAATGGAAACATAGTAAAAAACGTTCACGTTAGTAAAATGGACGTCCCGCCGACCAGAATCTTCTTTGACATTCCTGAGGACGTTGATCTGGTGGGGATCACAATAAACCAGACTTCTGGTGGTGACCTATGGACAGGCATATACTATCCAATAGCCAGTAGCTTTATCTATGATGCATTCAGAACTACTGGCCCGGATTATCCGTGCAACTGTACTTACACCCCAAGCAACCCCACTAACTGCTCTAACTACGGAGGTCCATTTGAAGCCACCAGCATCAGCAAAGAGAGTGTAGTTAGTCCAGTATTAATACCGGGAACTTGGGAGATATTCCCGAGTACTTCAATGATAACTGCTTGGCCGCAGACTGGGTTCTTCCCAGTTTTAACGGATGTAGACGCAACCTTTAACATTACATACTATGGCATTACAGCCACTCCGCCCGGTGAAGAGATTCCGACTGTAGAGTACTCTAGTGGGACTCAGGAATTCAATTACACGCTGGTTAACAAGTACTACAAAATCCAGGGCAATATATCGGCAGTTGGTGTCGGACCCTACAACTCGACTATTGAACAGATAAAGGAAGCTGACTTTGCGTATCTTGACTTTACCGTTCCAGAGGGTGCAGTAAACGCTCACTTCGAAATACAGTACGTGAATGATTCGACGGCAGATCTTGACCTCTACGTGATCGCACCCGATGGTACCGTGTACTCCTCAGCTACCGCTAGTGCCAATGAGGTAGTGGATATATCAGATCCAGTGCCTGGAGTTTACCACGTAATGGTTTACTGGTGGGTTCTGAACCCAGCAAGCATTGAAGTGCCAAAAATCGCAAACTTCCAGATTGCCCAGTATGCAATAGTTCCAGGTACCCTTAGTACCGAGCAAAACACGATCAACTTGGAGACTGGAGCAACAACCAACATAACCCTAATGCTCAATGCTACTGAAAACGTGCTACCAGGACTCAACATAGGAAAGCTTATACTGACTCCAGATGTGCCATGGCTAGAGGGTACTGTAACAACAACAATACTCGTCAAGGTCGGAGGTTCATCCTTTGCAGTAGGCCTCGAAAAGAATCAGCTTGAACTCGGAAAAGAGGCTCCGACAATACTCGTTAGAGATGCACTTACAGGGGTGCCTGTACCTGGTGCCGAAGTGTACATCAACGGTGAATACTACGGGCTTACGGATGAGAACGGAAAACTTAAACTTGAGCTTGAACCAGAAATGCTCAGCATAGGGAAGCATACGGTCGATGTAACTGTCAAGAGAGAAGGATACGCTGAACTCTCTAAGGAACTTACATACACCGTTGTTGACGCTGCTCCAGGTAAGGTGCTTGCTCCAAGTGACGTTGAACCATTCATAGCCATCGGGGAAGGTAGTGTAACCGATGTAAACGTGGACAAAACAACTATAACAATAACAGCAGATGGTCCAAGTGGAAGCGTTGCTTACTTGGTAGTCACATTGCCTGTGGACACCCAGTACATCAACATTGCTGGAACTCACGTACTTAGCTACTACACTACCTCTGGAGAGAACGCAATTTATCTCATCATTAAAGTTAAGTACGCCTCTCCGGTCACCATAACCGTCGAGTACAAGACTGCCCGCTGGATCGTCAGCACCTGGAACTACGTCTGGTACATGCTCTACTGGAGGTACGACCAGAAGTTCGACCCGCTCTACCAGAAGGCGGTTGAACTCGGCGTCGACAATGAGACCCTCCAAGAGGCCATGCAGTACAAGCAGCTTGCCGACCAGTACTATGAGGAGGCCAAGAAATACATCACTCCTGGCAGGGAGAACCTAGCCATCGCGGCACTACCTTACATCCGCAAGGCTTACATCAACATCCTCAAGGCTTACAGCATCCTTGAGGAGGCCATTGAGGAACTTGAGGCTCAGGGATGAGCCATCTTTTTCTTCTCCATTTTACCCAAGACTTTTAAACCTTCAGGCGTTTCCTCCTCCGGTGTCGCTCCATGATATACGTTAAAATCTACCGCGTTCAGGGGGAAGTTCTCCTCGCTGCCTGCGATGAGGAGCTCCTCGGAAAAACTTTCAGGGAAGGCGAGCTGAAGCTCGAAGTGAAGGAGCGCTTTTACAAGGGGGAGCTGGTTGACGAGGATGCTCTGGATGCCATGCTGGAAGAGGCAACCATCGCCAACCTTACGGGTGAGCGTTGCGTTGGAAAAGCAATAGAGCTCGGTTACATTGATGAGGCGAGGGTACTCAGGATTCAAGGGGTTCCCCACGCTCAGATGGCGAAGCTCTTTCTCTGAGATTAGGTTTTTAAACTTCCTTCCTCACTACCTTCCGGTGAGAGAGATGAGCGAGAGATTCTGTTACCGCTGCGGGATAAGCGAGAGCGAGGGAGGACCGCTGATAGATGGTCTCTGTCAGGTATGTTACCGAAAAGAAAACCCCGTCCTGCTCATAGAGGGAGAGATAAATACCGAGCTCTGCCAGAACTGTGGGAGCTACAAGCGCAGGGGTGTTTGGGTAGATCCCCACAGTTACGACCTCGAGGAGCTGATATTCGAGGTTGCAGATAACGCCCTGCTGGAGACCATTGGGGATTCGCTGGACGAGAGGATAAGAGAGTTCGAGATAGTTCACTTCGATGAACTTGAGGAGACGACGGAGCTTCCAATTGGAAGAGCCCTCGTTGCCTTCCGGCCCCTCGACTGGCACATAGAGTACTTCCCAGCCATAATTACCTATGAGGTCCGGGTCAAAGCCAGAATACACGAGCTCCAGCGTGAACTCCATGATGAGGCCAAAAAAGTCACAGTCTATGTAAGGCAGACCGTCTGTCCGCGCTGTTCCAAGTTCCTCGGCGGCTACTTCGAGGCGATACTCCAGGTTCGAGCCGAGGACAGGCCACTAACCGATGAGGAGAGAAAGGCGATTGGGAAGCTCGTCGAGGAGAAGGTGGACGAGATAATGCGCAGGGACCGGATGGGCTTCATTCAGGACACAATAGAGAAGGAAGAGGGCTTGGACTTCTATATGGGCTCAACGTCGAGTGCAAGGAAGCTGGCACAGGCAATAAGGGAGCGCTTTGGTGGGACGATAAGCGAGGCCTATGAGCTAGTCGGCGTTGACAGGCAGACGAGCAGAGAAGTTTACCGCACCAGCGTGAGCGTGAGGATTCCAAAGTTCCAGAGGGGGGATATCGTAGCGGACAGGCACGGCAACGTCTACGAGGTCGAGCGGGTTGACGGCAAGGGCATGAGTATGAGGAATCTGGCCACTCTTGAAAGCGAATATCGTGATTGGAAGACGATTAAGCGTGAGGGTATGGAGGTTGTCGAGGGAGAAATGAGCGAGGCGATGGTGACCAGTATAACTCCGACCGAGGTCCAGCTCATGGACATGGAGACCTACGAGACCTACGAACTCGAAAGACCTCCCATGGAGCTCAGAGAAGGCGAGGTCTACCGCATGGTGGAGGTCAAGGGCAGGAAGTACTTTCTCGGCAGAAAGGAATGACCCGTTTCTGTCCCACCAATCTTTTTAACCTTAGGTTTTGAACCTTTCCTGGTGATGCTCATGAGGAAGACGGTGGTTATCATAGGCGGTGGAGCTGCAGGAATGAGCGCGGCTTCGCGCGTTAAGAGGCTCAAACCTGAATGGGACGTCAAGGTTTTCGAGGCTACCGAGTGGGTCAGCCACGCTCCCTGTGGAGTTCCCTACGTTGTTGAGGGTATCTCCCCAAAGGAAAAGCTGATGCATTACCCCCCTGAGGTCTTTATCAAGAAGCGCGGCATAGACCTCCACATGAAGGCGGAGGTGGTTGAGGTCGGTCAGGGCACCGTGCGAGTTCGCGAGGAAAATGGGGAACACACCTACGAGTGGGACTACCTCGTCTTCGCCAACGGTGCATCGCCGAGGGTTCCCGCGGTGGAGGGCGTTGATTTGCCCGGCGTCTTTACTGCCGATCTGCCCCCGGATGCAGTGGCGATAAGAGATTACATGGAGAAAAACAGCGTTGAAAACGTCGTCATAATAGGTGGGGGCTACATCGGCGTTGAGATGGCGGAAGCATTCTCCGCCCAGGGAAAGGAAGTCACCCTCATTGAGAGGAACGAGAGGGTCATGGCCAAGGCCTTCGATAAGGAAGTCACCGATGTCCTTGAGGAGGAGATGAGGCGGAGGATCAACCTCCACCCCCAGGAGATAGTCCTGAGGATAGAGGGTAAGGAACGGGTCGAAAGGGTTATCACCGACGCCGGGGAGTACAAAGCCGACCTCGTTATCCTCGCGACTGGCATAAGGCCCAACGTCGAGCTGGCCAGGGAGCTCGGCGTTAGGATGGGTGAGACCGGCGCGATATGGACAAACGAGAAGATGGAAACCAGTGTCGAGAACGTCTATGCTGCTGGAGACGTCGCCGAGACGAGGCACCTCATAACCGGAAGGCGCATCTGGATTCCCCTCGCCCCGGCCGGAAACAAGATGGGCTACGTCGCCGGAAGCAACATAGCGGGCAAAGAGCTTCACTTCCCAGGGGTTCTTGGAACGAGCGTAACGAAGTTCTTCGACGTGGAAATAGGCAAGACTGGTCTGACGGAGACCGAGGCGATAAGGGAGGGCTACGATGTCAGAACGGCCTTCATAAAAGCAGGCACTAGGCCGCACTACTACCCAGGCTCAAGACCGATATGGCTGAAGGGCGTCGTTGATAACGAGACCAATAAACTCCTCGGCGTCCAAGCTGTAGGTGCAGAGATACTGCCCAGAATAGACACCGCTGCTGCAATGCTAACTGCCGGCTTTACTACCAAGGACGTTTTCTTCACTGACTTAGCTTACGCGCCGCCCTTCGCCCCTGTCTGGGACCCGCTCATAGTCCTTGCCAGGGTTCTCAAGTTCTGACTTCTCTTACTTTTTCAGCAGGGCGATGCTCCCCCCGATCAGGACAAGCCCGAGGCCAAACGCCGCACCAAATCCCGCCGATGATATGAGTGCCCCGCTTATGGCGCTGCCCGTGATGTATCCGGCTGAGCCCACGACGTTGTAGGTCCCCATTGCGCTGCCCTTCTTCTTTTCTCCAGCCTTTTCACTCACTATTGCGGTGGAAGAGACCCCGATGAAAGCCCATGAGTAGCCCGCCAGGATGTAGGAGGCAAAGGCCAGTGGAAGCAGCGCTGGAGCGATTAGGGTTCCGAGAATCATCGTAGCGAAGGCTCCGGCACGGAGGAGCAGTCCCTTTCTCAGGACCCCTTCCTTTATTCTCCCCATTGCGGCCCCGACACGGGTGTAGTTCATCGCTGAGACCGCGGAGTTTGCTATGAGCGCCAGGTACACGACTTCTCTCGTGTAGCCCTCACTCGTAAGGAGCACCGGCATCTGAGGGAAGTAGAGTCCAGCCGCTATCCAGAAGAGCAGGAAGGCTACGTAGAACCTCCCTAAGCCATCGGGAAGGCTGAAGTTGGTGTGCAAGATGAAGGACGGCATGTATCTGGCCTTTTCAACGACGTAGTTCCCGAACGCTCTAATAGCTTGCCTGTTGATGTATATCGGAGCCTCCCGTATCATCCGCTTCCCCATGAAGACCGATGGCAAGCCCAGGATTGCGAATGCCATGAACAGCTGTGGTATGCTCAGGGACCCCGATAGGCCGAAACCGAGAACCAGTCCGAGAACCCACCCCCAGCCGCTTATCTCGTTGAACTTTCCAATGGCGTGGTCCCAGCTGTGCTTCCTGACGCTCCTTAAAACAAGCGCTATGGGGACCGATAGAGTAGAGGCGAGGAAAAATGCGTATACCGTGTTTACCACGATGAGCTGGGCGGGGGTCTTCACAAAGGCCATCGCCGTGAGGAAGAGCGGAACGCTGGCAAAGCCAAGGAGTATGAACGGCTTTCTTCTCAGCGTTTTGTCGCTCAGCCTTCCCCAGAACAGTGCGCCGAGCATTGAAGCCAAACTCGCAAGGGCAAAGGCAATTCCAACGGTTGAGGCGTTTCCCCCGAGTTCCAGGAGGTAGAGGCTCACCAGGGCGGAGCTTCCACCCGTGGCTACTTTGAAGGGCACGAAGGAGTAGAACCACCCCGGCATCTTGGGGATGTAGCGGTAGCGGTTTGCTACCGATGCGTTCCTCACCGCGATGGCAACTCTCTGACTCATTTTTCTCACCTTGAGGCCTCCGGGAGGCCAGTTTGGTTTAAAAAGATTCGTGACGTTAGTGATACTTCAAAGTCCAAAAATGGCCATGTAGTGGGGATGGAAGAAATGGAACCTCAAACTTCGAGAACGTACTTTCTGCTCTCGTCGGAGAAGCCCCTGAAGCGTCCGAGCTTCAGGTGAAGTATCGCCCTTTCAACATTCATGACCTTCATGGCTCCAACGTGTGTTACCCCGGTGCCCTGGAGGAACTCCGGGAGAACCTGTCCAGTGGGACCGGTCAGGAGAAAAATCTTGGCGTTCTTTGACCTCTCTAAAAGCATGTCAATGGTTCCATTGAGCATGCATGAGGCACTCGCTATAACCGCCTCAACCTCCGGCAGGAGCCAGTACTCCAGGGAATCGCTCAGCGTTTCCCTGTCCCAGAGCTTCGGGTTTCTCTCGAAGACGTAGAGCTTGAAGCCCCTCTCCCTGAGATTTCTGACTATCGGCGGCATGTTTCCGATGACCGCTACCTTCTCGATGTCCTTCTCAAGAAGTTCCACGGCGTCGATCCACTTTGCACTGCCGAGGTCGATGTAGTACTGCGAAACCGCGTTTATCGCGGCTAAACCAATGGTTCGCTCGATGATGTTTAGGCTGTCGGCCCGTTCAATGAACGCCTCAAGCGTGGGCTCCTCTATGGAGTTGTCGAACCTCCCTATCTCCTCGGGGAGGGTCATGGCAACGCCGAGGGCTTTTCCCAGCTTCCCCTCAATCAGCACGTAGGTGTAGGGCAGGCCGAAGGAGAAGTCTAGGAGCTTGAAATCTTCATCGATGAGCCCCAGGGTCTTTTTCTTGAGCTTAGCCAGCAGCATGGAAACACCCCGCTTTCCGTCTTGATTAATCTGGTACCGCTCCAATTTTAACCTTCCGTTTGGGTTGGGCAAACCTTATACGCTTTTAGGTTAACCTAATTCCGGTGGTGATATGATAGCCTTCGGTCCGGTTCCGTCGAGGAGACTCGGTAAGAGTCTTGGGATAAACAACATACCCGACAAGGTCTGCTCCTACGCCTGTCTTTACTGTCAGATAGGCAGAACGTTAAAGATGGAGGTTGAGAGGAGGGCTTTTTACGAGCCAGAACTGGTATTTGAGGAGGTGTCGAAGAAGGTCGAGGAGGCTGAAGCTGCCGGGGAGAGGATAGACTACATCACATTCGTTCCCGACGGGGAGCCGACGCTCGACGTGAACCTGTCCAGAGAGGTTGAGATGCTGAAAACCCTCGGAATACCCTTGGCGATACTCACGAACTCGTCCCTGATCTGGAGGGAAGACGTCAGGGAAGACCTGTTTGAGTTCGACTTTGTCTCCCTGAAGCTCGACGCGGTCAGCGAGCCCCTCTGGAGAAGAATTGACAGACCCCACAAGAGCCTCTCGCTTGAGAAAATCCTCGACGGCATGCTGGCCTTCGCGGAAGGTTTCGGGGGAAGGCTCATCACCGAGACCATGCTGGTAAACGTTGATTACGGCGGGGAGCTTGAAAAGATCGCCGACTTCCTGGGTGAGCTCAAACCGGAGAAAGCCTACATAGCCATTCCCACCAGGCCTCCTGCCGAGCCATGGGTGGAACCCCCTTCGGAGGAGACGATACACCTCGCCTACCAGCTGTTCTCGGAGAGGCTCAGTGGGAGAGTCGAGTACCTCATAGGCTACGAGGGGAATGCCTTTGCCTCAACCGGGAACGTCGAGGAGGACCTGCTGAGCATTACGGCAGTTCACCCGATGAGGGAAGAAGCGGTTAGGGAGCTTCTGAGAAAAGCCGGAGCCGACTGGGACGTGGTGGAGAGACTCCTCAGGGACGGAAAGCTGATCAAACTCGAATACGGGGGAAGGCGCTTCTACATGCGCGCCCTACCGAGCAGGAGAAAACCTTAATTATTTGGGAAACTAGTTTACCGGGGAGAGCCATGTGCGAGTACACCTACGAGAACGGGCAGAGGTGCAGACTGAAGCCCATCGAAGGCTCCGCCTACTGTCCACTGCATATCCCCTACGACGAAGGCGAGAAGCTCTTGGGGGATGAAATAAAGAGGGTGAAGGAGGAGACCTTTCTCAAAAGGCTCAAGGCCGGCCAGACCTATTTTGAGGGAGTCTACCTTTACGATGTCAAAATAAGCGATTTCAAGGCCGAGAAGCCGATAGTCTTTAAAAACTCGCAGATCAGGACGGTGCTCTTCGACGGCCTTAACGTGCCGGGTGTAACCGTCTACAACTCCACGGTGGGAAGGCTGGTCGTCTTTGAGAGCAGGCTGGGGACATTCACGGTTCACGATTCAAGGGTTTTCGGCCTGAACCTGCTCCGTGTCGGGTTCTCCAACTCGGTCTACATCAGGAATTCGAGCGTTCGCTACGTCATGATAAACTCGACCGAGTACATCGGCAAGGGGGCTGAGGGGGAGAGGGAGTACGGAGAAAAAAGAACCGCCACTGGAAGGATAGAGCT
Organism: Thermococcus sp. MAR1; assembly: GCF_012027305.1. Classification (NCBI taxonomy): domain Archaea; kingdom Methanobacteriati; phylum Methanobacteriota; class Thermococci; order Thermococcales; family Thermococcaceae; genus Thermococcus; species Thermococcus sp. MAR1. The sequence goes on from NZ_SNUF01000001.1 coordinate 404,944, forward strand.
GAGCGGCCTGAACGAAGTCCGCAGGATTGGAATAAACGTCCGTTATCCCCTTCTGCGGAAAATCCTTGAGGAGCATGGGGTAAAGCCATCTGAATCGCGTGAGAGGGCCGTTAAGGCCACAGCCCTTGTTCTCCGGGACATAGACTTCGACCAGTCGGCGCGCTTCAAGAGACAGGTCAGGCTCAGCATAAGGCGGTTCCACGGCAACCTCGTCCTTGAGAACCTCAACGTCTTCGGCCACGCCGAGATCCTGGGAAGCTGGCTCAGGAATCCCGAGTTCGTGCATACGAGGGTCATGGGCAACCTGATATTCCGGAAGGTATCTTTCCACGGCGACTTTGCCTGGAACTCCACGGTTCTGCCCAACATCCCGGTGGAACTCAGCGTTGAAGGCTTCGTTGAAGTCGAGGACTGTAAGTTCAACAGCCACCGCGCGGCGGAGGTTCTCTACCGTCTGGCAAGAATAAGCTGGGAGCGGAACGGGGACTTTGAGAGGGCCGACCGCTACTACTACCTGGAGATGGTGGCCAAGAGGAACTCCCGGCTGAGCGGCAGGAGAAAGGGAATCAAAAGGCTCTTCATGAGGATGGAATCCGTCTTTGAGTGGCTCTTCGCGGATTTGACCTGCAAGTACGGTACCGACTGGAAGAGGCCCATACTCATATGGCTCGGTGCGGTAAACGTCTTCTTCCCGGTTCTCTTTTACCTGACCAGAAGCGTTGAGGGACTCTCCGGAGCGCTGAGCTTCCTGGACTACGAGTACTTCAGCGTTGTTACCGCCACAACCCTCGGCTACGGCGACTACCATCCGATAGGCGTCGGCAGGGTTATAGCGTCGGTCGAGGCCCTCTTTGGCATGTTCATGTGGGCGGTCTTCCTGACGGTGTTCGCGAGGAAGTACATGAGGTGATACCATGAGGATAGGGCTCATAATCAACCCCATAGCGGGAATGGGAGGCAGAGTGGCGCTCAAAGGTACTGACGGTGTCGTTGAGGAGGCGATACAGAGGGGTGCAAAGCCCATCGCGGCTGACGTTGCGAGGCTTTTCCTCCACGAGCTGAACAACTACGCGGAGGGAAGGGGGGTCGAGTTTTTAACCGGCCCCGATGGTTTGGGGGAAGAGGTTCTGGCGGAGTTCGATTTCCCCTACGAGGTCATCAGACACAGGGATGTACGTTACCGCGAAGTCCTCGGCGTTAGGATTCCGGATACGGATAGCGAGGACACGAAGGAACTTGTGAAGAGAATGCTCGACCAGGTTGAGCTGATAGTCTTTGCCGGCGGCGACGGAACCGCGAGGGACGTTTTCAGCGTCGCCGGGAGAAAGGTTCCAATACTCGGCGTTCCGACGGGCGTTAAGATGTTTTCTGGAGTCTTTGCGGCATCCCCAGAGGACGCGGCAAGGCTCGTCGCCGAGTTCCTCAAAGGGAACGCCGAGCTGGTGGAGCGGGACGTCATGGACTTGGACGAGAACGCCTTCAGGCACGACGAGGTGAGGCCGAAGCACTATGGAAAGGCCCAGACCCCCTACGCCGAGCTCCTCCTTCAGGGTGCGAAGGAGCCCACGAAGACGGACGAGGCCGAGGATGTGGATGCCATAATAGAGGCCCTGGCCGAGGAGCTTGAGGATGGGATATATTTCCTCGGCGCTGGCTCGACCCTCAAGAAGCTCAAAGATCTGCTTGGGATAAACGGAACTCTCCTGGGCGTTGACATCGTCGAGATTAAGAACGGTGAGGCCAGGCTCCTCGTTAAAGACGCCGCGGAGAAAGACCTGCTGAGGTTCGCGGGGGAGAACACAAGGGTAGTTGTAACCGTAATCGGGGGCCTTGGATTTCTCTTCGGTAGGGGAAACCAGCAGTTCTCGGCGGAAGTCCTTAGGAGGATTCCGAAGGAGAACATAATCGTCGTGGCGACGCCTTCCAAGCTCAGGAATGGCTTTGTCAGGGTTTACACAGGAAATAAGGAGGTTGATGACAAGCTGCGCGGCTACATCCGCGTCCGCGTCAGCCCCTGGATGGAGCGTATGGTGAGGGTAATCTAAGCCAAACCAGAAGTCGTTTATAGGACCTTTCCCTATTTTCAGTCGGTGAACCGTATGAAGTACAGCCGTATAGCGGTTAGGCTCTTTGAGAGGGAGGGGGAGGACACGTTCTACGACCCCGTTTACCATGGCAGGACTCTCAAGGTTTTCGGAATGGACGAATGGCCGGGAAAGGCCCTTAAGTACCTGGTGGATAGATACCGGGAGATTGATTACGGGACCGTTATCTTCGACACTGAGGGGGACTTTCCGGAGGATGGGTTTGACACCATCATCCGGGTGAAGGACGGCGAGGGAACGGGCCTTGACCCGATAGCCCTTGCGAGGAAGGGCCTTTTGGACGGCTACACCGCGGCAACGATAGTCCAGACCGTCTATGGGTTGGACAGAACCCTGACGGAGAGGCTCTACGCTGACTTCCTTGCCGGGAAGGTGAGGAGCGTTCCAGAGGCCATGAAGTCGGACGGAAAGTACGCCGAGGTTATCAGGGAAAGCTACACGCCCCTGGACGAGGCATTCTACTCTGGAAAGCCTCCTGAGTTCGGAAAGAACATCCTGGTGGAGCTGGGGGAGACCTACAGCATAACAATGGCTGGTATAGCTTTTCTGGTTGTGAGCGCGGTGATTAGACACAGGAGGAACACCATGATAGGTGTCAACGATGCGGCCGTTTTGGCCTACACAACAGCCGGTGGTGCCGCCATACCGTTAATAACGAGGCCCATAAGGGCGAGGGTGACGGTCCTCGCAACTCAGTACGCGATAGACTCGATAATGAACTTGGCTGGCCCGAGCTTGGTTCTCTACCACGACCCTGACACTCAGAGCGTTATCTACGAGACGAACGGAGTTCCACCCGGCCCGATGAGGAAGCACGTCCACAAGGGAGAGGCGGCCTTTATCTACCGCACTCCGGAGACGATAAACGTGGAGTGGGGGGAGCTACCCCGCTGATTTACCTTTTCTTGAACGGCAGTCTTTCAAAAGGAAAAGAGGGAAATCACTTCAGGCTCCTCACCAGCTCCTCCATGACGCCGAGGAAAGTCTCGACCTCCTCAATGCTGTTGTAGACGTGGAACGAGGCCCTCACCGTGCCGTTTATTCCGAGCTTCTTCATCACCGGTAACGCGCAGTGATGGCCGGAACGAACCATTATATTGTTCTCGTCGAGTATTGCTGCAACGTCGTGAGGGTGAAGCGGAGGAACGTTGAAGCTCACCACACCGGCGTGCTTCTTCAGGTCTCTCGGCCCGTACCAGGGAATTTCGAGTTCATCGAGCCCCTTGGTTATGCGCTTGACGAGTTTATGCTCCTGCCTTTCAATCTTGTCTATCCCGATCCGCTCGATGTACCTTATTCCGGCGGCGAGGCCTATCGCACCGCCTATGTTTGGGGTTCCCGCTTCGAACCTCTCCGGCGGTCCGGTCAGCTTATAGGAGTCGAGCTCAACGTCCTCTATCGTTCCCCCACCTATCAATGGAGGTTCAAAGGTATCGAAGAACTCCTCGTTGATGTAGAGGACTCCAATTCCCGTCGGTCCCATCGGCCCCTTGTGGCCCGAGAAGGCAAGAAAGTCCGCGTGGAGCTTCTTCACGTCCACTTCCATGTGGCCGGCACTCTGGGCGGCGTCAACCACAAAGATGGTCCCCTCTTCCTTTGCCATCTTCCCGAGCTCCTCAACCTCATGGATAACGCCCAGGGCGTTGGAAACGTGCTGAACGGCAACGAGCTTTGCACCTTTAATCTTCCTCTCAGCGTCGCTCAAATCCAGGTTGCCCTCGTTGTCTCCTTCAATGAACTCAAGCCTTAGTCCGAGCTTTTTAGCCAGCCTCTGCCAGGGGAGTAAATCTGAGTGGTGCTCGTAGGGAGTCGTCACTATCTTGTCTCCGGGCTTGAAGAGGTGCTCAAGGCCGAGGGCGACGAGGTTTAAACTCTCGCTCGTGTTCTTGGTGAAGACGATCTCTTCAAAGCGCGCATTGAGGAAATCCGCAACGATTTTCCTGCTCTCCTCGTACCTGTGGGTCGCCATCTGGGAGAGCCTGTGTATCCCCCTGTGGACGTTGGCGCGGTATCTAAGATAGTACTCGTCCATCGCCTCCACAACCGGCCTCGGCGTGAGCGAAGTGGCCGTGTTGTCGAAGTATATGACTTCCCCTGTCAGCGGGATGTCCTTTCTAACATCCTCCGGAATCCTCATGAAATCACCTCCAGAACTCCAGCGCAGTCGTATATGATTCGAGCGAGCTCCTCACCCTTCTTTGCGTCCTCTAGGAGCTTGATTATTATCTTGCCGCTGGGATAGACGCTCGTTTCGTAGTCGTCGATCTCAAGAATCAGCATCATTCCGGGCAGGAGCTTCTTCACGGTGTAACCCTTCTCCTTCAAGCACTGGGCTGTTCTCGTGAGGTCTATCTTTACCTGGCGCTCCCAGGAGTAGCCGCTTATGACGATGCCCTTCATGGTTACACAGGGTTTTGCTATTATCATACTCTCACCGGTTCGAAATTGGAAAAAGGGCCTTATACGGCTTTCCTAAACCGAAGGTTAAGGACAAAAGTGGGAATCGGGAAAAGGGCTCAGCAGACCCTCGGAACAGGGTCTCCTGCTGGAGGCTCCAAAAAGCGTTTTCCGCCTATGCCGGTCTCGACCAGAACCTTGCCCCTGTAGTCTCCTATGACCTCGCCGATTATCGCCGCGTTCTTCCCTTTTTCTGTGCCCCTCATGGCCTCCAGTGCCTCTTCCGCGTGCTCTCTGGCAACAATAATCACGACCTTGCCCTCGTTGGCAACGTCGAAGGGGCTTATGCCCAGCATGTCGCTCGCTGCCCTGACTTCCGGCCTGACCGGCACATCGGCTTCCCTTATGAGTATTCCCACGTTGGCCTTTCTCGCCATCTCGTTGAGCGCATTGCTGAGCCCGCCCCTCGTGGGGTCTTTCATTGCATGGATGTTCTCCCAGCCAATGGCTTTGGCAACCCCCTCAACCACCTCCCAGATTGGAGCCACGTCGCTTTCCAGCTGTGTCTCGAAGGCTATTCCCTCCCTGTGGCTCATTAAGGCGATGCCATGGTCGCCTACCGTTCCGCTGATTAAAACCAAGTCGCCGACCTTCGCTCCGGCGTCGCTTATCGGCCTCTCGGCTATTCCAATCCCCGCTGTTATGACGAAGATTCCTATCCCGTCCTCAACAACTTTGGTGTCGCCGGTGACGATTGGAACGGGGACTTCCCTTGCAGTTTCGTCCATCGAGTTCAGGATTCTCTTCAGGTCTTCGCCGTCGAAGCCTTCGCCGATTATCATGGAGTTGGCCAGGGCGAGGGGCTTCGCGCCCATTACCGCCAAGTCGTTCACGGTTCCGCTGACGGCTAATCTTCCGATGTCTCCGCCGGGGAAGAATAGGGGCCTGACTGTGTGGCCGTCTATTGTAAAGACGAGGTGCTTATTGCCGAAGGGTATAGTTGCACCATCGTCGAGCTGGTCAAGTCCGATTCCACCGGCAGATTTCAGGCTGAGATTTTTGAGTATGACGTCCCTCAGGAGCTCCTCCATTATTTCCCCGCCCGCTCCGTGTTCTAGCTTTATCTTCTCCACCATACTCATTCCTCCAGAAAGCCCTTGGATGAGAGGTATTCTTTCGTGAATGCGAGGAACTCTTCGGCGCGCCTTATGTTCTCGCGCGCCTCTTCCTCGGTTATATCCACCACAAAAGAGTAATCCGCCGTCTGCCTGAGGTTGAATGCAGTTCGCAGGTGTGTGAAAAACTTATGAGGAACCTCACCTGTTTTAATAAACTCTCTCCCGAAGAGCGCTATTAGGGCAGAATGCTTTGAGACGCTGATGCCTTTTGTCAGGAGGAGGGCCTCCGAGCAGTAGAACATTGTGTAGTATGCCCTCGATAGTGCGAATCCATAGAACCCCCTCTTCAGCAGAATTTTAGCCGCTTCAAGGCTTTCCTGGGCCTTTTTCAAGATTTCCTTGTATTGCTTCATACCTTGATGCCCTCCGCCTGGACGTTTTGAATCAAAGGATCATATTTCATTTTCCTGCTGAGAGGATATACGATCAGCGAGACGACGATTCCCCTCTCCAGAACGTATCTATCCGTTACTTCGGTTAGCTTATCGTGCTCTTTGAGCGTTAGCTTTCTCCTCACCACCACGAGAACGTCAACGTCGCTGTCTTCCCTTGCTTCTCCCCTCGCGTACGAGCCGAAGAGTATGACCTCCACCAGGTCATCTCCGAGGATTTCCTCCAGCTTTTCCTTAACCTCACGGAGGATCTTTTCCAGCTCGTCTCTCTGGATTACCGGCATCAACCACACCCATTTACACAGTTGTGTTTTTTAGTTAAATCCTTATCTCACAGCATCAAATCCTCCCTCGTCAGGTAGCCCTCAAGGTAAAGCCCTCCGAGGAAGGCCTGGCCGACGTTTATTCCGTTGTCGCCGCGCGGGACCTCGTGTGTTGTGTGGAACTTCAGGCCAGCGGCCTCTACTATTTTCCTGGCGGTCTTGACTATGAGCTCGTTGTAGGCAACGCCGCCGCTTATTCCGACGTTCTTGACACCGAACTCTCTTGCCCTCTCCACAGCTGTTTCAGCGAAGGCCCTTCCAAGGGCGAGGTGTGCCGAGTAGGCTATGTCCGCGGGACTGGCGGTGTCAATGACGTCGAGTGCCTGCGAGAATAGCTCCTCAACCTTTATCAGCTCTCCCTCCACCGGAACCTCAAACTTCAGGTCGTTCTTGCCGCGCATCGCGAAGCTTTCCAGCTTCATTGCCGGCTCGCCCTCGTAGTGCCTTCTGTACGCCACGTTGAGGAGAACCGAGAGGGCGTCGAGGACCCTACCGGTTGAGGATGCGTAGCTCGTGTTGACCTCCTTCGCCAGCTGGGTCAGCACGACGTTGAACTCTACCTTTCCATAGCGGAGGCCCTCGATGGCCTTCGGGCAGCACCCCCCTATTATCCCCTCGAGCTCATCTATGCTATAGACCTTGCTCAGGATTCCCATCAGGGCCCTCAGCGGGTAGTAGCTGGCCAAATCGCCACCTGGGAGCGGGTAGTAGTCTATGTGGGCCAATCTTTCAACATCCTCGTAGCTCAGGTAGAGAACCTCTCCTCCCCAGGTGTGGCCGTCCGTCCCGTAGCCGACGCCGTCAACGGCTATACCTATCATCTCGTCCAGCTTCCTCTCGGCCAAAACGCTCGCTATGTGTGCGTAGTGGTGCTGCACCTGGAGGAACTCCACGTTTAGCTCGTTTGCCATCTCCATGGCGAGTTTAGTGGTGTTGTAGCTCGGGTGAAGGTCGGCTATAATGAGGTCGAACTCGTTCACGCGGAGAATTCTCTTGAAGTGTTCTATGGCCTTCTCCATGAACTCAAGGACTTCGATCTTCGAGGTGTTCCCGATGTACTGGCTTGGGTAGACTTTCCCGTTTTTAGCAACGCCAAAGGCGTTGAGAAGCTCGGCTCCCACTGCCAAGCCACGGTAGCTGAAGGGAATCTCTATGGGCAGCGGCACGAAGCCGCGGGAGCGCCTTATCACCGCTCTCCTCCCGTTGACGAACCTGATGACGCTGTCATCCGCGCGGTTGAGTATCTCCCTGTTGTGGAGGAGGAAGTAGTCGGCAACGTCCTTTAACTCCTCGAAGGCCCGGTCGTTGTCCTTCACCATGGGCATGCCCGGGTAGTTGGCCGAGGTCATCACGTAGACTTTGCTTTTGCTCCAGTGGAAGAGTATGTAATGAGTTCCCGCGTAGGGGAGCATGACGCCTATGGTGTGCAGTCCCGGTGCGAGGTTTTCAGGCAGGGGAAACGGCTCCTTCTTGCGGAGGGTTATTATCGGTCTCCTGTAGGAGGTCAGCTCCTCAAGTTCTTCCCTGCTTAAAAAGGCGAACTCCTCAACCGTTTCGACGTCCTTCGCCATTATCGCGAAGGGCTTCTGCGGCCTGTGGGTTCTCCGTCTCAGCTCCGCGACTGCCTCCTCGTTGGCGGCGTCACAGGCAAGGTGGATCCCGCCTATCCCCTTGATGGCGACGATGTATCCCCTATCTATCAGCTCCGCCGCCCTCTTCAGCGGGTCTCCAATGATTTCCTCCCCGTCGTTCGTGTAGAGGCGGTAACTCGGCCCGCAGACTGGACAGCAGACGGGTTCGGCATGATAGCGTCTGTTGAGTGGGTCTTTATATTCACCCTCGCAGTAGCCGCACATCGGAAACTCTCTCATCGTCGTGTTGATTCTATCGTAGGGGAGGTCTTCGATGATTGTAAACCTGGGTCCGCAGTTGGTGCAGACTATGAATGGGTACATGTAGCGCTTGTCGGTCGGGTCAAATAGCTCTCTCAGACAGTCGTCACATATCGCTATGTCCGGTGGGATTATTGAATCCCCACCTTCTCCGCCCTGGGAGCTCTTCTCGATGTAAAAGCGGTCGAAGCCCTGTGGGGGGAGCTCCTTCTTCTTTATCGTCTCTATCCGCGCGAGTGGGGGAAGCTTCTCCCTGAGGTCTCGCAGAAAAGACTCTATGTCCTCCTCCCTGCCCTCAACGACGATCTCAACGCCGGCATCGCCGAGGTTCTTGACGTAGCCCCTCAGGCTGTGCTCGTGGGCTATCCTGTAGACGAAGGGCCGGAATCCGACGGCCTGAACGATGCCCTGAACGTGAAGCCTGTAAGCTTTCATTCCTCTCACCGGTTTCTTCTTCGTAATTCGGGCCTTTATAGGTTTCTAAAACCAAAAGTTAAAAACCGGAGAGGAGTTTTCAACCTTTGGTGTCAGAACAAAGCTCCGTACTTGTAGAAGATGCTGCATGTTCCCTCGTAGGAGACCATGCACGGCCCTATTGGACTCCTCGGCGTGCAGGTCTTGCCGAAGTGCGGGCACTGTGGGGGTAGCGCCAGACCGCGAAGGATGGCGCCGCAGATGCAGCCCTTTTCGAGGTCTGGAAGCTCCGGAACCTCCGGATCGTAGTACGTCCTTATCTCCAGCTCCTTCCACTCCTTCCTAAGCTCAAGTCCGCTTTCGGGTATGGTCCCGAGGGCGCGCCACCTGGCGTCCTTGACTTCGAAGAACTTCTCGATGAGCCTCTGAGCCGTTACGTTGCCCTCGTACTTGACAACCCTCGTGTACTCGTTGAGTATCCTGACCTCGCCGTTCTTAACCATCCGTATGAGGAGCAGAATAGCCATCAGCATGTCCACCGGTTCAAAGCCCGCTATGACCTGCGGTATGCCGTAGTCGGTCGTTATGTACTCCCAGCCCCTTACGCCGATTATCGTTGAGACGTGACCAGGGTCTATGAGTCCGTGGAAGCGCGTTCCGGCCTTCACGAGGGCCTCAACGGCCGGGGGAGTTAGGCGGTGGACGGAGTATATCTTGAAGTTCTCTAGGCCTTCTTCAACGACGGCGTTCAGCATTCCAGCGGCGGGAGCCGTTGTCGTCTCAAAGCCGGGACTGAAGTGGACGACGGTTCTCTCCGGGTTCTCTTTGGCTATCTTGTAGGTGTCAAATATTGAGTAAACAACGCGCACGTCGTAACCCTCGCCCCTCAAATCCGCGAAGCTCCCGAGGGGAGTTGGTATTTTGTACATGTCGCCAAAGGTGGTCAGGATTATCCTCTCTCCCTCCGCGTAGGCCTCCTTCATAATCTCGCGCATCTTGACGATGTCCTCGACCGGAGTTATACAGACAGGACAGCCCGGCCCGCTGACTATCTTGACGTTCTCCGGAAGGAGGGAGCGTATCCCGGAGCGGGTTACAGTGTCTTCGTGCGTTCCGCAGACGTGCATGAACCGGAGCTCATCGAGGCCCTTCGCCTCCTCACGTATCTTCCTCACGACCTTCTGGGCCAGCTCCCTGTCCTTGAAGGCGTTCAGGACGTCAGTCACGTTCATCCCTCCAGGGCTCTCTCCACTTCGGCCCATGCCTCGAGTATCTCCAGTGCCCTTTCCTCGTCGAGCCTCTCTATTGCGAAACCCGTGTGAACTATGACGTAGTCCCCGACCCCCACCTCAGGGAGCAGATCGAGGCGAACCTCCCTCCTCACTCCTCCAAAGTCTACAACTGCGGTTTTTCCTGTGATTTCGATTATCCTTCCTGGAATCGCTAGGCACATTTTCTCTCACCTGTGATTAGTTCTCACAGGCCTTTTTAGGGATTTTTTAAACCTCTGGTTTTCAACCGTCAACCCTAAAAGCCCGGAGTCCAATGGATATCATGCTCGGTGCGGTTCTTGCAGGGGGTAGGAGTAAGCGCTTCGGAGGCGACAAGCTCCTCTTCAGGATAGGTGGAAGGCCGCTTATTTCGTACGCCCTTGAGAGAATTGAGTCGGCGTCGCTTATCAAGGAAGTCGTTATCGTGGCATCTCCCGACAACGCCGGGAGGCTCAGAAGCCTCGGCTACGAGGTGGTGGTTGACGAACTCTCTATTGGACCTATGGGTGGAGTTTATACCGCATTGGGCGTCGGTGATTCGTTCGTCGTCGCGGGGGACATGCCGCTTATCGTCCCGGAGTTCGTTGACCGAATGATCCGGGAATTCCGGGGGAGTGAAAAGCTCGTCTGCGTTCCCCGCTGGACCAACGGATACCTTGAACCCCTCCATGCGATATACTCAAAGGCGTTCCGCCGGGTTCTCAAGGGCAGGATACGCGATGGGGACTACTCGCTGAACGGTGCGATACGCTTTGCCGACGTATGCTATTTGAATGTGGAGAAGTTGCCCCCTTCGTGGAGGGAGAGCTTCTTCAACGTTAATCGCCGGAGCGACCTCAGAAAGCTCGTGGGGGACTCAAAGTGACTTCGCTAGTATGATAACCTCATCCAGGGGTGTTATGCCGAACTCCAGCCTTCCGCTTACCAGCTTTCTGCTGAGGCTCGTTCTGAGGGTTTTGAAGCCCCTGCTCCTCGCAAGGGTCGCGAGCTTTCTCAGACCCTCCAGGCCGTCCTCCCCCCAGAAATAGGCCGTTGCTGTCTGTCTATCGAAGAAGCTGCCCTCAAGAACGTAAAAGCCTCCCTCAATGCTCCCGCTCTCGAAGTGAACCCTCCCGTCCACATCGGCGATCCTGTCAACGAACTCTGAGAACCAGTGGTTGTAGGAGCTCTGAAACTGCCCCAGGCTGAGGGGCAGCCCTCTCAGGTCGTCCCAGTCGGGGATCAGTTCGGCAGCAGTAGGAGCCCTCCTCCCGGTGTCCGTTGAGATGTCTGCGATAATCCCTTGGTAGACTGTTCTGTTAAATCCAAGCTTTCTGTAGAACCCGAGGGCCTTCTTCTCGGGGGTCACCGTGAGGAGATCGCAACCCTTCTCCTTTGCCAGCTCCACCACGCGCTCCAGCAGGGCCCTTCCGACGCCTTTTCCCTGATACCACCGTGCTACTTCGATGACGCTGAGGTGTGCGGTTTTTACGAGCTCCCCGTCCCAGACTTCATCGCTTATGAACACCTCGGTCTCGCCGGCTATCTTTCCGTTCAGCTCAGCCACGAGCGCTATTCCGCCAGCAAGTTTGAGGTTGTTCAGGTGGATCGCACAGGTCTCCTCCAGCCCCCAGGGGCCGACTTGAAGGTATGTCTCGTAGGGCGAGTCCTTCCAGGGCGAGTTGGAGAGGTATATGCCCACTATTCTCCGGCAGTCCCAGATTGTGGCTTCCCTAACCCTCAGTTTCATTGAGAACACCGGCCATGGATTTTGCGAGAACCTCGGCCCTTTCAACCACAACCTCGCTTGGCTTCTGGAAGAGGCCCAGAACGGCCGGCTGGCAACCGACGAGGACGAACTCCGCGTTGAGGCGCGTCTTCAGGTAGCCCACCAGAACCTTGAGCGGCAGGCTGTGGGTCGAGACCGCCTCTCCGAGCGTTCCCTCTGGGTCGGCGAGTATGACTTCACCGTGCTCCCCGCCGAAGTCAACTGCATCAACGAAGACCACCAGATCCGGCTCGAATTTTGTTATCTTCCCTGTATAGCTCTCCGGAACCTCCCCGCAGTTGAGGATGAGAACGTTTGGATTGCTCACCAGCTCCTTCAGCCTCTCGGCAACGAGGACGCCGAATGCATCGTCACCCCTAACCTCGTTCCCTATTCCGCAGACGACGACACGTTTCGCCTTTCTGAGGAGTTCGGAGAGTTTCATAAATTTATTCCCCCAGCCGTCGAATGATAAAATCCAGAACCTGCTTTGCAGTTTTTATTGCTTCCTCTGCTAGTTCTTTTGGCACAGGGTAGTAACCAGGATATCTAACCTCAACGGCAAAGTCCGAGAGGTAATGAGCTCCTAAGTTGTAGAGTTCTTCAAAAGAGGGGTCTATCTCTTTACATTTCTCAATAAGGTAAGCTATCTCATGAGTTCTTACCAGCGGTTTGTTGTTTTTGAGAAGGAATGCCTTTAGGAACTTTTCAACGGCCTGTTGGGCATGAAATGCAGCATAGTCAGGAATATCATTCTCCAATGCGAGTTCGGCTAACCTGAGGTCGTCTTCTCCCTTTCGTATCCAATCGAGATAACTCATACTGGGATACCCTCCCTAACGGCATAGTAGTATATGTACTCCTTAGAGTCCCTAAGCCTTTCAAGCTCCTCCTTGGATACAACGAGGATGTCCATGGCTAGGCCCTTCTTCGCAAGTCTTTTCCTTATTTCCCCGGTAAGATGCACTCTTTTTCTCCATTTCACTTGGTTCTCCGTGACGAGCAGAATGTCCCAGTCGCTGCCTTCTCTGGAGGTGCCCTTGGCCCTCGACCCAAAGAGTATTATCTCAACTACATTAACTCCCTGTTCCCTGCAGACGTTGATTACTGTGTCATGAATCAGCTTTCGCACTTCCATGCTTTCACCCATTAAGCCTTTGCAATGAAGAAAAGAAAAACCCTTCGCTAAATCTTCTCCGCGACTTTCCTTATCTTCTCCGCGAACTCGGTCTTCAGGAGCTCTTCAACGTTCCCAATCTTGGATTCGAGGTCCGGATAAAAGGGTATTCCGGCAAGGTATGGGACGTTGTAGCGCTCCGCGAGCTTTTTAACATCCCTTTCGTCGAGTTGCCCCGGACGGAGAACCATGTTCTCGACGACTCCCATGATTCTGTGCTCCCTCTCCCTGAGAAGGGTCAGAAGCTTTTCAACGACGTTGATTGACAGCTTCGACGGCGTTGCAACGACGAGGAACTCGCCCCTCTTGAGGAACCTCAGCACGTCGAGGAACTGGTCGCCGAGGCCGGGGGGCATGTCTATGATGAGGTAGTCCAGCTCGTCCCAGCGCGTTATGGCGAGGAGCTCGATGAGGGCATCGCTTATCTCCATGCCCCTCATGGGTGTGGGTTTGTCCTCGGAGTAGTAGACGATGCTCATGAACTTTATTCCGTGAACCGTCGGCGGGATTACACCGTACTCCTCCTCGGGGAACTCCTTTGGCTCGAAGCCGAGAATCACGTGGTCGCTCGCGCCGTGGAAGTCGAGGTCAAGCAGTCCAACCTTGTAACCCTTCTCCGCCAGAACAAGGGCGAGGGTTGTTGAGACGAGCGACTTTCCAACGCCGCCCTTCCCGCTGACGACGGGAATTATGCGCTTCACCTTCTCAAGCCTGCCCTCTATGCCCTTGACGCGCGGGTCTATGCTTATCATGCCTCTCCCTCCTTCTCGATCTTTATGCCGCTTATGTAGACTCCCCTCCCCTGGAGAACCTCAAAGTCCCTGCTCCCGCACTTCGGACAGGCTAGAAACGCGTGTACTACCTCGGGGATGAAGTGTATGTCCTCCTTTATGCGCTCGTCGAAGTTTCCCTTGACCTCCTTCAGCTTCCACTCGTGACCGCAGTTGCGGCACTTAAAAACCGCCTCTTCCTCGATGAACTCTATCTCTGCCCCCTCTCCTATCGTCCCCTTGAGGAGCTCCTTCATTGCGAACTCGACTATCTCGGCGTTGACGTCCTGGAGTTCGCCGAGAACGACCTGGATCGCGAGGAGCTTTGACGCGCCTTCCCTTTCAGCGTAATCTAGGGCAGTTCTAACTATACCATCGGCGAGTGCCCACTCGTGCATCTCAATCCCTCCGTTCAGATTTTATTCCTGAACGCTTAAAAATGGGCGGGTTTCAAACCTTGGGTTCACTGGCTTCCATCTCCCTCAGCTTCCACGCGAGAACCGCGAAGGTGACCACGCCTAGGAGGGCCTCACCCCTCACGCCGTTGACCTCTAGGATTACATCGTAGGGCACGAGCCAGAAGGCCAGGAAGCCCAGGGCTAGGGCATACTTTCTCCTCTCGTCAAGATGGGAGGGTGTGGAGTAGAAGTGGAGGGTTACCAGAAGTCCGAGGACAGAGGGCACAACGGGGTGTGCTGAGGAGTGGGGGAAGGCTGTGAAGATAAAGAACAACGCGAAGGAGACAGTGAAGCCATAGACGAAGGGATGTCTCCTTGGAATGCCGCGCTTGAAGAGAGTCTCCCTTTTTACCTTCCTTGCGAGGATCAGCAGGAGCACCGTGAGGAGGATGGTGAGGGAATACTGAACTGCCGGCGGGCGGTACTGGGCCAGGAACGCTGAGAACACCGCAGCGGAGGCTCCGAAAGAGAGTGCCGTCACGGTTATCCCCCGCGTTCCAAGGAGTGTTTCATTGGAGAACTCTGGATAGAGGGCATCGACAACCATTATCGGCATCGCTATGCTCATCAGGGAGTGAAACATCGTCAGCCACACCGCCCAGACTGCGTTAACTCCCCATACCCTCCCATAAACGCTGAAAACGTCCAGGTCTGGCCATTTCGGATTGAACCACGACTTTACGACGAGTCCCTCCTCCACGATTCCATAGACAAAGCCGAGGAGCATGAGCCTAACGTAGTTCCTCCCCCACCTGATCCAGGCCTCGCGGACGAGGAGAACGCCAGCACCGTAGTAGGCCCACAGAAACGGAAACGAGAGGGGATTCGTGAGGACTTCTAGGGGTGGGGTGGAGCCGCTCAGCACCTCTGCGAAGAAGGGCGAGATTAGCGAGAGGACTAAAGCGACCCTGGTTTTGGAGTTCATGTATTGAACTCGGCTCTCCTGTTTAACACCTTTTTGGATGAGAAAATTTTTAAATGAGGTTCTTCTCATTTTGTTTGGGTGACCTAAAACGAACTACCCTGAACTCGCACTTGTTGCCTTTATCCTCAGTATCGTCTTCTCGATAGGGGGTGTTGGTTCTGCAATAGCCATAGTCCCGGTCATGGGCTGGCTTGGGGTTCCTCTCATGACCGCGAAACCAACCGGTCTGTTCATCAACACACTCTCAATGCTCTCCGCAACGCTGAAGAACATCAGACATGGCAAGCTCGACGTTCGATTCGGCCTGCCAATCCTCATCGTGACACGGCTATTTCTCCGATTGGTGCATACTCCGGGAAGTTCATACCTCGTCGCGTTGTCCTTGTCGTTTTCGTGCTCTTCCTGCTTTACTCAGGCACGATGATGCTCTTTTTCCGGCCCAGAAAGCGGAGGGGAGGGGGAAACCACGTCATTGAGGGCTCGCTCATCGGTGGAATAGCAGGCTTTCTGGGTGGACTCCTCGGTGTTGGGGGAGGCGGAATAATCAGTCCCGCATTGATACTTCTCGGCTATGAACCGAAAAAAGTCGCCTCGACAACAGCATTGATAGTGTTCTTCTCGTCCCTGAGCGGGTTCCTGACGTACTGGGGCATGGGAACTTTGGACTTAAAACTGCTCCTCTGGGTCTCCGTTCCTGCAATAGTCGGGGGCTGGCTTGGAACGCACCTGATGCACTTTAAGATGAGCTCCGACCAGGTGAAAAAGATGATAGGGGTCATAATGTACCTCATAGCCCTTAAGACGCTTCTCGTTGCTCTGAACCTCTGAAGGCGAAGTTTCTGAGCGTAAGACCTCCAGTGACCAGCCATATCGCCAGGAGGAGCCAGTAGAGGACGAATCCAAAGTCTGTGATGGCGTTTATCCCGAAGGTTGTCCCTACGTTGAAGGTCGCACTAACGTAGGCTCCAAGCGGGAATATGAAGGCCCACCAGGCGAGGCTGTAGGGGAGGTTGAGCTTCCTGAGGTAGTGGAGCGTCATCAGAATCGCCATGAGAAGCCACCATATTCCAAAACCCCAGAGGAGCAGTCCAAAGACTAAGAAAGGCTCCTTCACCGTTACGAAGTCGCTCGCCTTTATTAGTGCGTAGAGGGTTGAAGTCCCGGCTCCGATGGGTCCGAGGTTTATCCATATTGCTGGCGCCATACCGCATGGCAGGGGTTCGTGGGTTATGAACCTGTGCATGACTATCGCAAAGAGCGCCAGGTAGAGAAAGAAGCCGGAGCCCCAGGCAAAGTAGTTTATCGCATATGTGACCTCCCTGGTGGCTCCAGCGAGTGTTGAGGCTATCACCGAGCCGCTGAGTGGAATCACTATCAGTCCAACCGGGGGAATAAACCACGCGGGAGTCACGGTTCTGATGTCTATTCCCCCCTCGATAAACATCAGGTATGGAATCAGCAGGGCAAAGAACACCGTGAGAACTGTTCCTGTGGCCCAGAATACCACTGCAACGAATTCCCTCCGGAGGATGAAAAGGTAGTCCGCTGAGAGGACGAGCATTGCCACCGCTATTGTGCCGTAGAAGTGGCATATGACGGGATGCCTCAAGTCACCGAGGGCGTCTTCTCTATATCTTAGCCACCTCAGAACCCAGGGCACCAGCAGGACGAAGAACAGAACGGTGTTGATGTAAGTCAGAAGCTCTGCAAAGTTCCCTAGGGGTGGGAGTTTCCCCGAGTATGCCTTGCTCACGAGCGCTAGAGCACCGGTTCCCATAACGCTCGCGAACCAGCTCGGTGCGAAGTCTTTGATTCCCATACGACCACCAAATTAAATGAAAAAAATTTCATTTAAAAACTTTTTCACTGGTGCTTCGTCGCCTCTATCCTCTCCCTCCAGTGAGGGTCGACCTCAAGAACCTGGTGTATGAAGGCCTCAACGACGTTTTTAACCCTCCCGTAGGCCCCGGTGACGACGGTTATTCCTAGGCCCTCGAAGTATGCCATGGCCTTTCCTCCCATCCCGTAGGCAAGCACAACCTCCCCGCCGTGCTCCTTCACGAAGTTTGGGATGTCACCTGGGCCGTGCTCTTCGAAGGGAACCTCGACAACCTCGAAACCTTTGATGGTGGCATCATCGACCTCAACGAACGCGAAATATTTTGCCCTGCCAAAGTGCTCACAGACCTCGCTCTCCAGCCCTCTATCATCCTTAAGGGGGACCGCGATTCTCATGAAACCACCAATACTATGAAAAAGTCTTCAAATATAAAGTTTGTGCATATGCACGCTTTTCTAAAGCACCAACACCAAAGGTTAATAACACCTAGCTCAAAAAATCGTTAAAAAATGTGTTACCCAATTCGCCTTTGGTGATACAATGCTCGCTCTCAACAGGCTGGTGGAGGAGGGTGACGCTCGGGGAATCCTAGAGTACGCCAGGGAGTTTCACGGCCACGTCTGTCCCTACCTGGCGCTCGGAATCCGGGCGTCGCTCATAGCCATGGAGGAACTCGGTGTTGGAAGGCTCGACTACTCTGGAAGTGTTGACGAATCCGTTCTCGCCATAGTCGAGATCAATAGCTGCTTCACCGACGGTGTTCAGGTGACGACAGGCTGCACCTTAGGAAACAACTCTCTGATATACCTCGACTTGGGAAAGACAGCCCTCACACTGGTGAAGCGCTCCATCTGGGAGGGGGTTAGAGTTTATGCAGATGCCGAGGAGCTGAGGAAGTATTACCCACCAGATGCCACAGAGCTCTTCAGGAGGGTAGTCAAGGAAAGAAAGGGAACCGAAGAAGAGCGGAGGCGCCTCTGGGAACTCTGGGAGGATATAGCATACACCATGCTGGAGCTCCCGAGGGAGGAGTTCAAGATTGAACGGGTTAAGTTTCCCCCGATAGAGCAGGCGCCGATAGTGGAGAGCGTCCGCTGCTCGGAGTGCGGGGAGCTGGTTATGGAAACCCGGGCAGTTTACATAAACGACGAGCCCTTCTGCCTCCGCTGTGCCGGGGAAACCTACCGGGCGGTGGTTGGTAGGGGAATAGTGAAAGTCTCGCCAAGGGGGTGCTGAGATGAGAAGGTTCCTTGCCCTGTTTTTAATCCTGCTCGTGGTTTCAATAAGCGGCTGCATTGGGAGCAGCACGAACACCGAAACCGGAAAGGCTACGATAACCGTCACGGACGCCCTTGGGAGGAGCGTCGAGGTTTCGGCGAAGGTGAACCGGGTCGTTGCCGTCGGTCCCGGAGCGCTACGGCTGGTGGTTTACCTGAACGCGAGCGATATGGTGGTCGGCGTTGAGGACTTCGAGAAACGCTACAACTTTGGAAGGCCCTACATCATAGCCCACCCTGAACTCCGGGAGCTGCCGACCGTCGGACCGGGCGGGCCTGGCAAACTGCCGGACTTCGAGGCGCTCATAGAGCTGAAGCCCGACGTTATCTTCATAACCTACGTGGACAAGAAGACGGCCGATGATATACAGGCCAAGACCGGAATCCCCGTCGTCGTCCTCAGCTACGGCCAGCTGGCGACCTTCGAGGACGAGGAGCTCTTCAAATCCCTCGAACTGGCGGGCAGGATACTCGGAAGGGAGAAGAGGGCAGAGGAGGTAATCAACTTCATCAATGCAACCCAGAAGGACCTGATGAAGCGCACCTCTGGAGTTGAACCGAAGACCGTTTTCGTCGGCGGAATCGGTTACAAGGGAGCCCACGGAATTGAGAGCACGGAGGCCAGTTATCCGCCGTTCATCGTCGTTCACGCCAAGAACGTTGCCGACGGGCTTGGGAGCGGCCACCAGTTCATCGACAAGGAGAAGCTCCTCGAGTGGCAGCCCGAGTACATATTCATCGACGAGGGTGGCCTTAAGCTGATCCTCGACGATTACTCAAAGAATCCGGACTTTTACGCCTCTCTTAAGGCCGTCAAGGAGGGCAACGTCTACGGCATACTTCCCTATAACTTCTACACCACCAACGTTGGAACGGCCTTGGCCGATGCGTACTTCATCGGGAAGGTGCTCTACCCCGAGAGGTTCAGCGACGTTGACCCGGCGAAGAAGGCCGACGAGATATACGCCTTCCTGCTCGGAAAGCCCGTTTACGATACCATGAAGGAGCAGTTCGGGGGATTCGGGAAGATAGATCTCTCCAACGGAACGATTAAATACTCACTGCCGACCTCACCGTGATGGGAATGGACTACGAGGGCTACGTGGCCAGGAAACTGTCCATCGGCCTTTTCCTTCTTCTTTCCATCCTCGCAGTTAGCCTGTACTCCCTCTCCCACGGTGCCTACTTCCTCTCGGTGAGGGAGGTCGTTGATGCACTCCTCGGCGGCGGGACGGATGGCGCCAGAGTGGTAGTTTGGAACATAAGGATGCCGAGAATAGTTGCAGGTCTCCTGGTCGGTGCCTCCCTTGCCGTGGCCGGTGCCGTCATGCAGGGCTTTCTGCGGAATCCATTAGCGACCCCTTTCACAATGGGTGTCTCCCACGGGGCGATGTTCGGTGCTTCCCTTGCGATACTCCTGGGGGCAGGCTATGCTGAGAGTTCCGGAAGGATTTCGCTTGACAACCCCTACGCCGTTGTGCTCTTTGCCTTCATCGGCGCCATAAGCGCCACGGCCGTGATTCTTGCACTGGCGAGACTGAAGGGACTCAGCCCGGAGGCCATAATTCTGGCGGGGGTTGCCATGAGTTCACTCTTCGTTGCACTAACTACCCTCGTCCAGTATTTCGCCGACGAGCTCCAGCTGGCGGCCATGGTCTACTGGAGTTTCGGCGACCTCGGAAGGGCCACTTGGCGGGAAAACGCGATAATGCTCGTTGTGTTCGTTCCAATCTTCGCGTACTTCGTCGTTAAGCGCTGGGATTTGAACGCCTCAGTTATGGGGGACGACGTTGCAAAGAGCGTTGGGGTTGACGTTGAGAGGGTTCGCCTTATCTCGACCTTCCTGGCGGCACTGATAACCGCGGTGAGCGTTGCCTTTGTAGGTGTCATCGGCTTCGTTGGCCTCATAGCACCCCACGCCATTAGGCTTGTTGCCGGCGGTGACTATCGCTTCCTCATTCCCCTGTCGGCCCTCGCCGGCGCCCTGCTACTCGTGGCCGCCGACACTATTGCCAGGCTGGTTTTGTCCCCGATGATCCTTCCGGTGGGCATAGTGACTTCTTTCCTCGGTGCCCCCGCGTTCATATACCTCCTGATAAGGATGGAGGGACGGAGATGAAGGCCGTACGGGTGAGGAACCTCCACTTCACCTATAACGGCTCGGAGGCCCTCAGGGGTGTTGAGCTGGAGATTGAAGAGGGGGAGTTCGTGGCGATACTCGGCCCCAACGGTGCCGGAAAGTCAACCCTCCTCAAGTGCATCGCTGGAATCCTGGACTGTGGGGCGGTTGAAGTGCTTGAACGCCCGGTGGAGAATTACTCCAGGGATGAGCTGGCGAGGATTCTCGCTTACGTGCCCCAGAGGTGCGAGCCAGGGTTTATGACGGTTTTTGATACAGTTCTGCTCGGCAGGAGGCCCTACATGGGGCTGAGGCCGTCGAAGCGAGATGTTGAGACCGTAAAGAGAGTCCTGAGGATGATGGGTATAGCTCACCTTGCGCTGAAGCCCACCAAGGAGCTGAGCGGCGGGGAACTCCAGAAGGTGAGCATTGCGAGGGCCCTGGCTCAGGAGCCTAGAATACTCCTCATGGACGAGCCGACCAACAACCTTGACATCAAGAGCCAGCTGGAGGTTATGGAAACTGCTAAGAAGTTCGCGGAAGATGGGAAAACTTCGATCGTGGTCATGCATGACGTCAACCTGGCCCTTCGCTTCGCCAGGAGGTTCGTCTTCATGAAGGGTGGAAGGATTGTGGCCGACGGTGGGAGGGAAATACTGAAGCCTGCTCTCTTCGAGGAGGTCTATGACGTGAAGGTTGGGATAGAAGAGGTAGGGGGAATCCCCGTCGTGGTTCCCCTCTCACATCTCGGCCTCTCCGAGGAACTCAAGGAGGTCTAGCAGGCGCGGGTCCTTGACCTTTTCTATAGCCTTTCCTGCCTCTTCCGCCTCGATCTTGCCGTCCTTGTAGAGGGCTATCGCCTTCACGGCCTCAAAGAAGTCCGCCAGCTCCGGCATTGCTTTGGCGAACATATCCATGTGCAGGTAAACCGTCTCGAAGTCGTCCTCAAGGAACAGCTGCCAGAGGACGTCCATCAGCGAACCGAAGGTGATATCCTCGTAGTCGCTTCCTCTGGCATGAATCAGTGCGTAGAGGCACTCCTGCAAAGCAGCATCGTAGTTCTCGTCCTCCTCAAATATCTCCTCGAAGCTGAGGTGTATCTCAACGAGGAGGTCGCTCTTGTCTAAGACTCTTGGTAGAAGGCCGGCGAGCATTGCCTTTGCCTCGTAAGTCTCTCCCGACTCGAAGAGAACGTAGGCCTTGTGGATGGCTATCCTCAGGACCTCGTCCTCGTTTTCGAGCTCGCGGTATATCTCCTCCGCCTTTTCCATGAGCCCTATGGCCTTTTCGTACTCTTGGAGTTCCTCGTGGATGAGCGCCATGGCGTAGTAGATTTTCGCTATGTTCTCCCTGTTCCCCTTCTCGGTCTCCTCTTCAAGCAGTGCCCTGTAAAGGTCGAGGCCCTTTTCAAGCTCTCCTATCAGGTAGTAGAGGTCGGCAAGCTCGAACTTTACCTCAAAGGTGTCCTTCTCCTCGGCCATCTTTTCAAACTCGCTCAGCTTGTCTATGCCCAGAAGTTCGTGGAAGTAGTAAACGGTGAGCTTGTACAGTTCGAAATCTCCACACTCCAGGGCGAGCTTTTCGGCCTTTTCGAGGACCTCTTTAAGCTCCTCGTCGCCCAGCTCGTCAACCCTGTGGTACAGAAGGGTTGCAACCTTTTTGCAGTCCTTTTCCTCGATTGCCTTCAGAATCTCTTCCATCTCGGAACACCTCAGAATAATTAGCCGTCCGGAGGTATTTAACGCTTTGGTCAAAATTAAATGGAGGAGTCAGCGCCTCCTCCAGAGGGCAACTAGGATCGCCAGAACCGCTATCACTCCCGGGCCGCAGGTGCCCCCTGACTCGGTCGGGGATGGTTGGGTGCTGGAGGGACTCGTCTCTGGAGAGCTAGTTGTCCCACTCGGCGTGCTCGACGTCGTCTCAGGTGGTGTGGTGGTAGTTAGGGCTTCGGTTGATGTAGTCTCGGTTGGAGAGGGGCTCTCCGCGGCTCCAACCGTGATGGTGATTTTCTTGACGTCCTCCCCTCCTGCGTCGTCCGTTACCGTCAGCGTTACAGTGTAGTTGCCGGCCTTCTCGAAGGCGTGAACAGGCTCGGCCTCGCTTGATGTGCCTCCGTCTCCAAAGTCCCAGCTCCAGCTCACCACTTCCCCATCTCTGTCGTGGGACTTGTCTGCAAAGCTTACCTCCTCCCCGGCCTTCGGCTCCTTCGGTAGGAATGTGAAGTCCGCGGTGGGCAGGTAGTTCCTTGGTTCAACGGTTATCTCCTTGGAGTAGGCATTCTTAAGGCCGCTCTCATCCTCGACCGTCAGCAGGACGGTGTATTTGCCCGGCTGAGAATAGGTATGCCGGGGGTTCCTCTCGGTCGAGGTGCTTCCGTCTCCGAAGTTCCAGTTCCAGCCTGCAACTTCTCCATCAGGGTCAGTGGAGCTGTCTATGAATCTTACCTCTTCACCGACCTTCAGCTCCGCTGGCGAGTAGCTGAAGAGTGCCGTGGGTTCTTTGTTCTGCTGGACGTTGATGGTTGCGCTGCACGTCGAGTTCTTGCCCCATGAGTCGTAGACCGTGAGGAGTGCGTTGTAAACTCCTTCTCTGTCGTAGACGTGGTCAAGTTCACTCCCGTTGCCCTCAACGCTGAAGCCGTCCCCGAAATCGAGCTCCCAGCGCATGGTGTCGTTGTCGGGATCGTTCAGGTGGAGCTGGAAGTTCGCCTTTAGTGGTCTCTTCCCGGCTGTGGGAGTTACCTCCATGGTGCACTCGGGGGGATTGTCCATTGCCAGGAGGACGTTGTAGTTGAAGTGGAGGAACCCGAAGTTAAACACTATCGGGCTGTTTTCACGGTTCTTGTAGTAGTCTCCCTTGCTCGGCACGTAGAAGTCGAGAACTAAATGCCCGTCCTCGCTGTCAGTGTAGATAACGCCAGTGGCGTTGTACCACTTGTCCCTGTCATCTATCCTGCCTTCATACGCGACCAGGATGCTCGTTTCGTCGGAGAAGGTCACTTCGTGGGTGCTGACCCTCTCATATCCGTAGTTCCCCTCCATACTGCCCTCGACGGTCGTGATCCCCGAGACGCCTCCGCCTCCCTTGGCGCTCAGGGAGACACCGACG
This sequence comes from Thermococcus sp. MAR1, assembly GCF_012027305.1. Lineage (NCBI taxonomy): Archaea > Methanobacteriati > Methanobacteriota > Thermococci > Thermococcales > Thermococcaceae > Thermococcus > Thermococcus sp. MAR1. The sequence continues at coordinate 428,337 of NZ_SNUF01000001.1, forward strand.
GTGAAGGTGTTCTTGCTCTTCTTCCAGTTCAGCTGCTTTGTGTACTGCTCGTAGGAGCTCCCAACCTTTCCAGCTTCGATTGTGAAAACTCCGAGGACGTTCCCGACCTCGTAGTTCTTCAGCTCGGTTATCTTCGTGGGGTATGTGTTGATGTCCCCTATTTCGTGCAGCTGGGAGTCGTAGTTCACGAAGTGGACGTTGGGCGGCCCCTTGGGGATGCTGACGAGGATGTACTGCTGCTCGCCGTTGATGATGGCAAGCTCGGGAGGGCTTATTATTGGGAACTCGTAGACCTCGTAGTCAGTGCTCACGTAGAGCGCCCCATCGGCCATGTCCGAGAGCATCTTGTAGGTTATGGCAGTCTCATAGGACTTCCCGGTTTCCCTCTGCATCTTGAAGCCGAGGGAGGTTTTTAGGGAAAACTCGCTTCCACCTCCCAGTACCTTGCTGCCGGTCTTCACGGTGAGCCCTATCGTCATCTTGACGTCGTGGGTGGCCTTGACCGATGCCACCTGCTTCTCTCCCTTCTTGTTCTTGTACTCCGCGTAGAAAACCCCGGTATCGTTTATCACATCAAAGTCCACTGGCGGTGCGTTGATGACCGCTATCACTTCGTCAACGACGCTCATAGTTGCTTTGTTTGGCGGTCCGACGATTATGGAATCGCCGTTCACATCTCCAACCGCCAGTCCGGCCCCGTAGGTGAACTCCGTCTTCAGGCCCTTCGGTCCGTTGAGCAGTTCTCCCCCCATGTTGTAGGCCTTGACGTATCCGTCTTGCGATGCCCAGAGTATCTCATCAACGCCGTCGGTGTTGACGTCGCCAACCGCTATCCTGTCTCCCTTCTTGAAGGGGACCGTGAACTTGGCTATCTCCGAAGCTTTGTACTGACCGCCGTTCTTGCTCAGGGAGAAAACGTGTATCCCCACCGTCGGGGTGTCCCGGCTCGCTATGACTATCTCGTCCAGTCCGTCGAGGTTCACATCGCCGGTTGCGAGTTCGTCCCTGTCCTTGAGGTTGAAGTAGTCCTCGGTTGAGAAGCTCCCCATGACGTTGCCGCTTGTGTCGTATATCCTCACGGTATCCTCGTCGTAGTCGGCATGGACTATCTCCGCTTTCCCGTCGCCGTCAAAATCGCCGGCCCCTATCGAATCGCCTATCTCGAAATCATCCACCTTGAACTTGCCCAGGACGTTGAAGTTCCCATCAAAGACCTTTATCCAGTTGTTCCTGTCGGCGAAGATTATCTCCTCCTTTCCGTCCCCGTCAACGTCGCCGCATGCCAAATCGTCCCCTTCCTCAAAGTTCACGTCGTGCTTTCCAAGCTCATCGCCGGTCATGGTGTAGATGTATATCTTATCGGTGCTCCTGTCTCCCTGGATTATCTCCGCCTTTCCGTCGCCGTTGACATCGCACGAGACGAGCTCGTCCCACTTTTCATAGCCGGTGTGGAACTGGACGACGTAGCCACCGGTCTCGTTTTCATAGCCCCAGATGTAGTCTCCCCTATCACCTATGATGATCTCTTCGTTCGCTATCACCATTCCCCCGGAACCATAGAGAAGGTCGGCCTCTCCAGCCTTCACTGAATGGGAGGGCACGGCAAGTAGGGAGATGATAAGAAATAACCAAACCAGAAGGGCAGTTCCCTTTTTCATAAATTCGCCCCCTTTCGATAGGAGTTTACAAAGACCTGCAAAAGAGCAGACCTAAGTAAACTCATGATACCATTGGACTTTGAAATATAAAAGGCTTTTCACCCATCGTGTTACGATTCTCGGTTATAACTCCTGGGAGAGCTTTTTAAGTCCCCCTTCCTATGATGTAACATGCTCGAAGTGATTTTCCTCGGCACGGGCGGCATAATGCCCACCAGGGAGAGAAACGTTCCGGCCATAGCGCTCCGCTACAACGGTGAGATTATACTCTTCGACGTCGGGGAGGGCACTATGAGGCAGATGAACACGGCAAAGCTCAGCCCAATGAAGGTGGAAAAGATTTTCATCACCCACTTCCACGGCGACCACTACCTCGGTTTAGCCGCGCTGATCCAGACGATGAACCTGTGGGACAGGGAAAAACCGCTCCATATCTACGGCCCCAAATACACCTTCGAGTTCGTCCAGCACTTCCTCCAGAGCGGCTTCTTCAGGCCGGGCTTTGAGATACACGTCCACGAGATTGGGGAAACCCGCTTGAAGTTCAATGGTTATGAAATCTGGTCATTCAAGGTCGAGCATGGAATTCCGGCTCTGGGCTACGTTTTTAGGGAAAAAGACCGGCGCGGGAAGTTCCTGCCGGAGAAGCTGAGGAAATACGGCCTGAGCGAGGGGCCGATACTCGGGAAGCTTGAGCGTGAAGGTAAAATCGAGTGGAACGGAAAAACGATTTACCTTGAGGACGTCACCGGGCCGAGGAGAAAGGGACTCAAGATAGCCTACACCGGCGACACCGAGCCCGCTGAAAGGGTCAGGCTCTTCGCCGAGAGGGCAGACCTTCTAATCCATGAGGCCACCTATCTGGATCCGGCCCATAGGGGCGACAGCTACCACTCAACGGTGGAGGAAGCCTGTGAGGTCGCTAAGAGGGCCAAGGTGAAGCTTTTGGCATTATTCCACAGGGCCTTCCGCTACACCTACGACGAATACACGAGCGGGGCCTCGCGAATATGCCGTGATTTTGGAGTGGATTTCGTAGTTCCGAGGGATTTTGATGTCCTGGAGTTTAAATCCGGCGAATTCAGTGTGAGAAACCTTCTGGAGGAGAGGGGATGAGCTACCTTCGTTACGTCAGGCTCATAGGCACGATGCACGTTTCGCCGAGGAGCAGGGAGGAGGTAATCAGGACAATACTCAATGAGAGGCCCCATGCTGTTGCTATAGAGCTCGACAGAGCGCGCTTTTTGGCGATGAACGAGAACAGGAGGCTAACTCTGGAGGAATCACTGCGCTTCGGCAGGAAGGGGCTGATAAACTACGTTTTAGCCAAGGTCGAGGAGAAGCTCGGTGAGGAGTTTGGCATGAAGCCCGGAGAGGAGATGAAAGCTGCCATAAACGCCGCCCAGAGGCTGGGTGTCCCGCTCTACCTCATAGACGAGGACATAAACCTCATACTCTCGAAGATTCTCGCCGCACCGGGAAGGGAGAAGCTCCTCATGGCGCTGGAGGCGCTTGGAATATTCCTGCCGGTTAAGTCCGGTGAAATGGCCGACCCGATGGCGGAGTACAGGGTCATGATGATTCAGTTTCGGAGGAGATACCCCTACCTCTACCGCGTCCTGGTCGAGGAGCGCAACGAGGTCATGGCGAGGAATTTGATCTCAATCGTGGAGAACCTCAAGCTCCGGGGGGTTAAGAGGCCCAGGGTTGTGGCCGTTGTCGGCCTCGGCCACAAGCCCGGGATAGAGCACCTCCTCGAGAGGGCGAAGGAGAGAAGGTTTCTCTCGCCCTACTGGACTGCGGGGGTGGTATGATGGAAAGGAGGCATCTGGTCTGCCCGCTCTGCGGGGGAACGGACTTTGATGTTGAGGAAGGCAAGATAGACAGCAAATGGGGGTTCACCGCCCACAAGGTGAAGATAGTCATCTGCAGGAACTGCGGCTACGTAATGATGTTCTACAAGGGCAGAACCATCTGGGACTTCGACTGATTCGTTACTTTTATATTTGAAAGAGCCCCAGCATTCTTGGGGATCACCATGAAGGACAGACTCGAAAAGATGCTCAACGTCAAGATTCTTGAAATCGAGGAGCTTGAGGACAAGATAGTCGTTTACGTCCCGGAGGATCAGGTGAGGATAGCCGTTGGGAGCGGCGGCGCGGCCGTTAAGGCGGCAGAGCTCGTAATCGGTAAGAAGATTGAAGTGAAGGGCAGGTGAACCTCCCCGTGGGGCGTTCTGATGAACTACGAACCCTGGCGCACCGTGAATAAACCCCGGAGTGCCGGAAGGAGGGAGATCGAAGACCTGCTGGTTTCTTTTTTAGTCCTTACTCTGCTGTTTTCCAACTTTGACCCCTACGCCCTCCCCTACGCGGCCGTGGCAGTTCTGACGGCGTTCCTCTTCCACGAGCTCGCCCACAGGCAGATTGCGAGGCACTACGGCTACAGGGCGTACTACCGCAGATGGGACACCGGCATACTTCTGGCGCTTCTCATGGGTGTAGCGACGCGCCTTCTCACGGGGAGCACCTGGATATTCGCCGCCCTCGGTGCCGTCCAGGTCTACGCTCCCTACGCTGTGGATTCCAGGGAGGCCTTTGGAAAGATAGCCCTTGCGGGTCCGCTTACCAACATAGCCGTTGGCATAGTAGCTCTAGTTGTTTTAAGAACCACTCACCCATTCACGACCCTCTGGTGGATTTTCAGGACGACGGCAACGGTCAATCTGTGGCTGGCCTTCTTCAACCTGCTCCCGTTCCCGCCGCTGGACGGCTCCAAGGTCGTTCGCTGGAACGCCGGGGCATGGGCAGTTTCCATCGGCGTCGCCTACCTCCTCTTCAGACTGCTGTAACACTTTCGGTGATACAGAAGGGAAAGGTTAAATAGGCCCACCCTCACTTCTATCACGGTGATTCCAATGGAGTACAAGAACCCGCTGGGTGTTGATATTGACCTCGAAACCGGTGTCATTCCCGGGGCCAAAAAGCTCGTCAGAAGGCTCAGCGACCTGAAGGGATACTTCGTCGATGAAAAAGCCTACGAAGAGCTTCTCAAGGAGAACCCGGTCGTTTACGAGGTTTACGCGATTGAGCAGGAAGAGAAGGATGGAGACCTGAACTTCGCCACGACGGTCCTCTACCCGGGCAGGGTTGGAAAGGAGTTCTTCTTCACCAAGGGCCACTACCACTCCAAAGCTGACAGGGCGGAGATATACTACGGCATCAAGGGGAAGGGCGGAATGCTCCTCCAGACCCCGGAAGGAAAGGCCGAATGGATAGAGATGAGGCCCGGAACGGTCGTCTACGTCCCGCCATACTGGGCGCACAGGACCGTCAACACGGGCGACGAGCCGTTCATCTTCCTGGCGATATATCCGGCCGATGCCGGCCACGACTACGGCAGCATAGCCGAGAAGGGCTTCTCTAAACTGGTCATCGAGGAGAACGGGGAAGTCAAGGTCGTGGACAACCCGAGATGGAAGGAGTGAATCTTTGATTTTTCTTCTTCTCACCGCAACCCTTATTAACTTTCAGCAGTTACATCACTCCCGGTGATATAATGCTCTGGGACGCTCTCTACTCATCGGCCTTCGATAAAGTTCGAAGAAACATCGGGAAAATCGGTGGGGTTCTCCTCGCGTACAACACGAACATCGACGCCATAAAGTACCTGGACTCCGCAGATCTGGAGCGGCGGATAAACAGTGTGAGAAAAAATGAGATCATGAGGTACTCCGAGGAGCTTCCGGAGAAGATAACCTCCGTTGAACAGCTCCTCGGCGGAATCCTCTGGAGCGTTAAGCGGGGCAAGGCGGCGGAGCTCTTCGTCGAGAGCTGCACCGTTAGGTTCTACATGAGGCGCTGGGGCTGGGACGAACTCAGGATGGGAGGACAGGTTGGGATAATGGCCAATCTCCTCGGCGGCGTTTACAACGTTCCGGTAATAGCCCACGTCCCCCAGGTTTCGAGGCTTCAGGCGGACCTCTTCAAGGACGGGCCGATCTACGTGCCGAAGGCCGAGAACGGAAAGCTCAGGCTCGTCCACCCGAGGGACTTCGCCGGGGACGAGGAGAACTGCATCCACTACATCTACGAGTTCCCGCGCGGGTTCAGGGTTTTTGACTTCGAGGCGCCGAGGGAGAACCGCTTCATCGGTGCGGCCGACGACTATAATCCTAACGTCTACATAAGGCCCGAGTTCAGGGAGCACTTCGAGGAGATAGCCGGAAGGGCGAGGCTGGCAATAATCAGCGGTCTCCAGACCTTGACGAGAGAAAACTACCGTGAGCCTTTTGGGGAAATGAAGAGGCACCTTGAAATCCTGGGCGAGAAGAACGTCCCGGTTCACCTTGAGTTCGCCTTCACCGCGGACGAGACCGTCAGGAAGGCACTCGTCAACGTGCTCGGCTCCTTCCACAGCGTCGGTCTCAACGAGGTCGAGCTGGCATCGATAATGGAGGTTATGGGCGAGAAGGGCCTCGCCGAGAAGCTCCTCGCCGACGACCCCGTGGACCCAATCGCGGTCACCGAGGCCATGCTAAGGCTCGCCGAGAGGACCGGCGTGAGAAGGATTCACTTCCACACCTACGGCTACTACCTGGCACTGACCGACTACAAGGGCGAGTTTGTTAGAGATGCTCTGCTCTTTGCGGCTTTAGCTGCTGCAGCCAAGGCGAAGCTCGGCGACGTCCGTTCGATAGATGAGGTGGTCAAGGCCATGGACGTCCCGGTGAACGAGAAGGCTGGGGCGGTGGAGGAGAGGCTTGCCAGGGAATACGGCATGAAGAATGGCATTGCCGACGTCGATGGCTACCAGCTCTCCTTCGTCCCGACGAAGATAGTGGCGAGGCCGAGGAGCACCGTCGGAATCGGTGACACCATATCGAGTTCCGCCTTCGTCGGTGAGTTCCCACTGCGCCCGTAAAACAAACCTTTTTATTTTCGTGGTCCCAAATTTTTTACGGGGTTTCCTTTTCATACCCGAAAATTATCAAGGGGTGGTTGAATTGCTTTTGGAGGCTCCGGTCTACAAGGAGCTGTTTGGAGCGGTTGAGATTTACGAGGTTCAGAAGGTCATCAAGCTGGACACTCAGACGCGAGACGTGAGGAGCTTTACTGTCACGAACGTGCCCCGCGAGGACATCTACGAAATTCTTGAAGACATCGCGATAGTCGTCCCGATGAAGAACGAGAAGCTCCAGCTTGTCGACGGTGTTCTGAAAGCCATACCTCATCAGTGCCCGATAATAATCGTCTCGAACAGCAAAAGGAAGGGACCAAACCTCTTCAAGCAGGAGGTTGACCTCGTCAAGCACTTCTACAACCTCACCCACTCGCGTATAATAATGGTTCACCAGAAGGATGTGGGGGTCGCCGAGGCATTCCGTGAGGTGGGGTACACTGATATCCTCGATGAAAACGGAAGTGTGAGGAGTGGAAAGGGCGAGGGGATGCTGATAGGAATTCTCCTTGCGAAGGCCATAGGGGCCAAGTACGTGGGCTTCGTTGATGCCGACAACTACATTCCCGGCTCCGTCAATGAGTACGTAAAGGACTATGCCGCTGGCTTTCTGATGAGCGAGAGCGAATATGCGATGGTCCGTCTGAGCTGGCGCCACAAGCCCAAGGTCAGCACGAAGGGGCTGTACTTCAGAAAGTGGGGCCGCGTGAGCGAGATAACAAACCGCTACATGAACGCCCTCTTTGGCGTGGCCACCAACTTCGAGACGAACATCATAGTGACCGGAAACGCCGGTGAGCACGCTATGAGCATAAAGCTGGCCGAGATAATGCCGTTTTCGACTGGTTACTCGATAGAACCCTTTGAGCTGGTTTACCTCTTCGAGACCTTCGGGAGGTGGGGTGAGGATCCCCACACGGACGTTTACGACCAGGGGGTTGAGGTGTTCCAGATAGAAACGCTGAACCCCCACCTGCACGAGGACAAGGGACAGGAGCACGTCGTTAACATGATCCTCAGCTCCCTCGGGACGATATACCACTCCAAGCTGGCGACGGAATCCATAAGGAACCAGATACTGAAAGAGCTTCGCCTTCACGGCCTTCTAGGTGAGAATGAGGAACCGCCGAGTCCCAGGGTCATGCCCCCCATAGAGAACATAGACGTGAACCAATGGATGGAGACCCTAGAGGACAACGCCGAAACGCTCCTGCGCTTCGAGGTGTGACGATGAGGGTGCTCTTCCTCGACCTCGACAGAACACTACTCGGCAACGACTACTCCCCCAAACCGGCCAAACCAGTCATTGAATCATTTCTCAAGGCGGGCTTTGAGGTCGTGCTAAACTCCTCTAAGACCCTCGCTGAGCAGGAGTACTACAGGAAGGCCTGGGGGCTGAAGGGTCCGTTCATAGTCGAGAACGGAAGTGCCATCGTGATTCCGAAGGGCTACTTCCCCTTTGACGTTTCCGGAAGGGAGCGGGGCAGGTACATCCTCATTGAACTCGGGGAGAAGTACTTGCGAATAAAGGCGGCACTTGATGACGTTGCTCCCAAATACGGCCTCAAGTACTACGGCAACTGCACGCTCGATGAAGTTATGGCATTTACAGGGTTGCCCGAGAATCTGGCGAGGCTTGCAGGGAGGAGGGATTACAGTGAGACGATATTCGCATGGGAAAGATCAGGCTTTGAGGATTTACTTTCCGAGAGGGGTCTCAGGGTGTCGAGGGGCAGCAGATTCCTGGGCGTAACAGGGGACACCGATAAGGGTCGGGCCGCAGTGGAGCTTCTGAACCTATACTCCCGATTGGATAGGGTCGAAAGCTACGCCGTTGGAGATGGGGAGAACGACTTCCCACTCCTCGACGTTGTTGACCATGCCTTCCTCGTTGGAACCCTCAGGCATAGGAGGGCTAAAAATATAAGCTCGATCGACGAACTACTGGGGGTGGTGTTATGAAGACGCTGATTCTTGCCGGGGGAAAGGGGACGAGGCTCTGGCCCCTCAGCAGGGAGCTGATGCCCAAGCAGTTCATAAGGATGTTCGATGAGTATTCCCTCTTTCAGAAGACGGTCCAGAGGGCTCTTGTGTTTTCCAAACCGGACGAGATTTTCGTGGTCACCAACAGGGACTACAGGTTCCGTGTCCTCGACGACCTTAGGGAGATTGGCCTGGAACTTCCGGAGGGCAACATTCTGCTTGAGCCTGAGGGAAAGAACACCCTGCCTGCCATCTACTGGGGCATAAAGCAAATTGAGGAGACCTTTGGAGACTCAATCGTCGCCGTTCTTCCAAGCGACCACATGGTAGAGAGCAACGAAAACTACGTAAGGGCCTTTGAGAACGCTGAGAAGCTGGCTAAAAAGTACCTTGTGACTTTTGGCATAAAGCCCACCAAGCCTCACACCGGCTACGGCTACATAAAGCCTGGGGAAGGAATTGAGGGTGGTTATCTGGTGGCCGAGTTCAAGGAGAAGCCGGACCTTGAGACGGCGAAGCGCTACGTTGAGAACAACTACCTCTGGAACAGCGGAATGTTTATGTTCGACACCGAGGTTTTCAGGGAGGAAGTTAAGAGGCACGCCCCAGAGGTCTACGAGGCATTTGAGAACGCTGAGAGCATCGAGAAGGCCTACGAGCTAGTTCCCGAGATATCGGTTGACTACGGTGTCATGGAGAAGACAGACAAAGCCGCCGTTGTTCCGCTCAACGTCTACTGGAACGACCTGGGCAGCTTTGATGCAATCTATGAGGTTATGGGAAAGGACGAGAACGGAAATGCCGTCAAGGTCGGCGGTAGGAAGGGCTATCATGTCGGCGTTAACTCTCGCAACAATCTCATAATGACTGGCCGCCTAACAGCAACGGTCGGAGTGGAGGATTTGATAATCATAGACACCGACGATGCCCTTCTCGTAGCGCACCGCGGGGAAGGGCAAAAGGTGAAGGAAGTCTACAAACTGCTCAAGGAGCATGGGGACGAGAGAGTCTTCGTTCACAGAACTGCCTACCGCCCCTGGGGAAGCTACACCGTTCTGGAGGAGGGAGACCGCTACAAGATAAAGCGCCTGACGGTTCTACCGGGCAGGAAGCTCTCCAAGCAGATGCACTACCACCGGAGCGAGCACTGGGTCGTCGTCAGGGGCACCGCAAAGGTTCACGTTGGGGAGAAGGAGGTCCTCCTCAGGCCGGGCGAGAGCACTTTTATTCCAGCCGGCGTCGTTCACAGGCTTGAGAATCCTGGCAAGGTGGTTCTTGAGGTCATCGAGACCCAGATCGGGGAGTACCTCGGCGAGGACGATATAGTCCGATTTGAAGACGATTTCGGGAGGGAGTGATGATGGCTGAGGATGGGAAGGAGCAGAAGAAGGAGAAGGTCAAAAACTGCGGGGACGAGTGGGAGCGGTTCAGCAGCTCCATATCCTCCCTTTCGCTCAGCCTTCTGCCCACGCTGCTCTTCGTGCTCATAATGTCCTACATAATCGTCGTTGGTCTGCAGAACGCCGATATAACCTTCACGGTCCAGGGACAGGAGGTCACCATAACTTACCCTCAGATTAACATACCCGTGGACTATTCGGCCATAAAGAACGCGGTGGTTTACCTGTTTGCCGCGATACTGATAGGCATACCCGTCCCCCTGCTTTCCGGCAAGTGGAAACCGCTGAAGATACTCGTCTCCCTGATTCAGGCCGGAGCGTTCGTCTACGGGCTCTACATCTTCGTGATGATGATAATCAACTTTGCCAGTGCTCTAATGTGAGGTGATTGCAATGGGAAGGCTCTTTGGTACCTTCGGCGTCAGGGGAATAGCAAACGAGATGATAACCCCAGAGTTTGCCCTCAGGATGGGTATGGCCTTCGGAACGATGCTCAAACGCGAGGGAAGGGAGAAGCCCCTCGTAGTGGTCGGCATGGACACCCGCGTCAGCGGGGAGATGCTGAAGAACGCCCTTATAAGCGGGCTTTTAAGTACTGGCTGTGACGTCATAGACGTCGGAATAGCCCCAACCCCCGCGATACAGTTCGCGACTGCTCACTTCAATGCCGACGGCGGGGCAGTTATAACAGCTTCCCACAATCCACCTGAGTACAACGGCATAAAGCTGCTTGAACCCAACGGCATGGGGCTGAAGAAAGAGAGGGAGGCAATAGTTGAGGAGGTTTTCTTCAGCGAGGACTTTGACAGGGCAAGATGGGACGGGATAGGTGAAGTCAGGGAGGAGGACATCATCGGGCCCTACATCGAGGCGATAAAAGCCAGAGTTGACGTCGAGGCGATCAGGAAAAGGAAGCCATTCGTCGTCGTTGACACATCCAACGGCGCTGGTTCGCTTACGCTTCCCTACCTGCTCAGGGAGCTCGGCTGCAAAGTGGTTAGCGTCAACGCCCATCCGGACGGTCACTTCCCGGCCAGAAACCCGGAGCCGAACGAGGAAAATCTTAAGGGCTTTATGGAGATTGTAAAAGCCCTTGGGGCTGACTTCGGAGTTGCCCAGGACGGTGACGCCGACAGGGCGGTGTTCGTAGACGAGAACGGACGCTTCATACAGGGCGACAAGACCTTTGCGCTCGTAGCCGATGCTGTTCTGAGGGAGAGCGGCGGTGGGCTTTTGGTTACAACCATAGCCACATCCAACCTTCTCGACGATATAGCTGAAAGAAACAACGCGGAGGTTATGAGAACCAGAGTCGGCGACCTGATTGTCGCTCGTGCCCTCCTTGAGCACAACGGGACGATAGGGGGAGAAGAGAACGGCGGCGTTATCTTCCCGGACTTCGTCCTCGGCAGGGATGGAGCGATGACCACAGCAAAGATAGTCGAGATTTTCGCGAAATCCGGCAAGAAGTTCAGTGAGCTGATCGATGAACTGCCGAAGTACTACCAGTTCAAGACGAAGAGAAAGGTTGAAGGAGACAGGAAGGCGATAGTCGCCAGGGTCGCCGAGCTTGCCAGGGAGAAGGGCTACGATGTGGACACAACGGACGGGACGAAGATTCTCTTCCCTGACGGCTGGGTTCTGGTCAGGGCCAGCGGAACCGAACCGATAATCAGGGTTTTCAGCGAGGCCAAGAGCGAGGAGAAAGCTAAAGATTACCTTGAGCTGGGACTTGGGCTTTTGGAGAGGGCGATTGGGGCTTAGCCCCTCTTTCCTACCCCTGTACTCCAACCCAATTGTGTGAAAACATCCTGCGGAATAGCAAAGAAGAAATGGAGGCTCAGAGGTAGCCCCTGTCTTCCTCCTCCGGGGCGGGAGGCATCTGCTGCTCCAGCATGGCCCTCTGCATCTCCTGGACCTTCCTGAGTATTTCCTCCGTCTCCTTGGCGCGCTCTTCGAGGGCAGTCATGTCCAGCTCAAGACCGAGGATTTTGGTTACCGCCAGAAGGACGGACTTCGCGGCCTTGGCATCAACGATGTAACCAAGGCTCTCGCCGAGAAGACTTATCCCGTACATCGAGCGGAGCTTACCCATGCCGAGGAGCAGTCCAGCGGCGCCGACTATTGCCCCCCCCTCGTCCTCGCGCCAGATAACCTCGATGCCACAGCCTTCCAGCTTTCTCTGGTAATACTCTACCAGCTCCTCGTGGGTTACTGCCGCTAAAACCCTCGGCTCCCCCTGGAGCTCGGGCACCTGGTAGCCGCCCATCGTGATTATCTCGCGGACACCAAACTCGTTGACGAAGTCCAGCATCTTTCCGACGACCTCGAAGTGGCCGGGGCTGTCCGTGGGCGGAACCTGCTGGTCTCCGGTGATGATTATGATGTCCCTGCCGTTTTCGTCTGGGTTCTTCCAGTAGTAGAACTCGTTCTTCATAAGCTCAACCACGGAGTTCTTCTTGATGAGAACCTGGTGCATAAAGTGCGGCGAGTAGAGTTCCGCGAACTTGACCGCGTTGAGCTCTTGGATTAGGTGTTCGGCAGCCAATTTCCCAACGAGGCCTATACCGGGGAGCCCTTCGATGAATACGGGGTCCCTGAGATGGGGCCTCTCATACACGTGGATAACGGATTCTTTCATCTCAATCCCTCCCGGTAATGCCCAGCTGCTCGCGCTTCAGCCTTCTCCTGTACTCACCGTACGGATCCTCCGGTGAGAAGCGCGGCGGGTGGGCTACCTTTGTTTTAGCCCCGCAGAGGGGGCAGGTTTCTTTGAGGGTGTAGCGCCCGCACTCTGGGCACTTCCTTATGCGGAACCTCATGCCCCTCTCCTCTTTATCTTCTTGATTCTCTTCTCTTTCCTGATGAGCGTCGCTTCACCGCCCGCTTCCTTTATGACACGCAGTATCTCCTCGGCGATGTCCTCAAGGACCTCCTCTGCCTTGTAGTAGTCCGGGGCGGTGATGTCGATCCTGTACCTCGGCGCCCCCTGATAGGAGAACTTAACGTCTATCTCCTTCTCCTCGTTGGCCCTGTCACGTGCCCTGATTAGGGCTTCCTTGATTATCTCGACCCCGTTCGGGCTGGGAACAGTTATCTCGAACTCGGCATCGATGGTAACCGTGGGTATCTCGACGTAGGCCTCTATGACAGGCCTAAGAGCCTCGATCCACTCCCTGCTTATGAGGTCTTCAAGGACTTCCATCCCGTTCTGGGCGGCGTCTTCAAAGGCGGCGTAAACTTCGCCGTACTCCTCCTCGAGGGGAACCCAGACCTCTTTCCAGGCGGTTTCGAAGTCCTTTCCTATCTTTTCCGCCGCCATCTTGAGGAGGTTCTCCGCTTTCTGGGCGCGCTTGTACTCCTGGAGCTTGGCCTTCCTCTGCTGCTGGTTCACCCTCTTGAGGCTCAGGTCAATGTGCCCCTTGCTCGGGTCAACGCGTATAACCTTGGCGACTATTTTCTGACCTTCCTTCACGTAATCCCTGATGTTCTTGACCCATGTTGATGCGACCTCACTTATGTGCATGAACCCTTCCTTGCCTGGGTACTCGTCGAGCTTGAGAAATGCACCGTAAGGGTGAATGCTCTTCACAGTGGCAACCACAAACTCTCCCTCTTCGGGATACTCTTTGGCTTTCCTCGGCATTTTAACCACCTCAAAATTTTCTCTGCCGGGTTAAGTTACGAAAAGAGGTATTTAAAGTTTAGCAGAAGCCTCCGGAAACGGAGGCAAAGGAAAGGAAAAGGTTCACTCGAGAACCTCGAGTATCTTGGCCTTGATGACACCCTTTCCGCCGGTCGGCTCGACAAGGGTCGCGCCGCAGACGAGGCAGCGAACGGTGGTCGCTGGATTGCTGAAGACTATCTGCTCGTTGCCGCAGTCTATGCACTTGACGCGGAGGAACCTGCTCCTGGGCATCGGAATGAGGTTCTTCGGGAGCGCCATGCTTCACACCTCCACCAGCTCGAACTTCTTAACGCGGAAGCCCTGTCCCCTAGTGTGGGCCTTGCCGCAGACGGTGCAGCGGAAGCGGAGGTCGAGCTTCTTGACCGGCTTCTCCCTTCCGGCCGGGTTCGGCCTCGGGAAACCGCGGTAACCCTTCATGATTCTCCTAAAGCGCCTCTGGCCCTGGCTGAGCTCGCTCCTCGGTCTCTTCTTGACCTTCTCGACCTTGTGGATAGTGTGCTTCTTACAGTAGGGGCAGTAAGTCCTTATCTGCTTCGGATACTTCATTCTCTCACCTCCACGCAGAGGCCCGGTGGGTTCCTACTCGCCCCAGCCTCGGACACCCCCGAGCCGTGAGGCATGATAGTGCCTGCAGGCATCGGTAGGGGTGAGGCTTTAAAAAAGTTTTTGCCTTGGTGGGTGGAAGGCGGGTATAAATTAGTGGAGAAGGGGAACGCATCACTCCGCCGGGGCATAGTAGCAGCGCTTTGGAGATATTATCTTGCCTTCCTTTTTGAGGATCTTGATAGCCTTATCAACCTCTTTCTTGTCGATTCCAGCGAGCTCGGCTATTTCCTTGCTCTTGAGGGGCTTTCCAGCTTCCTTTAGGACCTTGAAAACGAGTTCAACTTCAGCCATCTTCGTCACCCCGTAGGTTTGTCAACAGAACCTAAAATGTTTGAACTTAAAAGGTTATTGGTCAGAACTGTAGTATGAATGGAACCACGAACGGCACCAGCGCGGTGAGGACGAAGCCGTGAACGAAGGCTATAAGTGCGACCTCACTGCCCCCGAACTTCGTCATTATAGGTAGCGTCGTGTCCATGGTTGTGGCGCCGCCCATAGAGACCGCCAGCTCCCTTCGGACCCTTTTGATAGCAACAGGGTACAGCAGGACGGTGAATATCTCCCTGGTGAGGTTGGCAAGGAAGCCAAGGGTGCCATAGACTGCTGAGTACTGGGCGATCAGAGGTCCGGTGAGGCTGTACCAGCCGCAGCCGGCCGCCACAGCCAGCCCCCACCTGAGTTCTATCCCCAGAATCAGGGAAGCAAGCAGGCCGCCAAGGATCGAGCCCAGGAGTGTGCCGAGGGGCAGCTTTATGGCGAGCTTTCCGAGTTTCCTGATCTCCCCTAGACGAAAGCTCTGCCCCAGGTCAATTCCGATTATCAGTATAAGCAGATATAGCATGACCTCGTAGAGGTTGCCGAATTCCGGGGCGTAGAAGTGGCCTGTGAGTATGCCTGAAATCAAAGCTACCAGAACGTAGACTAGAAACCTCATTCCCTTCCCCCCATGAGAAGAGCAATACCAACGCTTCCGGCTATGGTCAGAGCGGCGAAGACAACGGACGAGCTGAGGAGCCATAATGCGTCTATCCTTACCTTCCCTGCCTCGACACCCATGAAGAATATCAGGAGCAGCAGTGCGGCGCTCATTGGAAGATCAACGTTCACCCTGCGCTCTTTCCTGCGGAGAACGTATCCGATGATAACACCCGCAATGAGTGGGATGAAGATGTTCATGTAAAGACCTTCCTCTAAAGGTTAATAAACGTATCGAGGGGCTCGGTGGGTGTTCACGTCATCATGGTGCATCTCTTCAGCATGCTTGCTAGTCGTCATCGCCCGTAATCCGTTATCCTCGCTTCTTTTTAAACCTATGTGGGCAAAGCTTTTTACCACAAACCTCTCACCATTCAAATGGTGATCCACATGATTCGTGCATCCGAAAGGGCTATGGGAATTGAGTACGCCATCAGGGATGTTGTTCTCCCTGCCAGGGAGCTTGAGAAGAAGGGAATAAAGGTCATCCGCCTCAACATAGGCGATCCTGGAAAATACGACTTCCAACCGCCGAAGCACATGAGGGACGCTTACTGCAAGGCCATTCAGGACGGCCACAATTACTACGGTCCCAGCGAGGGACTTCCAGAGCTTAGGGAGGCTATAGTTGCGAGGGAGAAGAGGAAAAACGGTGTTGACATAACTCCAGAGGATGTTCGCGTTACCGCGGCTGTTACAGAGGCGCTACAGTTCATATTCGGCGCCCTCCTCAACCCGGGAGACAACATCCTCGTCCCGAGCCCCAGCTACCCGCCTTACGTTGGCCTCGTCAAGTTCTACGGCGGAATCGCCAACGAGTATCTGACTGTTGAGGAGAACGGATGGCAGCCCGACATAGACGACATGAGAAAGAAAATCAACGAGAGAACCAAGGCAATAGCGGTCATCAACCCCAACAACCCAACGGGGGCCCTGTACGAGAAGAAGACTGTGAAGGAGATACTGGATCTGGCGGGAGAATACGACCTTCCTGTGATCAGCGATGAGATATATGACCTCATGACCTATGAGGGACAGCACGTTTCCCCCGGTTCTCTCACCAAGGACGTCCCGGTTATAGTGATGAACGGTCTCTCCAAGGTTTACTTCGCCACGGGATGGCGCTTAGGATACTTCTACTACGTCGATCCCGAAGACAAACTCGCCGAGGTCAGGGAGGCTATTGACAAGATGGCCAGGATAAGGATATGTCCCAACACCCCCGCCCAGTTCGCAGCCATAGCTGGCTTAACAGGCCCGATGGATTACCTTGAGGAGTATATGGCCAAGCTTAAGGAGAGAAGGGACTACATCTACAAGCGCCTTAGCGAGATTCCGGGTATAAGCACTACCAAGCCCCAGGGGGCGTTCTACATCTTCCCGAGAATAGAGGAGCGCTCAAAGTGGAAGAACGACAAGGACTTCGTCTTGGATGCTCTCAATGAGGCCCACGTGCTCTTCGTCCACGGCTCCGGCTTTGGCTACGCCGGCGAGTGGCACTTCAGGATAGTTTTCCTACCGCCGGTTGAGATACTCGAAGAGGCCATGGACAGCTTCGAGGAATTCATGAGGAAGAGGCTTGGGGCTTGAAGCCTCTCTTCTGTTTTATTGTCATCCCCCAGAAACTACGGGAATGACCTCCACGTAATCACCATCTTTCACCTTCTCGTCCTCCAGAGCAACGCGCCCGTTGAGCTTCGCTATTGCGCTTTCTGTATTAAAGCCGACCTCGCGGAGAACGTCTGCGACCTTCATACCTTTCTGCCACTCGATTTCTTTCTCTATTCCCCTTCCAAGGACCTTTATCCTGATCATCACTCACCACCGATTGGAAGTTCAACGGGGGATTTATAAGTTGAGCGGCCTCGGGAGTGGTGGCCCTCCACACCGATCGGTGCCAGGCTAACCGCTCAGCCCGAAGGGAGCGTAAGCGCATCGGGGTCACACGGAATTTCATGCGTCCAAAAAACTTAAAAACCCTCCCCGGCTCATATAACCTGGGTGCCGTGCCGCGGTAGCCTAGCCTGGTAGGGCGCCGGCCTGCTAAGCCGGTGGCCGTTGGCCACAGGGGTTCAAATCCCCTCCGCGGCGCCAAATCTTTCTGGGGGTCAAATGCCGGGATAGCCTAGAGGCGAGGCGAGGGACTGCAGATCCCTTCCACCCGGGTTCAAATCCCGGTCCCGGCTCCACAACAAACTTTTGCAGGGCAAAAGTTTGATCAAAGAAACTTTGCTTGTGCAAAGTTTCATCAAAACGGGCATGCCCTTTAAGTGGGCTAATTTTTGCATGGTTTGCTATTCTTGCTTGTTCTTGTGTTGTGTTTTTCTGCTTTTAGCGCCCTTTGGGCGCTGGTTTGAGGTAAAACACCTTTCAACAGCTTATTTAAACGTAAAACCCCAAATTCTTGCCTACTTGGAAGGCATGCAGCTATTCACGACTCCTAAAGAAGAGCCTGAATATTTGATGAAACTTTTCGCAAGAAAAGTTTCTTGGGGAACAAACCATAAATACCTCCCCGCGTACCTACCTTCGATGGTCGAGCTCTTCAACTCAAAGCTCTGTGCGATATGCAAGGGCAGAAAGCTCCTCTGTGGCAGGCCAACCTGCCCTATTCTTGAGCGCTTCAGGGTAGCCCGCACCGTCGAAAGAAAACTGAACAAACGTCATCTCTTCGGCTCTTCCCCACCGAGTATCTTCGTCGGTGAGTACGGCTATCCTAAGGTTCGCATAGGCCCGCTCGTGCCTCCGATCGAAGGAAACACAAGCTACCTTGATAATCCCCTAAAGTGGGAGGACAAAACGATTCGCGATATTCTATACTACCGCTCGCTTTTGGTTATGGGTGAGACCAAAGCTGATATTCACGTGAGGAGGAGCGGCAGAATCCTGGGAGAAGTCCAGGAGCTGGTCATGTCAGTAAAGCCAGTTGACAGCGAGATTTTGCTGAAGAAAAAGCCCGTCCTAAAGATTCTACCGAGCGAGTTCGCGCCGCCAATAGGGCCGAAGGCGGAACTTTTAGATTTTGAACTCACGGAGAATCCCCGCATTCCGAGGAGGACGGACTACGTCGTTAGTGACGAGCTGAAGGCCGAGCAAGCTATAATGCGCCTGTACAACTGGGGCTTCGACGAGTACTATATCATAAGGCTCCTTTCAGCGGGCCTTCTCGGGATCGACAAGAGGCTCGTTCCCACGAGGTGGAGCATCACTGCCGTTCAGGACACGATAGGAAAAAACCTCAGGCGTGAAATCCTTCATTACCCTGAGATAAACGACTACGAGGTCTACTTCTACCGCTTCCTTGGCAACCGCTACGCCGTTCTGCTCATGCCCGAGAGCTACGCCTTTGAGCTTTTGGAGGTCTGGCTTAAGGGGTCTCTCTTCGGTGCGAGTGAGCCGAGTGTAATCCACGACTACGAGGACTTCCGGGGAAGAAAGGAGTACGTGAAAGAAACGGCAGGAGCCTACCACGCGGCAAGGCTGAGTGTCTTAGAGGCCCTGAGGGCAAGAAGACGGCAGGCCAGAGCGGTGGTTTTCCGTGAGGTCACGCCAGAATATTATGCCCCTGTTGGCGTCTGGCAGATTCGCCTTGGAGTGAAGAAGGCGATGAGCAATTTAATCGGACGCTTCGAAACGCTCAACGAGGCCCTCGATGCCATAAAGCGTCGCCTTGAGCATCCATTTGAGAAATACCTTGCGAGAAGCTACATCCTCGGAAGCCTCGCGAGGCAGAAGACTTTAGACGAGTGGCTCGGAAGGAATTTATACCGCATCACCGGAGAAAGGGCAGGTGGATGATGATCACTCCATCCCACTGAAGATGATGAGTGCACGTCAGGCTGACACCGGTTGGGGGTGATAACGTGGAGGGAGTTGATGTTATTGGGGAGCTCATGAGGATTAAGGAAAAGCTTGAGAATATAGAGAAACTCTTGAGGGAGCTACTTGAGAGGGAGGAGAGCTACGCCCTGATGAAACTCTCGGAGGAATCACTAAAGGAGTTCCTCGAGAACGAGCCGGACATATACTCAGAGGAAGACCTTAAGGTGAGATACAGATGAAGGGGAAGATAGTTCTTGTACCGTTTCCATTTACGAGCTTAAGGGGCACTAAACTCCGTCCAGCTCTCGTATTATATGAAGACAGAAACGACGTTACACTCGCCTTTATCTCCTCAAGGATTGAGCACTATAACTCCAAAACTGACGTTCTAATTGAACAGGCCCATCCCGAGTTCCATCTAACCGGTCTCAAGGTTTCGTCGTTCGTTCGACTTACAAAGATAGCAACAGTCCAAAAGGACATCCTCGTCGGTGAACTTGGGGAAATTGGACCACTTCTCAAAACGAAGATAAACCAGAAGATATGCTCTCTTCTGGGGTTTGAGCCATGAGAAAGAAGCTCGCCCTCATTAGCCTTGACGGCTGTGGGGTCTACAACCTAAAGCACATGCCCTTCCTGAGCGAGTTAGCTGAGAGCGGGAGCTTTGCCGTGGTCGATTCCATTTTCCCAACGCTGACCGATTTAGTCCACACGAGCGTGATGACCGGAGTTTGGCCCAGAGACCACGGCGTCGTCGAGAACGGCTACTACGACCGCTTAACGGACAGGAAGGTTAACTTCTACGACTATGAGGTGGCCTTTAATCCCCACGAGGTCATTAAGGCCCCGACCATCGTTGACCTGTTGCGGCAGAAGGGTGTTAGAACCGCCAGTGTCTCCGGCTATACCATGCCACCATTCAGCGGAACCGACGTGAGGATCTTTCCCCCATTCTTCGCGGGCGATAAGATGTATCGCCAGCACGGAAGGGACTGGCGAAAAGACCTCTGGGTTCTCAACTCTGCCCTCTACCTCTACGAGGAATGCAAGCCGGATTTGCTCCTCGTCCACTTCGCCTCGATTGACGGCATGAGCCATGACCATGGCCCCCTGAGTGAGGGTTCTCTAAAGGCTGTCGAGACTGTGGATACGGCCGTGAGAACCCTCTGGGAGAGACTGAAGGAAGAGTACGCCTTCATCATTTTCGCCGACCACGGGCAGGAAAGCGTACACACCTGGGTAAACCTAAGGACGTATCTGAGAAAACATGGAATAGAAACCCTCAGGGTTTCCTCTGGCGGGGGAGTTCACGTTTATCTCAGAGACCCGAACCAGACCGAGGAAGCCTTTGAAGTCTTGAGGAGGGCTCCAGGCGTTAAGGAGGTTTTCTTCCGCGAGGATTTTGAACACCTCAACAGCCCGAACAGCGGTGAGCTTATAGTTTCTGCCAAGCCGGGCTACTGGTTCTGTTCACATAGAATGTGCAAAGGAATAAAGGGAGTGAGCCACTGGGTCAAGGGAATGCACGGCTCGATGAACGAGCCGGTAATGAAGGTTCCGCTCATCCTCTGGGGCTTCGAGAGGGTGGAACTTGACGAACCGAGCCTCATGGACATAGCGCCCACTATTCTGAAGTTCTTTGGCTTAGAGAAGCCGGGGAATATGGTGGGGGAGAGTTTGATTTAGTAAACAAAACTTACAGCCAGTTTCTTTGAAGGTTCTCCATTTCGTCTTCATTTGCATAGTCCTCTTGCTTTTCCCCATATCTGTCTTACCAATACCTTATTAAAAAAGGTATGGATGCGATATTTGCCTTATCGGCTTGCTTTATGATAGACAAACCCTCTCTCGTAACTCGTAAACTGGAACCGAAATAGCTTAAATATGAATCCAAAGCCATATATACTTTGGGCGTGTAGGGTTAAGTGAGAATAACTCTTCTTCAATCAATTGAAGCCGGGAGCTGGTTTTATGAAAAAGCACTCTGAGTACTTGATTGTTGGTTCTGGGGCAGGTGGGGCTACCCTTGCGAGGGAGCTGAGTAATGCCGGGAAGGAGGTTCTGATCGTTGAGGCCGGCAGACGTGAGGAGCGCCTGGGGACCCTCAGAGACTCTTTTGGTTATTTTGACATGACCGCCTACAAGACTCCGAGCACGTCCAGGGAGGGCGTCATTCTCTGGAGGACTATAATGGCTGGGGGCTCCACAGTAGTATCGTGCGGAAACGGAACCCGCTGTCTCCAGGAGGATTTCAAGGACCTTGGAATAGACCTGGAGATCGAATTCCGGGAAGCGGAGGAGGAGATGGGGATCGTCCCCACGCCCAGGGAGGTTCTCTCGGAGGCATCACTGAACATGCTCGAGGCCTCCGCAGACCTCGGCTATACGATGGAGCCCATGCCGAAGTTCGTTGACTTTTCGAGGTGCATCCGCTGTGGCTGCTGCGTATTTGGGTGTGCCCAGGGGGCAAAATGGACTGCCCTTGAGTACCTGAACGATGCCCTATCTCACGGTACCGAGGTAATCTACGAAACTACCGTTGAGGAAGTAATGATAGAAGATGGAAAGGTTGCTGGAGTCAGGGGGCGCGGTAAAAACGGCTACGTTGAGGTGTGGGCAGACCACGTCATTCTCGCAGCAGGGGCGCTGGCAACGCCGGTAATACTCCAGAACTCCGGCCTGGAGTGCGCGGGAAAGGGTCTCTTCATCGATGCCTTTGTGAACGTTTACGGAAGGGCTGAGGGCATGCACCAGGTGATGGAACCGGCCATGGCGCTCGTTGACCACGAGTTCCACGACGATGGAGGCTTCATACTCTCTCCCTACATAAACGCGAGCAGGACGGTGAGGTTCATGGAGGCCGGTAGGAGGGGCTTCATGATGCCCACGGACAAACTGGTCGGCATCATGGTGAAGACCTCAGACGATCCTTCAGGGAGGGTCTACCCAAGCGGCAAAGTCTCGAAGGCGATTACAAGGGACGACAGGAAGAGGATTGACGATGGTGTCGCTGTGGCCAAGGAGATACTCGAGGGCATAGGCGCCGATCCAAGTTCCTTCGTCGTTTCCAAGCCCGAGGGAGCCCACGTGGGTGGAACCGCGACCATCGGAACCGTGGTTGATGGCTACCTTGAGACAAGGGTCAGAAACCTTCACGTCTGTGACGCCAGCGTTCTGCCGCATTCTCCGGGAATGCCGCCGATACTGACGATAGTGGCCCTCGCCAAGTGGCTCGGAAAAGCGCTGGCCCACTGACCTTTAATTTTTGGACAAAAGCCAAGAGAATAGGAAAGGAGAAACCAGCCAGCCCTCAGCGTGAGGACTGGGCGATCCTCTCGATCTCTTCCTTCTTGCTGTAGGCGAAGCTCTTCGGGTCCTTGTTGGCGGCGGCGATTATCTCCTCGGCGAGGGCCTGGGCGTAGCTGGTCTTGTTCCTGTAGCACTTGGCGCTCGCTCCAAGGGCGATGTTCTTGAGGGCTATGTCGAGCCTCCTGAGCGGGGAAACGTCAACCGCCATGTGGTAGCGGATTCCACCGAAGGCGATGGTGGTGGTATCTTCCCTCGGGGCGGAGTTCTCTATGGCTCTCACGAGAACCTGAATGGGGTTCTGCTTGGTCCTCCTCTCGATGATCATGAAGGCCTCCTTGACGACCTCATAAGCTTTCATCTTCTTGCTCATGAGCGAGCGGTGCTCCCTTCTCATGAAGTGGCCGCCGACCTTGTGGCCGCTGGCGCCGCTGCGCATGACCTTGTTAATCAAGCGCTCGACGATGTGAACCTGGGCCTTTCCAAAGGACTTCTTGGCGTGTCTTCCGTGGCTGTGCGGGAGTATACGGGCATCAAGGTTGATGTAGGGCCTGAGTGACGGGTCGTTCACAACGACGTCCTCAACGCTCCATCTGCCCATGACCTTAAGCTCCTTGGGCTGGTAAAAGCGCTCGGTGATTGCCTTGGCCATTCACTTCACCTCCTCGGCTTCTCCTTCCTTCCCTTGACGAGCTCCTTGAGGGAAACCCTGTTCACCTTGACGACCTTGTACCTGATTCCCGGTATATCACCCATGGAACCGCCCTTAGGACCGCCGATTCCCTCGATGATGACCTCGTCGTGCTCGTCGATGTGGTTTATAGCTCCGTCACCGGGGGTGAATGCGGTAACGACCTTACCGTTCTTGATGAGCTGGACACGGACTGCTTTACGCATAGCTGAGTTCGGCTGCTTTGCCTCAACCGCGATCTTCTCAAGGACGATTCCCTTGGCCTGCGGAGCACCCTCAAGCGGGTCGCTCTTCTCCTTGAGCCTGAGGACTCTCCTCTTGTACCTGATGTCGCTCCAGCGGAACTTCTTTCTCTTGAGCTTGAGCTTCCTACCGGCAAACTCTCCATACGGGGCCTTCTTTCCAGGCATGATCATCACCTCAAATTATGATCACATCATGAATGCCGTGGTGTCTCTCCATCAGCTCTTTCACGAGGTTGATGTTCTGGCCGCCCCTTCCGATGGCGCGCGGCTTTTCACGCGGGCCTATATCGAGGAGGGCGACCTTTTTACCATCACGCTTCTCAGTGATGTGAACCTTTTTAACCTTAACCCCGAGGCTCTTATAAATGTTCCTTAAGAACTCTTCGGGGTTCTCCGAGTGCTCGATGAGCTCTATGTCCTTTCCGAGCATGTTCTGGACACGCTTGACGTTAGCTCCCTTCTTTCCAAGGGCCAGTCCCATCTCGCCCTTCTTGATGACGTAGATGAGCCTGTTCCTGTTCGTGTCTATGAGGCAGTCCATGACGGTCGCTCCGGTCATGCTCTCGAAGAGCGCTATGAACTTGATCTGGTCTGTGTTGAGCTTAAGCGGCATTACTCCTTACCCCCAGCCAAGGCCAGTATCTTGCTCTCACCGGGGTCTATCACGGCGAGGGCCGAAACGGTGTGCGGCCTTCCGAGGAGGGTTCCGAGCTCGACGCTGGTTCCCTCGAACTCGTAAACCGGTATGCCGCTGAGCTTGGCGTAGTACTCGATGTCCTCTCTGATGTCGGGCCTGGCGTTCCTGGCGACTATAATCAGCCTGGCCCCACCCATCTTGGCGTACTGGATGCTCTTCTTGGCACCCATGATTATCTTTCCGGTCTCCTCAGCCTTCCTAAGCTCGAATGCAAAGTCAACCATTAACTACACCTCCCTACTCCCTTTTCGGTCTCAGGGGGAGATTCATTGCCAGTTTGACGATTCCCGTACCGACGGGTACGGGCTGTCCGATGAGGACGTTCTCGACGACACCGTTGAGCGGGTCGGTTTCACCCCTCTCAGCCGCCTCGAAGAGGTGCTGGGTGGTGATCTCGAAAGCGGCCCTGGCAAGCACGCTGGCCTTCTCCCCAACTATACCGTGCCTGCCTATGGGCAGTATCACGCCGTCGAGCGTCATCATATCGGCGACGAGCATGATGTGTCTGACGTCAACCTCAAGACCCTGCTCGCGCATCGTGTTGACGATTTCCTCTATGATGGCGTTCCTTGCCGCTTCAATGCCGAGCACCTCGGCAATCTCGTGGATGTTGTTTGTTCTTGTTCTCGTAGGATCAACGCCCGGAACCTTAATGACCTGCTTGAAGTTGGAGCCCTCGGTGTAGATGACGTACTCGTCGCCTTCCTTCCTTATGATGGTCTTCCCGACGCCCGAGAGACCCTTAAGGCGGTGCTTTTTAACCTTTTCGGAGAGCCTCCTCAGGTCGGAGAGCTTCCCGACCTTCTTGGGGCGCATTATGACGGTGTATCCGTCAACTTCAAACTCGGCGCTCTTGAAGGAGCTCTCCAGCTTTCTCTGGATCCTTTCCATGTCGAGACCGGCCTTTTCGAGCCTCTCAGGGTCTATTTCGACTATGAACTCAAAGTTGAGGATGTCTATGCTCATCTCCCTTGCAAGGTTCTCAAGGCTCGTTCCCTCAATGCGTCTCGCAACTTCCAGGGCCTTCTCGCGGTCATAGCGGTGCTTCTCGTCGAGGTAGACAGTCATAATCGGCGTTGAGGGGTTCTTCCTTGCATCGACGATCTCGATGATCCTCGGCAGACCGAGGGTGACGTTGATTTCAGCAACACCCGCGTAGTGGAAGGTGTTGAGGGTCATCTGCGTTGACGGCTCACCGATGGACTGTGCGGCGACCGTTCCTATCGCCTCGCCCGGCTCGATGAGGGCCCTCTGGTACTCATTGACGGCCTCATCTATGATGGCCTGGACCTCGGCCTTTTTGAGCTTGTACTTCTTGTTGTACTCGATGAGCTTGTTGTAGAGCTCTTCCTTGATGTTGTCAGGAAGCTCGGCCTTGTCAACCATGCTCTTGATGGTTTTTGCAGCGACCATCTATCTCACCCCTTCCCCCTCACTTTGAGCAGGGTTTTTATAATCACCCTATCAACGTCCACGGTCTTGCCTCCCCAGCTCTTCATTGGGTCTATTCCATCCTCGCCGTACTTGAACTGTACGATGATGCCCGTTGGATCCCTGACGGTTCCGTCGTAGTCCACCTTGAGGTCCTGGAGTGCGTTGATGAGCCTGCGCTGCATGTAACCGCTCTGCGCCGTCCTGACCGCGGTGTCGACAAGTCCCTCACGTCCACCCATAGCGTGGAAGAAGTACTCTTGGGGCGTAAGCCCGCTCTTGTAGGAGTTGGTGACGAATCCCTTCGCCCTGGCTCCGAGGTCTTCCGGCTTGAAGTGCGTGAGAACCCTTCCGCGGTAGCCGCGGTAGAGGCGCTTTCCACGGATGGACTGCTGGCCGAGCATCGCTGCCATCTGGGTGATGTTGAGCATCTTACCCCTCGCACCGGTCTTGGCCATTATGACCGCGTGGTTGTTCATACCGAGGTATCTCTCGGCGACCTTACCCGCGTTATCACGCGCCTCAGCTAGGACTGCCATTATGTTGCTCTCTAAAGTTTCTTCGAGGGTCTTGCCCGGTAGCGGTTCGAGCTCGCCGTTCTTGTAAGCCTCTATGAGTCTGTTAACCCTCTCCTCGGCCTCGCGGATTATCTCCTTAATCCTGTCGAGGGCCTCGCTCGGAAGGTCCTCGTCGTCTATCGCAGTGGTAAAGCCCTTGTGGGTTATGACCCAGATCGCGAGCTTGGTGACCTGGTCGAGGAACTGCCTCGCCCTCTCGACGCCGTACTCCCTCACTATGAGGTCGAGGAGCTTTCCGTCCTCCCTTCCGTAGGCCTTCTTGTCTATCGCACCGCTGAGGAGCTTCCCGTTGAGGATGTAGGTAAAGCCGTCGTAGGCGAGCTTTCTGACCTCCTCCTCGTCGGGGATTAGCTTCTCCTCTATGAGCTTCTCGAGAGCCTCACAGCGCTCTGGCTCGTCGCAGAGCTTGTTGCGGTACCAGATAGTAAGGTCGTCCGGCAGGAGGAGCGAGAATATCGTCTTTCCGCTCCAGAGCTCAACGCCGTTCTCAACCTTGTCCGGCTTGGGGAGCTCCTCCACGTCAACGCCGGCGAACATGAGCATCTGTTCGACCTCTGAGCGGGTGAAGTAGGCTCCCTCGCGCGTGAGCAGGTAACCGCCGGATATGTGGTCCTGGATTCCCGCGATGAGCGGGCCTCCATACCTCGGCGAGATGATGTGATTCTGAACCTCCATGAGTATCTTTGCCTCAGCCTGGGCCTCTTCCGTCTGTGGCACGTGGAGATTCATCTCGTCACCGTCGAAGTCCGCGTTGTATGGCGGGCAGACTGCAAGGTTAAGGCGGAAGGTTCTGTAGGGCATAACCCTAACGCGGTGGGCCATTATACTCATTCTGTGCAGGGATGGCTGTCTGTTGAAGAGGACTATGTCGCCGTCCAGCAGGTGTCTCTCAACCGTCCAGCCCAGGTCGAGCTTTTCCGCGATGAGCTCGAGGTTGTTCTCCATGAGGCGTATTCTCCTTCCTTCGGGGTCTATAACGTAGTTGGCGCCCGGATACTTCTCGGGCCCGTTTAGGACCATCTTCTTGAGCTTCTCGAAGTTGAACTCGGTTACCTTCTCTGGAACTGTGAGCTCCATGGCTACAGCTATCGGGACACCGACCTCGTTGATGCTTATCATCGGGTCGGGGCTGATGACGGTACGAGCGGAGAAGTTAACGCGCTTACCGCTGAGGTTTCCTCTGAATCTTCCCTCCTTGCCCTTGAGCCTCTGAGCGAGGGTCTTGAGGGGTCTTCCGCTCTTGTGCTTGGCCGGCGGGATTCCCGAGGTCTCGTTGTTGATGTAGGTGGTGACGTGGTACTGGAGGAGGTCCCAGAGGTCTTCGATGATAAGCTGTGGCGCGCCTGCCTCGATGTTGCTCTTAAGGCGGTTGTTGATGCGGATAATATCGACGAGCTTGTGGGTGAGGTCGTCCTCAGCGCGAATACCGCTCTCCAGGGTGATTGACGGTCTCATTGTAACCGGCGGAACCGGAAGGACCGTGAGGACCATCCACTCTGGCCTGGCCTTCTCCGGGTGCAGGCCGAGGAGATGGAGGTCTTTGTCGGGTATCTTCTCAAGCCTGTCTCTAACTTCGCTCGGCATCATCCTGTGCTTGTACTCGTTGCCCTCCTCGTCCTTCCTGAGCTCCCAGTAGATGGTCGGCCTCTCGAACTTAATCGGGAACTGAGGGGCACCGCAGTGCGGGCAGACCATTCTCTCCTTGGCCTTCTTGTGTATCTCCTTGATGAGCCTGTCCTTGGCCTTCTTCCTGTCGCCCATGACCTCGAACTTGTGGGTGTACTCCTCTATCTCCTCGTCGGTGAGCTTTATCCTCCCGCACTCGCGGCAGGTGCTCTCCAGAACGCGGTGGATCGTTTTGGCGAAACCGACGTGGATTATCGGTCTGGCGAGTTCAACGTGACCGAAGTGGCCGGGACAGTCCCCGGCTCTCGCTCCGCAGGTCTCACAGCGCAGTCCGGGGTCGATGACACCAAGCCTCTTGTCCATGAGGCCGCCCTCAATGGGGTAACCGTCATCGTCGTACGTGTCGGGGACGCTTATCTCGGCCGCGCTCATCTTTCTGATTTCCTGGGGTGAGAGGATTCCGAACTCAATACTCCCGATGACCTTTTTCATCGACTGCATGGTGATCACACCCTATCAACTATGTTGAGAGACGGCCTTATTCCCATCGCCTTCAGCTCGTCCAGCAACAGCTTGAAGGCGTAGCTCATCTCCACCTTGCTTATCTTCTCTTCCTCTCCGCAGACAGGGCAGTAGACCTTTCCTCTGCGCTTGTCTTCGAGTGCCAGATGTCCACAGCTCTCGCAGACCCATACCTCGGTCTTGTCACTCTCCTCAAGGAGACGCTCAATGAGCAGCATCGCAGCACCGTGGCCGATGAGGACGTCACGCTCCATCTCACCGAACCTGAGACCGCCTTCCCTTGCCCTTCCCTCGGTCGGCTGCTTGGTGAGAACCTGCACCGGACCCCTTGAGCGCGCGTGCATCTTGTCGGCGACCATGTGGTGGAGCCTCTGGTAGTAGATGACGCCGACGAATATGTCTGCCTCAAGGCGCCTTCCGGTTATGCCGTCGTACATGACTTCCCTTCCGCTGTGCTTGAATCCGAGCTCCTCAAGCTCCTTCCTGAGCTTCTCCTCGGGCTCACCGATGAAGGCTGTGCCGTCAACGCGCCTTCCCTTCAGCGCCGCGACTTTTCCGCCGATAGCCTCAATCAGCTGCCCGACGGTCATACGGCTCGGGATACCGTGCGGGTTGACTATGAGGTCTGGGACGATTCCGCTCTCGGTCCAGGGCATGTCCTCCTGCGGGACGATGAGGCCTATGACACCCTTCTGGCCGTGTCTGCTCGCGAACTTGTCTCCGAACTCGGGGATACGGAGATCCCTGACGGTTACCTTGACGAGCTTGGTTCCGTCGCCCGTCTCGGTCAGGATAACCTTGTCGACGATGCCCCTCTCGCTCGGCCTGACGGCAACGCTCGTTTCGCGCCTCTCCTGGAGGATTATACCTCCGAGGCCGCTCTGCTCCTCAAGGAACCTCGGCGGTGAGGTCCTTCCAACGAGGACGTCCTTGCCGGAAACCTTTGACTCGGGGAAGATTATACCGTCCTCATCGAGGTGCCTGTAGTACTTCTCACCGAGATAGCCTTGTATGGTTGGGTCAGGGACCTCGAAGCGGTCGGTCTGACCGCCGAGGTACCTCTTCTCCTCGGCCTCGTAGGTTCTGAAGAAGGTTGAGCGAGCAAGACCGCGCTCTATGGAGGCCTTGTTCATGATAACTGCATCTTCCATGTTGTATCCGCCGTAGCTGAGGACAGCAACGACGAAGTTCTGACCGGCAGGCCTCTCCTCGAAACCGACGGCCTTCATTATCCTCGAGTTAACGAGCGGAACCTGGGGGTAGTGCATGAGGTGCCCGCGGGTGTCAACACGGATCCTGAAGTTGGCCCAGCCGAGGCCGAGGCTCTGCTTGGCCATACCAGCGCCGTAAGTGTTACGCGGAGCCGCGTTGTGCTCCGGGTATGGAACGAGTGAAGCTGGAATACCGAGTATTGCAGCGGGCATGAGTTCGAGGTGAGTGTGCTCTTCAGTGACTTCCCACGGCCAGGTGGCAACGTAGGCGTTTTCCTCCTCCTCTGCATCGAGATACTCGATGACGCCCATCTTTACGAGGTCGCTCCAGGTGAGGGTGCCGTTCTTTATTCCCTCGATGTGTTCCTTGGTGAGCTTTGGCTTGCCGTTTTCAACTATGATGAGCGGTCTTCTAACCCTGCCGTCGTCGCTGTTGACGTATATCTCCCTAACCTCCTCGTCCTGGTAGAGGGCAACGTTGATTGCGTCGCTGATTCTTCCGCTTCTCCTGTCGGTTCTTATCCTGTTCACGAGGCTTTCTCCGTCCTCAACGGTTCCGATGAGAACACCGTTTAGGTAGACACGCCAGAGGTTTGGATTCGGCCTCTGTTCCTCTATCGGGATAACCCCGAGCCTGTTGAGATACTCCCTGGCTTCTTCCTCAGGGATTCCGGTGGTTATCTGGGCCATCAGGGCGAGGTTCTTAACGAGACCACAGTTCGGACCCTCTGGAGTCTCGGTGGGACATATCCTGCCCCAGTGGGTACCGTGAAGGTCACGCGCCTCGAAGTGGGGCTGATCCCTGCTGAGCGGGGAAGTGACACGCCTGAGGTGGGAGAGAGTTGACATGTAGTTGGTTCTGTCGAGGAGCTGGCTCACACCGGTTCTTCCACCCGGCCAGGCACCGGTCGCTAAAGCGTGCTCAATCCTCTCGCTGAGAACGTCGGGCCTTATCGAGTTCCTCACAAAGCGCTGGATGTTCTCGAAAGTGTAACGCTCACCCTTTCTCTGGTAGGTCTTGGTCATCTGGTACTGCATGTCCTTGACTAGCTGGCCGAAGGCAACACGGAAGAGGTCTCTGAGGAGGTCTCCCGCTAACTTAAGCCTCTTGTTGGCGTAGTGATCCTTATCGTCCTCACCGCGGAGTCCGAGCGAAAGTTCAAGAACCTTGAGGGCCATCATGCCGAGATAGTAAGCTTTCGCGCTCCTATCTTTTTCCTCAACGCCCATATGGGGTAGGAGGTTGTTGTCTATTATGTGCTGGGCTCTTCTGAGCCTGTACTCCTTCGGCTGGCCGGGAAGGGCGAGCTTTCCTATGTAGTCGAGCGCATCTTCCTGGGTGGTTATGTCGCTTGCGTCCTCAAGGTTGTCGAAGAGAACCTGCTGTATTCTTGGATCATCACTCACGGCTTCGACTATCTCTTTGTCGCTGAGAACGCCCAGCGCGCGCATGACATAGACGAACTTGACGGGCCTTGGAACGTTCGGGATGTTGACGTAGAGAATTCCGTCCTTTCTCCTTTCAACGGTGATTAAAGCTCTGTAGCCGTGTCTGTAGGAGAAGCACTTGGCTATCACCCTGTTCTGCCTCTCGTCCCTCTCAACAAGGGTCTTGTTCGGAGCGAGGTCTTCGATAGAGACAATAACCCTTTCAGAACCGTTTATAATGAAGTATCCTCCCGGGTCCTTTGGGTCTTCGCCGAGCTTTATCAGCTCTTCGTCGCTGAGGCCGTAGAGTCTGCACGCCTTGGATTTGAGCATTATCGGAAGCTCTCCGATGCGAACCTCGACGGCCTCCTGGGCGATACCGTTGACGACGGGAATGAGTTCCAGGTACAGCGGGGCGGAGTAAGTGAGGTTCCTTATGCGGGCATCCATCGGGTAGAGGGGCTTTCTCTGCCCCTGGGCCTCCTGGAATTCGGGTTCGCCGAGGCGGACCTTTCCAAACTTAACCTCGAAGTCGGGGATGTCCGGCTTGATGCCGCCGAACTCGTCTATGACCTTCTGCATCCCATAGTCGATGAAGGCGTTGTAAGAGTCAAGGTGCTGTCTAACGAGTCCCTTCTCCTTCCAGTATGCCTCCATAACGAGCCAGAGGTCGTCGGGAGTAACATCAACAACGGTCGGTCCTCTCGATGCCATAATCTCACCTCGCAGAATCAGTCCTCAACCACCAGGCGGTAGTAGTAATAGTAGCCCGCCGTCGGGCTCTTCCTTTTGATCTCAAGAACATCTCCGGGCTTTGCGCCAAGAGCGACAACAGCAGGGTCTGAAGCCTTGATCTGCGGAAGCTGGGAAATCCTAATTCTGTACTTTCTGAGGAGTTCTTCCTTCTCCTCCTCGCTCAGTATTCTGTGCTCAGGAACCAGTTCGTGGGTGAATATATCAAATTCTTTTTTCGCCGCCACCGAGAATTGCCCCCTTAACATTTTTTAAGAACGATTATCACTACCTCCCACCTGCGGGTTTCGGTATATAAGCTTTTCGAGTGATAACTCGCCCACAGGGGTTTATATCGGTTACGAAAAGTTTAAGAACCTTTTTCATGTCGAAAAGCTACCTTGATGCACCCCTATGTTCACCCCTCATGGGAAAGGCTTATAAAGACTCAGCACGGGTTCGATGTTCGAACTTACTGAAAACTGATCGGGCTTCCAAAATCGATTGGAATTTTGACATCTCTTGCCAAAAAGATTGTCTTTATGCCATTTTTTAGAGGTTTTAATGGCCATATTTTGGCAAACATGGGGGTAAACTTGGTCAACTTTTCATGAAAATTAGAAAAATAAGAGGGCTCCAAATCCTGAATGTGCCATTGCCAAAGCGTATCCACGTGAACAACTGAATTTGGTGCCTTGGTTGCTGAAATATTGGCGCCCCCTAGCTCTACTTGGCACCTACTGGGCCAGTAGTCAACAAAGATCCTCGGAAATTTTATTTTAGGACAAATCGTAAGGCCAGCAATTGGAGACTAAACGTGAGGAAAATAAGCACCTTAGAATTGCCCGAAGTTTCCATCAACGCCTCGTGGGGAGCGAAGCTTCCCGACGTGTTGAGACAAAAGTCCCAACATGCAGAGCAGGGGCTGTAATGGAGCCCCGGGCGGGATTTGAACCCGCGACCGGCGGATTACAAGTCCGCCGCCCCGCCAGGCTAGGCTACCGGGGCACGGTTTTAAGAGAGCTAGCGCAGAATATAAAGTTTTCTCTCCAGCCTGACCATCACCGTAAGTTTTATAAATCCCCCCTGTATTCCCTACATTGGGTCGTGCCGCCGTAGCTTAGTCGGTAGAGCGCCGGACTGTTAATCCGGCGGTCCCCGGTTCGAGTCCGGGCGGCGGCGCCATTCGTGGGCCCGTAGCTCAGCCTGGTCAGAGCGCGCGGCTCATAACCGCGTGGTCGGGGGTTCAAAGCCCCCCGGGCCCACCATGAAACTCTTCTGAAAACGCTGCTTGAGCGGATAGACCTTTTGAGTGGAAGCTCCCTTAGTGGTAGGCTACGTTCCACTTCCATCTGGAAGCCGGGTCACGTGAACAGGCCACGTTCTGTAACCATCCTGGATGTAGACCTCAAGAACCTCCGCTCCGGCGTATCTCACTTCCCTCACAATTAGCTTCTTTCCGCTCCTCCCCCTGAGGATGTCCTCGTGAACGTCCCTCGGAAGCTCCTCCGTGACCGGAAGGATGCCGCCTTTCACGTACACTCCCTCAAGCCTGCCGTCCTTGAAGAGAAACCCCCTCACGGGCACCTCATATTCCTCAATGACGTCCTCATAATGGAGGGCCGCATACTTCCCAAGGATCTTGTCCATCTCCATCACCCATATGTAATTTTCCTATTACATATTGATCCGGACGGGTCTTTATTAATTTTTTGGTACATATGTGGGTAATAGCGGACAAAGATAATAGAAAAGAATTGCCAAAAAGAGAGGGGGCCGTGTTCCTTAGATATCGACCTCTCCCTTCTCCTTCAGCTCCCTGTACATCCGCCAGGTGATTATCGGTCTCTTTGCCGCCAGAACGTCGTCCACCCTCTTCACCGCTGTGTTGTGGGGTGCGTTCTTGACGACCTCCGGGTTGCTGTAGGCTTCCTCACTTATCCTCTTCAGAGCCTCGACGTACGCGTCGAGTTCCTCCTTGCTGACGGTCTCGGTGGGTTCTATCATGAGCGCCTCGTGGACTATCAGCGGGAAGTAGATGGTCGGAGCGTGCATTCCAAAGTCGAGAAGCCTCTTAGCCACGTCAAGGGCTTTAACCCCCGTTTCCTTCTTCATGGGTTCTGCACTGAACACAACCTCGTGCTTCCTGAGCTCCTTATGGGGCAGCTCGTAGCCCCTCGTTCCCTTCAGCTTCTGGGTGAGGTAGTTGGCGTTGAGAACGGCTATCTCACTGACCTCCCTGAGGCCTTCCCTGCCCATCACCTTTAAGTATGTTAACGCCCTGACCATCACAGCAAAGTTGCCGTAGAGCTCCTTCACCTTGCCTATGCTCTTTGGCACGTTGTAGTCGAGGTAATAGCGATCGTTCTCCTCGTCGTAGCCCACGAGCGGAACCGGCAGGTAGTCCTTGAGGAAGTCCTTGACGCCAACTGGCCCGCTACCAGGGCCCCCGCCGCCATGCGGGGTCGAGAACGTCTTGTGCAGGTTGAGATGTACGACGTCAAAGCCCATATCTCCGGGCCTGACCTTTCCGAGGACCGCGTTGAGGTTTGCCCCGTCGTAGTAGAGAAGCCCACCTGCCTTGTGGACTATCTTTGCTATCTCAAGTATCTCGTCCTCGAAGATGCCGAGGGTGTTGGGGTTCGTGAGCATTAAACCCGCGGTTCTCTCGCTCACGGCGTTCTCCAGTGCCTCGAGGTCAACGGTTCCGTTCTCGTTGGAGGGTATCTCGATGACCTTGAAGCCTGCCATGGCGGCACTGGCGGGATTAGTTCCATGGGCAGAGTCTGGAACGAGCATCTCCATCCTCTGGGTGTCCCCCCTGTCGAGGTGGTAGGCCCGAATTACCATCACTCCGGTGAACTCGCCGTTCGCTCCGGCAGCCGGCTGGAGGGTGAAGCGGTCCATGCCGGTTATCTCTTTCAACCACTGTTCCAGCTCCCACATTATCCTTAGCGCTCCCTGGACGGTTCTCTCGTCCTGGTAGGGATGCACGTAGGCAACTCCCGGATGGCCGGCTATCTCCTCGTTTATCTTGGGATTGTACTTCATTGTACAGGAACCGAGAGGGTATATGCCCGAGTCAACGCCGTAGTTCATCTCGCTTAGTCTCGTATAGTGCTTGACGACCTCAGGCTCGCTCAGCTCGGGAAGGTTGAGCGGGCTTTTTCTCCTCAGCCTCTCCGGAATTTCAACCTCAACGTTCTCAATAGGCTTTGGCATGGTGTAGCCGACCCTTCCCTCATGGGAAAGCTCAAAGATGAGCGGTTCGTTCCACTTGGCCTGGCGGAACATTCAGGCCACCTCCTTGAGGGCCTCTATTAGTGCATCGACCCATTCTTTTCGCGTGGTCTCAGTTGCGGCGAAGAGAGCGCTCTCTCCCAGCTCCGGGAAGTGCTCCCCAATGTAGTAGCCGCCGTGGACGTTCCTCCCAAGAAGGGCCTCGTGTATCTCGTTGTAGGGCTTGCTGAACCTCACAAGAACATCCTTGAAGTTGATTCCTTTGAAAGGAATCTCGGCGACCTCTGAAAGCCTCTTCTTGAGGTATGCGGTGTTCTTGAGGATGACTTCTCCGAGTTCGGTTAAACCCTTCGGCCCAAGGGTCGCAAGGTGTATTGCCGCTGCAACAGCCACTAGCGCCTCATTTGAACATATGTTCGAAGTTGCCTTGGCGCGTCTTATGTGCTGCTCCCTGGTCTGGAGGGTCATGACGAAGGCCCTCCTTCCCTCGGCGTCTTTGGTCATTCCGATTATTCTTCCGGGCATCTGTCTTATCAGCTTCCTGTCATTCTTAACCGCGAATATCCCCGCCCTCGGGCCGCCGAAGTTCATTGGGCTGCCGAAGTAAGCCGCCTCTCCAACGACAACATCGGCTCCTAGTTCCCCGGGTGCCTCCACCACACCGAGGATCGTTGGATCGACGCCGACTACGAAGAGCGCTCCAGCGTCATGAGCGATTTCGCCGATGGCGATGATTTCCTCCTCGAGCATTCCGAAGAAGTTTGGAATCTCTATGTACACCCCAGCGGCGCCATCAACCGCCTCCTTGAGCTTCTCCAGGCTCAACTGGCCGTTTTCGTTCCAGTCCACGTACTCGATCTCCAGCCCCGGGCCTGCGGTGTAGGTGTGGAGAACCCTTTTCTTCTCTGGGCTGAGTGCTTTGGGAGCTATGAACTTGTTTCTTTTAGTAACCCTTGCGGTCATCAAAGCTGCCTCGGCCATAGCCGTTCCCCAGTCGTACATTGAGGCGTTAACTATTGGTAGCCCAACGAGTTCCGCGATGAGACTCTGGTACTCAAAGAGTGCCTGGAGCATTCCCTGGCTTATCTCCGGCTGGTAGGGCGTGTAAGCCGTCAGGAACTCGCTTCTCTCGATGAGGTATTTCACGTGGGCTGGAACGTAGTGGAAGTACGTCCCAGCTCCAAGGAAGCTGGGCAT
The DNA here is from genome assembly GCF_012027305.1 of Thermococcus sp. MAR1. Classification (NCBI taxonomy): domain Archaea; kingdom Methanobacteriati; phylum Methanobacteriota; class Thermococci; order Thermococcales; family Thermococcaceae; genus Thermococcus; species Thermococcus sp. MAR1. The sequence continues at coordinate 464,332 of NZ_SNUF01000001.1, forward strand.
CTCAAGAACGGTTCTGTTTTTGGAGAGAACCTCGTTGAGTTCGAGAAAGACCTCGTACTCACTCTTTCCGTCGGGGAGGTTGAACTCCTTGACCATGCCCTTTGGAACGTCGGAGAAGAGCTCCCCAATGGAAGAAAAACCTATATCTTCGAGCATCTCATCCCTATGCGCAGCGTTGGGGAGGTAGTGCCTTCCCATGCGTATCACCCTCTGAACTTTAAGACAGTCGTTGAAAATAGGGTCGGCATTGTTATATGCTTTGTGTTTGGGATCCTGAAAGAAAACCCTTAAAGCCCGTATTGGAAAGCTTTGGGAGGGGTCATCATGATAATAGGATTCGACTTCGACGGCACACTGGCTGACACGTATTCATGCATAGAGGAAGCCTTCAAGAGGGCCTTAGAGAAACGGTACCGCTGGCTCCCCCTCAAAGGTCTCTGGGCCAAAGCACTCACCAAGTTGGAGAACTACTTCGAGAGACCCACCTTTGGAAGCCACAAGAAAACTTCGAAGCCACCCTTCTTTCTGCGCACGAAATTCTTCGAGACATGGTTCGAGGAGAGGGCAAAGCTGAGCAAGCCCCTCGACGATGCCCCAGAACTGCTGAAGAAACTCAGGGAGGATGGCCACACGGTCATTTCCTTCTCGGCCGAGGATTTCATTGACGGGATGAAGGTTAGAAGGCTTAAGGAGATGGGGATCTACGATCTCTTTGACGATGTTATAGTTTTCGGGCGTGAAATGACGATAGACGAAGCCTTCAGAAAGGTTCGGGAGAAGTACGGGGAGGAGATATTTGTATGGGTTGACGACAAGCCCTGGCGATTCATAGGGCATGGCGATGAGAACACCGAGTACGTCTGGTACTACTTCCCGTTCAGTGCGAAGTTCGTCGAGAAAAACCGCGAGAGGCTCGCCCTAATACCACACCTTCATGTGATACGCGATCTGTGGAGCATATTCGACGTGATAGAAAGGATTAAACAGGAGCGCTCAACCTGAATCCGCATTGGTGTATTCTATCGTGTCCTCGACGAACTCGTCGTAGGTTTCCTTGTCAACCTCCTCGAGCTCCATCATGAACTCCCTTCCCAGGGCCCACCTCACGGCCACCTCTCCCCTGTTCGTTTCCGCCATCACCAGGCCGAAGGGCAGGTCGCCCGCCCAGTGGTGCTTTGAGAACTCGATGGAAAAGCCCCTTCTTTCCAGCTCTCTCAGTATGAGTTCGTACGTTTTGACCGGTCCGTGCGGACTCCTCACGAATCCAATATAGGGCATTTTTACTCACCATTGTTCCCTTTGTGGACAGATTTAAAACCTTTTCGGTTGCCCTAACAAAGTTTAAAAGTCGAAGGCCAAACTCCGACACATGAGACCCACACCGCTACCGGGCAAAGCGCTGAAACTCGGGAGGGTGCTCATCATAGCGGACCTCCACCTGGGCTACGAAGTCAGCATGGCGAGGGAGGGCTTTTACCTGCCCCGGGTGTTCAACGAAGTCGTTGGAAGGCTGAAGTCCCTCCTCGAGCGGGAAAAGCCGAAAATACTCGTCGTGGATGGTGACCTGAAGCACTCCTTCGTGCCCGAGTGGCGGGAGAGGGAAGAGCTGAGGGCGTTCGTTGAAGAGGTTGGACCTTTAGTTGACGAGCTGATTCTCGTTAGGGGCAACCACGACGTTGGAATCCTCTGGCTCAAGGAGCTGGGCGTCGAGATCGTTGATGAGTTTGAACTTGCCGGATGGAAGCTGGTCCATGGTCACAAACTCGTCGATGGGGAGCGCTTCATCATAGGACACGAGCATCCATCGATACGCCTCCGCGATGAGGTGGGAGCGCTCGTCAAGGTGCCCGTCTTCTTGATGGGTGAGAAACTGATCGTCCTTCCAGCCTTTAGTCCCTGGGCGTACGGAAACGACGTGCTCAGGGAGATAGTTTCCCCATTCCTCAGGGTATATGACGTCTCCAGCGCGAGGCTTCTGGTTCCTCTGGACGAGGAACTCCTGGACTTCGGCAGACTCGCCGACTTGAGCAGGGTCTTGGGCTCGCTCTGATGCCAACCTTTTAATACCTGGAGCTGAACTACTCTCCGGGTGATAGGATGAGAAAGAGATCCCTGGGAATCATCGGCGCGATGCTCGTTCTCATGATTCTCGTTTCAGGGTGCATCTCCTCTGGGGGAAGCAACTCCACAACTACCACAACGACGTCATCAAATCTGCCCTTCACGAAGGAGCAGCTTGAGAGCGCCGTTGCTGGAATAAATAGCTATGAGTACGTTATGGACGTTAAAACGTACAACGGAACCAAACTCGCTGCGACGCTCCACTCCTCTGTTGCCATAGACAAGGAAAACAAGATGAAATCCTCGGTTACAGTGGCCAACAAGACGGGCAGGCTCATCTACGCCGTTTACTACTACACCACCAAGGCCGGGTTTGTAACGCTGACGAACAAGAGCGGCCTTGTAAACTGGCAGTTCTCGTGTTATGATACTGGTAAAGGGCCGGAGATGAACTCAACACTTCTAGACAACCTGTGGAAGGATTTTCCGCTTGAAAACGCGACCGTGACGGCGGAGGCCGACTACTATCTCATCACTGTCAACCACACGATCTGGAGCGAAAAGGGGAATGAAAAGGACTACAGTGGCACCGTGACGGTAAAACTGACCAAAGACCTTATTCCTGTCGAGATAGTCCAGAGAACATACTACAGAAGGGATGGGCAGAGGTGGGTGGACGAGGTAAAGATAGAAATACAGAACGTTAACTCCGTCTCTGTAAAACCTCCGGAGCCCCTTGTGGACTACCTTAAGAGTCAGGGGGTGGATTTGGAGGAACTTCTTGGAAAATGCTAAAGATTTAAATTCTTCTTTCCCTATTTCCCTCTGGTGGAATGAGGTATGGACGTATTGAGTGCCCTGGTGTTCTTCGCATACGCGCCTGCCCTGGTGATACTCTGGTACTTCTATCACGCCGACAGGTATGAACCCGAGCCCAGGAGGTACGTCATAGGGACCTTCCTACTGGGAGCGACGATCTCAGTCGGCATAGCTTACATAATAGAGAGTTTCCTGACGCTGGGGGGAGCCGTCACCCCGGTTCTCCCGACGACGGCTTTCTACGTGGCCATGATTGCCGGAATCGTTGAGGAGCCGGCAAAGGCGCTGGCAATAAGGTGGCCATTCAAAGCCAACCAGATGGATGGTATAATGGACGGTCTCGTCTACGGTGTTGCCGCTGGACTGGGTTTTGCTGCGACGGAGAACTTCCTCTATGGGCTGGGATACGGTGTCTCAGTGACCATCGTGAGGGCGTTCCTGACGCCGTTCGCCCACGGTGCCTGGAGTGCGGTGATAGGTGTTGGCTACGGAATGAAAGCCGAGGGAAAGATAGACTCCCTTACGCCGTACTTTCTCCTCGCGATGCTCTTACACTTCATCTGGGACTACTACGCCTTCCTGAGCCGCGAGGTTCCGGCGTACAACATCATCCTTATACTGCTCATACTCGTGAACCTCGCAATACTCCGCTACTTCCTGATAATGGGTCAGGCCGAGGACGTCGACCGGCTTTGGTACTACTGGTTCAAACGGAGGGATGAGGTATGAAGCTGGAAGAGGCCCTGTTTGAAGCGAGGCCATACGTGGAATACTACGAGAGGCTTGAAAGTCTAGTGAAACGTCTCTGGGAGGAATCCGTTGATGAAAAGGACTTTCTCCAGCTCCTCCGAGGAGAGATAGAACGCGCTCAGGAGCCTTTTAAGACTGACCTCAGGATATTCCTCCAGAAGTTCGAGGTGCTTTAGTTTTTATTTTTTTAGGGTAATCCTTATAATCAAAACCAGCATTAACTTTTTTGGTGGGTTCGATGAGAAAAGAGATCATCATTGTCAGCGTTCTTCTGCTGGCAGTGTTTATTTGGGCCATAGAAAGCCATATTAAAAGCCCACCTTCGGTGGAAGACGTTATATCTTCCATCGAAAACCAGGATTCATTCTGCTGGAGGGCGGAGCTTACTGACAATCTCACGAAGGAAGAAATCTTTGCCTGCGTGAACTATAAAAACCAGAGCGCCTTCTGGAAGGTGACTTCGGGTAACGGAAACTCGCTTATCAGGGCGTTTCCTGGCGATGAATTCTACGGCCTCAACTGGGATCTTGCGCTCCATAGCAAAGGTGTTGAGTGGAACGTCATGAACTTCGCGGCCTGGGTTCTAAAGGAAGGGACCATTGATAACGTGACCCATGTAAGTGATAACGAATATGAGATACGGGCTACCCTCCGCTGGGTGGAGAGCTACGCGGTAGGAACCATCGAAAATGGGCATATCGTCAGGGTCAAGAACGAGGTCATAGCTTTCTTTAGGGTAAACGAAGACGGTAAGCTGCTCGGAGGACGCTTTATCTGGAAACAGGGGGAGAACTGCGAGGGTAGTGAATGCCAATGCAAAGAAAAGATGGGAAGCTTTGAGGTTCTCGGACCTTGGGGAGGCTGAACCAGGTGGTCCGTATGTCGAGGCTGAGGAGGGCGCTAGTGGTTGCCCTCCTCCTTCTCCTTGTCCCCATGTTCTTCGAGGGCTATACCTACCGCTATGAGCTTGAAAGCCGGGGTTTCATGTCGTTCTCGGAGATGGGCTTTGGCGTCGCCTGCCCAGGCATCCTTCGGGCCTATTACCAGATAAACGACGAGTGGGAGGTGAAGTTCGTTAGCTCTTACTTCCCGGGGGAGAACGATTCCAGGAAGTTCAACGACCCCAACGCGGTGATAGCGGAATTCGAGCGGAAGGCCCGGTCAAGGAGGCTCATCAGCGCGGGCGATTACTCCGTTTTAGTTCTCTCCAGAGACGAGAACGGCAGTTTTTTGAGCACCCATTACCGGCTCAAAGCCGTTTACGAGCAAGAAACCCTCAGGAAGGTTTCCTTCAACATCACCCACTCCCTCAACTACGGCCCGGGGAACAGTAGCGTCTTGGTGGACTACGTTGATATTTACAAGACTTACGACGTTAAGGAAACCCGTTGCTGGCAGGTCCTTATCGGCTGGTTCAAGCCCTTGCTGAAGAGGTATCTCCGGCGCAGGCTCGGTGATGTGCCTTACCCCAATCCATGGGACAATGAACCCTGGTGACTTTTCCACTTTTTGTAAACTTTTATTAGTGGTGTGCAAAATCTGAATAGAAAAAGTATTTAAGTCCACCCGCGCACATTCTGATGAAACTATGGGAGGTAGTACCATGAGGAAGGTTACGGCCCTTTTGCTGGTCGGTCTCATCGTACTGGCAAGCGGGTGCATTGGGGAGAACGTCGGCCTGACCAAGGAGAAGGTTCTGAACGCCATCGAGAACATTGAGACGGCCAAATACGACCAGAACTTCTCGATGACCATGCACTTCGTTGATCCGAGGACAAACAGGGCCGTCAACATAACGATGTCTGGTCACGTCATCGGGATGTTCAACAAGACCGCAGGCTTGGAAAAGGGAAACATGAGCATGAATACGCACACCATGGGGATGGACATCAACTTTGACTGGCCCTACTTCGTCAACGGCACCAGCACGTACATCAACGTTGACGGAAAGTGGTACCGCGTCTCCAGCAATGATACCATCTACTCCCAGGCGAAGGGTTCACTCAACGTCGCCTACATAGAGAACCTCTTGAAGAGGAAGAACGTGACCATCAAAAAGCTAGCCGACGGATATGCCTTCCGCGTCAACGTCACCTTCTGGGAGTTCGTTAACGCCACCAACCAGACCGGCTACCTCGACGAGGTCTGGGGAACTCTCCCCGGCAGCGTGACCGTGGATACAATATCCGGATGGGTCGAGGTTCATCTCAGGGACGATGGAACGCCGATCTTTATCGAGACATACATGAGTATTGTAATGACGATAACCGCAATCTCCAAGAAGCCTGTGGAAGTCCACATGACGGTTCACGAGGAGGTCAGGTTCTCTGACGTGAACAAGCCGGTGCATATAGTGGCTCCCGAGGGAATTGAGAACGCCAGCAACTTTGGTGAAATGTTCTGGTGAGAACATCGCCTGTTACTTTTTCTTCTCTTTCTGTTTGCCACCGAATCTTCATGAAGAATCTCGCGAGATGATTATGAGGAGAGTTCCCAACGACACGATGAACACCCAGCTGGCCAGTACTCTTGATGTCCTTGAAAGACGGTTGGATAGGACCGCTTCGTTCCATGGGGAGATCCACAGTTCTACCAAGGTCTTGTTGTATCCCTTTTCCAGTTTCCCCCTCCTGCAGATACTGCTAAGGTTGAAGTACGAGACATCCCATCCCATGTCCCTGGAGACATTCTTGATTTCCCCGATATCTGAACTGGTGACAACCGTTGAAAGCACTATGAGGTCTCCCTCTTCTTGGGTTTTGTAGAGTCTGATTCCCGTTTCATTCTCGAAGTACCTTAGGTGTGAAAGTGTTCTGGATCCGGAGGGGACGGATATTCTTATAATTCCGCAGTAATCCTCCGTCACCTTCCCCCATTGATACGTTGATGATATCCTCTGGTACTCGCCGATGCTCTCCGAGTACCCACTGAGGGCGACGGCAAACTTACCGGTAAAATACATGCTCATCACCAAGATCAACAACAGAGATACGCCCAGGGGCTTAAAGGACCTGCAGAGAAACCAGCAAACTATTGATATAGCCGTTACAGAGACCCATGAAAAGAGTAAGAGGTAGAGTTCCCCAAAAGAATAAGCCGATTTCAGAGTTAGATAATAAGCGATTGCCGTTATGGACAGTACTGCGGTTATTGACGCAGTTCTAATGGAGGGTCTAAGTGTCATGTGTGGAAATAAGCTAAAAAATTAAAAATCTTTACCTGAGCCCAAGCGTTTTAAGATACTCCAGCATCTTTTTCACATCGTTCGCTATGACGACGTCGAACAGTCCCTTAAGCCTGGCCAGATTGTCATCTTTGTAGAATAGGACGTCGCTCTCCGTCCAGAGTGTCACTCTGAGTCCAAGGGAACGCGCCCAGTGGAGGGCCTGAACCGTCTTTTCAAATCCAATGAGGGGTATCGCCTCCATGGGGACGTTTATCGACCAGAGGTTGAGCTCTTTCTTCAGCTTTGGAATCAGTGGAACAACCTCTTCGCGGTCTATTAACAGTCCCATCACGGTCTCTCTGTCGTGCTTCCTGTACTCTCTGAGCGCATCTATGATGAAGGAGGACACCATGACCCTTTCCGGATCGTTCCGAGTCACTATTCTAGCGACTTCTCCTGCCGCATCGGTGTCTTTAAGCTCGATGTTGATTAGGGCATTCTCTGGGAGGACTTCAAAAACTTCCTCAAGCGTCGGGATTCTTTCGCCCATTCCTATGTCTGCCCTCTTCAGCTCTTCTAGTGTCATCTCCTTCTGCTTTCCGACCATGTCACTCGTCCTGTCTATGGTCTCATCGTGCATCACTATTGCTTCTCCATCCTTGGTCAGCCAGACGTCAAGTTCGATTCCATCTGCTCCTGCCTCAATCGCCTTCCTAAATGCCAAAAGGCTGTTCTCAGGGTAGGCGCTCATGTATCCCCTGTGCCCAAGGACGATAACCCTATCACGTTCCCACATGTGAATCGCCCTCATTCAATACACCCTTGGCGTAAAAACTTTTCCTAAGTCTCGCGGGGTCATCGGAGATTATAACATCGGCCGAGGATAAAAACCTCGGAATCCACCTCAGCTCATCCATTTGGTAGTTCCAAAGGTAAATTTTAAGTCCGCGCTTTCTGAGAACGCGCAGAAGAACCACAAGCGGTCGATAACCGATGTATGTGACCGCATCAATCGGCACGTGGATGGAGTAAAGCCCGTCCAGTTTTGGTATCCACCAGAGTGAGGAATAGCCCACTATTGAAAAGCCGGCCCTGCAGTCCGGGCACTCCCTGATAATAGCCTGAACTATCTTAGAACTCTCCGATGAGAACACCGCCTTTCCAAGTGCCTTGTGTCTTCCTACGAGCTCAATTGTCTTTTCAACTGCATCAGTTTCCTTGACGTCCACATTCAGGAGCACTCCTGGAAATTTCTGAAGAACCTCCCCAACAGTTGGGATCAAGCTTCCCAGCGGGTGCAGTCTCCTTAGTTCCCTTAAGCTCAGCTCTTTGAGCCTGTACCACGAGCCGTTTGCCTGGAAGGAATCTTCGTGGTATGCAACCAACCTCCCATCGCCCGTAAGCCTGACGTCGAATTCTATTCCATCCGCGTATTCGAGGGCCCTTCTGAATGCTGGCATGGTGTTTTCGAGCCTCCCCCTAAACCCTCTGTGCCCCAAAATGGGGGGCAGTTCACTGTTCATAGTTGTCACCTTCTCAACCGCTCAAAAATGAACTCACAAGTCTTAAAAGTTTCATCCATGTATTCCCCTCGTTAATGTAACCTATGGCGAAATGGAGGTGAAAGGACTTGGAGTTCAAATATTCGAGAATATTCCTGCTTGGCTTCGGTTTCTTTGGTATAAGCATAATATGGGCGCTGTACAACGCCTACGTACCGATATTCCTGCAGGACACATTCCACCTCAGCAAGACGGTGACCGGCTTCATAATGACCATCGACAACCTGTTTGCGGTCCTACTGCTCCCGTTCCTTGGTGCACTGAGCGATATGACGCGAACGAGGCTGGGGCGTAGAAAACCCTATATCCTCCTAGGCGCGCCCTCGGCAGCAATAATGTTTGCACTCATACCGGTTTCGAGGATGTATGAAAACCTTGCCCTATTCATGGGAACTATAATCTTCATGAACTTCTTCATGGCACTGTTCCGCTCCCCCGTCGTTGCCTTTATGCCCGACATAACCCCAAGCGAGAAGCGCTCCCAAGCCAACGGGATAATCAACTTCATGGGCGGTCTCGGGGCACTGTTGGCGTATTTCGGTGGCAAGGCCCTCTACGACATGAACTACGCCTACCCGTTCTACTTCGGTGCTGCAATAATGCTCCTCGCAAACCTTCTCGTCGTTCTCTTCGTTCCCGAGCCAGAAGAATACCGCGTTCCCGGGAAGAAGATTGAGATACGGAAGCTGCTCTCCGAGACATCCCACAAGAGCTTTGGGGAGCTTAAGGAGAACCTCAAGGACGTCTTTGCCAGCCATGAGAGGAGCCTGCTCGCGATCCTCCTTGCGATATTCCTCTGGTTCATCGCCTTCAACTCTCTGGAGACGTTCTTCACTAGCTACGCCAAGTACTACCTCGGCATCGAGGAGAGCACGGGGGCGTTTATGCTCGGCCTGTTCTCCCTGAGCTTCATGATATTCGCTATTCCCGCGGGCTTCATTGGTGCCAGGCTGGGTAGGAGGAGAACCATAACCCTGGGCCTTATAATAATCATAGGAATACTGGTGGGAGCGTATCTCGTCGGTGAGGGCCAGAAACCGGAATCCAGCTCTCTCTCGGACCCTGTGGTCATGACGTTCATGGGGCTGTTTTTCATAGGTGGAATGGGCTGGGCGATGGTCAACGTGAACTCCCTGCCGATGGTCGTTGACATGACGACCGAGGAGAAGCTCGGCGGCTACACCGGGCTCTACTACTTCTTCAGCCAGGCCGCAAACCTAGTTGCGCCCCCGCTGGCGGGAGCATTCCTTGACCTCATCGGTTACAGGACGCTGATACCGTTCTCGATAGCCTTCTTTATCCTCTCGGCAATAGCGATGCAGTTCGTCAGGCGCGGAGACATCGTCCGGCGTAAGGGCAAAGCACTAGACTACGTTCCGGACATGGACTGAGGCCCTTTCATTTTTACAGTTTTTTAGCCCTTTGAACCGAAAATGTAAAAACCTCCTTTTGACATAACGATGTCAAAATAAGGGGGTGAAACCATGAAGGGAAAGGGATTCAAATGGGGCACCGTTCTGGGCCTTGCCCTGCTCGGGTTCAGCAGGAGCACCGGCTGGGCTCTAAACAAAGGTCTGTCTTTTCCTCTGCTCTCCAGTTATACCGGTTCGGCATTCCTTAAAGGAACGATTTTGGCCGTTGAGGGTTTCATCGGTCTGTTTATTCCAGTTCTCCTCGGTTATTACAGCGATACGCTTAAGTCGAAGCACGGACGGAGGAGACCGTTCATAATGGCCGGTGGAATCCTCGCCGGCATCACAGCGCTCATGATATACGGTTCCTACGTCATGGGAGCACCCCTCTGGGGCTTTGCGCTGGTTCTGGGACTCTTCTATCTCTCGATGCATCTCTACACCGCACAGTACCGTGCCCTGATGCCGGATACAATCGAAAGCGGTCAGAGAGGAAAGGCGAGCGGAGTTATCACACTCCTCGAATGGGCAGGCAACCTCTTCCTGTTTGGCCTCGCCGGATTCCTGATAGCGAAGGCAGTAGCTGAAACCGGAGAGAACGAAGGAATAAAGGCGCTGGCACAGACACCCTATTTGAAGGTCCCCTTCCTTGTGACAGCGGCCTTCCTTATAGGTGCGGCGCTCTTCGTGTACTTCATCGTCAAGGAGCCAGAAGCCCCTGAAATCGAGGAGGACGAAAACCTCTGGGACTACCTCAAGAGCATTGTTGAAAACCGCGATTTTCTCAAGTTCTACGCGGCACAGACGCTCTGGTGGATGAGCTTTGAGTTCATAGCCATCTTCCTCTACGGCATCCTCGCCTACATCCTGTACGGCTCGGCGAGCGAGGAGAACATAAAAGCTGTGACGTCCCTTGGCCTCTACCTGATGGCCCTCTTCAACGTCACGGTTCTCCTAGGAGCACTGCCGGGGGGGATAATCTACGACCGGCTTGGGAGGAGGTTGAGCATAATCCTCGGGGGACTTATATTCGCCCTGCCCCAGCTGTGGGGATGGTTCATAAAGAGTCAGACCGAGATAGTGATAGCCCTTGGGCTGGCGGGCGTGGGATGGGGGGTTCTGATGGCGGCCTCGTACCCGGTAATCGGCGACCTGCTGACCCGCTTCGAAAAGGAAGCTTTCACCGGCAGGTACTACGGCTTCTTTGAGGCCACACGCTCCCTACCGCTTCTCCTCGCTGGAGTTCTAGGCGGTGCCATTGTTGACCTGACCGGGGAGAACTACAGGGTTCTCTTCCCCATAGGGGCCATGATGGTTCTCCTTGCAATGCCCATGATATGGCGCATGAAGAACCTTGACGTCGAGAAAGGTTAAATATTCCCACCTACAATTTTTTACCGGTGGGAGTGTGAAGTCTTTGGAGGAAATTACAAAAATCCTCAGAGCACACATGGAAGAACTCCGGCGAAACTACGGTGTTCGAGAAGTTGAAATTTTCGGTTCCTACGCGAGGGGGGAGCAGAGTGAAAACAGCGACCTTGATCTGTTGATTGAGTTTGAAGAACCAGTAGGACTTCTAACCATCTCCATGCTCCAAATTTATCTATCAGAACTCCTCGGAATCGAGGTAGATGTTATACCAAAGAATTCCCTCCGGAAAGAGCTCTGGGACGACGTCATCAGGGAGGCAGTTAAAGTATGAGACGGTATGGCGTGTACCTAAAGGATATCATTGAGCACATTGAAAAGGCCCAACGATTTGTGGAGGGAATGAGCTTTGAAGACTTTCTGGAGGACGAAAAAACCGTCTATGCTGTGATAAGGTGCATAGAGGTAATTGGCGAGGCCGCAAAGGCCCTTCCGGCGGAAATCCGCGAGAAGTATCCGGAGGTGCCCTGGAAAGCAATGGCCGGAATGAGGGACAGGCTAATACATGGCTACTTTGGGGTTAACCCCGAAATCGTGTGGATTACCGTCGTTAGGGACTTGCCTCCACTAAAAGAAAAGCTGAAGTTAATTCTAGACGAGATTGGTGATGAAAAATGATAGGCGTTTTGATTCTCCTCATTGTAGTGGCTTTCCTGGCCTTTTTGGCCTTTGTAGCCTACAAGATGGTCAAACCACCGCGCTTTGTCGGGGACTGGACACCTAAAGACCTCGGCTTTGACTATGAGGACGTTGAGTTCACAACCGAGGACGGCCTGAAACTCAGCGGCTGGTGGATTGACAACGGAAGCAATAAGACTGTCATTCCGCTCCACGGCTACACCAGAAGCAGGTGGGATGAGGTTTATATGAAGGACACCATTGAGTTTCTCCTCAAGGAGGGCTACAACGTTCTGGTCTTTGACTTCCGGGCTCACGGAAAGAGCGAGGGAAAGTACACGACGGTTGGCGACAGGGAACTGCTCGATGTCAAGGCGGCAGTAGCGTGGCTGAGGCGGAACCATCCCGAACGTGCCCAGGGGATAGGGCTTGTAGGTTTCTCCATGGGTGCCATAGTCACGATACGCTCACTCGCGGAGATTGATGGAATCTGCTGCGGTGTTGCCGACAGTCCCCCCATGTATCTAGACAGAACTGGTGCCAGGGGACTCAGATACTTTGCAAAGCTCCCTGAGTGGCTCCACATCCTGGTCGGGCCGCTCACAAAGCTCTTCAGCGGCGGGAAAGAGGTCCATCCCATAGAGTACGCCGAGACGGTCAGAAAACCCCTCCTCATCGTAGCGGGGGAGAAAGACCCCCTGGTGATGGTCGACGAGGTCAGGGAGTTCTACGAGAAAAACAGGGAAATAAATCCGGACATTGAGCTCTGGGTTACCGACGCTCCCCACGTCAGGACGCTGAAGCTCCATCCGGGGGAGTGGAAGAGAAAAGTTGGGGAGTTCCTTAAAAAGTATCTTTAGGGGCTCTGCTCCCCGCTTTTCTGCTTTTTGTCCGAAATAGGGTCAAAATGGCCTCGGCTAACCCTCTTCTCCTCACCGCTCAGCGTGGCTAACGCTCGTCATCGGCCGGAAGAATTTCAGGGGAACCTTTTAAAAAGCAACCGCTGAAGGGAGAAGGGGGATGAAGAGCGTTTACCGGTCGGATTTTGGGATGAAGAGACTGGCACTGGCCGACCCCATCACTTCTTGAAGAGCTCGTGCTCCACCAGCGCCACTATGTCGTTGTGGATGTCCTCCACACTGGCCAGGGCGTTGACTATCCTCATCTCGGGGAAGCGCTCGGCTAACTTGAGGTAGTTCTCGCGCACCCTCTTCTGAAGCTCCGCTATTTTATCGAATTCTGTCTTTATGCTCCGCCCGTTTATGCGCTTCATGCTCTCCTTAACGGGCAGATCGAGGAGAATCACAAGGTCGGGCCGTATCGCGAAGCGGTTCAGGTCGATCAGCCACTCAAGGTCAAGACCACGTGCCCACTGGTATGCGAGGGACGAGTAGAAGTAGCGGTCCGAAATTACCACCTTTCCCGCCTCAACGGCGGGTTTTATCAGCTTGCTTACGTGCTCGGCCCTGTCGGCGGCGAAGAGAAGCGCCTCAGCCTCGTGGCTTATCCTGGCGCCGTCGATTATACCCTCCCGCCCTCCGGTAAGAACCAGTTTCCTTATCAGCTTTCCAAATGCTGTATCTGTCGGTTCCTTGGTTAGAACCACATCGTAGCCCCTTTCCTCAAACCACTTTGCCAGAAGTTTTGCCTGGGTTGATTTACCCGCGCCATCGATGCCTTCCATGACTATGAACGCTCCCACAGATGTCACCCCCAAAATGGACGGAGGATTATAACGGATCCGCCCCTTTTAACGCTTTTCTCTTAAAGATTTCGAGGGATTTAAAAGGAAGGGCAAAAATTCAAAGGTTCTTCTTCATGTGGTCGAGGAGCTTCCACATGCTCCCGAACTCGAACTCTTCCCCCTCCTTGTAGAACTCCACTATGCCATCTGGCCTAAAGCGCAGTCCGAAGTCGTATTCGCCCTTCTGGAGCTTGTGCATAAAGACCTCCTTGGGCTTTGGCGGAAGGTAGCTCGTCATCATGTCGTTTATCAGCTCAACCTCGAAGCCGAAGTGGTCGCTCATGCGCGGGAAGAACAGCACGGCGGGAGTGTTCATGGCGTCAACTAGAGCCTTACCCTCCACCCTGAAGTTGTAGTACTTGAATACCTCGTGGAGGAAGTCATCTAGGGCGTTTGGATAGTACACGGTCGCCCCGATGTCGTTCGGCTGGGCCTCGATGAAGCTCTTGCTCTCCATTATTGCCCCTATCTCGTCGCTGTCTATGCCGCTGACATAAACACGGACACCGCCGTAATAGTACACGTACGCCAGCGGAAGCCCTTTCCTATGGGCAAAGTCCTTCAGGGCTATCAGCGGAATAAGCCTAACGTCCATTATGGTGGAACCGGTGCTGACGATTCCGACCACCATCGCCCTCTTCCCGTATCTGGATATCGCCCTGCCGTCCCTTCCGACTATTATCGTGCCGTGGGATATCGTTCCTATGGCCCTTCCGAGAAGGGCGAGCTCCTCGGGGTTGAACCTCTGGGAGTAGTACACTTCCACTTCTACCACCTCAATCAGGGAGTATTATACTCTCCTTACCGATCCTGGACTCCACCCAAATCTTAACGTTGGAGCCTATCTTGCTGAAATCCTCTATGAGCGTGTTGTCACCGATAACGCTGCCGGGCTGTATAAGGACGCCCTTTCCCACGTGGACGTTTTCCCCTATTATGGCCTCCCTAATCTCGGCGCCCTCCTCTATGATAGCCCCTGAAAATATTACCGAACGCTCTATTTTAACGTTTCTGCCTATCTCCACGTCGTCCCCGAGCACGGCGAATCCCCTGACCTCCGGCCGCCTCAGGACGCAACGCCTGCCGGTTATTAGGGCGCCCCCGTACTCCAAGTTCCCCTTGAGGCTCTCGGTTCTCAGGCCCGGCAGAACAAGTCTGCCTAGGAAGACGTCCTCAGTGGCCTGAAGGTAGCTTGATGGCCTTCCAACGTCGTTCCAGTACTCGTTGAAGGGAAACCCGTAGAGGGCTAGGTCGTTCTCAAGCATCCTAGGGAACAGATCCTTGGAAAAATCGAAGTTCTTGCCCTTGGGGACGAGGTCAAACGCCTCCGGCTCGAAGACGTAGATGCCCGCATTGACGAGGTTGCTGAATGCCTCCTCCGGCTTCGGCTTCTCCTTGAAGCGCAGGATCCTGCCTTCCTCGTTGATTATCGCGATGCCGTACTGGGTTGGATCCTCTACCTTTGAGAGGGCTATCGTGGCGAGAGCTTTTTTTCTTCTGTGGTACTCGTAGAGAGCTCTGAGATCCAAGTTGGTGAGCACGTCGCTCGAGACTACGAAGAAGGCATCGTCCATCTCCTTAACCACCTTCTTGGTGGCACCAGCAGTCCCGAGCTTCACGTTATCCTTGTTGGAGTAGTGTATCTGAATCCCCCACTGGCTGCCGTCGCCGAAGTAGTCCATTATGCGCTCCTTGAGGTATCCGACGAGAACGTATATCTCGTCAACGCCTGCTTTTATAAGACTTTGAACGGCATATTCCATCAGCGGCCTGTTGAAGAATGGTATCATGGGCTTCGGTCTGTAGACGGTCAGCGGTAGTAGCCGTGTTCCCCTGCCCCCGGCCAAAATCACTGCCTTCATTACGCGCACCACTGGACTATATCACCGCTAGTTAATATACTTTGCGCCGGAGGTAGGTAGATGAACATCGGTCACTAAATTTGGACACCGAGCACCTGTCGTTGTGACAACTGGACCCTCTGTTTTTGCAGGATCGAGGCAAGAAAAGCTCTGAATTGGGCTTTCAGCTGGTCACAACGACGAAGAATTTTTAAGTTTAAATCCAACTCCCATCGGAGGCGATATTATGAACGCCTTGGAGAGGCTCGAAAGGCTCCTCGACAAAGAGCAGTTTGAGAAAATCAGAGCGATAAACAATCCCGAACTCCACGAGTTTTTGGCAGAATGGATAGAATGGCTTGAGCCGGATAAGGTTTTCGTTTGCACCGATAGCGAAGAGGACGAGGGTTATGTTAGATGGAAGGCCCTCTATTACGGTGAGGAAAAGCTCCTCGAAACACCAAATCACACCGTCCACTACGACAACTACTACGATCAGGCCAGGGACAAGGCCAACACCAAGCTTCTCGTTCCTGGCGGGAAGGAGATTCCATTCCTCAACACCAAGGACAGAGACGAAGGGCTGAAAGAGATACGTGAGCTCATGAAGGGGGTCATGAGAGGCAAAGAGCTCTTCGTGTGCTTCTTCGTCCTCGGGCCGAAGAACTCGGTTTTCACGATTCCAGCCGTTCAGCTTACCGATTCGGCATACGTTGCCCACTCCGAGTTCATCCTCTACAGAAAAGGTTATGAGGAGTTCAAACGCCTTGGAAGGGGGGCCAGATTCTTCCGCTTCGTCCACTCAGCTGGAGAGCTCGACGAGAGAAAAACGAGTAAAAACCTCGATAAGAGGCGCATCTACATAGACCTCGTTGGGGAGACTGTTTACTCCGTCAACACCCAGTACGGCGGCAATACCATCGGGCTCAAGAAGCTCGCCTTCAGGCTCACCATTCAGCGAGCCGTCAGGGAGGGCTGGCTCAGCGAGCACATGTTCCTGATGCGCGTCAACGGCCCCAACGGGAGAAAGACCTACTTCACCGGCGCCTATCCGAGCATGTGCGGAAAGACTTCCACCGCCATGATAAGCTGGGAGAACATAGTTGGCGACGATCTTACCTTCATAATGCCCCTCAACGGCGTTGCTCGGGGAGCCAATGTCGAGAAGGGTGTCTTCGGCATCATCCAGGGTGTCAACCCCGAGGACGACCCGATTATTTGGCAGGTTCTTCACTCGCCGGTGGAGATAATTTTCTCCAACGTTCTCGTTAATGACGGGAAGCCCTACTGGAACGAGATGGGCATAGAGATTCCCGATGAGGGTGAGAACCACAGTGGAAAGTGGTGGCGCGGTAAGAAAGATAAGGAAGGAAACGAGATACCGCCGAGCCACAAGAACGCGCGCTTTACGGTTTCACTTGAACACTTCCCGAACGTTGACCTGGAAGCCCTCGAAGCCCCGTGCGGGGTTGAGGTTGGCGGAATGATATTTGGCGGCCGCGACAAGGACACGTGGCCGCCGGTTAGGGAGGCTTTCGACTGGAAGCACGGCGTCGTTACGATGGGTGCCGCCCTTGAGAGCGAGACCACAGCGGCAACCCTTGGCAAGGAAGGCGTCAGAGCATTTAACCCAATGGCCATCCTGGACTTTATGAGCGTTCCACTGGGGGACTACATCAAGAACTACCTGGAGTTCGAGAAGAAGCTGAGGAAAACGCCAAAGATATTTGCCGTCAACTACTTCCTCCGTGACGAGAACGGCAACTGGCTCAACCACAAGCTTGACAAGGCTGTCTGGCTCAAGTGGATGGAACTCCGCGTTCACGGTGACGTTGACGCCATCGAGACGCCTATAGGCTACATTCCGAAGTACGAGGACCTGGCGAGGCTCTTCAGGGAAGTTCTCAACAAGGATTACAGCAGGGGAGACTACGAGAAGCAGTTCACGGTAAGGGTTCCAGAGCTTTTAGCAAAGATTGAGCGCATCGAGAAAATCTACCGCGAGCAGGTGAGGGAAGTTCCTGGGGAGCTCTTTAAGGTCCTTGAGGAAGAGAAGAAGCGCCTCCTTGAGGCCAGAGCGAAGTACGGCGACTACATCAGCCCCTTTGTCCTTGAAAAAAATTGAGCCTCTCTTTTCTCCTTTTCGTTGAATGCCGGACGGCAAGACTTTTTAAGGTTGACTCCAAATATTTATCACCCATGATGATACACGGGTGGTTGCCATGGTTGAGGTTTTCAGTACCCAGGATGTAATCAGGGAGAAGCTTCCCCATCCATTGAAGGATCTGGCGGAGCTGGCTTACAACTACTGGTGGAGCTGGAACAGAAGGGCAACAAAGCTCTGGGAGTACATAGACCCGGAGCTTTGGATGGAGCACAAGAACCCGGTCAAGCTTCTTCTTGATGTTCCTGAGAAGAGATTCCGCGAGCTTCTCAAGGATGACGATTTTATGAACCTCTACGACCTTGTCACAGAGCAGTTCGAGGACTATATGAACCCATCATCGACCTGGTTCTCTACCAACTATCCCAAGTGGGACAAACCGATAGTGTACCTGTGCATGGAGTACGGCATAAGCAGGAGCCTGCCCATCTATTCTGGCGGCCTTGGAATTCTCGCCGGCGACCACGTGAAGACCGCGAGCGACCTTGGTTTGCCGTTCATAGCTATAGGCCTCCTCTACAAGCACGGCTATTTCAGGCAGGAGATAGGAAGGGACGGAAGGCAGAGGGAGGTTTTTCCGGAATACAAACCCGAGGAAATGCCTATCAAGCCAGTCCTTGGCAAGGACGGAAAGCCCCTACTGGTGGAGGTCCCGGTGGAGGACAGAATCATCTACGCGAGGGCCTTTGAGGTCACGGTTGGCAGGGTGAAGATATACCTCCTCGATACTGATGTGCCTGAGAACGGCGCCGACGACAGAACGATATGTGACTACCTCTACAACGCGGAGATAGACAAGAGGATAAAGCAGGAGATACTCCTGGGAATCGGTGGAATGAGACTGCTTAAAGCCCTCGGAATAGAGCCCGGCGTGGTTCACCTCAACGAGGGACACCCTGCCTTTGCGAACCTCCAGAGAATGGCCTGGTACATGGAGGAGGGCCTTACCTTTACCGAGGCCCTCAGCATAGTGAGGGGCACGACGGTTTTCACCACCCACACCCCGGTTCCGGCCGGCCACGACAGGTTTCCGATAGAGGAGGTCAGGAAGCGCCTTACTAAGTTCCTTGAGGGCAGGGAAGAACTGCTGGAGCTCGGGAGAGAGGGCGACCAGCTCAACATGACCCTGCTCGCGATAAGAACGTCGAGCTACGTCAACGGCGTAAGCAAACTTCATGCCGAGGTAAGCAAGCGTATGTGGAAGGACCTCTGGCCCGACGTTCCCATAGACGAAATACCAATCGAGGGCATCACCAATGGAATCCATACCATGACGTGGGTTCACAACGAGATGAGAAAGCTCTTTGACCGCTATCTTGGCAAAATCTGGCGCGAACACACCAATCTAGAAGGCCTCTGGTACGCCGTTGAGATGATTCCCGCTGAGGAGCTTTGGGAAGCACACCTAGAAGCCAAGAGGCAGTTCATAGAGTTCCTCCGGAGAAAAGTCATGAGGCGGAACGAACGCCTTGGAACAGACGACCCCCTACCGGACATGGACGAGAACGCACTCATAATAGGCTTTGCCAGGCGCTTCGCAACATACAAGCGCGCAACCCTTCTATTCACGGATCTTGAGCGGTTGAAGAGGATACTCAACGATCCCGAGAGACCCGTTTACCTTGTCTTCGGTGGAAAGGCCCATCCGATGGACGAGGCTGGAAAAGAGTTCCTCAGGAGGGTTTACGAGGTCAGTCAGATGCCCGAATTCAGGGGCAAGATATTCGTGATGGAGAACTACGACATGGGCAGTGCCAGGCTCATGGTTGCCGGCGTTGACGTCTGGCTCAACACGCCGCGCAGGCCGATGGAGGCCAGCGGAACGAGCGGCATGAAGGCAGGACTAAACGGCGTTCTCAACGCGAGCATCTACGACGGCTGGTGGGTCGAAGGCTACAACGGCAAGAACGGCTGGGTCGTTGGCGAGGAGACAACTGAGCCT
The DNA here is from genome assembly GCF_012027305.1 of Thermococcus sp. MAR1. Taxonomy (NCBI): domain Archaea; kingdom Methanobacteriati; phylum Methanobacteriota; class Thermococci; order Thermococcales; family Thermococcaceae; genus Thermococcus; species Thermococcus sp. MAR1. The sequence continues at coordinate 483,839 of NZ_SNUF01000001.1, forward strand.
GAAACCGAGTCGGACGATGTGAAGGATGCACAGGCCCTCTACGACCTCTTGGAGAGGGAGATAATCCCGACCTACTACGGCAACAGGGAGAGATGGATATACATGATGAAGGAGAGCATCAAGAGCATAGCGCCGCGCTTCAGCACCCACAGGATGGTCAAGGAGTACGTCGGCAGGTTCTACGCGAAGGCTATGAGCAACCACATCTGGCTGACAAGGGAGAACTACAGGGGAACCAAGGAAATAGCCTCTTGGAAGGATCGCGTCACGGCGTCGTGGGACAACGTGGTGATAGAAGACCTCCAGATCAGGGAAGACAGGAACGGCTTTGATGTCACCGTGTACCTCGACGGGCTTGCACCGGAGGATGTGAGGGTCGAGCTCTACTATGGAGTCAAAGCTGAGGGCTACCACGTGGAGAAGCCCTACATCATTGAGCTGAGGCACCCAAAGGAGCTCGGTGGGAACCGGTGGCTTTACACTTACGAGGGAACTGCCCTGAGGCATCTTGGTGACCCCTGCTGGCACTATGCACTCCGTGTTTACCCGCACCACGAGAAGCTGCCCCACAGGTTCCTGCTTGGACTGGTTAAGTGGAGGGGCTTCAGCTGAGGTTTTCGTTTCCCCTTATATTCTAACTTTGTGTTATTCTTGATGTGGCTGAGGCTCTGGTGATGGCATCAAATGGGCTATCCATGGCAAATTATGCAGGGTTACATTTTTAATCTTAAGTGGGTCAAGTGAAGATTTGGTAAAATTCCCGGGGGTGAAGTCATGAACGAGATCAAAAAGTGGACTCTCTACATGATGTTCCTGGTAGCTGGTTTCGCTACGGGAATAGGGACCTTGGGTCTGTTTCCCCAGTTCTGGCTTAAATATGGGCTCACTGGCCTTGTAGTTCACGTGCTGTTCCTGGCGCTCTTCACGTATGTGGCGGTGCTTGAGACAGAAACCGTCATGAAGTCCGGCTACTACTTTGTCGAAATCTACCACAAGCTCTTCCGAAGAAGGGCCATGATAGTCTCGATCTTGGTCGCAGTGATCATTTTCCTCTCGTACTACACCGCAAACACCATGCTCAGCATCCTGGCCCCTCTGCTCGGAACCGGAACAGTTGGCAGGCTTGTTGCAAAAGTACTAATGTTTGCATTGATCTTCGTGGTTCTTACCAGGGCCAAGGAGAAGTCCTTCGCGATAATGGCCGTTGGCTCTCTGGTTTTCGTTGTTGCGGTTGCTGTAACCGCGGTGGCGTTTAAGACCCAGATTCCTGAAAACGCCACTTTCCTTGGAATGGCAAAGCACATGCTCGTTGCAAGAACCTCGTTAAGCCTGGATCTGATCAGAGACGCCGCGATGAGGGCTGCCTATGGAGTTGGTCTTGGATTTGCGTTTTACCTGATGCTTGGAAGCTTCCTTAACGAGAGATTCAACCCCAGGTTGATCATTGGCACCGGAATACTGCTTCAGTTCTTCGTCAGCATTCTCTCGACTGTCATAGTGGTCTATGCCATTGCTCCGTCGACTCCCGACAGACTTCTAACGTATGTTTACGGTGGAGACGAGGGGGCGATTGCCCTCATGGGAGACCTGCCCATCATTCTCAAGGAATATCAGGTTCTCCTGTTCCTGATAGCCATCTCAGTTTTCTTCGCCGGCCTCACGAGTCTCCTTCCAACGGCGGAGGTAGGGCTTCAGATAATCGAGTCAATGTTCAAGATGGGAAGAAACAGGGCAACAACGTACCTTTTGGGGGCTTCTCTGGCCGTTGGGGTCATCGATGCCGCGCCGGCAATCGCGGACATGGCCTTGAAGGCCGTAACCGTCTCAATATTCTTCACTTCAATCTTTGAACTCTGGCCGGTGCTGAATTCAAAGGAAAAGAGCCCAGCAATCATGGGGGCAAGTGTCCTCGCGACGCTGCTCTTCGTGGTGGGTGGCATCTACGCATTGATAATGACCTTCAGAGCCGGAGGAGTTTACCTGCTCTCGGGAATACTGGCGGTGCTCATTGTGGGCTTTGGGTTCCTCGGCGACAGACTGCTTCCGGCTCGGGAGGAGGCCTGATCGGCCTTTCATTTTTTAGTTTTTTAAACTGGAAGAAAAAGAAGCGGGAAAGGAAAATGCCCATCATTTGTGGGCGAATATCGCCACGACCTTCTCCCCAACCTCGTCGATTCTTACGAAGCCGAAGCGCTCGAACTGGACGATATCATCAACCTTAACGTCCGCATCGCTCTCCAGAATGCCCTTCCTGACAATCAGCTCGTCCCCTTCCGGCACGAGAACCTCGCAGGGCTTTCCTTCGGTCACCCAGTGGACCATCCTCCAGCGATGTTCCTTGGCCACCTCGTACTCGACGCTGTGGAACTTTGCCCTGATTCCATCTTCGCTCGCCTCGACTATCTCGACGTTGAAGAGGTCCTTCAGGCGGACGAAGTTGCCCGGCTTGAAGAGCTCCATATCGTCCCTTGAGACGTAAACAGGCTCTCCCGGCCTGAACTTGAGCTTTCTTGTTCCCCTCTCTGGGTGGTCAGGGTGGAGCGGTATCTCCGCTATGAACTCTTCATCATAGCCCTCTATGTACATGGGTATCGGATCGGCAACGAAGAAGTACCTGTTGGCTATCGGTTCTACGATGTGCCTGTTTATCGCAGCAAGGTTGTCCCAGCTTATCGTAGTGTCGCTCCGCTTGAGACCGACCTCGATGATGAGCTGCCTTATTGCCTCCGGCCTTATGCCGCGCCTCTTGAGGGCCCTGATGGTTCCGAGCCTGGGGTCGTCCCAGCCGAGGTATTTTCCTTCCTGGATTCCCCTCCTCGTCTTGGACTTGCTGAGGATTACTCCCTCTATGCTGAGCCTTCCGTGATGGACTGTAACCGGGTACTCCCAGCCAAAATAGTCGTAGATGTAGCGTTGCCTCGTCTCGTTTTCAGCATGTTCCTGGCCGCGGAAGATGTGAGTGACGCCGAGCTCGTAGTCGTCTATGGCCGAGGCGAAGTTGTAGAGGGGCCAGACGCGGTATTTGTCCCCAACGCGCGGGTGGTCGGGGTTGTCGATTATCCTCAGCGCCGGCCAGTCCCTGACAGCGGGATTTGGATGGCTCAGGTCGGTCTTTATTCTTACCACAGCCTCTCCTTCCTTATACTCGCCGTTCAGCATCTTCCTCCAGCGCTCCAGCTGAACCTCAACCGGCTCCTCCCTGTGGGGGCAGGCGATGCCCTTGTCGCGAAGCTCGCGGAACTTCTCAGGCGGGCAGGTGCAGACGTAGGCTTTTCCTCCCTTTATGAGCCTCTCAGCGTAGTCGTAGTATATCTCCAGCCTGTCGCTGGCGATGTGTATCTCGTCTATCTTGAAGCCGAGCCATTCGAGGTCCTCGATTATCCAGTCGTAGAAGATAGGCTCGGGCCTCTTGACCTTCGGGTCAGTGTCGTCAAAGCGAAGGATGAACTTCCCACCGTAGAGCCTCGCGTACTCGTGGCTCAGGATGGCTGCCCTCGCGTTTCCAAGGTGGAAGGCTCCATCGGGATTGGGAGCGAAGCGGGTAACGACCTTTCCCTTCTCCGCCTTTGGAAGGGGTGGCAGACCCTTCTTCTCCTCCTTTTTGACCTTTTTCTCTTCGAAGAACTCTGGATAAATCTCCCTCAGCTTGGTCTCCTGCTCTCCGAGGTCCATACCGTTGACTCTCTCAACGATTTCGTTGACGAGGGGGATTATCTCCTTCGCCTTGGGTCTCAATTCGGGATTCTCACCCAGAACCTTTCCGATAACGGCCTTGGCGTTTGCCTTCCCCTTGTGGGTGTAAGCGTTTATGAGCGCGTACTTCAGTATAAGCTCCTCCACGTTCATTCTCCTCACCGGGGGGAGAAAGGCGGGAGTGGTTATAAAGTTAGTCCTCAAGAATGGAGAAAAGATGGCGGAGCTCACTCCGCGAAGGTAACTATCTTGAGGTTTATTGGGCGCCTGACAACGTTGTACTTTCTGGCTCCAACGAGGTACTTGACACCGCTCTCGCTCACGGTGTCTATGAGCCTCTGAGTTATGACGCCGTTGAAGACCACCGCGTAGACGTCCTTGCGCTCCTTGAGCTGATTTGTGAGTTCCCTAACGGGGATCTCTGCAATGATGTTCTTGTCTTTGTCAAGAAGGAGCGCCATTGACTCCTTGGAGGCCTTGACCTTCTCTATGAACTGGCCGAATTCGTCAAGCTCGCTCGGCTTCGGCTGCTGGATGGGTTTTATTATGCGTTCCTCCCTCCTGGGCTCCGGCTGGGGTTTCCTCTCCTCGGCCTTTACGACCGGTGGAGCTGGAGTAGGAGGCTTAACCTCTCTCTTCTCCTCCCTGGCCTTTGCCTTCTCCTTTTCCTTTATGACGTCGTAGAAGTTCCTGCCCTTGTAGAATATCTCCGTTATGACCTGCTCGGCCGGAACCTTGCTCCTGAGGGACTTGACTATCTCCTTCTTGGTCAGCTCCTCGACTTCCTTGCCCTCCGGTGCCCTTGCTACGTAGTCAACATCCGCCACCTGGAGAAGCTCCTTGAGTATGAGCTCACCTCCGCGGTCACCGTCGGTGAAGGCCGTGACGATCCTCTCCTTGCTGAGCTTTATTATGGTCTCCGGAACGGAGGTGCCCTCCACGGCTATCGCGTTCTTTATGCCGTGCTTGAGCAGGTTGAGAACATCAGCCCTACCCTCAACGACGATGATTGAGTCAGAGAACGGCACATGGGGTCCGGCTGGGAGCTTCTCGGGGCCGTACTCTATGAGTTCCTTGGCACGGACGGCCTTCTTAACCTCCTCGGTAAGTTCCTGGGTTTCCGGTATTTCCTGCTCCATGAGGCTCTCGAGTATCTCCTTGGCCCTTTCGATTATGTACTTCCTCTTGGTCGCCCTGACGTCTTCGATGCGGAGAACCTTTATCTTGGCCTCGGCCGGGCCAACGCGGTCGATGGTTTCGAGAGCAGCCGCCAGGATGGCGGTCTCAACCCTGTCAAGGCTCGAAGGAACGGTTATCGTTCCGTAGGTCTTTCCAGCCTTCGTGTGAACTTCAACCCTTATCCTTCCAATCCTTCCAGTTTTCTGAAGTTCCCTTAAATCGAGATCGTCACCCAGAAGGCCCTCAGTTTGACCAAAAATAGCACCGACGACGTCGGGCCTTTCAACAATTCCGTTCGCTTCAAACTCCGCATATATCACGTACTTTGTGGTTCCAAACTCGTCTTTGGCTGACATACCACCACCCTCTTTCCGTTTTTCAAACTTCTGCTTTTCAGCCAAAATGTGGTGAAGCACTGTCTTTTTCCTCTTCATCGAATCCCCTCCAACAGGGGGTCAGAAACGGAGACGACCTTAAGGTAAAGACCGTAGAGGTCCTCGATTCCTTTGATGTCCTTCTTTGCTATTCTCTTGAGCTCCCTGCGCGTCTCTGAATCAACCCTGCAGGGATAGCCCTCCAGATACCGGAGGAGCTTCCTTGCGAGCTCTTCGCCCTTTCTGTCGAAGTCCGTAAGTATCATGACCTCTTTATGGGATGACGCGATGAGCGCAACTTCCGTTAAAGGTAGGCGGGAGAGCCTTATTATCTCCGCCCTGACCCCCAGATTCCTCAGAGCCACCTCGTCTCGCGGGCCCTCCACGATGAGGGCTCCCTCAAACTCTCGCAGTTTATCTATAAGCTCCAGGAATCTTTTATAGTTTTCGGCGTACATATTGCCGTCGGTTAGGTAACGAAAGAATGTGGTTATAAGTTTATTGGATGATTTTTGACGCTTTTTTGTCTATCTCAGCAGACGTTACGCACGGGCACCGTGTGGCTCATCGGCTCCTCGTAGAACTCGTCCATAAGTTTCCGGAGTTTTCTGGAGAGTTCAACCTGCATCCCCCACGAGCCCTCTATCTTCCCCCTAGCCGCCATCCTGCCGAGGAACTTCTTCATCTCGTCGCTCAGTGGGGAGGGTTTACATTTTGCCCAGGGAGTTCCAGGGAGCGGCATGAAGTAGTGGGCCCTCACCTTCCCACCCTTTCGCATGATCCACCTCATCAGCTCTATGCTTTTGCGCTGGCTCTCCTCGCTCTCGTTTGGAAGGCCGACGATGAAATCGACGACCGGCTCGAAGCCGTACTCGAGCATGTACTCGACCGCTTGCTTAACGTGCTCGACCCTGTGAATCCTGTGCATGGCCCTGAGCATCGCATCGTCTCCGCTCTGGGCGCCTATCGCCAGCCTTCTGTTGTCGGCGTAGTCGAGAAGGAGCTCCAGGGTCTCAGGAAGGACGAACTCGGGCCTAACCTCGCTCGGAAATGTCCCGTAGTAGAGCCTTCTGCCCTCTTTTCGGAGGGGCTGAAGGGCCTTGAGAAGGGCCTTGAGCTTGTTGAGCTTGAGTATTGCACCGGGCGAACCGTAGGCGAAGGCGTTCGGCGTTATGTAACGCATATCCCTCATCCTGCGGGAATACTTGACTACCTGGTCTATTGGCCTGTGCCTCATCCTTAGCCCCTTGATGTATGGGGTCTGACAATAGTAGCAGCCGAAGGGGCAGCCTCTCGTTATCTCGATGGGGGATATCAAGCGAACGCTCTCGGGATACGGCGGAAAGCGCCAGAAGTCCTCAACCTTCGCAAAGCCCGTAAAGACGAACTCGCCGTTGATGTAGAAAGCAAGACCAGTAATGTTGAGGAGCTCCTTAGTGATTCGGTACCCATTCTTTTTCAGAACGGTGAGGAGCCGGTAAAGAACCTCTTCCCCCTCTCCTATAACGGCGATATCAAAGCCGAGCTGGTTAAGGGTATGCTTGGGCATCGCTATGGCGTGATAGCCGCCGGCTATTAATAGCGCACCTCTTTCCTTGAGAATCTGGATTTCCTGGGGAAGACCTCCCCATATCTCTTCAGTGAAGAACGAGTAGAGGACAACTTTCGGCCGTGCCTTCAGAATCTCGCTGAAGTCCTTCGTTATTAACAGTTCTCCAAGGTCAAAGCCCTGACTCTCCAGGGCGCCGAGGAGATGGACGAAGGCGTTGTGGTTGCGCTTGGTCATTCGGACGGCTATCTCAGGCATGGTGGAACCATCAGAAGAGCCTTTTAAAAATTTGATGACGTGCAAAATCAAGAAGGAAAAGGCCTTCAGGCCTTGATGGCAAGCTTGATGTCCTCGGCCTTGACGGTCTTTCTGCCGGCGTGCCTGGCGTACTCCACGGACTTCCTGCCGACCTCAATGGCGTACTCTTCGAGGTACTCGGCGAGGATCTTGGCGGCCTCCTCGCTGACCCTCTCAGCGCCGGCCTTCCTTATAAGCCTGTCAATCGGGGCAATCGGCAACTCAGCCATTCACAACACCTCCAGGAAGGGTTTTTCGGTATTTTTTAAGGAATTGGAGATATATAAACCTTTCGGTAAACGGAGCCATCTACGTCGATTAGATGCCCAATGCGCCTTTGGATATAATCGGCTTGACCAGCCGAATATTTTTATGAGGATTCCCCGCTATAGGTAACCTAGTAAAAGCATAAGGTGCCATAGGAGGCTTTACCCAGATGGTGCCTTCCAACGGCTATAACCGGGTGATACCGGGGCCTATCGGCTGAACGGTCGTGGGGAAATGGGAATTGGTTCGTATCTACATGGGAACGCCCTAAGAAATAGAAAGAGGGTCAATGGGCAGATTTGGTTATTTCGACTTCCTCTTTGAGAATGCGAGGTGCTGGCTCCCCTGGTAGTTTCCGCGGTAGGGACTTTTTGCAGGCCCCTCCAGCCTTATGAAGGCTATCTGTACGAAGCGCTCTCCGTAGGCGAGCTCAACCGGTTCGTCTGATGCGTTGTAGATTCCGAGGGTAAGATTGCCGTCCCAGCCTGGATCAACCCACGCAAAAGAGCCGAGGAGGCCTTCCCTTGCAAGACTGCTCCTGAGCTTCATGTCGCCCATCACATCGTCGGGGAGTTTAATCCTCTCAAGGGTCAGGATGAGCGCATACGTCTTGGGGGGGATTGCAACTCTACCGGCCTCTTCAACGTCTATCAGTTCTCCATTTATGTACGCCTCCCTCCCAACGCGCAGGTCGTAGCCTGCTGACTGGAGGGACTTCTCGCTGAATGGCTCGATTAGAATTTCCTTTCTGATTTTCCAGTCCGGGAGCATCATTACCAACCACCGCAAGCTTTATTTTACCACCCCTTAAAACACTTCCGAGGGCCCGTGGCCTAGGGGACATGGCGCCGGCCTTCGGAGCCGGTAGTCGCGGGTTCGAATCCCGCCGGGCCCGCCATCGAAACTTTGCTTGTGCAAAGTTTGCCTGCGATAGCAAAGCCTGCTTAGCCCCCAATGATAAAGAGAAGAGTAAGGCATCACTCCTGGGTCAAGCCGCGTATCAGGTCGTCCAGAGCTTTGTAGGCTTCGCTGGTTGAATACACCTTTTCCATGGTTTTCATTATTTTGTAGTGGGCATCAACGCGGTAGGCGCCGATATTTTTTCTCAGTCCATACGGGCCGACGAGAACTTCGCTTACCATGCTTACCCATTCGGTGTAGACGGCCATGAGCTCCTCAAGAACCATTATCTTGGAGGCCATCCCCATCTCTTGGAGGGCCTCGCTGAGGGGTTCGCCCCCGGTTTTTTCGAGGGTTATGGGCATGGAGACCACCAGAGAATTATGGTGCTTATGATATTTAACGATGGCGAATGGATTCAAAGAAAAGTGATTGGGTGTCCGCCCGAAGGCGGACAAGAGGGAAAAGGATTTCAGCCGAAGAGGGCGCCGAGACCGGCGAGGGCCTCTTCCTCGCTGGCCTCCTCTTCCTCTTCCTCCTCTTCCTCAGCGGCCTCGGCCGGAGCCTCGGCAGCCGGAGCAGCGGCAACTGCCACCGGAGCTGCAACCGGCATGGCGGCCTTCTCGATGACCTCGTCGATGTTGACGCCCTCAAGGGCGGCAACGAGGGCCTTTATCCTGGCCTCGTCCGGGCTAACACCAGCGGCCTCAAGGATGGCCTTGATGTTCTCCTCGGTTATCTCCTTACCAGCGGCGTGGAGCAGCAGAGCGGCATACACGTACTCCATTTTTCGCACCTCCAATCATCTTCATTTTTTCATTCATTTCACACGGATTTGTTCAGGGATACGAGGGAAATGGAAAGTTCAGCCGAAGAGCGCGCCCAGTCCGGCGAGCGCGTCCTCCTCGGAGGCCTCCTCCTCTTCCTCTTCTTCCTCCTCAGCCTCCTCAACTTTTTCCTCCGGCTGAGGAGCGGCAACGGCTATTTGTGCCTGTTGGTTTAAAAGCTCTTTGGTCTTCTCGTCAAGCAGCTCCTCTGGCAGCTCTTGAGCTATGAGCAATACTGCACGCAGAGCCCTGCCAAAGACCTCCTCGACGGTCTCGGGTGTAATGTAGCCAGCCTCGACTGCAACGTTCTTGGCGCCAAGGAACGCCTTCTGGATGATCGCCTCGATGGTCTGGCTCGTCGGATAGGCGGTGTTGACTGACAGGTTGAACGCGTGCATGTAGGCCTGCTGGAGCAGGTTTATGTACTCGCTCTCGTCGATCGCTAGGACTTCGGGGGTGTAGACGATTCCGTCCTCGTAGGCCGCGAGCAGATTGAGGCCGACCTCGAGCGGCTCGATTCCGAGCGCATTGAGGATTCTCGCGAGTTGGTCGGTTATGACTTCACCTGCCTTGAGGACGGTGTAGTCCTTCTGGATGCTGACCTTACCCTTCTCGATTCTCGCGGGTATGCCAAGAGCCTGCATCTCACCGACGAGCGGGCCCGGTGAGATTGAGGTCGGACCGGCTGGGATCACGACGTCCTTGGGAACCGCAACGCCTGGCTTCGCTGGGGCCGGCGTCTTGCTCTCCTCAAGGAGCTTGTAGAGCTTGAAGGGGTTCATCTCGGTGGCGAGGATTCCTGCTCCGCCCTGGATGTGGTCAATGAGCTTCTCGAGGTCCGGGTTGTTGAGCTCCTGGGCGGCCCTCTTTATAGCGAGCTCTATGAGGGTGTTCCTGCTGACCCTGAGGAGCGCCTTGCCTCTGAGCTTCTCACGCATCTTGCTGAGCGGGTAGGCTGGAACGTTGGCGACGTCAACGAGCGCTATCACTGGGTAGCTCTTGATGATGTTGGCGAGCTCTTCAACTTCCTTCTTCTTCCACTCGGCTACGTGGGCCATCTCCCTCACCTCTCCACCTTAACTGCCGGTCCCATGGTGGTCTTGACGTACACTGACTTCACTTGGTTCTCGCCGCGCTCCAGCTTGTTGATGATGGCGTTGAGAACGGCCTCTGCGTTCTCTGCCAGCTTCTCGTCGTCCATGTCCTCGGTTCCTATCCTGGCATGCACAACCGGGTTGTTCTTGAGCTGCAGCCTGACGGTTCTCTTGAGCCTTGCCACTATCGGTTCGAGGTTGGTCATGGTCGGCGGCACGACCTGCGGCATCTTGTTCCTCGGACCGAGGTACCTACCGAGGTACCTACCGATCTTCGGCATCAGGGGAGCCGCCGCCAGGAAGAAGTCGTAGTTCTTCGCGAGCTTCCTGGCTTCCCTTGGGCTCTTGGCAAGTTCCTCAAGCTGCTCTCCACTAATCACATCAAGCCCGAGCTTTTTAGCCGCCTCGGCAACGGCACCATCAGCGATGACCGCGATCTTTGGTTCTTTCCCACGACCGTGGGGCAGCACAACCTCAAGCTTGAACCTGTTCTCCGGCTTGCGGAGGTCTATATCCTTGAGGTTGACTGCCATTTCGACGGTCTGTGTGAAGTTGCGCGGCTTAGCCCGGGCCTTCGCCTCCTTCACCGCTTCCACGAATTTCTGCCTGTCATAGGCCATTTACAGCCCTCCTTTCGTTTTTGATTTAAGCAACGAAAAGTCAAAAATGCGTAAAAAGAGGGATTTTTAAACTTTTCCCTCACTCTTCTTTTGCGAAAATCTCGTCGTAAACGCCTTCGTCAATCTCTTTCTGGACTTCACGGGGATCCTTGCCTTCAACCGTAACGCCCATGCTGAGGGCAGTGCCGATGACCTCCTTCGCTGCGGCCTTGAGGTCGGCAGCGAGCATCTGTTCCTGCTTGGCCTTCGCTATCCTGATTACCTGTTCCATGGTCAGGTTCCCGACCGGGCTGTGACCAGGCTCGCTGGAGCCCTTTGGGGCGCCTATCTCTTTCTTGATGAGCTGGCTGACCGGCGGGACACCGACCTCTATCTCGAAGGTCTTCTTCTTCGGGTCGGTGACGATGATCTTGACGGGAACCTGCATCCCCTCAAAGTCCTTGGTGGCCTTGTTTATCTCGTCAACGACCTGCTTGACGTTGAGTCCAAGCGGACCAATGGCGGGACCGAGCGGGGGTCCGGGTGAAGCCTTTCCTCCCTCAACGAGCACCTCAACAACCTGTGCCATTTTTCTCACCTCTGTCTGTTGACCGTTCACTCCTTCTGGCGTTTGCTTATAAGTCTAACGTATTCGCCCCTCACCGTGACCGGAATCGGGACGATTGAGCCTATGAGTTCAACGACTATCTCGTCCTTGGCTTCGTCGACCCTTACGACCTTTGCCTTCTCGCCCTTGAACGGTCCGGCAATGAGCTCGACTATGTCGCCGGGTTCGAAGCCGCTGACAGCCGGTTTCTCCTCAAGGAAGTGCTCTATCTCCTCAAATTTAACCTCGCCCGGAAGGGTGCCCTTTGCGTGGCGTATACCCTTTATGGCCTCGTCAACGGCGCTCTTGTTGGGCGCCTCGACGAAAATATAACCCTTTACCTTTGATGGGGCGAGTATAGCGTAGACTGGCAGGCTGTACGTTTTAATCTTGCTGTATATCAACTTGGCCGTGGTCTCTTCCTGGCCGACGGTGACTCGTACTGTAAATATTCTGCCCTCGCTCATTTCTATCACCTGTTGCTGGCTCAGGAGCCAGTGATGAGGTAGCCGAACAGACGAATAACAAGGCCTATGAGGCCGATTAAGACCATTCCGATGCCGGTAATCTTCGCTGCCATCTTAAATTCCTTCATTCCCGGCTTTTTAGTGACCATCAAAACCCTCCGCGACTCCGCGAAGAAGCTTTTAAGCTTTTCCGTGGTTGTTGCCACCCTCGTCACCTCGCTAAATTTTGAAAATGAAAGGGTCGTCAAAGCTCCTCAAGGTCGAGCTTAATAACTTTTCTCTCCGACTCCTCCGGATAGTAGAGGGTCTCCTCTTCCGCCACCGCGTAGGGTGAACTGACGCCGGTGACGACTATGAGTATCCTTATCATCTTGCCGAGTTCCTCGTCGAGCTGTATTCCCCAGATGACCTGAGCCTCAGGGTCGAGCTTGCTCGTGACGAGTTCGATAATCTGCTGGGCCTCCTCAAGCTTGACGTCGCTTCCGCTGATGCTTATCAAAGCTCCCTTGGCACCGCTTATGTCCACGTCGAGGAGCGGGCTGTTGAGGGCCTGCTGGGCGGCCTCTAAAGCCCTCTTCTCGCTGTCGCTCTCGCCGATACCGATCATGGCGACGCCGCCGTCCTTCATGACGGCCCTGACGTCGTTGAAGTCGAGGTTGACGAGGCCTGGCTTGGTGATGAGCTCGGTGATGCCCTTGACGGCCTGGACGAGTATCTCGTCCGCGACCTTGAAGGCCATGTGGATCGGCAGGTTGGGAGCGACCTCCATGAGCTTGTCGTTCGGGATGACTATGACTGTGTCGCTGTTCTTCCTGAGCTTCTCAAGGCCGTATTCAGCGTTCTTTATGCGCCTTATGCCCTCCACGGTGAACGGGAGGGTTACCACCGAGACGGTCAGGGCGCCCATTTTCTTGGCTATCTCAGCGACCACGGGGGCGGCACCAGTGCCGGTTCCTCCTCCGAGACCGCAGGTGATGAAGACCATGTCGGCACCTTCAAGGGCATCGCGTATGTCCCGCTCGTTTTCCTTGGCGGCCTCCTCACCCATCTTGGGGTTGTTTCCGGCTCCGAGACCGCGGGTGAGCTCCTTACCGATGAGTATCTTCTTGTGAGCGCGAACCTTGAGAAGGTCCTGAGCGTCGGTGTTAACCGCGATGACCTTCGCACCCTGAATACCAACCTGCATCATCCTGTTAATGGTGTTACAGCCGGCACCGCCGACACCAACGACATAAATCTTGGCCTGTATCTGCTCAAGAATCCTCTTGAGCTCTTCATCAATGTCCGTCTGGGGGACTTGGGCCTCGGGGACCTTGTTAAGGTCGGCAGAGGTTCTTTCGATAGCGTCTTCAATCAGCTTCAGCATCTTTTCACCCTCCGGGCAATTTAACATCTGTTTCACTTTGTAGGCAGGTAGTATATAAATTTAGCTAAGGGCGAGTGCTGATTTTAAAATCCCGCTTAACATCTTTAAAGATTTCGATTGTTTAGTCACGTATGAACTCCAAGCCCAGTTCCTCGGCCAGCGCCCTAGCCATCTGCCTGGTTTCGCCCTTGCTGCCCTTCCAATCGACGTATATAGCATCCACGTTCCCGGAGGTTCTCTCTATCGCCTTTAGAATGAGTTCCCTCTTGAGCGGGTGAGCGTACTTCGCCGCTATATGGCTGAACGCCAGATCAGTTTCAAGGGCCCTCTTCGTCTGCTTCGGTGCATAGTGTCCTCCACCTATTCCTATGGCAACTGGGAACTTGACCTTCTCGTAGTTTTCAAGCACGTGGATTATCGTCTCGGCTATTATCTCCCCTGCCCTGTCGACTACCCATTCTTCCTCGCTTGAACCTATCTCTATGAAGAAGCTCGGCACTTCAAGCTCGCTCGGGCCGTGATGGGTTGCCTCGTAGCAGACGGTCCAACCCAGGTCGTTGAGTTCACTCATCTTCAGTAGTGCCAGCTTCATCGCTGCTGGCTGAGCTATGGCGAGGCTCTCATCTTTTCCGCCGTATATTCCCTTGCCCCAGTTTCCGGTCACGTGGACGGTGAGTGCCGGCAGTCTTTGTTTGCTTGAGTGCCTGGAGGCGAAGACTATGATTTCTGGCCTAATGCCGAGCTGCTCCTCGATGGCCCTGTCGAGGCCGTCGTAGTATATCATCTCATCGTTGGTTGTCAGGATAAGAGTTTGGCCCCTTCTGTAAATGGGATTGCCGTCAAAAAGTTTATCTGTTTCCGTGAAGCCAAAGTTTTCCACGAGCCTCTCCTTTATGTTCATAGATGCAAGATCGATTTTTGTGGTCATTATTACCCTCATCTTTCATCCCCACTTCCCCTGGAGGGGGCACGTTAAAACTCTTTTGTTCTGCCCTTTTTGCTATTTCAGTTCAGCTTCATCCCTTTGGACATTAGTGTAAACTTCAAGGTTTGCAATAGTAAACTAACATCGCTGGTTTTGATTTAGTTAAACTGAATTTTGTCAAAATTTCAAGATTTCTCTGGAAATTATGTAAAATTTTCACTATTTTTGCCTCTAATCTTTAAATTCGTCATGTTTTACTCGATAGTAAAAGTAAAATATATATAGCCTTTGAATGTCACTAAAAGCTGAAACACGACCCCCATGATGGGATTAATACATTAATGTCCCTGAGGGAACATATGTATGTAACTGTACATGGAGGGTGGCGTATGGAGAAACAGATGGAAAGCGCCATTTCCACGTTTAACGTGGAGGAATCCCCCTGGGGACTCAGACAGGGGATAGAGCACGAAAAGTTTCTGGAGGTGTTCGAGCCCCTCCCCGAAATCAGGGAAATCCTGCTCACCAGCGAAACCCTCGAAGAAGCAAGGGAGAGACTATCCAGGTTCACGGAGGATCTTCTTTGGAAATACAAAAACGGAGAACTCAATGTTGATGCAATTGACAGATGGCTAGGAATCGAGGCGGCAAACGTCTTCCTCAACATAATCTCTGAGTACGGGGAAAAGGCCGCTGGATTCAGCACTCTTGAGTATCTCTGGAAGGCTGCAAAGGGGGACAGACACGTCCTGAGCATAATAACCGAGGGCTTCGTTGAAGAGTTCAGGCACTTATTTAAGGCAATGGCCGGCGTGAGCGGCTATTCCAAGGGCTGGCTCGGGCCTAAACTTGAAGCGGCAGGTATCAAATTCGTTGATTTCAGCAAAATAAAGGGAAGGAAAGCGGCCCTTGCCCGCTCTGAGTATCTGGACAAGGAATGGAACTATATCAGGGGTTATCTCAAGAGGTATCCAAGTGGCCTCGACAGGGAGGTAATCGAGAAGAGGAAGAAGCAGAGAGAACAGCTTATGGAGTACTTTGGAATAACCGAGGACGAGTGGTTCGACTATAAGTGGCAGTTCTCCCACGTCCTCAAAAGGGAAAAGGGCCTCGAAACTCTCAGAGAGCTCAATGAACTCGGCATCGTCAAGGTTCCGGAGGATGACCTTAAACAGGTGGAACTGGCCGTCAAGTATCATATCCCATGGGGTATAACCCCATACTACCTTCACCTCTGGGACTTCCAGGAGCCGTATCGCTACGACCGTCAGGTTAGGCGGCAGGTGATGCCCCCAGACTGGTACATGAGGAACATGATAATTCACCGCGAGGACAGGGAGTACTACTTCGACTTTATGGGGGAGCATGACACATCTCCGATAGACCTCGTTACGAGAAGGTACGTCACAATAGCGATTCTCAAGGCCTACGACACCTGCCCGCAGATATGTGTTTACTGCCAGAGGAACTGGGAGGTTCTTGAGCCTTTCATGGCAGGTTCCTTCCCCGGATGGGACAAGATTGAGGAGGCCCTAAACTGGTTTGCGGAGCACGACTCGATGATGGACGTTCTCATAACCGGCGGTGATCCTTTGGCTCTGAGCGACAAGATAATCGACAAGATAATGTCTAGATTCGCCGAGATGGACCACGTAGTCAACATCCGCTGGGGCAGCAGGATATTCGTGACGGTCCCAATGAGGATAACCGAGAGCCTGGCCGAGATACTCGGCTCCTACATTGAGCCTGGGAAGAGGAACGTCTCCATATCCACCCACGTGGAGAGCGCCTACGAGGTCACGCCGGAGATGGGGGAGGCTGCCTACAAGGTGAGACGTCAGGGTATTTACATCTACAACCAGCTGGTCTATCAGAGGAACGTGAGCAGGCGCTTCGAGAACGTTGCCCTCAGGATAGCGCTGAAGAAGGTGGGCATTGATCCGTACTACACCTTCTACCCGAAGGGCAAGATAGAGCAGAAGGACTACCTCGTGCCCATAGCCAGGGTCGTCCAGGAGAGAAAGGAGGAGGCAAGGCTCCTGCCTGGACAGTTCAGGCCGGACGAGCCCGTCTTCAACGTCCCGAGGATGGGTAAGAACCACCTCCGCGCTTGGCAGGACAGGGAACTCGTCGGAATAAGGCCGGACGGAAGCAGGATATACCTAATGCACCCGTGGGAGAAGGGCATCAGCGAGACCAAGCTGTACACCTATCCGGACGTTCCCATCAAAGAGTACCTCGAATACCTTGAGAGCATCGGCGAAGATCCGAACGATTACTGGACTATCTGGTACTACTACTGAATTATCTTCGCATTTCGAACCTTTCTTTTTGTTTAATGTCCTGTAAAACTTCCAAACTGCCAAAAAATATATAATGGATTGGTGCACATAAGGTATGATGCGTGTACATGTTTAGACGCCTGCCCTTTGGTGGGCGTTGATGCTAAGAGGTGGTGGAAAATGAAAAAGAGATGGAGTGCCCTTGGCCTGATGTTGGTGTTGGTTCTGGCGGTTGTTGCCGCCGGCTGTACCCAGGGCGGTGGAGGAACCCAGACTGGGACCGAAAGCAAGCCGATTGTACAGAAAAACGACGAAGGAAAGTATGAAATAACAATATATACCGGTTCAGGTCCTGGTAGCGTCTATTTTGCCATAGGTTCGATGCTCGCCAAGGTTACCAACAAGAAGAGCAAGATAATAGCCGCCAAAGCCGTTACCAGTGGAGCCAGCGTTGCCAACTGTAAGGCCGTTGGAAAGGGTGAGGCTCAGGTGGCCATAGCTCAGAACGACGTTACATGGTATGCCTGGGAGGGCAAGTTCCAGTTTGAGGGTAAGCCCATAAAGGTTCTCCGTGCCATAGGCACCCTCTATCCGGAGCCGGTCCAGATAGTGGTTAGAGCAGACAGCGACATCAAGACCATCTATGACCTAAAGGGCAAGAAGGTAGTCGTCGGTGCCGCCGGAAGCGGTGTCGCTGCTACCGCCGAGAGGGTTCTCAAGGCCGCAGGAATATGGGATGAAATAGAGCCCGTTTACCAGACCTTTGAGGAAGCCGCCCAGAGCCTCGTTCTTGGCCAGGTCGATGCGGAGTTTACGGTCATAGCGTACCCGGCCCCGGCAATCAACCAGATAGCGGTTAAGGTTCCCGTTAGGATCCTCTCAGTCCCGGACGAGGTCGTTCAGAAGCTCCACGACGAGGGTTATCCGTTCTACGTTAAGGTCACCATACCGAAGGGAACCTACAACGGCATGGACGAGGATGCACAGACTATAGCCGTTAAGGCAACCCTCATCGTCCACAAAGACCTCCCGGACGAGGTGGTCTACGAGCTCACCAAGATCCTCTACGAGAACATCGATGATCTCGCCAAGGCCCACCAGGTTGCGAAGCAGATAGACATCAACCACGCTTTCGACGGTCTCATGGTTCCGCTCCACCCAGGAGCTATAAAGTACTACGAAGAGCACGGCATCACCGTTCCGGATAAGTACAAACCCAAGGAGTGAGGGGGGAACCTTTTGAGGAAACTCTTTCTTTTTTTGTTTCTGCCAATCGTTCTGCTACTTCTTCCCGTTTCCACAGTTGGGATAGAATTTGATGGGGATGTGTGTTATTATCACATGAGCGGCAACTCTACCCTTGAAGTCCACTATACCCACAGTGTATCACTGACCAAGGTTGTTGATGTGTACAGTGTCTCCAGAGATGGCCTCTATTTTATCCAAGAGCGATGGCAGGAATTTTTGGCGGGGCAACCTATAGATTTCGACTACAGGGACGGTCCGTTTTACGTGAAGAACGTCAGGGAGTATCTGGGGAACTCTTGGGAGTACTGGTTCATTCCAGTCAACAACGTCACCATAACCATAGACGGGGACGTCGCCTTCAGACAGCCTGGAAATGAGGGAGTACTTGAGATACGGGTGGGGAGAGCCCCTCTCATCTTGTCGATCCTTAGGGGGTGTTGAGTATGGGGGAGAACCTTGAAAAGATCGAGAAGAAGATAAAGCTCGAAACGACTAGAACCCTTCCTCCGAAACTGAACAAGGTAGTGAGCTCGGCATCGATACTGATTGGTATATTCGAGATACTCTTTATCTTCAACTTCATGTTCCTGCTCTACTCGATTTTTGACAAGCTCGGAATAACCATTGAATTCCTCAAACTGGACTTCCAGGACCAGCAGGTCATGGCCTTTGTCCTAGCGATGATATTCATAATAACTTTCCTCAGGTATCCAGTCATGAAAAAGCAAAAGTACCTCGACAAAGTGATGATCCTCGACTATATCTTAATAATCGTCGGTGTGGTCGCCGCCCTCTACAAGTTCTGGCGCTGGCCAACGTATATGGTTTACTATGACGTCAACCAGACAGATGTCATCTTTGGAGTACTCGCCATAATCCTGGTTCTCGAAGCCACTAGGAGGGCCATAGGGTGGATTCTGCCGACGATAGTGGCTGTGTTCCTCCTTTACGGAATCAGAGATGCTGGCTTCAACTGGACCAGGATAATTCAGTACCTCTACCTAGACCAGGGAATATTTGGAATCCCCTTCTATGTCATGACGATATACGTCTTCGCCTTCGTTTTCTTCGGGGCGTTTCTCCTTAGGATAGGCGTCAGCGATTACATAACTGAGTTCATGATAAGCGTCTTTGGAACCCGGCCCGGCGGACCTGCAAAGGCTGCCGTCATATCGAGCGGTATGATGGGAACGGTGAGCGGTTCAAGCGTTGCAAATGTCCTCACCACAGGAACATTCACCATTCCACTGATGAAGAAAGCCGGGTATCCTCCAGAGATAGCGGGGGCGGTTGAGCCGGTTGCCTCAACGGGAGGTCAGCTCATGCCACCGGTGATGGGTGCAGCGGCCTTCATTATGGCACAGTTCCTGGGGGTTCCATACAACAAGCTCATCATAGCAGCGGTTCTCCCGGCCCTGATATACTACGCTGGAGTGTATCTCTTCATAGACCTAGAAACCAAGCGTCTTGGCCTCAAGGGAATGCCAAGGGAGCACTTTAAACCGCTGAGCTACTTCCTGAAGAAGATTTACATACTGCTCCCGATAGTCGTTATCACAGTGGCCCTTGTATGGGGCATAGCACCACACATTGCTGCAGTATCGTCCTTGGGAATAGCAATCTGGGTAGCGTGGATATCCAAGGACGAGATACCCGGACACGAGCACTTTTACGTCGCGCTGGCATTGCTGACGACACTCCTGATGTTCACCAGCAGGGAAATAGCAAAGCCCGTTGGGGCAGTTCTCTTCATCCTCTTGGCGGTGCTGGTGGGCGCTGCCCTCTTCACCGACAAGGTCGAGTTCAACGAGAAATTTTACATAAGCTTCCTCTTCATAACCATGACAATACTCGGAAAGGCCCTCTACATGAGAAAGGAGGAAATCCTTCTGATGAGCGGAACCTTTGGCATAATATTCTCCCTCATAGTCGGCTACAGGTCAAAGACGGAAGGTGGAAAGAAGATGTACAGTGCAACCTATGAATCAATGATAGACGCGGGTAAAACAAGCACTACGGTCATGCTGGCAGCCGCTTCTGCGGGCCTCATCCAGGGAGTGCTCACGATGACAGGACTTGTCACGGCCCTCGGTTACAAGCTCGTTGACCTCGCCGGAGGAAACCTGCTCCTACTCCTTATAATGGCCATGATATTCAGCCTTATCCTCGGTATGGGTGTTCCAACGACGGCCAACTACGTTATAACCTCACTGGTTGCCGCTCCAGCTGTATATACGGCTGTTGCGGGCAATCCAATATACGATGCCCCAGTTCCTGGTTACAGCACTGCTATAGCTCTCCTGGCGGCACACTTCTTCGTGTTCTACTTTGGAATACTGGCAGACCTAACGCCTCCAGTGGCTTTGGCAGCTTACGCTGGCTCTGCTCTGGCAGGGGGAGACTTCTGGAAGACGGCAATTAACTCGGTGAAATACGCTTTGGCTGGATACATAGGACCCTACATATACTTCACCCACCCGGAGATGTTCCTGATAACCGTGCAAGACTGGACGCCGGAAGTAGCCCTGAGGGTGTTCTACTACCTGCTGGCGACGATACTGATAATGTACATGATGGCAATAGCGATTACGGGCCACTTCAAGTCCCTCAAGGTACCAATGGTCATGAGAGCGGTTCTAGTGATCGTTGGCCTGATAGCAGCATCACTCCACATAATACCCGTCGGAATAGAACTGGCCTTCCTGCTAGGTCTGATCTTCTACGAGAAAAAGGGCGGAGCTTCTTAACGTTTCCTTTTTTATGTATCTGGCCTTTTGACAGAAGGGTCTCACTCTGCGCCGATCGAAGTGTTACTCTCTCCACTGCCCGTCATTTGGTTCAAGATATTCACAATTTCCCGAGAAGTTCTCTCGTTCTGTTCTGCCACTGATTTTGAGAGCTTACCGAGTATCCGAACTACTGTGAGCACTATCAGCAGAGCGGCGGCCACCATGAAAAGGTATTCAATTGCAGCCTGTCCTCTCCGCATACCATCACCCCCATACCATATTAAGTAACTCAATGTTAATAAAATTTTTGTCAGAGGGCAGACAAGAAGAAAAAGACGTCAGTAGAGCATGACCTCGAAGCCAAGCTCGCTCAGCAGATCGGCAAGCTCCTCGCTGTCCACGTATACGAGCAGGTGATGGTTGCCAAGGGTTCCGTCCAGAAAGTCGCCCGCGTCCTCAACGCGGAGCTTGACCTGCGTCCTGCACCTGAAGTCGCTGTGCTCCTGGCCGACCACTTCAACGCCAGCAACAACCGCCTTCCTTCCGCGTATCTTCATGAGGCTTGCCCTTCCCCTTGGCAGCTGAACGTCTACGCCGACTCCCATGCCGCTCTCGAAGTGCGACCTGACGATGTACTTCCCGATGAGGGGCGCGGTGCAGTGGGCCAGGATCACGTGGTTCTCCCCGTAGTCGGCTATGTTACCCATGAACGCTGGCTTATTGAAGAAGCGCCTCGCTATCATCATGCCGAGGAGAGCGTTCAGCTCACCCTCACAGGCGGCTGGAATTCCCTCCGCGTTGAACATGGCCAGCGCCAAGCAGGGTGTTGCCTTGAGTTTGCCTATCAGGTCGAAGCAGCCGATGGTAAAGCCATCGAGCCGGTAGTCCTCCAGTATTCTCTTTATGGCGAGGTATATCCTCCCGGCCTTCACTAAATCCTCCCTGTCGGGCTCCTTTATCTCTGCTGCCTTCCCGACTATCCCCTCAACCGCCTTCCAGCCTTCCGCATCGGTTGTGGCCTCGTAGTACTCGTAGAACTTCTTGAGGCTGATGCTGGTGTATGGGAGCTCGAACTTCTCGTTGATGAGCCAGGGGGAAACGCGCCCTATCAACCCTATGCGCATGCGGAGGAACTTCTCTAAGAGGTCCTTCATGTCGTCGTAGCCAAGGAGTGCGGCTTTAAGCTCGTTGAGGTTCTTCACCAGGGTGGAGGGCACCAGCCTGTCCCTGAAGTACTCCCTGAGCTCGATTCCAGCGGCAAGGGAGTTGTTGAACGGGTCGCCGTAGATGACTATCGGCCGCCGGTAAACGAAAAACTCCTTCAGCGGGCCTTCTGTGCCGCCGGTGAGGGGGTAGAGAACTATGGCATCAACTTCGTTGAAGTTGACCTCCTCTTTGGCCTCCTTGAAATCCCTCTTCGTCGAGATGAAAAAGCCTCCAACAACATCGAATTCTCCTGCGAGGGCCGTTATGAACTCCGAGGCCTTTTTCTCGAATGCCTTTGGGTTTGCAAGCTCGCTGACTCCAAAAACGACTCCAACCTTCATGCTTTCACCTAACCGTTTTAAACTTCCGCACTTAAATAAGCTTGTGGTGGTCATGAGGTTCGTCCTTGATACGAGCATCTTCGTAAACCCAGAGATACGGGACAGGTTCGGTGGCTCCCCAACTGAGGCCATGAGGACCTTTCTGGGCTACGCCGAGAGGCTCTTCGGGAAGGTGGAGTTCTACATGCCCCCCGGCATCTACCGCGAGGTTATGCACTTCGTTGATGAAGAAGAACTCCTCCCGGAGATTGAACTCTACGTGATTAAGAAGCCCCCCAACGTCCACGACATCAAGATTCCTGCCTTTGTGGTCTACGAGCTGATAGATGACATCAGGAGGAGGATAGACAAGGGACTCCGCGTCGCCGAGAAAGCCGTCCGCGAGAGCGTCATTGAGACTGACAACGTGGACAAGATAATCCAGAAACTGAGGAGGAACTATCGAAAGGCCCTCAGAGAGGGCATCGTTGACAGCAAGGAAGACTTTGAACTTATATTGTTAGCAAAAGAGCTTGATGCGACTATAGTTTCCGCTGACGTTGGCATACTCACATGGGCGCAGAAGATGGGCATCAAGTGGATAGATGCCGCCAACTTCAGGGACGTCCTGGAAGGCCTCGTTGAGAAAATGGGCTGAGGGAAAAATTTATAAATGCCGGCCTGCATGGTATCATCGACGCCCCGGTGGCTCAGCCTGGTGGAGCGGCCGCTTGGTAAGCGGCAGGTCGCGGGTTCAAACCCCGCCCGGGGCTCCACAACGAAAGACAAGGGGGCGGAGCCCCCTTATCTCTCTGTACTCTCAAACCCCCGGAGTGGGGCTTCGCCCACGTTAAGAAACTTTTCTGGGGAAAAGTTTCATTAAAACTGACATGCCTTTTAGAGTTGTTAACCTAATTTAGGGGTTTGCTTTAAACTCCATCCTCGTGATAGGGGTTTCTTCTCCTTAGCGCCCTTCGGGCGCTGTTTTAAAGTAAACACTCCTTTTAAATTGCCCAACGCAATTGCAAACCCTCTTAACTGCACCTTTTAAAGAAGCATACCAACTCCTAACTCCTTCTGGACAGTTAAGACTTTTTGGTCAAGCTTTGCGCAAGCAAAGGTTGCTGGGGGGCTAACGCCCCCACACCCCCAAAACTTTGCCCCACCGAATAAGCTTTTTAGAAAAGCTTGATCAACAGACGCCTCTTCCGTTAACGCTGAAACTTTGCCCTGCAAAGTTTCCTGTACTCTCAAACCCCCGAAATGGTTACACTCTATATCCTATTCCGTTCCTTCCAAACTGGCGGGAATCAGGCGTACACTCTTAACTTTGCCTGTGAGGAGGGTTTAACTTTAAAACAGGGGGTTGAACGGGTTTCATTCTTATTCTGGCGTTCTTTGAATGCCTTGAGGCGAGTGAAACACTATTAGAATGGCAATTGGGGGGTAAACCGCGTAGAAGACAAGCATTTTAGAATTGCACGCGCTCTTTCCGTCAACGCTTTGCGCCAGCAAAGGGTTGTACTGGTGGGGCCGCCGGGATTCGAACCCGGGTCACGGGCTCCCAAAGCCCGCAGGATGGACCAGGCTACCCTACGGCCCCGCCCGCGGTAGGTGCATGGGGAGGTTCCTTATTAAGCTTTTCGCTGGAAGCTTTTCCTAAGGGACTTCACATCGAGGTTGCGGATGGAGGTCATACCCTGAATTGGCATCTTCAACGGGAGCTACACTCTTTTGGTCAGGCTTTATCCAAAAGCTTGCTCCGCAGGATTTTTATAATCCACCCGCCTATCGCCTCAAGGTGTCGTCATGGTCACGCTCATCATAGCCGAGAAACCCAACGTCGCGAGAAAGATAGCCTACGCCTTGGCTGAGGGCAAGCCGGTGAGGAAGACCATCGGCAAGGTTCCCTACTACGAGTTCACGCGCGACGGGAAGAGGATAATCGTCGCTCCAGCAGTTGGTCACCTCTTCTCTCTCGCACCGAAGACTAAAATCTACAGCTATCCAATCTTTGACATCGAGTGGGTTCCCGTCTATGTGGCCGAAAAAGGAAAAAGCTACGCCAAGGACTACATCAAGGCATTGGCAACGCTCGCCAAGCGCGCCGACGAGTTTGTGGTGGCATGTGACTACGATACCGAAGGTGAAGTTATTGGCTACACCGCCCTCAAGTACGCCTGCGGCGTTGACCCGTCAAAGGCAAAGCGCATGAAGTTCTCCGCACTCACCAAGAAGGACCTCCTCAGAGCCTGGTACAACCTCGAACCGACGATAAACTTCGGGATGGCCGATGCCGGAATAGCTCGCCACGTTCTCGACTGGTACTGGGGCGTGAACCTCTCCAGGGCTTTAACATCGGCCATAAAGCGTGCCAGCGGCAAGTGGCAGGTTCTCTCCACCGGCCGGGTCCAGGGTCCGACGCTCAAGTTCCTCGTTGACAGGGAGAAGGAGATTCAGAACTTCAAACCCACACCATACTGGGTAATCAAGATGCTCCTCGAGAAGAATGGCCAGCAGTATACGGCGGTCTATGAAAAGGAGCGCATACTCGATGAAAACGAGGCGAAGCGCATCGTTGAGGAGGCAAAAAAGGGCCCGGCCTTCGTCGAGAAGGTCGAGGTCAAGCAGCAGAACAGGCATCCCCCCGTGCCCTTCGATCTCGGAACCCTACAGAGGGAAGCTTACTCCGCCTTTGGATACAGCCCGAAGAAGACGTTGGAGCTTGCACAGCGCTTGTATGAGCGCGGGCTCTCGAGCTATCCCAGGACAAGCTCCCAAAAACTTCCCAAGAACCTAAACTTCCGCTCCATTCTCCAGAACCTCGCCAAGTTACCCGAGTACAAGCCATTCGCCCATGAGCTCCTTGGTAAGGAGCGGCTCAAGCCCGTCGAGGGCAAGAAGGATGACCCCGCCCATCCGGCAATCTACCCGACGGGTGAACTACCCAAGCCCGGCGAGCTTACCAAGGACGAGGCCAACCTCTACGACCTCATTGTCAGGCGCTTCCTGGCCCT
Organism: Thermococcus sp. MAR1; assembly: GCF_012027305.1. Classification (NCBI taxonomy): domain Archaea; kingdom Methanobacteriati; phylum Methanobacteriota; class Thermococci; order Thermococcales; family Thermococcaceae; genus Thermococcus; species Thermococcus sp. MAR1. The sequence goes on from NZ_SNUF01000001.1 coordinate 508,785, forward strand.
CTTCATGGAGCCGGCGGTGAGGGAGATTATGAAGGTCGTGATAAACTCCAACTCCCATCGCTTCATTCTGAGCGGTGCAAGAACGGTTAAGGAGGGCTGGCTGAAGGTCTACGGCAAGTACGTCAAGTTCGACGAGGTAATCCTTCCTGCCTTCAGAGAAGGTGAGCCAGTCAAGGTCCTCCAGATAAAGCGCGAGAAGAAGAAGACGAAACCTCCAGCCCGCTATTCGCCCGCGGCGGTTATCAAAAAGATGGAGGACCTGGGTATAGGGACGAAAGCCACGCGCGCCCAGATTCTGGAGACCCTCTACAGCAGGGGCTACATCGAGGGCAAGCGGAAGATAAAGGTCACTCCCCTCGGCATGCGCGTCGTTGAGGCCCTGGAGAAGAACGTGCCTGACATAGTGAGCGTCGAGCTGACAAGGGCCTTCGAGGAGAAGATGGAGGAGATAATGGCCGGGAAAGCAAAGAAAGAAAACGTCATTGAGGAGAGCAAGAGCCAGCTCATCAAAATCCTAAAGGTCTTCAAGGAGAAGGAGCTCGACATAGGGAAGATGCTCATGGAGACTACCGGAACCGGGGCGACCACCTCAAAAACGGCCGCCAGAAATGCATCCATAAAAGAGCTCAGCGAGGAAGAGGAAAAGGCGGTTAAAAAGGCCGTTGGTGGGGAGGAGAAGAAAGGTCCGCTCGTCATAGGCAAGTGCCCCAAGTGCGGCGGCGACCTCGTGGTGCGCTACAACAGAAAGACCGGGAAGAGGTTCGTCGGCTGCTCCAACTGGCCGAAATGCAACGTCACATATCCACTCCTCCAGCGCGGCGAGATAATCCCCACGGGCAAAACCTGCTGTGGCGGCGCCCCCGTGGTCAAGATACGTGAGAGGGGCCGTGAGTACGAGATATGTGTGGACATGAACTGCAGGGATTGGAAGAAAGGTAAGAAGTGATCAAAGCAGCTGCCTGAGGAGGTTTATTCTCCTCGGGCTGAGGATGACCTTCGGATGCTTCAGGAGGGCCTTGATGACCTCCCCGTAGTCTCCACCCGCTATCTTCTCAGCGTCGGCGCTGTTGAGTACCTGGATGAAGAGGTCCAGGTCTTCATCGGTGAGCTTCTCCGTGACCTTTCTGACCTTGAGAACCTTTTCGAGCCTCTTTCCATCGGTCTCCCACCATTCTTTGGTGTAGTTCTGGAGGAGCGAAATGTTCTCCTCTTCCAGGGCCTTGACTATCCACTTGCTCGCTATGGTTCCGGCCTCCATGGCCTCGGCCATTCCGCCGCCGTGCATCGGGTTTACCTGCCTGGCGGCGTCGCCGACGACGACCACGTTGTCCTTGGCGAGTTCCTTGACGAAACCACCAACGGGAACGACGCCGACGTTTATCTCGAGGAGCTTCTTTGCTGGAATCTCGTTCTCCCTCAGCCACTTGTCGAGGTAGTACTTGGCCGTCTGCGGGTTGTCGGAGTTTATGCCTATTCCGACGTTGGCCCTGTCCTCGTCCTTTGGAAAGACCCAGACGTATCCCCTAGGGGCTATCTCGTTGCCGAACCAGAGGTGTATCAGGTCCGGGTCGTAGCCCTCGATGAGCATCTCGTACTCGTAGGAGGAATCAAACTCGTGGGGAGGAGCGTAGGTGTTTATCCCAGCCTTTCTAGCGATGGTGCTTTCCACGCCGTCGGCAGCAACTACAACGTCGGCGTAAATCTCGACCGGCTCATCCTCATGCTTGGCCTTGATGCCTGCTATCCTCCCGTCCTTTCTGATGACGTCCAGCGCCTCTGTCCTGGCGAGTACATCTGCTCCAGCCTTGGCCGCGTAATAAGCCAGCATCTTGTCGAAGACCTTTCTCTCGAGGATAACGCCGCTGACGTCCTTATAGCGGAGCTCGAGCTCGTACCCGCTGGGCGAGTACAGCTTGGCACCGTATATCTCGCGGTTGATGAAGCGCCTGTCGTAGGGTATGTCGTACTTCTCAAAGACCTTGATGCTTATGCCTTCGGCACACTGTTTCGGCGTGCCAATGGCGGGCTTCTTATCGATGAGCAGAACAGAAAACCCGGCTTTAGCAACGTTTCTCGCGACTATGGGCCCGGCGATTCCGGCGCCCACTACAACGACGTCGTATTTCATCCCGTTCACTCTCCCACCTCCAGGGGTTCAGCGCTCAGTGCGCCCACTGGGCAGGCGGTAATGCATATCCTGCAGTAGATGCACTTGTCCTGGAAGAATTCCCAGCCGCTCGAATGGACTTCAATTGCAAGCGTCGGGCAGACTCCAGCACAGCCACCGCAGAGATAGCACTTGTCCTCGTTAACCACGACCCTTATTTTCTCCGGCATATTCGACACCGCCAAGCTTTTGTTTTAGCTTGTCCTCGTCGATTTTGATGGTTCCGTCTTTTATTATTAACGGTACGAACCTGTCCAGCTCCTGCGCCTTTACGAGAACCTCTCTCTCCTTGAGGTTGAGCCTGTCGCTCAGCTCCTCGACGGTGGCCTCGCCCGTCAGGAGGAGGTAGTGCAGTATGGCCAGCTGGGTCATGTCGCCTATCTCCTTGAGGTACCTCTCCTTCAGCTCCTTCATGAGTCTGTCTCGTCTGCTTTCGATGGACTGCAGTGCCCGGAGTATCTTCTCAAGCTCCGAACTCAGCTCCAGGAACGAGCTGACCATCTCCAGAAGGCTCTCGTGTTCGGTTGGTATGCGGGTCAGGTCAACCTTGACCTTTTCGATGGGCGTCCCTTCGAGATCAAGGCCACGGTACCAGAAGAGGTTTGGGGTCACCGTGGTAACGTAGGTCTTTGATATGGCTATGTCGTAGTACTTCCTCGCGGGCCCTATGAATGGCCCTTCCCTTTCGTAGGATTTCAGAATGCCCTCTCGTTCCATTATTTTAAGGTGCTTCGCCACCGCCGTTGAGGAGACGCTAACCTTGCTGCTGAGGAAGCTGAAATAGCATTCCGTGCAGGTGAGGTGGCTGAGCAGATCGCGCCTCACCTTGTTCCCCAGTATGTAAAAGATGTCGGGTTCAGTCATGACCTACACCACCCAAATCTGTGACGTAAAGCTTATATAGTGAACATTTAACCTTAGGTTGCAAACCGGAATTGAATTCCACGGAGAGATTGTAATCCAATCGTTATAAACCTTATGTGGAGGTGTTTGGAATGGGATTGATTAGCGACGCTGACAAGAAGGTCATCAGGGAGGAGTTCTTCTCTAAGATGACGAACCCGGTCAAGATCATTGGATTCATCGGAAAGGAGCACTGCCAGTACTGCGATCAGCTCAAGCAGCTGGTTCAGGAGCTCAGCGAGCTCACCGATAAGCTCACCTACGAGTTCCACGACTTCGACAGTGAGGAGGGTAGGAAGATAGCCGAGCAGTACAGGATCGACCGCGCTCCGGCCGTCACGATAACCCAGGACGGCAAGGACATGGGCGTCAGGTTCTTTGGCCTCCCGGCCGGCCACGAGTTTGGGGCGTTCCTTGAGGACATAGTTGACGTCAGCAACGCCCAGACGGACCTCATGCCTGAGAGCAAAGAGGAGCTTGCCCAGATAGACAGGGACGTCAGGATACTCGTGTTCGTAACCCCGACCTGCCCGTACTGCCCGCTCGCAGTCAGGATGGCCCACAAGTTCGCCATCGAGAACACCAACGCCGGCAAGGGCAAAATCCTCGGCGATATGGTTGAGGCCATCGAGTACCCGGAGTGGGCCGACCAGTACAGCGTTATGGCCGTTCCTAAGATAGTCATCCAGGTCGACGGCGAGGACAAGGTCCAGTTCGAGGGTGCTTACCCGGAGAAGATGTTCATGGAGAAGCTCCTCGCGGCCATCGAGTGAGGCCCCCGGTTTTCTACCTTCTTTTGTGATGTTTTTGTCAATGTCCCCCCGATTCTCTGCCCGACTTTTCACGGAAAAGTTATAAATCCCTCAACCCAGCCCATACCGGGTGGGCAAATGGGGACGAGAATCGGCGGTGTGAACGTCAAATTCAGCGGGGAACTTGACGACGGTTTTGAAGAAGCTTTCACCGGACTCTTCGCGAGACGCTATCTTCCGGACGTTGGAAAAAGCTCCGGCGATGTACAGGTCATGGTTGAGCGGTTTAAGGGGGAGAAGTTCAGGGTCTTCAGTGCCGCCTACGACTACATGGGGCGGGACGAATACAAGATAGAATCGGGGACTCCCTCTGCATATGGCAACGAGGCACCGGTGTTCTTTATCCTTCAGGCCGCTGCAAGGGCCGGCGCAAAGCTGGGCAGGGTTTTTATAACGGACTCCGTTGGAGTGGTGGCCCCCAACGGAAAGGCGATTCTCTTCATTGGTTATCCCCACACTGGAAAGAGCACCATGTCAGTCCTTGCAATGGCGGCCGGGATGCCAGTTTTAAGCACTGAGAACACGGTCGTCGAGGTCAGGGACGGGAGGCTTACCATAGTCGGCGGCACGGACGTCCTCGTCTATGATCCAAGGGTCGAGGGCATTTACGACGTTGAGGTGCCCTACGATGAGCAGACCCGGAGCGGGTACAGGATAAAGGACCTGCGAAACGATCCCAAGAGGGTGAACCTGTTGAGGGAGGGCGTGGAGATAGACATGATAGTCCTCCTTCACGCGGCCTTCAACTGTATGGAGGCGAGCTTCTCCAGGATAAAAGGTAGAAAGGTCAGGAAGACGCTCTGGTACTTCTCAACTGCCCTTATGAAGGGGCTTGATTACTATGACCCGATGCCACTTCACGTTCCAATGAACGATGAGATAAGCAGAAACCTTCGTCTGTTCCTCGAAACCGCCTCCAGCAAATATTCCGACCGGATGTTCGAGGCCTTCGGAAACCACAAGACCGTCTTTGATAGGGTCATAGAAATGGCGATGGCGCGGGATGAGTGACTTTCAGACTCTATGCCCTCAACGCTCATGTTAATTCAAAATAAATCGCCGCGCTTTCAATTCTCCTAGAGTCTTATTGCAACATGGGAAGATTTGGTGTGCAATTAATCACTATACGAGTCTTTCAATTCTCCTAGAGTCTTATTGCAACGCAACTCGTCGTCATCGATAAGGACTTGAACCTTGCTTTCAATTCTCCTAGAGTCTTATTGCAACCACCTTGTAGACCTTCCCATCCACGTAGACCCTGCTCTTTCAATTCTCCTAGAGTCTTATTGCAACCCATGTTTTTAGCCAATTTAATCGCATGGGATAGCATTACTTTCAATTCTCCTAGAGTCTTATTGCAACGTAAGGCTTACCCCGCGCCCACTCCTCAAAACTCCCGCTTTCAATTCTCCTAGAGTCTTATTGCAACATACGCCATAAGTCCGAACCTTCCCCCCACTCCTTCCTTTCAATTCTCCTAGAGTCTTATTGCAACTCAGGTACGTCGAAGATGCTTACCTCGACCTTAAGGCCCTTTCAATTCTCCTAGAGTCTTATTGCAACACACCTCTCCCCTATTGCATGCCCGCAAAAATGCACTCTTTCAATTCTCCTAGAGTCTTATTGCAACCTTCTCTTTAAGCTCGTTGAAGGCTTCTTTCTTGAATTCCTTTCAATTCTCCTAGAGTCTTATTGCAACTTTAGCTATTCATACACTTATAAGCTCAAAGTCGCCTTTCAATTCTCCTAGAGTCTTATTGCAACTGGCAACTTTCGACGTCGATGTCGCAAGCTACAGCTCCTTTCAATTCTCCTAGAGTCTTATTGCAACATGGAAGAAAAGAGGATAGAGCTTGAGGAGTTCGACGAACTTTCAATTCTCCTAGAGTCTTATTGCAACAGGCGGGAATTTTGCCCTGTTTTGTCTGTGTAGTCCTAAGAACGCCCCAATATTTAAGCCTTTCTGGAAACCGCCGTAAAAGAAGCTCCAGAAAGACTCAGATTCGAGGCTTCTAATTGGGAAACATAACACAAAATCTCCGGAGAAAGTCCCAGAACTCCAGTGAACAAAACGTTCAAGTGATTTCCAAAGCATCCAAAAACCCTTAAAGCTCAGAAGAGGGACTGAAATCAGATTAAAACCAAAATAAAACAATTTCAACAGGGTTTGAGTTGGAAGGGACTCCCTCAAGCCACAATCCCGAGCTCCGAAGAAAATTCGTAACAACACAACAGCAAAAACAAAACAGGATGTAACAATATAAAAAGACCAAAAACCGATTTCCCAGGCCATCTGAGAGCAGTTTTTTGGATTAAAGGTGCAGATAGGCACCATAAGTCCAATCAAAAGAGCTTGAACGTGATAGAACCAAAACCGTTAAATCTACGTGCTCCAATCTATTCAAGGTGGTGGCGTGTACATAGTCATCGTCTACGACGTGAACGTGAAGCGCGTCAATAACGTCAAAAAGTTCCTGCGCCAGCACCTTCACTGGGTGCAGAACAGCGTCTTCGAGGGGGAGGTAACGAGGGCGGAATACGAGAGGATTAGGGCCGGGCTGAGGGAGATAATTGATGAGGACGAGGATTCGGTGGTAATCTACCGCCTCCGCTCCCGGCCCTTCAGGGAAATTTTGGGGACGGAAAAGAACCCGTTGGAGGACGTTATTTAAAACCACGCCACCAGCGGCTCGTACTCCATCACCCTAAAGAGGTGCTTGATGAGCTTGTAGGCCTCAAGGCGGATAAGCCTCTTCTTCGTCACGTTCTTCTTAAGCTCCTGGTGCCTGACGCTCTTCGTAAGCTCGTTCTCGTATTCCTTCACGACTTTCCTAATCCCTTCATTGCTCAAAAGAACGCCGTTGAGTTCTCTCCTGAAGTCTTCCCGCGTTATAACTCTTCTCTTGACCAGCCTCGTAGCGAGCCTGTCCACTATGACCGGCTTGAAAATCTCGCTTAAATCTAAAGCCAGGGAAAAGCGCCTTTCAGCGGGCTCGTGGAGGTAGCTGACAGTTGGCACGAGCTGGGTGTTGTAGAGCTCGGAAACTATTGTGGCATAGAGCCTTGAGTTGAGGAAGCTTATCAGGGCGTTCATCTCGTTCTCCGGGGGTCTTCTTGAGCGCTTCACTATCTTGAAGCCCTCTGGCAGGTGCTCGTCCCATCTCGAATAGTACTCCTGCCTTATCCTCGCCTCGACGTTCATGACCTCGGTTATTCTATGAGCCTCTTCAAGCTCTTCAAACAGCGTCTCCAGCAGGCCTGAGAAGCCATCATTAACTTTCCAGCGTTTCAGGTTCTTCTCCATGTTGAGAGCTGAGCCTTTAACGAAGAGCCTTGCCAGTTCAAGTCTTTTCTCCAAGTCGAGGTAGTGCTCGGCCTGCCTGATGACCAAATCCCCCGAGTTGAGGCTTTCCCTTGGATAAAAGCTCCCGTCGTAGTGGCCGTAGTGGTTGAAGAAGTGCACCGCTATTCCCTTCTGGGCGAGGAAGTGGAGGGCTTGAGAGCTTATGTTCACGTGGCCGTAGATGTAGATGTCGTAGATTCCCTCCACCGCGAGCGGCTTCTTTCCCCGCTCGTTTTCAAAGTAGAGTGTGTTCTCCCTCCGGAAAAGCGTCCCGTCCGAGAGCAGGGTTATGGAGCGCTTCCTCATCTTTTACACCCAGCAGAGTTCGTAGTAGGCGCATTTGAGGCACTTCTTTGATTTAACGGGCTCTGGCGGCACTGGAAGGGATTTTATCCGCTCGACTTCTTCTATCGCCGCTTTGATTTCATTCTCTCTGCCGTCGAGCGTTATCTCCTTCGTCTCGTTGAGCTTGGGGTAGTGGAGGACCGCTTTGGCGTTGATCCCGAGCTTTTTGAGGTAGTAGAGGTAATACAAAGCCTGCATCTCGTGGGCCTTCTCCATGCTCTTGCCAAGCTTGACTTCATGGATCTCTATGATGTCACCCCTGCGGATGAAGTCGATCTTTATTCTCCCGACCTGCACTTCCTTTTCCTCGCTGCCGTAGCGCCGCTCGTGGAGGAATTTGCCAAGGTCGACCCATTCGCTCTCCTGCTCCATGGTAATGCCCTTGGCGAAGTACCAGAGCTTCGCCGGGCAGATGAAGAGGTAGTTGATTTCCGTGCCGGTGATGAGGAAGTCGGTGAGGGGATACTCCTCAGAACTCACAGCACCTCTCCTCCACTTGCCGGCTCACGCAGAAGGCCCAGCTCAGGGCTGTACTCAAGCTCTGCGACCAGTACGTACTTTCCTGACCCCCTGTCTGAAAGCCTGTGGAAGGCGTCGCTTTCGCTCCTGAAGAGCCACAGCGGAACCGGAACGAGATGGCGGTGAACTTCGATTGACCTTCCACGGTTAATCAGCTCCAGAACCCTATCCTGATAAACTCCTGGAACCGCTTCCAGGCCTTGGAACATCTCGTAGAATTGCTCCTCGCTCTCACTGCCTTTCAACGGCTTTAAACTATTGAACAGCTCAAGGGCCTGCTCGCGGTAGGTCAGAACTTCATCGGTTAGCTTATCCGCTATGGGTTCATACGCACGGGTGACGAGTTCCGGAACCCTCGATTCGAGGAGGGGCTTTCCGTTGAGTTCTTCCAGGAGCTTGAGGCTCTCTCTCACAACTTCCATTGGGTATATTCTTCTGTCTCCCTCCCCACCAGTAGTTAAGATGTAAACGTCCCTTGGATTTCCGAAACCCCGTCTGTTTACCCTGCCGAAGCGCTGAATCAGAGCATCTAGTGGTGCTGGCTCCGTTATTATCGTCGAGAAGCTTATATCGAGCGAAACCTCAACCACCTGGGTAGCAACGACAACGTCGTAGTCCCTGAGGTTCGCGAGGAGCTTCTTCTCCTTTTCCTCCCTGTCGCCGTAGGTAAAGCGACTGTGGAGGAGCATGGAGTTGTATCTATCGCGCAAGTGTGAGTAGACCTCCATCGCCCTTGATATCGTGTTGCAAGCTATTAGAACGGGGCCGTGGGCATTGACTTCCGCGAGCAGTTCCTCAATACTATCCATCGAGCCGTCTATAACGTTCACCCTATGCCTCGTAAAGCGGTCAGCCTCTTCAGACGGAGTGCTCAGCAGGTGGGGCTTAAGAACCTCGCGCAGGAGTTCCTCAAGGAATTCGGGCATAGTCGCGCTCATTACGAGGGTTTTGGCCTTTTTTCTCATCAGCAGTTCTAGCATGGCAAGGATTATGCCCAAAACGTTGGGCTCGTAGGCGTGGATTTCGTCGAAGATGAGGAGAGAGCCAGTCAGCTCGGTCAGGCCCATCTCGGGGAAGCCGACGCCGAAGAAGGGCTTCATAAGCTGGAAAGGTGTCGTGACCTTGAGGGGTGTGTAAATCTTCCTGTAAAGGGAGGATAGACGTTTGTATTCGAGCTCCGAAGAGTAAAGGTAAAAACTGGAAGAGCTATGCAAAACGCCCACGAGCTCCGGCTCGCGGAAGAGAGCTAAAAGGCGTGAGTGCATGGCGTTTATGCTGGCCTTGTAGGGGAGAACGTAGAATATCCTGCTGGCCACCCCCTTTTTGGTTAGGGACGCGTTCCTGTTGGCCCAGAGGAGGGAGGCCTCTGTCTTGCCGTAACCGGTCGGCGCGCGGAGGATTAGGTTGCCCTCCGTTTCGCCTGCCTGTCTCTGTAAGAGCCTCCAGCGCTCGGGCGGAACCCGGGACTCAACGGCGGCCTTTATATCCGACAGCAGGCGAACGCCAAGCTCACCGGCTGAAGCGAGGTGGTCAGAGGCGTTGAGGATTCCGCGGAGAAAAACAAGCTCGCTCCAGTACTTCCTGGCGTTTCGCTCGTACCAGCTGAGCAGAGGGTCGAAGTCGTAGCCTTCAACTAGCTCGGCCCAATCGTTGGGAGGATTAAAAAGATCCTTCCGCCTTCCGAAGAAATACAGCTCCCAGTAGGGAACTCGCTCGAAGAAAATCTCCTCGATGTAATCCCTGTTCTGAAAGAGTTCCTCAACTTTCTCCTCGAACTCCCCGCGGTGTTCCCCGCCCGGCAGTATCTCTTCAAGCTCGTCGAGGGTTCGATGGTGGGTGAGGATTGAGAGTGCAATGAGGTTTCTCTCGTCCCCGGGAAGGTCGAGGAAAGCCGTAAACGGTGTCGAGAGTACCTCGTGCCGATAGCCCCATTTTCGAGGGTCTCTCTGGAATCCACTCGCGCACTTGCCGAGGTCGTGAAGTAGAACGGAATAAAAAGAAAGTTCCCAGACGCGCGGGAAGAGCTCCTCAAGCCATTTGAATGAGGTTTTCATGCTCTTCAGCACGTTTATGGCGTCGTTGATGTGGCACTCAAGGAAATCGTGCGGAATGAACTTGGCGTAGCAGACCTTCATTGACTCCACCTGTGGAGGTAGACTCCGACACCGAGTTCATCGTCGTAGGGGAGTTTCAGTTTCGGTGCTTTGCCCTTTGGAAATGGCAAAACCACAAAGGGCCTGACGAGCCTTGCCTTCCTCGGAGTTACTGAATAGTCGTACTCGACGACGAGGGCGTGAACAACGCCGGGAACCCCGAGCTTAACGGGAACTACAGTCCCACCGACGGGAGCTTCGGACTCATTTAGCTCAACCCGTTTTATCTCATCAACTGTCGCCACGTCGCTCGAACGGCCAAGGAGGAGCTGGTATCTGGGTCTTCTGAAGTGCTCTTCCCACTCATCAGGGAGGTAGAGGTAAAGCTCAACATTGTAGAGGAACTCTCGCCTCATTATGTCGGTCTCGACCTTTCCGAGGGCGTAGATTTTTTCGAGGTCAAGTCCTTTACCTTCGCTCCTGAAGACGTAGCCGACGTATGGAAGCTCGGTCAGATATACAGGCTCGCCCTTCGCCGCCGAGAGGATTCCCTGAATCGTTGAGGGCGGTGGAACTGGTAAGGTTGGCTGATAACCCGACTGGAAAGTTGGATAGCGGAATGAAGCTGTCCACGCTCTCAGTTTGACCCTGATCATGGGCTCACCCGTAGTAAGCCTCGATTTCCTTGGCGAACTCTTCTACCGCCTCTCCGACGGTACCCGTAAAGACCGCGATGCCTGCTTCTTTCACTCTCTCGGCTATTTCATCGACGTCCCAGCCAAGGGAGCGGACGAAGCCAGCATCGTAGCCAATGTAGAGCTTTGTGCCCTCGGGGATTACCTCCTTGAGGTCCTTGAGCCTCTTTGCAAGAGCCTCGGCGTCGAAGCGAATTTCGCCCTTCTCCTCGAAGACGAGGTCGCTTATGAAGGGGTTTATGCCGGCATCTACGTTGAGGAGCAGGACGAACTTCGGGGTCACGTCGGTGTGGTACTGACTCTGCTTGGCACCTCCTGTGAGGAAGCGGAGGGCCTTAATAGTCTCAGTGGCACGCTTCTTTCTGATTTCTGGGGGCATGAGCCACTCCTTTTCAGTCCTCTGGACGCCGAGTTCCTCAGCTATGCGCTCCATTTCATTGATTTCATTAACGACGTCCTCTGCGCCTTTCTTGGGGTTGCCCTTTTTGTCTCTTGGAACGTCGTCCCAGGTGAGGAGGTTCTTGAAGCCTGCCTTGCTGATAATTGTGAACCTTCCAACGGAGTCGAGGTCAAGGGAAAAAGCGCCTTTGAAAACCGTCGAGTAGAACTCCTGGCTGTAGGGGACTGGATCACCTTCGTGCCTTGAGGCGTAGCCCTCATCAACGGTTATGGAGCTTCTATCGGGGAGTACAGAAATCAGCGGGGTGTTCTTAAGAGGAGAGACCCTCGTAACGGTGACGTTCACGCCACCCTTCTTGAAGGCCCTCATGTAGCCAAAGACGTCGTCGTCAGGGTATTTGAGGGGATTTGCTGCCGTAAAGACCTGCTTCTGCTCGCGGTAGAGCGGGGAAAGCTCCCAGTTGAAGTGCTCCTTCAGGGTAAAGCGCCACCAGTAGCGCCAAGCCTGCGGTGAGACGTAGGGATACCGCTTTCCACCCCTCCTGAAGGTCTTGACACGGGTAACGTTCCTATCAGCTAAGCTCTCATCTATACCCAGCATGTTCAAGGCAGAGTGCGGTGCGTCAATTAACACAATACCGGTCGCAAACCTCATTCTTCCACCCCCATTCCGAAGATTCCAACTTCTTCATTCTCCTCAACCTCTTCCTCCTCTTCAGAGGCCTTCATCAGCCTGTCATGGAGCCTTTCATAGACCCTGAAGAGGAGCAGGTGCTTTACCGTCCTCCACGAGACGTTCAGGTCTTCCCCGTAGGAGGTGAGAACCGTCGCGAACTCGTCGAATGTCATGAGGGGCTTCTCTATCCCGAGCCTCTGGCGGAGCTTTTCGAGGTTCACGAAGAAGGCCTCGAACTGGTAGAGTTTTTCCGTCCTCTCTAGCTCTCTGACGCGCCTTGAAAGCTGGTTGTCTGGGAGCTTCTCCAGCGTTTCGACAATTCTATCGCCGACGTCCCTAATAAACTCCAAAGCCTCCTTATCCAAACCCAACACCTCCGAGCAGTAGAAAGATAAAAGTGACCACTTCGCGTTCGCACGGCGGTTTTTTATGTCGATGAAGTAGGGCAAGATGCTTTCCTCCGCCAAAAGCTTGGCGTAAACCTCGTTGGTGTAGCTCCGCTCGTACTTTTCAAACTCCTCCTCACTTGGCCGTTTGCGCCAACCCATCGCTACAATTCTCTTCCAGCCCTTGGGGTCCTCCCTGCTGGCGTGGGCAGTGAAACGAAGAACGGGCATTGGAACATGGATTATCTGGAGGTCCTGTCCCTGGTTGTTGTTCACAAAGTGGTAGAGCGTTATCGAGGCCCTGCCCCAGAGGTCGTTGCGCTCCGTCTTCCTCGTCAGCTCCCCAAGAAGGCGGAAGAGGAAGTTCTCGGGCCTCTTGAAGTCCCTGGCATTCGAAGCGAGGAAGCTTTTCCTGACGTCGTTTATTGCCTCACCGTGGAGTTCGAGCATAAGCTCGTAGGGATAGGTGTGCATCACCAGAACCCTTCCCCCTACTTTGTAAGCAACCAGCGGGAGGAACTGTACGAGGAAGAGGCAGTGGGAGCAGACGTTGAGGCCGTCCTTCGCCAAGGGGAAGTAGTTGGGAACTCCGCCGGTGCCAACCAGAGGGAAGTCGGAGCGGTAGACTGGCTTTGAGCGAGAGTGTCTCCTTCCACAGATTTCGCAGATTGGCGCGCTCGGATCTTCAGGCTCTTGCAGGAGCTCCCTTAGATTCTGGACTATCGCCTCAGGGGTTCTTTTCTTTGACATGCTTGGATTGGCCATCAAGATACCGCTGTTCGGGAGTATCATCGCATGGATATAACCTGAACTCCACTCCTTGCGCGCATAGAGCATCGAGGCGAACTCTATCGCCTTCTCAATGTCTTCACCGGTAAGTTCTTCGGGAGAGTGCTTTTTGCTCAAAAGCAACAGCGCAACGAGACCAGCATCGACGAAGGGGTGCCCAGTCCAGTTAAAAAGTGAAACTTTCTCATTGTGTTCACTTGAAGATTTGTGGAGTGACGGGTTCTTTGGGGGTTGTCTCCTCAGGAACTCGTCAAGGCGTTTTGTCTTTTCGATCCTCCCCACCTCCCCTCCAGTGCCTTTTCACTTTCTCTTTTCCCCCATCAACCTTCACCATCCCGAAGCCGATCGAGTTCTTCTCCCCGAAGCCCGCTAGGTAGCCGGCTTTAAGCAGACCTTCATCGCCCCTCGCGCGGAAGACAAGGTGCCACGCCACCTGAAAGATGCCCGGCTTCACCTCAAAGCGCTTGGGCTTGGCGTTGAGGACTTTCATCTCGAAGTCCTCCAGCGGTTTAGAGCCAAAGATGTGGAGGTGCTTCTCCCTCAGGTTCTCCCGGATAAGCTCGTAGAACTCCGGCTCCGATGGGCTTAGGTCGTAGCTCCTCAGCTTTCCAAACTGAAACCTCTTTGTAGTTACCGCTATCGGCGAGAGAGTCACGAACTTCCTCCCGCTCAGCTTCTCGGGTTCTGCTAAAGCTTTTACCTCCTCAACCGTAAAGCGCTCGCCCCAGAGCTCGACCTCCGGTTTCTGGAGCAGACCAGTAATGAAGGCCTCCGCCACCTCTGGAACGGCCGTCGAGAAGTAGAAGAAGCCCCTTCCATGTCCCAGGAAATACGGCCGTCCCTTTTCGAAGTCCCGCCTTTCTGCCATGAATAGGGAGAAAGTGAAGAGCTTCGGCACCTTCGGTGAGTGGAGGCGAAGGCTCAGCTCCGGGTTAGCCCTCTGAATCCTGCGGTAAATCAGTCCCTGGAGCTTGTGCTGGTGGTTGAAGGGGACTTTGAACGGCTCATTCTCCGGCCGGAGTCTTATTGCAAACCTCAAGGTACCACCCCATTGTGCACATATGGTGGAAATGGTACGTCTTTGGACTTTATAAGGCTTTCCATGCTCCAAAGTATAGAATGAAATGAGCATTGTGTTCTATCCAATGATAATGCAGTAGTAACTTATTACTACGAGAACTACACAACCCAGCTCCCCATGCGTCTACAGAGCATCAAGATGTATAACTGCCATTATAATAACCACGATTATACTTGAAATGTGCCCTAAATACAGAAGAGAGAAAGGGGCAGAGCCCTCAGAGGAGCATCCTCGCGTCAACTGCCACAGCTGAATCCTCGTAGGCAAAGATCGGGTTGATGTCGAGCTCCTTGATCTCCGGGAGCTCAAGAGCCAGTTCGCCGACCTTGGTGATTATCTCGGCGAGGGCCTCGATGTTGACCGGCTTCTCGCCGCGGGCTCCCGCTAAAATCGGGTATGCCTTGATCTCCTTTATCATGTCGAGGGCTTCCTCCCTGGTTATCGGGGCGACGCGGAAGCTGACGTCCTTGAGGATCTCGACGAAGATTCCACCGAGACCGAACATTATAGCTGGACCGAACTGCGGGTCGCGGATCATACCGACTATAACTTCTTTGCCAAGCGGGAGCATCTTGTAGACGATGACGCCCCAGAGGTCTGCGTCCGGCTTGTAGTTCCTGGCGTTCTCCATTATCTTCTTGAAGGCCTCTCTCGCCTCCTCATCGCTCTTGATGTTGACCTTGACACCTCCGGCGTCGCTCTTGTGGATGATCTGTGGAGAAACAATCTTCATAACGACCGGGTAGCCGATCTCCCTGGCGAACTGAACGGCTTCCTCCTCGTTGGTTGCAACTTTGAAGTCCGGAACGGGGACGCCATAGAGCTTGAGTATCTCCTTCGCCTCGGGCTCGACGAGCGGCCTGTTTTCGGCCTTGGCCTTCTCAATGATTGCCCTAGCCTTTTCAATCCTGTCCATACCAATCACCCCATCAGCTTGACAGTTCTCACTCCGACCGGGGGGTTAAAAGGGTTTCCATTTGCAAACCTTTCGTTTCGGCTCCGTTTGAAGCGATGCCAGGGGTATAAATACCCCAAAGTCCAAGGTATTAGTGGTGATCGGAGTGAATCGGAAGATTATTGCTGGCATTGGAGGAATTCTGATGATAATTCTGGCGGTCTTTTCTTTCCAGGGCGGCAAGGCGTCTCAGGTAGATGCGACGGTTGTGCTGTACAACTCCGCCAAGATAGGCGTCGTTGAGAAGACGCTGGAGCTTGAGCTGAAGGAGGGCATGAACGAGGTTCCCCTTGAGGAGCTGGCCGGGCTCGACATAGCCGAAGTCACGATAAGGCCGCTCGATGAAGGCGTTAGGGTTCTTGGAGTCTTCAGCAGGGGTCAGGGAGGAGACGTTTACAGCGCCAACGTCGGAAGCGAGGTTGAGGTCAAGCTGAGGAGCGGCGACACAGTTACTGGAAAGTTCCTCGGCTTCAAGAACGGGAAGATAGCCATCGAGGGTGACGGCTACTACCTCATAAACCCGAACGAGGTTGCCTACTTTAAAGCTAAAAACCTTGAGGGAAAGGCGAGCGTTTATGCCGTCCTTCAGGCTGAGAAGGGAGGAAAGTACAACGTGAGCATCATCTACCGCGTTGCAAACATGAGCTGGGAGAGCAGGTACAAGCTCTACATCGGCGATAACGCGAAGCTTTACGGCTACATCGTGCTGAAGAACCCCACCGCTCAGGAGTTCAGGGACGCGAAGGTTCTTTTGGTTGCCGGCGACGTCCAGCTGTATCAGATTGCCCAGCCGAGGGTTCTCTATGCCATGGCTGAGAAGGGAACCGAGGAGGTCAACGTTGGGGGGCCTGAGAAGGTAGAGGCGTTCTACCTCTACAAGCTTGGGGTAGTTGACATAAACCCCGCCAGCACGATGATGTACCCCTACATAAGCTTCGAGGTTCCCTTTGAGAGGGAGTACCTCTACGAGAGCTGGCCGTATTCCCGGGAAGGGCCGGTCTACGAGTCAATATCCTTCAAGACCGAGAAGGTTCTTCCCGCCGGAATAGTTGAGATATACAGGGAAACCGACGATGGATCGCTCCTCATCGGCGAGAGAGCCATAGAGCACACTCCAGAAGGGGAGACACTCAGGATAGGCATCGGAAGGGACTACGACCTTAAGGGCAGTACGGTAGTCCTTGAGGAGAGGCACGACGACCACTACGCCTACTATAAAGTCAAGATTACCCTCGAAAACTTTGGGAACGAAACTAAGACCGTCGTGATCAGGCATCACAAGTGGGGGAAACTCCTAACCTCGAGCGTCCAGCCAATAGACGAGACCCAGAACTACGTCGAGTTCAAGGTTACGGTTAACCCTGGGGAAAAGAAGGAGATAGTCTTTGACTACGAGAACCGCTATTAGCTCTTCCGGAGTGTTACCTCGAACCTCTTTTCTCCTTTTGATACGTCGAGAACAAGGCTCTTATCGTAGTCTACGAACTTTGTGTTCAGTATCGCGTAGCCTTCGCCCTGAAGGAACTCCGCCATTTTGAGGCCGAGGTCGTCGAAGAACTCCGCCGCCATAGTGGCCATGCTAGGCTCCTTTATGCCGAGCTCATCGTGATAGCGCCTCGCGAGTTCAAAAACATCCATGGTCACCACCGCATATAGTACTCACCGGGGAATAAAACGCTTTCGCCCGAAAGGCTTAAAGCAACTCCGGGTGAAGCCCCTAAAGTGAGTGCCATGGATGAGAGGACCCTCAGGAAGGGGGAGCGCTATTACAAGGCCGGAAAGGTCCTCTGGGTCGTCAAGTACAGGGATAGGCTCTTCTCCAAGGTTCTGGGCACTTACCCCTACTACGTCGAGCTTGGCCTTTCAACAGGCGAGAACCGCTGCACCTGTCCACTTGGAGGAGACTGCAAGCACGTCACAGCGACCATGAAGGCGTACGAAAGCGGCTTCTACTTCGAGAGCTTCGATAAGCATGCCGGGCTCTTTCCAGAGGCGATCGCCATGGAGTTCTTAGCCGAGGTTCCGGAGCTGGCGCTCGACGTTACCCTCAAGGAGCTTCGCTTTGCCCTCAGCACGGACGAGAGCGGGAGCGAGGTTGCCAGACTCTTCAGGAGGGCTTTAAGGCTAGTCGAGATAACGGGCAAAACGGAGGCCATCCACGTCCTTGAGGAAATCCTCGCGGAATACAAGCACGTCTTCAGCGACTACGAGCTTTCGGCAAAGCTCGAGGACGAGCTCAGAGAGCTCGAGGCCACAATCTAAAAACCCTTATAAATCTCCCCGGCACCAAATAGGAACTTAGAGGGTGAGAAAATGAAGGCGATTTACCGCGAGATGTGCCCGAACTGCCTCGGTAAAATCTCCGATGAAAGGCTGTATCTGAAAAATCCCTGCAACGAGTGCCTCGCTGAAACCGCTCGGGCTGACTCCTATTTTGACCTCGTCACGGCGGTTAGAAACGCCCTCCAGCTTAGAGGCACCCTCAAGGAGTGGGAGAGAATATACGACCTTGAGAGGGGCCTTAGGGAAATCGAGGCCTTCTTTGAGAAGGCCACAGGTTTTACCTTCTGGAGCGCGCAGAGAACCTGGGTCAAGAGACTCCTGAAGGGGAGGAGCTTCTCGATCATAGCCCCGACCGGAATGGGTAAGAGCACCTTTGGGGCCTTCATGGCCGTGTGGCACGCCACGAGGGGGAAGAAGAGCTACATAGTCGTCCCGACAACGCCGCTGGTGGTTCAAACAGTCAAAAAGCTCCAGGCGATAGCCGAGAGGGCCGGCGTTGAGATAAACCTCGCCTACTATCACGGCAACCTTCGGAAGAAGGAACGGGAGGAGATGCTGGCCAAGATTCAAAATGAGGACTATGATATTCTCGTTACCAGTGCTCAGTGGCTCGCGAGGAAGTTCGATGAGGTTCTGAAGGGCAGGCGCTTTGACTTCATCTTCGTCGACGATGTTGACGCTTTTCTAAAGGCCAGCAAGAATATAGACCGCTCCCTTCTTCTCCTCGGCTTTAACGAGGAGATAATAGAGAAGGCGTGGGAGATAATCCGCCTGAAAAAGCAGATGTCGAAGTATCTGAACGGCCGCGCCCAGGACAGGGAGGAGAAACTCAAGGAACTCAACGGCAGTATCGGAAAGATACAGCGTGAAATCGAGGATTTCAAGGCCAAAAACGGCGTCGGGATAATGATAATCGCCTCGGCTACCGGTTCAGCCCGGGGCGACAGGATAAAGCTCTACCGTGAGCTGCTCGGCTTCGAGGTTGGGAGCGGGAGAAGCGCCCTCAGGAACGTCGTTGACAGCTATCTTAAGCCTACGAAAGACGTCAAGGAGCACGTCGAGGAACTCCTTGAGAGGCTCGGAAAGGGCGGTATAATATTCACCCCAATCGATCAGGGTCTGGGCTACGCCGAGGAGCTCGCCAACTATCTTCGTGAGAGGGGCTTCAGGATAGAGCTCGTCAGCTCAAAGAACAGGAAGTCCATTGAAAAGTTCGAGAACGGCGAGGCCGACTACCTCATAGGTTCGGCAACCTACTACGGTTCTTTGGTTAGGGGCCTCGACATGCCCCACCTCATCCGCTACGCGGTCTTTACCGGCGTTCCCAAGTTCCGGTTTTCAATAGACCTTGAGAGGCCGACCATCTACCGTGCCCTCGGCCTGCTCAGTGAGATAATGGAGTTCCTGAGCGATGAGGACAGAAAGCAGGCCGAAAGAATGCACGCAAGGCTGAGGAGGCTCATCAGGAACATCCCTCAGTTTGAACTGCTCAAGATCGAAGAAGCCCTCGCTGAGGGACTTCCAATAGAGAACGGCTTCCACAACCACGTCCTTGGTGTTTTCCGAGAGCTGGTGGAGTTCCTGAGGCGGGTTCTCAGGGATGAGGAGGTTCTCAGGAGGCTCGCGGAGGATCCTTTCATCAGCCTGAAGGAGGAAGGTGGCAAGTGGTACATCGAGATTCCCGACGTTAGAACGTACATCCAGGCCACTGGAAGAACGAGCAGACTCTTCGCCGGTGGAATCACCAAGGGACTGAGCGTGCTTATAGTTGACAATGAGAAGGTCTTCAACGGCTTGTTAAGACAGATGCGCTGGCGCTTCACCGAGTTCAAGATGGTGCCCTTCGAAGAGCTGGACCTCGATGATGTTCTGAGGCAGATAGACGAGGACAGGGAGAAGGTCCGTCTTGTTATGGAGGGCAAGATAAGCGCCAAGGTCAAGGACCTCGTCAAATCAGCCCTTATGATAGTGGAGAGCCCGAACAAGGCGCGCACGATAGCCAACTTCTTCGGTCAGCCGAGCAAGACGAGGATAGGTGATCTCGTTGCCTACGAGGTGAGCATAGGGAACATGATGCTGACCATCCTTGCCAGCGGCGGGCACATGTTCGACCTCGTGACGAACGAGGGCTACCACGGCGTTCTGGTTGATGAGAAAGACAGCATGCTGAAGTTCATCCCCGTCTACGACACCATAAAGCGCTGCCGCGACTGTGGCCATCAGTTCGTTGACTGGGAGGAGAAGGGTGTCTGTCCGCGCTGTGGCTCGACCAACGTCCGCGACGCCCTTCAGAACGTTAAGGCCATGCGGGAGATAGCACAGGAGGTCGACGAGATACTCATCGCGACTGACCCCGACACGGAGGGTGAAAAGATAGCCTGGGACATAAGGAACGTGCTCAGCCCGTACACCCCGAACATCAAGCGCATAGAGTTCCACGAGGTGACGAGGCCGGCGATACTCAGGGCCATCGAAGAGGCGAGAGAAGTAAACGAGGGAAGGGTGAACGCTCAGATAGTGAGGCGCATTGAGGACAGGTGGATTGGTTTTGAACTCAGCCAGGAACTCCAGCGCGTCTTTGAGAACCGCAACCTCTCCGCTGGAAGGGTTCAGACGCCGGTTCTGGGCTGGGTTATCGAGAGGTACAAACAGTTCACAGAGAGCGAGACGTATTTCATGGGACTAAAGCTGGAGAACGGCCTCCAGCTCACGGTGGAACTCGGAAAGGACGGCAAAAGCGTTGAGCCTCCGGAGTTCGTAACGGTTGAGAAGGCCGAGCTTGAGGAAAGGGAGCTGAATCCAAGTCCACCTTACACCACCGATGCCATGCTGAAGGACGCCTCGACCTTCCTCAAGCTGTCCGCGCCGGAAGCGATGCGCATCGCCCAGGACCTCTTCGAGCTCGGACTGATCACCTATCACCGTTCCGACAGCACTCATGTCAGCAACACGGGAATAGAGATCGCTAAAGAGTACATCACCCAGGAACTCGGTGAGGAGTACTTCAAGCCCAGGCCCTGGGGTGAGGAGGGGACCCACGAGGCCATAAGGCCGACGAGGCCGATAGACACGGGCAGGCTGATGCAGTTGATCCGCGATGGAATTCTTCAGCTTCCGAAGAACCTCACCCGGAACCACTACAGGCTCTACGACATGATATTCAGACGCTTCATGACGAGCCAGATGAAGGCCGCGAAGCTCCTCATGGAGAGGGCCGTTATCAATGCTGGCGTTGGAAAGGCAGAGATAGAGGGCTACGTTGAGGTAATCGAGGACGGCTGGACAAGGCTTCGCTCTCCACCCTTCAGGCAGTTACCACGGCTTGAGCCCGGGGTTAGGCTTAAGGTCATCGAGGCCAAGAAGTGGAAGGCGCCGAAAGTTTCTCTCTACACCCAGGGAGACATAATAGCGCTCATGAAAGAGCGCAAGATAGGAAGACCCTCAACCTACGCCAAGATCGTCCAGACGCTCCTCCAGCGCTACTACGTCCTCGAGACCCGCGGAAGGAAAAAGCTCGTCCCGACTGAACAGGGTATCAAGGTCTACCACTATCTCATAAGTAAGTATAAGGAACTCGTCAGCGAGGAAAAGACCAGGGAGCTCGAAGAGATAATGGATCTGATCGAGGAAAACAAGGTCGATTATCAGGAGGTTCTCCGTGAGCTTCATGGAGAGATACGCCAGTACCTGGGTTAAGGTTTATTTTTCATACTCCACCCTATGCTTTGGTGTTAATTCAGAATCGCGTTTATTTAATGAATTGGAATATGCTTAATTCGTTGTAACTTCAGCAATGACGTTACAACATGTTTCATTATTTATCATTCATAGTTCATGTCGTGCCTAGATGGTACCTATGAATTTTGCTTCTCAGTAAAACCAAAAATTTTAAAATTTATCCAGTAGTAATGCCTTTGTATATCCATGCAACGGCAATAATATCCAGCGAAGTCATCTCCGAATAATCTTCGAAGCATAACCCTGGACACTAACGACCCGTGGAAAAAATTTATATGGAATGAAATCCAAACAAAAAATAGAAAATCGGGTGGTGGTAAGAAATGGTTAAGGATAGGATGGTAGAGCTCCTTCAGGAGCACTTTGAGTTGAACCTCTACGAGGCAAGGGCGTACGTGGCACTAGTCGGTTTTGGAGTTCTCACTCCGGCAGAGCTGGCCAGCGTCTCCGAGGTTCCGGCGCCGAGGACTTACGATGTCCTCAGGAGCCTTGAGAAGAAGGGCTTTGCCATCAGCCAGCCGGGCAAGGTCAACAAGTACAGGCCGGTTCACCCGCAGAACATCCTTGAGAAGTTCATCGAGGAGTGGCAGGAGAGGGTTGCTGAAGAGCTTGAGGCCAAGAAGAAGGCCAAAGAGGAGCTCCTTGAGCTCATGAGCCCGCTCATCGAGACCGAGATTCCGAAGTACGGCGTCGAAAAGGTCTGGGTTGTCAGGGGAATCAGGAACGCCACCCTCAAGACCAAGGAGATGTTCGAGGAAGTCAAGGAGCAGATCCTCCTTGCCGACGACGGCTACATCGCGGTCAACCTTGAGAGTGACATCATCAAGGCCATCGACAACGGCGCCAAGGCCAAGATAATCGTCACCGAGAGCGTCTTCCACAGGCTCGGTACCTCGAAGATACTGGACTACTACAAGGCCGGCAAGCTTGAGCTTAAGATTATAGACAAGCTTGAGCTTCCGATGCTCATCTGCGACGACGAGGTCTTCTTCGCCCTCGAGGACATGGCGGCAAGGTACTTCAACTACGAGACCCAGATATGGATCAAGGACTTCCGCGTCAAGGCCCTCTTCGAGGGCAAGTTCAACGAGTACTGGGAGAAGGCCAAGAAGGCCTGATTTTTCTTTTCCCTTGTTCTTCATGTGCCTTTTTACTGCCCTGCCTGCGTTAAGAAAAAAGGGGAGCTAACGCCTTCTGAGGATTAACGGAATTACTGCAAGCAGACTTATCAGCCCCGGCCCGCAGATGCCCTTTTTGGTTTCTTTTGTGTTGGTTTGTGTTTTTGTTGTATTTAGGGATGTCTCCTTAGTGTAGGTTGTGCCGTTGGTCTCAACGGCCATGCTGGTAGTATCCGCACTGGTCTTGCAGACCGTCACGTTGATAATTTTAACATCGCCTGGAAACCAGAAATCCTGTATCAGACTGTTGTTTCCAGTTGTGTTCAGGTAAACGAGGGTGACGTTTCTTACCAATTCGTCTTTTTTGATGATGAAATAAACGGGGAAAACGCTCGAATTCACAACGATGGCCGGACCTGGAGACCAGCTACTCGCGCTTTTGCTGGAAGCTATCCAGAGGTCGCTCACGTTCGCTTGACCCCACTCGCCGGGACCCCAGGATTGCAGTTCAATCTTCCAGCCGTTAATCTCGTTGCTAATTTTTCCCCGATGGAGCCAAAACCAACTGCTGACGTTTACCGGCTCAACGCAGAAGTTCCGGGTGTCAAACCTGTAAACCATATCGACCTGAGAATAATCTGGGAGGTAGCACTCCATCTCCACGTACCAGCTCCCGTTGATGAACGTTGCTCTCCTGTAGATTATCCCCTCCGTGGGAACTCCCACCGCGGGAGTAAAGTTCAGCAGGTAAAGCCTGCCGCCATCGAAGAATAGGAGGTACTCGTGGCCGTAAAAGACCTCAGGCCAGCAGTCGGTCATGCCGCAGCTGATTCCCCACTGGAGGACTGAAAGGTGGACCAACGCCTCGGTTCCGTTCGAGAGAACCGAGTATTTTACCTCGTAAAGGGGACTGGGCTCTTTTACGTAGTAAGTTGCTGAAACCGGAAGGGTGAGGAAAAGGAGGAGGGCAATAAGGAGGATTACCAAGCGGAACGTTGTTATCCGGGACGTTTTTATCCCCTCCTTGAAGCGTTTTCTATGAGCAAGCTAACGACTACAAGTAGAACGAGGAAGCCAGGCCCACAGATGCTTTTCCCGCCTGCTCTTGAGGTCGCTCGTTGGGAGAACGTCCCTGTAGACGACTTCACGGAACCTGTCCCAGTTGAGTGAACTGGAGTGGAAGAGTTAGTAGAAGTCCGGTTCACCGATGGACAAATGGCACAGGGTTTAAGTCTAATTTGATTCTTCACGGGTGATAAACCTGGAAGTATAGTGAAAGCAGGTTTTAAGGTCCCATTAGAGTAGTACAGTGCGTAAACCCCTGTAGAATTCCCAAGGAGCCAGAAGTATGAATCATTAAGGTACACAGCGAAGGACGAACCCAAAAACCCGTAAAGGATGGAACCCGGGGCTATTAAATACCCTTTCCCATCCCTCGCGGCGGTAAAGCTCCAGTATTTACCCGGGCCAGGGTAGTATTTCCCTAACTCCCAAAGAGGTATCCGTAAGGTCTCGTTTGAAAAGTGAAACACTACGGAATCCCCAACAACTTTGCCACGGGCAACAAAGCCCTTGTCTCCTGGAATCCCGCTCGAATTTGAAATATGGCGTAGGCAGTCGTTTTCAAGCCTGTAAACCTGTGAAGCCATCTTGGAGGGACCCTCAGGGATGTACTGCCAGAGGAGGTAGTAGGTGCCGTTTGCGACGCCGACGTTAACGTGGTACGACGGCAAAGGGGAGTTTGAAACCCTGTCCACGTGGGGCATTGCGGAGAGGTTGAGGTAAACTGGGGTTTCCCCCTTAAAGAGGTACAGGAAGTCCATAGGAACCCACGCGGCGGATTGCCAGTCGGCGCATGTCATTCCGCTTCCCCAGAGCTCCAGAGGAATATCTTTGAGCTTGAGCATTGCAGTGCTACCGTTGGAGTACAGGTATATTGAAACATGATCCGTTGGTGAGAAATCACAGTTCTCAAGGGCGTTCTTTTCGGGTATCATTATCGTTGCATTAACTGCGTATGGATTTGGTAAGTTCCTTAAAGGATCTCCCACAGGAGTAATCATCCTTAGTATATCCGCAACGGGCTTTAATGTGTCATTTGAATAGAGCAGTATGGGAAGGGTATTGGTAAGTGGTACACCAGCCGAGGAGTCTGGACCGACGTAGAGCTTTCCGTCATTTTTCCAATAGGTTACGTTCACGGGGTAAATCAAAAGCTCCCGACGATAGATTGGGTTGCCGTGCTCATCCCAATTTACAAGATGATAGTAAACTGTAGCACCAAGCTTGTGGAGAAAACCCTTTGGGTAGTAGTGTTCGATCTCATCGACAGGAACTCTGACTGTCCAGTTGGAAATCCTGAACACAATGTAATCCCCCTGAAGTTCCCCCGTAATCCGGCGTGGTGGGGAGTATTTGGTGTATACCCTAACGAGACCACTCAGGATTGCGTAATCCATGGGGGAACCGTTTTCCTGCCACCAACGGAGGATTACGTCATTTCCCACGGAGTAAACTTCGAACCGATTGGTGGGCCAAGGAAGCGTCAGATTTCCCAGTTTGAATGTTTCACCTGAGACGTTCATGAAGCTTATATACGTGAAATTACTGTAGTTCACATAGTGGTAGGAGAAAGCGTAAGCCAAAGTGTAGGTTCCGTAACCCGGAAGCTCAACGTCAACGGTGAGTATCGTCTGGGTTCTAGTCCCAATACCAGAGATGTGGATTTCATAAACGGTTGCTGGAAGTTTAGATACGTCATGAGAAGCGGGAACTGAAGAGTTAGTAAGTGAAATGGAAATGAGGAGAGCTAGAAGGACTGCAATCCGCCTCATATAGTCACCTCCGCGGCAATCTGGCCTCCGTTAGTTCCTTTAATCAGTTTCACTGTGTCTGCTCCTAACTGTTTGGGTGTTAAGAAAATTAAATGGTAACGGGTCATAAAATCACCATTCTGAGCATTTTGCTCTCACCTTATCGACGACTTTCAAATCAGTGCCGAAATAGTAAGCTCTATCCGGGAATAAGGTGCTAACAGCTTCTTGAACTGAAATCGGAGAACTATGGAACTCTTCGATATACACTTCTACAATCGCACTAATGTAATCGCAGGCGCGATTAATGCACTTTTGTTCTGTTTCTTGATTAGGTATTTTGTCACATCCGACTTTTTCTATAAAGTGACCCTCTCTCCATGTTCCCTGAGTATTCTTGCAATATGCACAGTTACTATTTTCCCCCACTATAGTATTATCAGCCTCCATCTCGATTGAAAGTCCATTGTATGACATCCATTTAACGCGAAGCGCCAATTCTTGCAGAGTGTAATCGCTTCCGTCGTCTAATTTAGTAGTCTGATAGTAGTGAGGCTGAACAAACACGTGGTCAAAATACTCTGCAAGGGTTGGAATAGTGACATAGTCAGGGTTCGTTATCCACTTCATAGCCCTGTTTCCAATAGTGGGAATCCAGATTAGTTCTTGTCCGTGCCCGTGAACGTAATCATGGAGGCTCTGGATGAACTCCCTAGAGACGTTTTCACCGTGGGGTCCTGTTTGGAGAGGGCTCTCGTAGCTCCAGTAAAAGCCCTTCATGTTGTCAATATCGACGGAAAGAACTCCATTAATCCAGCCCCTGTAGTATGAATCGGGGACACTTGAAAAAGACGCTTGGGCCTGATCCCTCTGCCTGCCATCGGGGCGACTAAACGGGATTGTTATGTAAAACGGCATGTCAATGCCCAGGGAAAGAACCCATTTCGCTAACTCTCTCCCGTCGTTGTACCCATTAGAGTACATAAAACCACTGCAGTGAGAGTTACGTCCTTCGCCATCAAGTACGACAACCCTATCAAAGCCCCTCTCCCGGAAGTCATCAACAGTAGCCTTCCTGTCTCCGACGGTCATCCTTGACTCGTAGTCAGAACCATTCCATCGAACCCACCATAGTGCGAACTTTGCCACGAGACATCACCATCATAAGTACTGCTGACACGTATACAAAACTATTTGAATTTTTACTTGTCAAAATCACAACACTATGAGTCAAAAATGGGGGGTAAAATCGATTACTCAAGCTCCAATCCA
Source organism: Thermococcus sp. MAR1 (assembly GCF_012027305.1). Lineage (NCBI taxonomy): Archaea > Methanobacteriati > Methanobacteriota > Thermococci > Thermococcales > Thermococcaceae > Thermococcus > Thermococcus sp. MAR1. Next base: position 535,172 of record NZ_SNUF01000001.1, read on the forward strand.
AATATGAAAGGGCTCAAACGTACTTGAACTCTTCCTCGGCCTCGCTGGTTTCTTTAATCTTCCAGAAGAGCTTCCCTTCCTTCTGGTAGCTCTCGACCTTGCCCTGCTCGACGAAGCGGAGAAGGTATCTCCTAACTTCCATCGCCGGGAGCTTCGTGATTTCAACTATCTCCTCGATGGTCTTTGGACCATCCTCCAGAGCCTTAAAAACCTTGACGTTCTTCATTCTCCTCCCTCCAGTTTCCGGTATCTTTCCAACAGTTCTATTATCTTCTCCATTGCCCTTAAGTGTTTCTCAAGTTGGTCAATCTCGTCCGGCAGGGAGTTGGCGAGCTCGTTGAGCTTCTCCATGAGACGCTCCTCAACGCCCTTCATCTCAGCCTGCCTCTGCCTCTTCCTGTGCTCACATACCGGGCAAAAAACCCTTCCGTCCTTCTCGAAGAGTGGTGAACCGCACTTGGGACAGTGCTTGTCGAGCATCTTTGCCCCGGACAGCATGAGGGGCATGAGAACCGTTCTCATCTCCTCCTCTGTGGGTCCATTGAGAGCCATACCATCACCCCGTGAGTAGCTGGAAAACCTCAACCAGGGCTTTTTTGCCCAGTCTCGAGCGGCGAATCTTGTCGGAAACCTCGGCTATGTCAAAGGCTACTATTTTGAAGTTTTTCTTTACCCCCTCAAGGAGATCGAGAAGTTCCTCAAGCGTGAGCTCCCCATGCTGGAAGCGGGCTATCCGGTACTCGGGGCGGAGAACGTCCAGGTCAACCGTCAGGTACACTTCCTCCCCTAGATACTTCTTTGCTTCGGAGATTATCTCGTCGAGGGAGTTCGTCTGAAGGTTCTTATAGGCTCTCCACTTTCCGCGAATCTTTCTGCTCCTCAGGAGGGCTGGGAAAACCTTCACACGTCTCGTCCAGAGCTGGGTCCGCTCGGTGGTTGGTATCATGAGAACCGGCGCTAGAACCGCTGCCCGGTTCACGATGCGCTCCTCCAGGGCGTAAGCCAGCCATGAGCCGTGGTCGAGGTAGTCGTGCATGAGGTCGGTGTGGGCATCGACGCTCAGCAGGGAGCTGGGCCTCAGCTTTTCAATTATACCGTACGTCGCAAGGTGTTCCCCAACTATGTAAGCGTTATCGAGGGGAATCCTCTCCGGGAGGAGCTCAACCCTGCTGGATTCGACTATCATGTAATCCTCGATGAGCTTGTTCCTCTTCAAGAGCTGCAGAACGTAGAGAACCCCGTCCCTGTTGGGCTTCTCGCCGAAGGGAATGAACGTCACCATTTGATTCCACCGACCCGTGTTGGCGCTCGGACTTTTAAACCTTGGCGATGTGTTTGGACATTTAAATGTTAATTCGCGACGCCAAAGTTTAAAAAGTAGCCCCATAAGATTAAAACGAAAACTCCTTGGAGGCGAGGAGATGATACTCCAGGTCGCTCTTGACTTAACTGACGTTGAACAGGCCATTTCTATCGCGGAAAAAGCCGCCCGCGGCGGTGCCCACTGGCTCGAGGTGGGAACACCGCTCATCAAGAAGGAAGGCATGCGCGCGGTTGAGCTTCTCAAGAGGCGCTTCCCTGACAGGAAGATTGTGGCGGACCTCAAGACCATGGACACAGGTGCTCTGGAGGTCGAGATGGCTGCTCGACATGGTGCCGACGTGGTTTCTATCCTCGGCGTCGCCGATGACAAGACGATAAAAGACGCAGTGGAAGTTGCAAGGCGCTATGGAATCAGGGTCATGGTCGATCTAATCGGTGTTAAGGACAAGGTCAAAAGGGCTAAAGAGCTCGAGAAGATGGGCGTTCACTACATACTCGTTCACACCGGCATAGACGAGCAGGTTCAGGGCAAGAGTCCACTGGAAGACCTTGAGAAGGTCGTCAAAGCCGTCAGCGTTCCCGTTGCCGTCGCTGGCGGACTGAACCTTGAGACAATCCCGAAGGTCATCGAGCTGGGTGCCACGATCATCATAGTCGGCGGTGCCATAACCAAGGCTGACGACCCCGAAGAAGTCACCAGGAGAATAATCGACCTCTTCTGGGGAGAGTACATGATGACCATAAGGAAGGCCATGACTGACATAGTCGACCACATAGACAACGTCGCCGAGAGGCTCAAGATAGAACAGGTTCGCGGCTTCGTCGATGCCATGATCGGGGCGAACAAGATATTCATCTACGGCGCCGGAAGGAGCGGTCTTGTCGGCAAGGCCTTCGCGATGAGGCTCATGCACCTCGACTTCAACGTTTACGTCGTCGGTGAGACCATAACGCCGGCCTTTGAGCCGGGTGATCTTCTCATAGCCATCAGCGGTTCCGGTGAGACCAACAGCATCGTCGATGCGGCGGAGATAGCCAAGAAGCAGGGGGGCAAAGTGGTCGCGATAACCTCCTACGCCAACTCAACCCTCGGAAAACTCGCCGATGTGGTCGTTGAGATACCCGGAAGGACCAAGACCGACATCCCGACGGACTACATAGCGCGCCAGATGCTCACCAAGTACAAGTGGATAGCCCCGATGGGAACGCTCTTCGAGGATTCAACGATGATATTCCTCGACGGAGTCATAGCACTTCTCATGGCTACATTCCAGAAGACCGAAAAGGATATGAAGAAGAAGCATGCGACCCTTGAGTAAGGGGTCGCCATGCAGTCTTTTACCCATCTTTTTGTTGGAATCGGGAACACGGGAGCGAGGATAGTCAACAGCATAACCGCGGACGGCATCGTTAAGGTGACCGTCAACCCTGCTTACTACCTCCTGCCCCGCTTTGATGAGTACGAGGAGAGGCTCAGGAACTTCTTCTCCAGCCTTCCCGAGAACACTTTCCTGTGGCTCGTCTTCGACGACAAGGAGATAAACCACGAACTGAGGGAGATAATAACAGAAAGCACCCCGAGGGACACGATAAAGCTCGCCTACGTTTTGACGCCGAAAAAAGAACTGGTCACCGGGAAAAAACCTCCCTGGGCCGCTGACTTTGAAACCGTCTTCTATGACTCCCTCTGGGACTTCTTCCGCAGCGACGATGCCTCGATCTCGATTGCGTTCCAGGGTGCATCGGAGAACATCGCCGAGATGTTCAGCAGGCTTTACTACTACCTCGAAACACAGATGCTCGTCAACATAGACTACGCCGACCTGTTCAACATGATCCGCGGCGGCAACGTCGGGATCCTGCGCCTCCTCCGAGAGGTCGATTTCGGCTGGCATTGGGGCATCTGGGACAGGGGTCTCGTGGGAATACTCGTCGGAAGGGAATTTCCGTTGAAGGACGCGCACGGGATACTGGGTCACTTCCAGGAGATACTGGCCGAGAAGGACGTGATATGGGGCGTGGTAATGGACGAGAACCTCACCAGGGAAGTGGAGATACTGGCTCTCCTGGTCAAGAGGTGGTAAAATGAAGGCGGTTCTCTTTGATATAGACGGTACGATACTAACCGAGATGCCGCTCATCCAGCTCTTCCTCCCACAGGTCTACGACAAGCTCTCGAAGAAGTTTGGGATAAGCAAGGATGAGGCGAGGGAGCAGTTTCTCGGAGAGATATTCGGCAGAAGAGACACCTATGACTGGCACGACTGGAATTTCTTCTTCAGGCTCTTCGACCTCGACCTGAATTATGAGGAGCTGCTCAAGACATACCCCCACAAGCTTCACGTTTATCCCGATACGATTCCAACGCTGGAGTGGCTGAGGGAGGAGGGATACCTCCTCGGGGTCATCACGAGCGGTCCGGGGTACCAAAGACTGAAGCTCAAGCTCGCCGGTCTGCTGGATTACTTCGATGTCGTCGTAACTAGGGACGACGTGAACGCTATAAAACCTGAGCCCAAGATATTTCTCTACGCCCTTGAGGAGCTGGCCGTGGAGCCCGGTGAGGCCATGATGGTTGGAGATTCCCTCAGCCAGGATGTCTACGGCGCCAAGAATATCGGGATGACCGCAGTCTGGATAAACCGCGACGGCGAGGAGGGTTATAATATGGCAGACTATGAAATCAGAACCCTTCACGAACTCAGAAAAATCTTGGGGGGATGGGGATGAAGGAGATATTCGATATGGAAGGTGTTTTCATCAAGTACCGGGAGAAGAGGGTCAAGCTCGAAAATGGGGATGAACTGGTTCACAGGAGCGAGGAGCCGACGGAGCTTTGGTGGAAGCTCAAGGAGGCGGTAAAGGGGAAGCGGGTCAGGATAAGGGTCTATGAGGCAGAGGAATGAGCCATGATAGCCCACCTAATCAACACGGACGCTGGCAACAGGGGAGTTCTCCGGGTGTACATCGACTACCGGAGGGAAAATCCCGATTTTTTACATAATTCTGCAAAGATGTTCTTGGATAATTATGAGCGCGTTCTCGTGATAACGGGGTTTCCAATCCCTCCGATGATGCATGCTGAGACCGATGGGCCGCCAGGAGCACTGGCTCTAGTGAAGGCCATTGAGACCCTGGGGGGTACCGCTGAGGTGCTTACGTACCCTGAGGTAAAGACTGCCTTGGAACCATTCGGCATCAGGTTCACCGACGAACCTGAGATAGAGGACTACTCCCTTGTCGTAGCTGTGGAAACTCCGGGGAGGACAATAGACGGGAGGTACTACTCAATGAGCGGCATGGAGATAACGAGGGAGACCTTCGACTGGGCGGTTTTGAGGGCTAGAGAGCTCGGGGTGCCAACGATAGGGATAGGCGACGGTGGAAATGAGGCTGGAATGGGCAAGATAAGGGACCTGGTCGTCAAGCACGTTCCCTATGGTGAGAGAATAGCAAGCGTCGTTGAGACCGATGAGCTAATTCTTTCGGCGGTTTCAAACTGGGGTGCCTATGGGCTCGTGGCCCAGGCGTCAATAGAGTTTGGCAAAGAACTGCTCCCCGGCTGGGATGAAAAGACAATAGTCAGGATCATATCAAAGTTCGGTCTGATAGACGGGGTCTCCAAAACCCAGACGCCGACTGTTGATGGGATAAGCCTCAACGTCCACGAGAAAATCGTTGAGCTTTTAAACGCACTTGTGGGGGAAACGCTAAGAGAAAGATAAATATTTAAATCCCCAATTCGTTTTTTGTTTTTCTCTTAAGTTCCTGCACCTCGTGGTACCTTAACGGCCGTTCTCCTTTAGCGAAAAGTAACACATCTTCCGATATCCTCACAAGTATATATGTGGAGTTGCCAGTGGATAGCGTATAATATGTAGAGTCTTCAAAATCCGACACAAACTTAAGGAATTCAGGCACCTTCGCTGAAAGTTCCTCAGAATTATGAAACGTCCCCATTATTGGGAGTCCTTCAGTTGTCGCGAGGAGAAACTCCCTGAAATCATACTCTTTGATGAGTTCATCCTTAAAGTTTTGGATTTCAGCCTCAGACTTCGTTTTGAGAAAACTGCGTATTTTGTCTAATATTCCCATTCCTCCTCAACTCCATGAATTTTTTTGAGATCAGCTCGCAGGAGTTTTCAAGTAAGTCCAAACCTTTGTTGTTGAACCAGTTTATAAACTCTTCCTTGTTCTCAAAAAGTGGGATATTAGATTTTTTCATGCAGTTACACAAACGTCTGAGCTGGGAACGGGTTATCCAGACGTAATCCACATTTGCCTCATTTAAAAACCGGGTCAAGTGGTTATTACCTCTTGTAGGAACGAGGGGTGGACTCCGCTGTATGATAATCAACGTTTCAGGGAGAATATGTCCCTTTATATGGGAGACTATGCACTTAAGGTTGGGGTCAACTCCATACTCGAGCACTTTCGAACTGGAGATGTCACCGAGTACAAACAATTTTAAAAATCCGTTTCTCAACTTCACCCGCGTTACGAATATCCCCAGAACCCTCTCGTAGTCCTTTGTTGTCCCGAACAATTCCCTTGATAGCTTATTAATGTCCCATTCCCTTGCAATTCTCCAGACGTGATAATAAGAAACTTCAATTCCATTTTTTATCAGATGTTCGTGTATTTTCTTTGATGACCATCTTTTTTGTCTCAGCTTTATGATAAGCTCCTTCACATCATGATTTATATTCCTCCTTGGTCTGCCTGGTTTTTTAAGAATGGGGTTTTTCACAATCTGGTAAATTCTCCTCTCACTAACTTTATATCTTCCTGCTATTTCTCGAACTGAAACCCCCTCATTATATAACCTAAGAATCTCTTCAATCTCATTACAGCTGAGAGGCATAACCTCACCAATTTGCTATGTTATGCACACTTCTTTTTAAACTTTGTTGAATTATCTGTAGTAATGTTATATCCTCAAATCTGGGCGGATCTTCCTAATATATGCGCATGAAATAATTATTGAAAATTCTACAAAAAAAAGTTAATAAAGCAACTTTTCGCAAATATATCTGAGAAACCCCATCTGAGGGGTGCCTTATGACGGGGCGAAGGTCGTGGAAAGGATGAACGAGAGGTCTGAAGAAATGGCAACAAAAGTGAACAACCTAATACTGTACGGAATATATAACGGAATATATAAAGTTCTTGGAGCCGGTGCAAAAGGCTTAGGCAACTCAATAGGTGAGGAACTCCTTCACAGCATGATGGAGGAGTATGGACTGAACTTTGAAGGAAGCAATGATCCACAGGAATTGCTCAACAGGTTTACTGAAGTTATGATAAACACTTTTGGGTTTGCAGAGAAAGGGGAGATAATCAAGGACGGCAATAAGGTAACGCTGAAACTTGACAACCCGATGGATCTCTACGCTCTCCAGTTGCTTGAAAAGAAGGGCATGAAACCCGTGCTGTATCCCATGGCCAACGCCATAGCTGTTGCAATCAAGAAGTTCAGTGGCAAGAACGTTTTAATAAAAGAAATTAGAGTGGCTGAAAAACATGTTGAGGTTGACATGCTTATATTGGGGTGATGGGGGATGTTTGAGAACGTTATAGCCGATCTTTTAAGAGTTGATGGGGTTAAAGGTGTTGCCATAGTCAGCAAGGACGGTCTCCTCATCGAGGCTCAGGCCAGCGACAGGACTATAGATGCCGAAAGTACCGGCGCGATGGTTGCTACGATCTACGGTACATCGCTTAACGTTTCAAAGGAAATTTTCCACGAAGAGACTATAGACATGGTTACCCTTGAGTCTCCGAAGGGCAAGATAATAACGGTTGAAGCCGGTGAAAACGCTGTCCTTTCAGTTCTGACGGATCCAAAGGTCAACCTCGGTCTGGTCAGAATATACCTAAAGAGAAACGCTCAGAAAGTTGCCTCTATGCTTTGAGGTGTTTAGGGCTATGACCAGAAATAAATTTGAGGTTGTTTTTTTACCATTTTAAGGTGATGAGTATGCTTCCTGGAAGGTTTGAAGAGGTAATCGATTTTGCAGGATTTGAGGACATATCAGATGTCATTAAAAACATTAAAGAGGGATATCTGAAGTTTTCGTGGAGAGAAAACGATACTATAAAAACTGGGTACTTACTTGTCATACGAGGAAGGGTCGTTGGGGCCCTGTTAGAAGACGTCCTCACTGGTGAAGCACTAAAGGGGGAAGATGCACTTAAAAAAATCTCTGAGGTACTGTCTTATAAGGATAAGGTCAAGTTGGTGGAAATATATAAATTCTCAGTTGGGGAACTCCTTAAAGCAGATCTGGAATTAGCCGCCGAAATGTTTGAGCAGTCCACCAGTGGGATGAGGATTACCGATCTCAATGAACTAATTAAATTGCTTGAAGGATACAACGGGAGGCTAATAATTGACGATGGTTCTTTCTCATGGCAGTTACTAATAGAGAGAGGTTTCGTTAAAGCAGCTCAAACATTTAGAGGGCCTTCTTTAAGGGGAGATGAGGCTTTAAAGGCATTATTGAATAACTTGGGCCACGTTCTTAAAACTGGAGGATACCAACTCTCAAATCTGGAATGGAGATACTCTGAGGAAGAAGCTGTATCACAGAAGGACGTTCTACTAAGAGGACTAGAGCTCGTCAAAGAAAAATATGATTTCGAAACTCAAAGATATTGACGTAAACTTCTTTAATAACCATCTCTTCTTATTTTTCAGGTGATGGAATGAAGCTCGATGAGTTCATAACCAATGAGGAAAGCCTCAGGCTCATAGAGAGAACCCGTGAATACGCGCGGCACTTCTTCGAGCGAGAGGGAACCCACGGCTTCAGCCACATCGAGAGGGTTCTGAACCTCTGCATGCACATCGGAAGGGAGGAAGGGGCGAACCTTGAGGTTCTGGCACTGGCGGCACTGCTCCACGACATAGCAAGACCTTTGGAAAGCTCCGGCAGGGTGGTGGACCACGCGGTCGAGGGGGCAAGGATAGCTCGGCAGTATCTCCGGAGTCTTGGCTACGCGGAGGATAAAATCGAGGCGGTTGCTCATGCCATAGAGGCACACCGTTTTTCCCGTGGTCCAGAGCCGCGAACCCTGGAGGCCAAGATACTCAGCGATGCAGACAAGCTCGATGCCATCGGAGCTATAGGCATCGCGAGGGTCTTCATGTACTCGGGTGAGCATGGGAGGGACGTAGAGGCCTCCCTTAGGCACTTCGAAGAGAAAATACTGAGGCTCAAGGACTTGATGTATACTGAAACAGCGAGAAAGATGGCCGAGGAGCGGCACCGCTTTACTGAGGAATTCATCGAGCGCATAAGGCGTGAGATAGAGGGCGAAATCTGAACTTCTTCCTTCTCTTTCCTCTATAATAAGGTTTTTAAATGACTTCTAGAATTAAGGGTTAGCCCTTTAAGTTCATTCTTCAGGCAAAGGGAGGTGAGGAGATGAAGGCGCCAATCTGTGAGGTGTGTTTGAAGACCGACGATATTCTGTGTCCGGCCGACGAGAAAAAACTTCAGGATGGGGTTATTTCCGAGCTTGATGTTAAAGTCGCGAGACTCCTGTACAAGCTTATCGGCGACGTTGACATGGAGTTTAAGAAGGCCGTCGAAGCCGGTGACCTCATAGTCATCGTGGTTGGGGAGGGCGACGTCCCAATAACCATCGGCAAGGGCGGTAAGAACATTAAGGCCCTCATGAGGGAGCTCGGTAAGAGGATACGCGTCATCGAGGCGGTGGAAGTTAAGGGCACCGACGACGTTAAAAAGCTCGCCACGGACCTCCTCTACCCGGCAGGGGTCTTTGGTGTGAACATAGTCTACAAGCCCGGTGGAGGAACCTATTACAAGGTTCTTGTGCTCAACAGGGACAGGAGAAAGCTCCCCGAAAAGGCTGAGGTACTGGAGAGCATACTCTCCCAGATAGCCGGGGAGGACGTTAAGATAAACTTCATCTGATTCCTTTTTCCTTATGGAGGTTTTGAAGATGTATCGGACGCACTACTCAAACCAGATTACCGAAGAACTGAACGGCCAGCGCGTTAGGATCGCCGGCTGGGTCTGGGAAATCAAGGATCTCGGTGGAATAAAGTTCCTCTGGATAAGGGACAGGGAAGGGATAGTCCAGGTAACAGCCCCCAAGAAGAAGGTTGAGCCCGAGCTGTTCAAGCTGATACCCAAGCTAAATGCCGAGGACGTTATAGCGGTCGAAGGCGTTGTGAACTTTACGCCAAAGGCAAAGCTGGGGTTTGAGATACTGCCAGAAAAGATAGAGGTGCTCAGCAGGGCCGAGAGCCCACTCCCGCTCGATCCGACCGGCAAGGTCAAGGCCGAACTTGACACGAGGCTCGACAACAGGTTCATGGACATCAGGAGGCCAGAGGTAATGGCCATATTCAAAATACGCTCGAGTGCTTTCAAGGCCGTTCGCGATTTCTTCCACAGCGAGGGCTTCATTGAGGTGCACACTCCCAAGATAATAGCCACCGCCACAGAGGGCGGAACCGAGCTCTTTCCAATGAAGTACTTCGAGAAGGATGCCTTTTTGGCCCAGTCACCCCAGCTCTACAAGCAGATAATGATGGCCACCGGTCTCGATAGAGTTTACGAGATAGCCCCCATATTCCGCGCCGAGGAGCACAACACCACGAGGCACCTCAACGAGGCTTGGAGCATCGACGCCGAGATGGCGTTCATAGAAAACGAGGAAGAGGTTATGGGACTCCTTGAGAGGCTCGTGGCTCATACCATCGAATACGTCCGCGAGCACAACGCGAAGGAGCTTGAAGTTCTTGGATTTGAACTTGAGGAGCCAAGGCTGCCCTTCCCGCGCGTCACCTACGACAGGGCCCTTGAGATACTCGCGGACCTCGGCAGGGAAATTCCCTGGGGCGAGGACATAGACACCGAGGGCGAGAGGCTACTCGGGAAGTATATGCTAGAGAACGAGAACGCGCCCCTCTATTTCATATACCAGTATCCCAGCGAGGCAAAGCCGTTCTACATAATGAAATATGAGAATAGGCCGGAGATAAGCCGCTCCTTCGACCTTGAATACAGGGGAATAGAGATAACGTCCGGCGGCCAGAGGGAGCACAGAGTTGACGTCCTCGTCGAGCAGATAAGGGAGAAGGGACTAAATCCAGAGAGCTTTGAGTTCTACCTCAAGGCCTTCCGCTACGGAATGCCCCCGCATGGCGGTTTCGGCCTCGGTGCGGAGAGGCTGATAAAGCAGATGCTCGACATTAACAACATCAGGGAAGTCATCCTGTTCCCAAGGGACAGGAGAAGACTAACACCGTAACATCTTTATATCACCTTTTCCTTTTGGTGATTAGTTAACTACTCTTTGGAGGCTGGAGATATGAAAAAGGTAGTCGCTTTAATCCTGCTGGGCCTGATGATTTTCTCCCTGACACCCATGGTACATCTAGTAAAATCCGCAAGCGTGCCGGAATACGCCAGCATATCCAGCGTCTCCCTGGGTCTGGGAGACAAGGCAGTTCTGGGCCCCTTTGAGGTTCAGTTTGCCGATGTCAATCCCAACTGGAGCAAGATATACATTCAGGTCGATGGTCCCCAGGGTCCCCTCAGATACGTTATCGGTCAAGATGGTTATCTCCTCTACCCGTCGAGCGCGAACGTATACTTAAACGTGAGTCTCGTATGGATTAGATACGATACCAAGTCAATTCTGCTCGAGCTAAAATCTCCACTCCAAAAGGTTCTCTCGGGGAAGAACCTTGTGGTTGGGAACGAGCTGACCCTGCCGGAGGGCTTCCCGCAGATTAAAATAAAGCTGACCTCGGTTTCTGGCGATACCGCCTCGTTCAAGGTCACCATGCCCTACGGCGACATATACACACTCACCATAGACAAGGGCTCCGCCGGTAGCGTGAGGTACAAGCTTGACTCAAGCCACTCATACTCCAACTACCTGTCCATAGAGGTTACAAACACCGTGAACAACGGTGCCACGATAAACGTCTACGTCCCCAAGGTTGCGTCCACGAAGTTCAAGATAGTAAAGAAGGGCGGGGAGGTCAACCCACCCGAGCAGGTTGAGACGGTTCTCCTCTACAACGACCTTCTCTACGTCAACGAGAAGCTACCCGTTACTGTTGATAACACCACGTACTACGTCAAGCTCGTCTCGACAATACCGGACGTCGTTAAGGTCGAGGTTCTGAGGGGAAGCAGCAGCCTCGGTACGATGCTCCTCGAGGTTGGGGACGAGCCAAAGAACGTTCCAAACGCCCCCTTGAAGCTCTCGGTTCAGAAGGTTGAGCCCGACTACAAGAGGGCGATAATAAGGGTTTACGGCCCTGCCGGCTCCCAAGTAACCCCAATACTAAGGCAGGCCAACGTCATAGCCAAAATCGATGCCGTTCCAAGGGCGATGCTTCTCAACGACAACCTTGTGGTCACGATAAACGTTCAGAACCTCGGAAGGGGAGACGCCTACGACGTGAGCGTTGCCGCGCCGATACCCAATGACTTTGAGCTCATCAGCATGACCAAGACCTGGACCCTTAAGACATTCCCTGCCTTCACCAGCATGCCGGCGCTTATCTATGTCCTCAAGCCAACCAAGGTCGGTGAATTCGAGATTGGAAAGGCCATCGTTACCTTCTACGATGACAAGAGCCTTGAGACAGGGAAGAAGAGGACGATATACTCCCCGATTCTCAGTGGCATTAAGGTCTACAACATACCCGCTATAGACGTCACCGCCCAGGCCTACAACGGCACCTGGAGCAACTACGTGAGCGCAAAGGTCGGTGATACCGTCAAAGTCAAGTTCACGCTCTCTGCTGACGAGGGCAACCCAGACTACGAGTTTGTAACGAACGCCACGCTCCTCCTAAATCTCCCGGCCAGCCTTGACGGACAGTCATCAATCAAGATAGGAACCATCAAGGCCGGGGAAACCAAGACCCTTCAGATAGACCTGACCGTTCTCAGGGAAAATCTCACCAACATATGGGCTGCGCTTATCTACCTCGACCCGCTCGGAAACGAGCACAGGCTTGAGCTCGGAAACTTGGTAACTATAAACAGCATCCCGCCAGAGGTAATAATTAAGGAAGTCAAAGTCTGGCCGACCCCGGAGGAACTTCCTGGCTATGTAAACCAGACCCTCGCCAACATGAGTGACCCCACTCCTCTCGCCGAGGAGCTCAAAGGTGTTGTTGAAACCTACAGCCCGACCGGCAACCCATGGAAGCCACTCGCGATACTCCTCATCATAGTGGCCTTCGTGCTCGCTGGAATAACCTACAAGTACTGGGACGAGGCCGAGAAGCTCAGGGAGAAGCTGGAGAGGAAGAAGAGCAGACGCCCAGGAGGACTGCCGAAGAAGGCCGGGGAAGAAGAGAAGGAAAGCACCGAGATAACTGAACTCTGACCTTTCTTTTCCTTAAATTTATAAGCCCCTTTTCTCACTTCCTTGCGGGATGTGAGATGTTCAGGTACAAGCAGGTCATAGTCGCGAGGAAGGATTTGAAGCTCAGCAAGGGCAAGTTTGCCGTCCAGGTTGCTCACGGAGCGGTTACCGCTGCACTGAAGGCCCAGAAGGAAAAACCAGAGTGGTTCAAGGCCTGGTTTCACGAGGGACAGAAGAAGGTAGTCGTCAAGGCCGAAAACGAGGGGGAGCTCTTCGAGCTGAAGGCCCATGCAGAGAAGCTCGGCATTCCCGCTGCGCTCATCAGGGATGCCGGCCTAACCGAAATTCCGCCGGGAACGATAACGGTTCTGGCTATTGGTCCGGCGCCGGAGGAGCTCGTTGACAAAGTTACTGGCCATCTGAAGCTGGTGTGAGCGGAAGTCTTTTAATCATTTAGCCGTTTTAATCTTCGGTGAGAGCGTGAGGCTGAAGAAGCTCACTGTTAAGAACTTCAAGAGTCTCAGGGACTGCGAAGTAGAGCTGGATAAGTTCAACGTTATCATTGGTCCTAACGCATCGGGCAAGACAAACCTTATTGAGGTCTTCAAGCTTCTCAGAAAAATCTATGTTGAAAAAGACACAAATCCCTTCCTTGAATGGTGGGGTTACAACAACGTTGTATGGGCCGGGAAAGAGGAACTGCCAATAACTGTGGGAATGCTTTTCGACGTTGAGGGTTATGATGTTTACTTTGAGACAACTTTTACGGGGACTGGGGGAAGTTTTGGGATTTTAAAGGAGGTACTGGAAGTTAGTGGATATGTACATATCGAGAAAACTGGGGAGGTAATAGTTGTAACTCACGATAACAAATTAATTTCGGAGATTTTTGAAGTTCTAAATCGTGTAGAGAGCATTGGTATGAATGTTTATATAAATGATATTGAATCAATAAGACCAGATTTAAAAAGGTTAAAAACTTCTGTAATAGGAGGCTACTCTCTAAAAGGTATCCCTTCAAACTTGGGATTGTTTTCTTTTATAATGCCTAATGTTCCTCAGACAATACTTATAAACGTCTTGTTTGAGGAATCTCCTGTGAAGGTTTCAATCATTGGAACCTCCTCGAACTATGGATTTGTTCTTGCTCCTTCCATGTCGGTAGGAAGGGAACTTTATCCCAATATTGTTTCTCAGTTTCCACTTATATTTCTGGAGTTTCTAAGATCCTATCCCCTAAGAGATGTTAGTCCCTCTATTAAAACACCCCAATATCCCCGCAAGGAAACAACCCTCAACGAAGACGCTTCAAACCTCATTCCGCTCCTCTATAACATCTGGCTCCGCGAAGGCAGATTGCCGGAGGAAATAGCTGAGCCTCTCTCCATAGCCTTCCCCAACACAAGGATATTCTTCCAGCTTACTGAAGACGGCAGGGTCATGATGAAGGTCTTTGAGAACGATCTTGAACTTGCTCCGCCAAGCATCTCTGACGGTTTCTATAAGGTTCTTGCAATCCTTACTGCAGTTTATCTCAAACCTCCTCTCCTGATAATCGATGAGATAGAAAACTCTCTCCATCCGGAGACGCTTGAGCTGATAATAGACACGCTCAGGGAAAGTGAAAGCCAAGTTATAATTACAACGCACTCCCCGATCGTCGTTGATATTGTTGAGCCCTCTGACCTTGTGCTCGTTGATAAGGAGAACGGCGAGACGGTCTTCAGAAGAATAAAAGACCCAGAGAGGATAAAGAAGTTCCTCAACGAGAGGGGCCTCACATTGAGCGAGGGCTGGCTTTACGGTTCACTCTTTGAGAACAAAGAGCAGTGATGGGCATGGCAAAGGAGATAGTCATCATCACTGAGGATACCTACGGGGGAGAGTTCTTCAAGCGTCTCTTGGGCAGATTGAACCACGAGGGGCTTGCTAACACCAAACTCAAGAAGCTCTCTGGAAGGAAGAATCCGATTCACGCTCCCTATCTCTGCAATCCTAAGTTAACCAAAATCATCAAAGCTGCTGAGAGTGCTTTCCCTGAATTCATACTTATTGTTTACGATGGGGATGGTCCTGCAAATTATGGGTCACGTAAACGGGACATTGCGAAACACATCCCTAAAAAAACGGAGGTTCCGGTTAAAATTTTCCTCTTTGAGTACGAGATTGAAGAATGGATATGCAAAAGCCTCGGCTACAGTTGGAGTACCAAACCTTCCGATGAACTGAAAAAGAGAGAGCGTTACACCAAATCCAATCTTCCAAAGTATGCTGACAAGCTCGACTTTGAGAGGCTCAAACGGAACTGCAAATCCTTTCGCGAATTTTTGGAGATTTTAGGTGATTGAGATGGACTACCACGAGTTCTTCTCTCAGTTCAGGTATCTGAGCGAGAGGCCCGGTATCGGAGGGAGTATCAAAACTCAACCAGAGGATTTCGTGGTCATCGAAGACCCCCTGCCCCAGATATTTGAGGGCAGGAAGCACGCCATCTTCCTCCTCAAAAAGCGAAACTGGGACACCATGAGCGCCGTCAAGGAGATAGCGAAGCGTGCCGGGATTAGCTATAGGGACATCGGCTTCGCCGGGACGAAGGACAGGCACGCGGTGACGTATCAGTACATCAGCGTGCCGGCCGGAGCGAGGGAGGCGGTTGAGAATGTCCAGATAAGGGACATAGAGCTGAGGTTCGTTTCCTACGGCAGGTTTATCAAGCTTGGCCACCTCATTGGAAACCGCTTCAGGATAATCGTGAGGAACGTAAATGAGAGAGCCTTTGAGAGGACAAAGGAGATAGTTCACGAGCTCCGCGAGAAAGGAGGCTTTCCCAACTACTTTGGCTACCAACGTTTCGGAGAGAGACGTGTCACGAACCACCTGATCGGGAAGCTCCTCCTGCAGGGGGACTTCGAGGGTGCCGCGAGGCTCTTCCTCGGAGCGCACGAAGGGGGTATGGAAGGGGACGAGGCCAGGAGACACTTCTGGGAAACTGGCGATGTTGAGAAAGCTCTGGAGGAATTTCCGAACTTCCTGCGCTATGAGAGAACCATGCTCCACCGCTACAAGGAGACGGGAAGCTGGAGAAGGGCCTTCCTCTCGCTGCCCATGCCAATACTCCGCATCTTCATCCACGCCTACCAGAGCTACCTCTTCAACCTCTACGTTTCCCGGAGGATTGAAAGAGGTATTCCCCTGAACGAGGCCCTCGTCGGCGATATCGTCGTCCAGGTGAAGGGAGGAATCCCCTACCGCGACAGAACGTATCGCGTCACCAAGACTAATATCGGCTTTGTAAACGAGAAGATACGGCGCGGCGAGGCCGCGGTGAGTGGCCCCCTCTTTGGCTTCGCCATGAGGCGCGCTAAAGGGCTTCCTGGGAAGCTAGAGGGGGAGATTCTTGATGAGGAGGGTATAACGCTCGATACATTCAGAAAGCTACCAAAGCCAATGGCAGAGCCCGGCGGGAGGAGGGAGCTTTTGATTAGGCCCCTTGGCCTCACCTACGGCCACATCCCCGGGACTGGAATGTGCTTCAGGTTTTTCCTGCCGAAGGGGGTCTACGCGACCAGTGTGCTCAGGGAGATAATGAAGGACCATTAATGGGTAGAAATCCTTATAATCGCTCCCTCCTTCCCGTTTTCTGGGTGAAAGAATGATCAAGGCAATATCACTCGACATAGACGGAACGATAACCTACATTGACAGGAGAATAAGCATCGAAGCCCTAAAGGCAATTCGCCTGGCCGAGGAGCTCGGCGTTCCGGTAATGCTCGTAACTGGCAATTCGGTCCCCTTTGCAGAAGCCGCTGCCGTTTTCATCGGCACGAGCGGGCCGGTGATAGCTGAGGACGGTGGGGCCCTTTCGCTCAGGAGTGAGGGGACAATGAGGAAGAGGATTTTCCTGACCGACATGGACGAGGAGTGGATTCTATGGAGCGAGCTTAAGAAACGCCATCCCGAGGCCGAGCTGAGCTATTCGACAATGGAACGGAAAGCCGGCCTCGTGCTGAGGAGAACGGTTCCCGTTGAAGCCGTGAGGGATGTAATCGCCGAACTCGGCCTTAATCTCATCGCCGTTGATTCCGGCTTCGCGATACACGTCAAGAAGCCCTGGATAAACAAGGGGACGGGGATAGAGAAAGCCTGTGAGATACTCGGGATAAGTCCCAGGGAAGTTGCCCACGTCGGGGATGGAGAAAACGACCTGGATGCCTTCCGCGTTGTCGGCTACCGCGTCGCCGTTGGTCAGGCCCCGGAGAGTCTGAAAAAAGAAGCCGACTACGTGACGAAAAAGACCTACGGGGCCGGTGGAGCCGAGGGAATCCTTCACGTGTTGAAGAAGTCCGGTTACCTGGGTGAGAGTGATGCGGATCCGCTTGGCAACCCTTGATGACGTTGGGGGAATAGTTGCACTCCACGCTGCCAACGAGAGGCTCAGCGGCAACCTCTACGAACGCTACACCCGAGGCGGTCCCTGGATGAGCGTCGAGACCTGCGCGATCCATCTGAACAACCTCCTCCTTGATGACCAGCTCGTGGCCGTTGCCGAGCTAAACGGCATTATAGTTGGCGAGGTCGAGGTTCTGTTCTCCGAGGAGCCCGTTGGTGGGGGCTCAGGAAAATAGGGCACGTGGACGTTATCGAGGTTCACCCCGACTATAGGGGCAGGGGAATCGGAAGGCTTCTGATGGAGTTCGTTGGGGAGGTCGCTAAGGAGCGGAAGGTCGAGATGCTGACCGTCCAGCCGGATGAGGATGCGGAGGGATTCTACAGAAAGCTCGGCTTTGACGCTGAGCTTTTCACGGGGACAACCGTATGGGTTCCGGCGAGGGGCGGAGGAACCGTGGAGCCTTCGGCGTTCGGCTGGAAGGACGTTAAAAACCTTGACTTGGTTGCTGGCAGATTCCAGAGCTCCTACAGCATGTTCTTCTCGGCCTTTAAGGACAACATCGCCGGGATTCACTATACGATCGAATCCGGCAGGAGCGGCGGCTCATACTATGCCCTCAGGAGTCTCCCCGGGAGGGAGGGCGTCGCACTCCTTCTCTGGGGCAGGATTGGGGACTTGAAGGCTGTTCTCGGCAGGGCAAAGGTCCTCGGGTTCGAGCGGGTTCTGACACTCCTGCCGGGCGACGTTGAGAGCTTCGGCGCTGAAAAGGTGGGAAAAATTAAGATCCTCGCGAAGGAGCTCACCTGAGGAACTCCATGGCAAGGGCAACTTCCATCGCCGTGCCGAGGTGGAGAACATCTTCATCAACGTCGAACCTGGGGTGGTGGTGCGGGTAGATTATGCCCTTTTCCTCGTTGTATATTCCGAGCGTCAGGAACGCTCCGGGGACTTTCTGGAGGTAGAAGGCGAAGTCCTCGGCGCCCATAGTCGGCTCGACATCGCTGTGCCTCAGCCCGTACTTTTCGGCAACGTTTCTGGCAAAAGCCGCCATGCCCTTATCGTTAACGGTCGGCGGGACGAGCTCCTCTATCGACAGTTCGTAAGAAGCCCCGTGTGCCATGGTGACGCCCTCGAATATCTCCCCCATGCGCCTCTGAATCAGCTCGCCTATCTCGTGCTTGAAGAATCTTACCGTTCCCTTCATCTGGACTTCCTCTGGAATCACGTTGAAGGCCGTCCCAGCCTGCACAGCAGTGACGCTTACAACGCCAGTCTCAATTGGAGGTACGTTTCTGCTCGCTATGGTCTGGAGTGCGAGTATTGCTTCCGCAGCTATGGGAATTGGATCGACGGTCTGGTGTGGCGATGCCCCGTGACCGCCCTTACCGATTATCCGTGCCTTGAATATGCCCGCACCGGCCATGAACGGGCCTTCCCTTATCCCTATCACCCCGCTGGGCATGTCGATCCACACGTGGAGGCCGAACACTGCATCCACTCCTTCAAGTGCACCGCCCTCTATCATCTTCACCGCCCCGTTGCCGCCCTCCTCGGCCGGCTGGAAGATTAGCCTCACCCTGCCGTTGAGCTCATCGATATGCTCGGCTATTATCTTCGCCGCCCCGAGGAGCATGGCCGTGTGGGCATCGTGTCCGCAGGCGTGCATCTTTCCGGGAATCCTGGATTTATAGGGGACGTCGTTCTCCTCCTGAACTGGCAGGGCGTCCATGTCGGCCCTTAGGGCTATCGTCTTCTTACCCTCGCCGATGTCCGCTATTATCCCGGTTCCGACACGTTTAATGGAGTATCCCCACTCGCGCAGGTGTTCTTCCACTATTCTTGAGGTTCTCTCCTCCTCGTACTTGAGCTCCGGGTGCATATGGAAGTCCCTTCTCCAAGATATTATCTCCCCCCTAATCTTCAGGGCTTCTTCGAGCGGGTTCATGGTCTCACCTGGACTTAAAATTGTAAAACCCCCATATTAACTTTTCGATGAGTGTCTTAATGAATGCCACAACTCTTAGGGACTCTCAGAAAACCACTCACTCTTTGCCAGCGCTGGAACTTTGCCTGTGCAAAGTTTCGTCGGGGTTTGTGATTTTTCGTGGATTATTGTTTAGGTGGGGTTTCGCTTAGATTGGCAGTTCTGTTTGGGATTCTTTTGGCCTACGCGTCTAAAATGGGTTCGGGCTTTTTAGCGCTCCCTTGGAGCGCGGTTGACGTCGAATCCGTTGAAGAACGCCCTTTTGACATGAATCCAAAGTACACCCCGCCACTAAAACAAAAAATCCCCTAAGGACTGACCACTCAAAAGGAATCACGACCTTTTGATCAAACTTTTCGCCAGAAAAGTTTGTACTGGTGGGCCCGCGGGGATTCGAACCCCGGACCTCCACCTTGTCAGGGTGGCGTCATAACCAGTCTAGACCACGGGCCCAACCCAGGGATGGTGGACCGGCCGGGATTTGAACCCGGGGCCTCCGCCTTGCCAAGGCGGCGCTCATACCAGGCTGAGCTACCGGCCCACACCCAACAGCTCCGCACGGCCCTAAAACCCGGCTCTCAACTCTCTCCGGGCCTACCCGTGCGGGCATTTACCTATCATCGGGTGGGCTTTATAAACTTTACGCTTTGCTCCTTTGCCTTTATGTTCCCCTCCGAGCGTTTTGAAGGTAAGAGCGCCCAACTGACGGCTGGTCTTGTGAACGTTGGTCAACTGGAACGTATCGAATCACAGGATAAGGTTTATAAGACTCTCCCCCAACCAACCGTGAGGCGAGACCGGTGGGACGGGAGATAACCGATGAGAAGCTCCAGAGGTACTTTAAAATCACCGCTGAAGCGCTGGAGACCCTTGAAATAGCGGTTCATGAGAAGAGCCTTTTAAGAAGCGTTGCGGAGGACTTCCTCACCATGGCGAGGAGCTATTTTGAGGACGCCAAATACTACTACGAGAAAGGCGACTACGTAACTGCCTTTGCCGCGCTCAACTATGCCCACGGTTTTATAGACGCAGGTGTAAGGCTGGGAGTCTTTAAGGGAGAGGACGACAGGCTGTTTGCCTTTGGTTGAGGTGGGAGCTATGGGAGACTACGTGGTTGTTTTGGAGGCACCCATTATAGTGAGGGACGTCGAGACGAGCGAGGACGCGATAAACGTCGCGGTGAGCAAGGTCGCGAAGGCGCTCAACAAGGAGAAGCTGGACTTTGTGAGGGTTGAGATAGGCTACTCCCAGTGCCCTGTATGCGGGGCCCACTTCGAGAGCGCCTTCGTAATAGGCTCGGTGGGTCTGGTTGGAATGTACCTGACGATCAAGGTCTACAACGCTCAAACCATTGAGCATGCCGAGAGGATAGCCAAAGCCGTCATCGGAAAGGCCCTTAAGAAAGTTCCGCTCAAGGTCTACGAGATTAGGGAGCTTACGGAGGAGGAAGAGGGGAACGGTGTAGAATTAGAGTGAGCCTGTTTCTTCTTGCTTTTCTTCAAATGCGGTGTCTAGGTAAACCCATAGCGCGCCGAGACTGCTGAGAAGGTATCTCAGACCCCCGGTAATGAGCATCAGGAAGGGCGTGCCGAGACCAAGGTATGTGATGTACCCGACAATGGCTAAGGTCTCAACGACCGAGAGCCCAAGTCCCAGTGTGAAGTATCCCCGGGGTTGCCCTTCGCCACCCTCCAAATCTCCCCAACGGGAGCTATGTTCTTCGTGAAGTAATAAGCTGGAACTACGAGGGCGAATGCGGGGGAAGCAATGAGGCCTGTTATGAAGCCTCCAAAGGGTCCTAAAAGCGCTATCGGTATTGCAAGTAGTATTAGGACTAGAATCATTACGAAGAAAACCAGTATTTCCGAGGTCACCAACGCCGGGAGCGAGCGGAGTCCCGATAGAATTGAGTCTGAAATCCTCTTTTCGTTCTCTTTCGGTAACTCGACGGCAAAATCTACCATCGCGTAGCTGAACCACAGGAACGACAGAAATGCGAATATAACAAAGATTACAAAGGTGGGCAGTTCTTCCCGGAGGTTTTTCTTCGCCTCTAGGTACTCGTAGTAGGTGTCCTCGTAGACGCTGAGGCCGTCCACATTAAATGTTCGCTCGTTGGGTTTGTAGTAGTCTTCGTCGCACTTCATCCCATGCGAACCGAAGAAGTCTGGGTCGGTGTTAAAGACGCTGTGGCAGACTATGGCCTCGTTTTCCCTGAGCATTCGCTCCCTGATATGCTTGAGCCTCGAATAGTCCTGAAGGAATCCGTTTATGAGGGGGAACGGGAGAACGTAAGTAACTAGGAGCGCCGTGATGAGCAGGGCCAGAAATTTCCTATTTTTAAGGGTGGTTGCTATATCTAACTTCACAGTTTTCATAGTTACATCGTTAAATAGTATGAATGCAGAGTCTTTTAAATTTTTCTCTTGGGCTACCAACAAAGCTTTTAAGCACTCACCAATCAACCAACGACATAACCGGTGGAGGTTTTGCCATGACAAAGTTCATATTCGTCACGGGTGGTGTTGTCAGCGGTCTGGGTAAGGGTATAACCAGCGCTTCCCTCGGAATGCTCATGAAGGCTCGCGGTTTCAGAACCACCAACATCAAGATAGACCCCTACCTCAACTACGACGCCGGAACCATGAACCCCTACCAGCACGGCGAGGTTTTCGTCCTCGACGACGGCGGTGAGGTTGACCTTGACCTCGGCAATTACGAGCGCTTTCTGGACACCAGTCTGAGTTTTGACCACAACATAACCACTGGGAAGGTCTATTCCGCGGTCATTGAAAAGGAACGCAGGGGTGACTATCTGGGTGCGACCGTTCAGGTTATTCCCCACATCACCAACGAGATAAAGGAGCGCATAAGGGAAATAGCTCGCGACCACGATGTTGTTGTCGTCGAGATCGGCGGAACCGTCGGCGACATAGAGAGCATGCCCTTCCTTGAGGCGGCCCGTCAGATGCAGCTTGAGGAGGGAAGAGAGAACGTCGCCTTCGTCCACGTCACATACGTGCCCAAGCTTAAGGTCGTCGGCGAGCAGAAGACGAAGCCCACCCAGCACAGCGTTAAGGAGCTGAGGAGCCTTGGAATCCAGCCCGATGCGATAGTGGCCCGCTCGGAGGATCCACTGGAGGAGAGTGCCAGGAGGAAGATAAGCCTCTTCACCAATGTCCCTCCAGAGGCCGTTATAAGCGCCTACGATGTTGAGGACACATACGAGGTTCCGCTCATGCTCGAAAAGGAGGGGCTGGCCAGGTACATCACCAAGAGGCTCGGCCTTCCCGAGAGGGAGCCGGAACTCGATGCATGGCGTGAGATGGTCGAGAGGTACAAGTCCCTCACCGACACGGTTGAGATCGCCATAGTGGGCAAGTACGTCAAGCTCGCCGATTCGTACCTCAGCATAAAGGAGGCGTTAAAGCATTCGAGCGTTGCCAACGGTGTGAAGGTCAAAATACGGTGGATCGAGGCGGAAGACCTTGAGAGGAGCGGAACGAAGCTCCTTGAAGGTGTTGACGGCATAATAGTCCCCGGCGGCTTTGGAGCTCGCGGAACGGAGGGCAAGATGCTCGCGGCCCGCTACGCAAGGGAGAACGACATACCTTTCTTGGGGATATGCTTCGGCTTCCAGCTTACCGTTGTTGAGTTTGCGCGTAACGTCCTGGGACTGAAGGGTGCGCACTCCACCGAGATCGACCCGCAGACACCGCATCCAGTCGTTGACCTTATGCCGGAACAGAGGGGCCTCGACAAGCTCGGCGGAACGATGCGCCTTGGTGCCTATCCAGTCAAGATAAAGCCTGGAACCCTAGCTAGGGAACTCTATGGAAAGGAGCTGATTTACGAGCGCCACAGGCACCGCTGGGAGGTCAATCCGGAGTACATAGAGAAGTTTGAGGAGGCCGGCCTGGTATTCAGCGGCATAGCCGGTGACGACGAGAGGAGGATGGAGATACTCGAACTTCCAGAGAAGAGGTACTTCATAGCGACGCAGTTCCACCCGGAGTTCAAGTCCCGGCCGATGAACCCGGCGCCGGTCTTCCGCGGTTTGGTTAAGGCGGCAAAAGAAAAGAAAGGCCTTTAAACTTCAATTCCGAGCTCAAGAAGCTCCTCATCAACTTTTTTCAGTTCCTCCATTCTCTGGAGTTCCCTGTAGAACGCCACCCCCGCCGTCCAGATGAAGACATAAAGCAGGGCATCAAACGGTGCCTGAAGGAACGCCGAGACGTACGGCGCTATGTTCTCTGGTATGGCTATCTGCGTTACGAATGCTATTGGACTCGCCACCATCATTATGGCGATAGTTCCAACCCCCAGGAGAGCACCGAAGCCCACTGTGGAGCGGACGTTCCTGAATGCCAGTCCAAAGGCCTCGAAGGCCGCTCCAATACTTCCCCCCTCCACGTAGAACGGGATTGCAAGGGATGAGAGGCCAACCGTAAAGGCCAGGACGACGAGCATCATCAGCAGGCCAATGAGGACAAGCACTATTCCCGCCGGTGCCAGAACGACACCCAGAACTATCGGGATAGTGACAACACCTATGAAGACCAACATTATGATGCCGTAAACGAAGTTTACCAAGATTACCCCGGGGAAGTGCTTCAGGCCCTCTATCAAAAGCCCGCCGAGGGAGTACTCTTCACCCTTCAGATGCATGAAGATCCCCTTCGTGACCCCGTATTCAAATATAGCTCCAACGATAAGGGCGATGAGGGAATAGACGGCGAGCCCTTTGAGGAGATCCATCAGCACCTCCATCTCGGTTCCACCTATCGGTGTTCCGTATTCCTCGATTATGACGTTTCCCTTCTGGATTGAAGTCTGATTGTACTCGTAGTTAACTTCGCCGGGGATCAGGTACGCTCCCAGCGGGGCCATCATGAAGCTCATGAGCAGCACAAGCAGGTATAGTCTCTTGTTCTTGAGGACGAGTGAGAATGCGTTTGTGAAGGCGTCAACCGCTCCCATGCCACCACCTGATGGAGTAATGGGGGCTAGGATTTAAAAATCCTTCCAGAAAAGCTTATAAACGAACCCCCCAAAGTGGCGATAGGTTGAGTATTAAGCTCATGAGGTGAGATAAATGGCTATCTGGCAGGGAAGGTCACTCAAGAAGCCTTCAGGCGGAAGGATTATCCTCGCTAGGAAGAAGAGGAAGAGGGAGCTCGGAAGGGAGCCGGCTTTTACCAGAGTCGGTGAGGACAGGGAAAAGAAGAAGATAATCAGAACCTACGGTGGAAACAGGAAGGTTCGCCTTATAGAGGCCCTCTACGCTAACGTCTTCGAGAACGGTAGGGGCAAGAAGGTTAAGATACTCAGCGTCGTTGAGAACCCGGCTAACAGGCAGTACGTCAGGAGGAACATCATCACAAAGGGCGCCATCATCGAGACCGAGGCCGGCAAGGCCATCGTCACCAGCAGGCCCGGCCAGGACGGCGTCGTCAACGCCGTTCTCATCAAGGAAGAGAGCGCCTGAATTTTTTTCTCCTTTTAAGTGCTATCGTTAAGTACTGTTAACCCTGAAAACTTTACGCTACCGTTAACCCACTGGAGTTCATGATATTAACGGTAAAAAGGCATCAGAGCTCCAGTTCTTCCCGGTACTTTCTCAGTTCCTTCTCCATTATGCGCTTTGCCTGCTCCTCGACCATGGGCTTTACGAGCTCTATAACGCGCTCCTTCAGCCTCTCAAGGCCTTCGCCATTGAGCGCCGAAATTCTGAGTGGTTCAAGTCCCTTAGCTCTGACGAACTCCTCTACCTTTCTAATCTTCTCCTCGTCTGCTATGTCCACCTTGTTGAGGACTACGATGAATGGAAACTCGCCGAATTCACTGTAAATTTCCTCGAACAGGTGGGTCTGCTCTTCAATCGGATAACCGCAGTACTCGCTGGGGTCGAATATATAAACTATCACCTTTCCGAGGTGCTTTAAGGCGAGGATGGCCTGTCTCTCTACCTCGTTCCTCTCGCTCAGCGGCCTGTCGAGCAAACCCGGTGTGTCTATTACCTGGTATTTCAGGTAGTGCTCCTCGAACTGGCCGACGTTTATGCCCTTGGTTGTGAACGGGTATGTGGCCACTTCAGGTCTGGCGTTGGTTAACGCCCTCAGAAGGGTTGACTTGCCCACGTTGGGGTGACCGGCTATGACGACAGTTGGGAGTTCAAGGTCAACGACCGGCAAATCCTTTAGAACGTTCCTCGCCTGATTGAGGTACTCAAGGTCGTCGGCTATATCCCTAAGAACGTCCGCAACGCGACCGTAGAAACTCCTCCTGAGCCTTGCAATCTCATTTGGGTCTCTAGAGTAGCGTATCTTTTCAACGTACCTCTGCTCCAGGTTCCTTATCGTCCTTATCGCCCAGTTGATCCTCGCAAGAGAGCGGTGGAACTGGTTTCTGTCAACGAGCGTGTCGACAAGTTCCCTGTAGAACGCTGGCAGCTCCGAAACACCCGGTGTTCTGTCCAGGAGCTTTCTGAGGTTGTCCCTAACCACGTTTGAGACAGTCCTTACGCGGAGCTCCTCTCTCTGTCTTGCCTTTGCCCTCGGGCCACCCTTGGGCGTGAAGGCCGATGCGGCCTTTTCGGCCCTCCTGAAGGCCTTATCGATGAGCTCATCAGCGGTAAGAACCGTAGGCATCTTCTCAAAAGGATTTCTCATAACATCACCCCGTCATCTCGCGGAGAAAAGTTAAAAGGAGAGTTTAAAAAGTTGCCCCTCATTCTCCGAGGGACTTGGAGATAGTGTAACCAATAAACGAGGCCAAAAATACCAGGAGGAACAAAATAAGTGCCATTATCCTCCCAACTTGGTTGCTATCAGTGAATCCCGCCACTATCATTAGGAAAAAGACCACCACGAGCAGGATCCCAAGTTTCTCAAACAGATTTTCATGAGTGTTGAGTTTTTCAATTATCGCACCCAATCCCACGCATTCCACCCCCTAAAGCTCTGTCTCGAAACCACAACGGTGCGAAAATATAAAAAACTATCGTCAGAGTTCAATTACCTTCCCAACGTGAAGCGGCTCTATCCTCTCACCGAGCATGGCCTTCAGGTACGCGTAGGAGTCAATGCCAGTGCAGTGGCCGGCGTAGAGCCGTTCGGCCTCTATCCTTTCGGCGACTTCGTTGAGAATTTCCCTCTTGGCACCATTGAGATGAAGGCCTCCTATCAGCGCTCTGACAGGTTTTCCGCTCACATCCTCCGCATGCCACGCTATGTTCAGAACCCCCGAGTGACCGCAGCCAGTGACGACGGCAACCGCATCGCCGAGGTCGATTATCAGCGCCATGTCGTCCGGGACGGAGTCCCTCTCTAGTTTTCCGTCCCTTTCAACGTAGCCCACCGCCCTGTCCCATGTGCGCCTGAGTATCTCTCCCGAACTCCAGAACCCCGGTGCGAACTCGAAGGGCTCCTTCCTGAGAACGAACTCCGCTTCCAGTTCTTCAAGTTCTTCCCTGCTGAAAGGAATACCAATGTCCCTCCTCTTGGGTTTCAGGGCTATCCTGTTTCTGAAGATTTCCGGGTGGCCTATGACCATCAACGGCTTCGTTCTGGCTTCGAGGAGATCCTTCATTCCCCCTGTGTGGTCGTAGTGTCCGTGGGTGATGAAGAGGAAGTCAATCCCGTCCGCATCGATTCCCAGCTCCCCCATGTTGTGAAGGAGCACACTCCCATCCGTGCCAGTATCAACGAGAACCCTGATTCCTTCGTGTTCAACTAGCGCCGAAAAGCCATGGGCGCCGAGGAGGCCCTTTCTAAACCCGGCATGGTTCTCATATAACACAGTTAGTTTCATGGCGACCCCTCGAAAAGTTTATGTTCTGGGGAATTAAAACCCTTGGTGTGGTTGCCATGGTTAACATCGGTGAATACGTAGCACCGCTGGTTTCAGGCATCGTTGTTGCACTTTCGTCTTGGCTTTCCATTAGTCCCGAGGGATACTTTGTCTCAAACCTCCTTCACAACGTCGATCCGGCCTACGTGGACTACCTAGTGCCCGCCTATCTGGGGATTACCTTCGCGGTTCTCTTCTACTTCAAGGAGAAGATAGCACTCGGTTCCCAGAACGCCCTTCGAAAGAGCTTCGACTCTGAGACGAGGTATCTTCTCTACGCCACCATCTTCACGGTTCTCCTCGGTTATCCCATACTAGCCGAGGTCAGGGACGTTATTACCCCCCGCACCTCAGACATGGTAAACGCCGTGATTGGAGTTGTGATAATCATCCTCGGCCTGCTCGCGGGCACGAAGTCGCTGGCACCGTTCAAGGGGCTGGAGAGCCGCATTCGGGAGGAAAAGGAGGAAGCAACTCTCCTAGATGCAATAATATCCGGCCTCTCGCAGGGAATCACACTCCTCGGAGGTCTTTCCAGGAGTGGGCTGGTTCTCCTTGGTCTCCTGTGTACAGGCATAAGCGTGAGGCGGGCCCTTGAGTTGAGCTTTATTGTGGCCCCAGTGTACTTTGTTATGAAGCTCGCGTTCCTCGGCGGTTGGGAGCCTGCGCTCCCGGTTTCTCTGCTGTTCACGGCTTTCCTCGCCGCGTTCGTCGTCAGTATCGTAACGATGAAAGCTCTCGTGAGGTTCTCGGAGTCCATTGGCCAGAGGGGTTTTCTGGTCGTCTTTGGGTCCATCTCCATCGCTGTTTACCTATTGGGGGTGATTCTATGAAGGCCGTGGTTCTCGCAGCCGGGAAGGGTGAGAGGCTACGCCCGCTGACAGATGACAGGCCAAAGGTTATGCTTAAGGTCGCAAACAGGGCGATAATCGAGTACGTGCTTGAAAACCTCGACCCCTTCGTGGACGAGTTTATCGTGGTGGTCCGCTACGAGAAGGAGAAGCTGATGGAAACCCTTGGGGACGAGTTCAACGGAAAGCCGATAACCTACGTCGAGCAGCTCCCCGGAGACGGAACGGCCAAGGCCATAGAATCGGCGGGCAAGTTAATCGGTGACGAGGAGTTCATAGTTGCGAACGGGGACATATACTTTGAGATAGACGGTGTAAAAGAGCTTGTGAGTGCCTTCAGAAGGGAAAGGGCCGATGCGGCGCTGCTCGTCAAGGAGTTCGATGATTTGAGCCACTTCGGCAAGATCGAGGTCAAAGGGAACCTAGTCACGGCCGTTAAGGAAAAGCCCGGCAAGGTCTCGGGCTACGCGAACCTTGGCGTTTATATCTTCAAACCAGACGTCTTTGACTTCATTAAGGAAACTCCCCTCAGCAAACGAGAGGAATACGAAATAACCGATACGCTCAACTTGATGCTGGATGCTGGAAGGAGAATAACCTACGCCGTCTATTCCGGCTACTGGAACGACGTTGGCAGACCTTGGAACATGCTGGAGCTGAACGAATACCTCCTCAAGAACAAGCTTAAACACAGCATCAGGGGCATCGTGGAGGAAGGAGCCACGATAGTACCTCCAGTTGAGATAGGAGAAGGTACGGTCGTCAGGAGCGGGGCCTACATAATCGGGCCGGTTAAGATAGGCAGGAACTCCCGCATCGGGCCGAACTGCTTCATAAGACCGTACACCAGCATAGGCGACAACTGCCACATAGGCAACGCCGTGGAGGTCAAGAACTCCATCATAATGGACAACTCCAACGCTCCGCACCTCAACTACGTCGGGGACTCGATAATCGGGGAGAACACTAACCTCGGCGCTGGCACCATCACGGCAAACCTGAGGCACGACAAGGGCACGATAAAGGTTGAGATAAAGGGCAAGCTCGAGGACTCCGGAAGGAGGAAGCTCGGGGCGATAATAGGCCACAACGTCAAGGTGGGCATAAACGTTAGCATCTATCCCGGTAGAAAGATAGGGAGCAACTCCTTCGTCGGGCCAGGGGTGATAGTTGACAGAAACGTTCCAAGCGGGAGCCTCGTGGTAGCGAAGCAGGAGAAAACGGTGATGACGAGATGAGCTGGCATAACCTCATCTCCATAGTCAATTTTATCTCCAGATGGGTGCTGTTCTTTGCGGTGTTTTACAAAACGTACCAGACGAGAGAAAAAAGCTGGATGCTTCTAACGGCCGCCTTTTTTATCAATGCCTTGGACATCGAGAGCTACATTTTTAAACCCCTTGGCATCGAGATGGCCCACGATGCGTACAGAATCGCCTCGAAGATACCTAACTTCTTCATAGCGACGCTGTTGATCTGGGGAGGCCTTCATCTCAAATACCGCACGAGCAAGTTCAAACACGTAGTTGCCGTCTCCGTGCTCCTGGTGCTGTCCTATGTGTGGCTGTTCCTGCTGGCCGCCAACGCGTTCCATGACAACTTTTTCGTTGAGTCCACGTTTCCGTCCCTTGTCTATGGCGCCGCCCTGATATATTTCGGCATGGTTCTGAGGGAGAATGAGATATCCGACCGTGGTATAGACTCGCTCTTCCCGGTAGGGTTGATGCTACTAGGTGTGTTGAATCTGACTTACCCCATCACCCGTAACATCAACTGGTTTACCCCCATCGGTTTTTTCCTGGGTGCGCTCTTCCGCATCATGGCCGCGGTAGGAGCGGTTAAGTTCGTGTTCATACCGTTTCCACCTGCCAGAGTTCCTGCAGCACCAAAGAAGAACATTCCCCCCGGTGCCTACCTCTGTCCGTCAAAGGATACTGCCTTGGGAAAATTCGGCAGTATCGAAGAGACCCCAAACCTCTTGATGATAACCAGGGAGAACATGGACGCCATAGTTGATAAAGTTCACCCCAGCGCCCTAGTTTTCTGGGTTACCAGGGTCATGGAGGGGCAGATACGCAAATCCCCGGAGATATACGCTATAAGTCCCACCAAGATAGACATACTGACTGACTTGATAGCCAAGGCCGTCGAGAGCGGATACAGGGTTGTCTACATTGACGCCGTCGAGTACCTGATCGTGGAGAACGGCTTCGAAAACGTCCTTAAGTTCCTCCTCAACGTGAAGGACCACGTTCTCGTCGCGGGCGGAACACTGATCCTGGTGGTTGACCCTGGAACTCTCGACAGAACCCAGAGAAGAATTTTGGAAAGGGAATTTCCGGGGGAATGAACCCCCTCAACCTAATCCCATCTTCTCAAGGAACCTCTTTGCATAGTGGGTGTCCTTTTCAAGCTCTGCCTTCTGGAGGAGCTGTCTCTCGATGGCCCTGAGTGCGTCGTGAACGGCCTGTATCGCACCCCAGGTCTCCCCCGTTGCTATGAACACTCCCCTGTCGGTGACGACACGCATTCTGGCCTGGTAGAGGTGTACTCCCCTGAAGCGCTCGTTGAAGCGCCTGATATAGAGGTAAATTATGCCCTCCTGGCCGAGGAGGTCTTCGTAGCCGTCAACGAAGCGCCTAACGTCCTCGATTATCCTCTCCCTAGTGAAGTCGCTGAGTACGTCCGCATCTCCACCGAGCTGGAGGTAGAAACGGACCTCCTTCTCAACCATCCTTGAGATTGGTAGAAGCATGTCCTTGACGGTGAGGATTCCCCTGACTCTGTTGCCCTCGTCAACGACAACCAGTCCGTCTATGTCGTTGTCCATCATCGTCTTAACGGCGTCCCTTAGCGTAGCCTCCGCGGGTATGGTTATAACGCCCCTTATCATCACGTCGCGGAGCTGCATGCTGAACGGGGGTATCTTCTCACCTGCAACTTCTCCGTACTGGGCCTTGAAGCGAGGTTTGATGAACCTTATTATCAGGTCGTGCAGGGTAACGAGGCCTTCGAGCCTTCCCTCTTCGTTGACCACGGGTATTCTTGAGATAGCATGATCACGCATCGTTGCGAGCGCCTTTGCCACGGTGTCGTCGGGCCCGAGGGTTATGACGTCCTTTGTCATGACCTCTTCGACCTTCTTCTTTCCGAACTCGCCCTCCGCTACCCTCTTGAGCAGTTCTATATCGCTTATAACTCCTATGATTTCAGCCTTGCTCTCTCCAACCGGGAGGGAGCGCAGGTCAACCTCGATCATGAGCTTGGCGGCCTTGCTAAGATCCTCATCCGGCTTGATAACTGGGGCGGTCTTGTAGACGTCCCTAACCTTGGCCTTGGTTGGGTCCCACTTGAGGTGGGAGCGTACTATAAGGTCCTGGGTCAGGACTCCCTTGTACAGGTTTCCGTCGAAGACCAGAATAAGGTCGGGGTCTTCCTTCTCAAAAATTCCGATCGCCTCAGAAAGCGGGGCGTCGATGTCTATTTTCTGGAACCTGTCGGTCATAACCTCCTGCACAAGAATACCGACCATTTCTGCCACCTCCTTTTCACTTATTATTAGGGCGGCCGATAATTTAAACCTTTGCAACCGAGAGCTTTTAGTTAATTTAGGTTAATAAATCTTTCGCGGAAAGATTTATAAAACTCCCGCGAGAACTCTCCATCGCGCCGGGGTAGCCTAGCCTGGGAAGGCGCGGGACTCGAGATCCCGTGCGCGCTGCGCACCAGGGTTCAAATCCCTGCCCCGGCGCCAACTGCCGAGCCCTTCGGGGTGCCTTCCAAGTTTTCACAATTCTTGTTGTGTTTCCCCTGTGGAGAATGCCCTTTGGACGTTGATCTGTGTGTTTGGATAAAACCCCCATACCTATCACTAAAATTGAAAAGGAGATGCAACTCCCCGCCTATATTTTATGGGATTTTGACTTTTGCTCAAGCTTTTTCTAAAAGCTTGCTCAGGTCGTTATGTACGCTCCGTCCTTTTCCACTATAACCGTGTGCTCGAACTGGCTCACCAGACCGCCGCGAACTTCCCTCAGTATCTGGTAGCTGTAAATCGCTCCGGCCCTATCGAGTTGCGCCAGGGCGAGTTTAAGCTGACCCTCCGGCATGAAGCCCTGAAGCCAGCGGTAAGCGAAGGGAAGCCCGTTGTACTCCCTCTTTATGTGCATGAGCAGTCTCCTCGCCTGAGCCATTCTCACGGGCCTGTCGCGGATGTGCATGAATATAAGCGCGGGGGGAACCTCTATGACCTGCCCGGCTCCGGTGGTCGCGAAGGGCTCTATTGCTATCACGTCCCCCTCCTTCAGGACGTAACTGTCGTTGGGACGGTATATGTTTGGGATGCTTATGCCCGAGTGAAGCTTGTAGCGCTCTATCTTGTGGCCGCTGAGGTTGACTATCGGGTTGAAGCCGTAGCCCCGTATTGTTTCCTCTATGGCCTTCCCAATCTCGCTGATCTTGACTCCAGCTCGTATCACGCTTATGGCGTTTTCAAGTGCCTCCTTCGATGCCGCCATCAGGTCGTCCTCCTCCATCCCCACCCTAAAGGTTACTGCGGTGTCCGCTATGTATCCGTCCACGTGGACGCCAAGGTCAAGTTTGAGGTAGTCTCCTTCCTTGAGGACGCTATCGTCGCCCTTGTACGGGGTGTAGTGGGCGGCAATTTCGTTTATGGACAGGTTGCATGGAAAAGCAGGCTTCCCGCCGAGTTCCACTATCCTTTTCTCCACGAACTCCGCGATGTCGTAGAGCTTTGCCCCGGGCTTTATCATGTCGACGACTTCCTTCTTCACCTGGCGTGCTATCTCTCCTGCCTTTATGAGTGCCTCTCTCTCGTCCACTTTCTATCACCGCCATAAGAAGGCCATATTACCCCTTAAACCTTTCCACTCCGGGAAAAACCTTTTATTTACTGCAGACCCTACCTCTACGGTGGGCCCATGCTAGAGCTCAGAAAGTACATAAACATCTCGGACGATATCTTTGTGGTTAAGAACCTCATCGGGGCAATCCTGCAGGGTGTGGGGCTGGCGTACCTCTTCCCCGTGTTGCTGGTGTGGTTCTACCCCGATGAAATCGGTTACGTTGTTTACTTCGCTCTCCCCGGAGTGTTCTCCATTCTGCTCGGTGCGTGGCTCGCAAGACACATGGGGAAGGTTGAGGACGTTAACCTCAGACAGGCCATGGTCTCGGCCGCTTTTACCTGGCTCTTTGCATCGTTCATAAGTGTCATGCCGTTCATCTACATAGCTGGTATGCCTTTTGTGGACTCCTACTTCGAGAGCATGAGCGCTTGGACCGGAACGGGCCTCACCATGATGAGCAACCTCGAGAGTTATCCCCATATACTCCTCTTCTGGCGCGCTTGGATGCAGTGGCTGGGCGGAATCGGTATCGTCCTAGTCGCACTGACGGTTCTCATCCGCCCCGGAGTGGCTGCGGCTAGGCTCTACCGGGCCGAGGCTAGGAGCGAGAGAATAGTTCCTAACCTCGTCAACACCTCGAAGGTCATCTTTCAGATATACCTGGTTCTCACGCTGGTTGGCGTATACCTCTATTACATTAACGGCATGCCACTCTTCGATGCGGTAATACACTCCATGACCGGCCTTGGAACCGGTGGTATGAGCAGCCACGACCTGAGCATCGGCTACTTCAACAGCACCTCTATAGAGGCCGTTACGATATTCCTCATGATAATGGGTGCGGTCAACTTCACGGTTCACTACAGGATCTTCAGGGACAGGCACCTCAAGCCCTTCTTCGACGACGTTCAGGTCAAGTACATGTTCATATTCCTGTTTCCAGCGATAGCCATGATAGCCCTTAGCCTTACTCAGGTCGGGGATGGTATAGGTGACGCCCTCAGGCAGGCGGTTTTCCACTCCGTTTCGGCAATAACCTGTACCGGATTTGGAATCGCTGACCTGAGCAAGTACCCGGAGATGGGTAAGTTCATACTCGGCATCCTTATGGTCATCGGAGGTGGCGCTGGAAGCACCGCGGGTGGTATAAAGCTCATACGTGTCATATTGATGTACGAGAGCCTCAAGTGGACCCTTCAGAGCGCCATACTGCCCAAGGGTGCTGTCATCAAGAGAAAGGTGGGCAACTATCTCTTCAGCGAGGAGGACATCCAGGAGGTCATGAGCTTCACGATGACGTACTTTGCCTTTCTCCTCATAGGCACCCTCTACACGATGCTCCGCCTTGGCACGAGTTTGACGGACTCGTTCTTCGAGGTC
The DNA here is from genome assembly GCF_012027305.1 of Thermococcus sp. MAR1. Taxonomy (NCBI): domain Archaea; kingdom Methanobacteriati; phylum Methanobacteriota; class Thermococci; order Thermococcales; family Thermococcaceae; genus Thermococcus; species Thermococcus sp. MAR1. The sequence continues at coordinate 569,186 of NZ_SNUF01000001.1, forward strand.
GCGTCCGCCCAGGGCAACGTTGGCCTCAGCATCGGCATAACCTCCCCCACACTGCCGGTTGACATTAAGATTCTCCTCATTCTCCACATGTGGATTGGAAGGCTGGAGATATTCTCGACCCTAGTGTTCATCATAAGCGTGTTCCTCCTCGCCCCGAGGGTGGTGACGAGGAGATGAACGTCATCACCGTGGAGAACCTTAGCTTCAGGTACAGGAGGGCAAGGGAATACTCACTTAGGAATGTCAGCTTTGAGGTTAGACGGGGCGAACTCCTCGGAATAATCGGGCCGAGCGGAAGCGGAAAGTCCACACTATGTCTGACGCTCAACGGGATCATCCCCAATTCAATAAAGGGCGAGTTCTCGGGCGATGTCATAGTTAGGGACCCGGAGACGGGGGAAGAGTACAACACCAAGGAAACGCCGGTGGCAAAGCTCTCAACGCTCGTCGGCCTTGTCCTTCAGAATCCCGAGAGCCAGCTCTTCAACATGACCGTCGAGGAGGAAATAGCCTTCGGCCTTGAAAACCTGGGATTCGATAGGAACGAGATACTCAGAAGGCTCCGGTGGGCGCTGGAGGTAACCGGACTGAGGGGGCTTGAGAACGAGTTTCCGCCCAACCTCAGCGGAGGGCAGCAGCAGAGGCTGGCCATAGCGGCGGTTCTGGCCATGGAACCGGCCGTGCTGGTTCTAGACGAACCGACCTCTCAGCTTGACCCCGTCGGACGGAAGGAAGTTCTGGGACTGGTTTCCCTCCTCCGGAAGGAGCACGGCATCACGGTGGTCTTGGTTGAGCATCACACCGATTACATCCTTCGCTTCGCCGACAGGGTGCTGGTCATGGCAGGTGGAGAAATCGTCCTGGAGGGAACCCCGAGGGAGATAGCCGAGGAGGCCGAGACGCTGAAGAGGCTCGGCGTGAAGCTCCCTCCAAGCCTCGAGATATCTCACGAGCTCAGGAAGAGGGGTATGCTGAAAGGGCCGGCCATTACTGAGGAGGAGCTTCTCTACGGGATAGGATATCCTCCAGTGTGAGCGCCTTCCCAAGGAGCGCGTATTTGAGGTCGTAGAGCTTGAGCATGAGCTCAAACCTGGCGTCGGGGTCTTCCACCTTATCGGCGATTTTAAACGCGGCTTCCAGTATTTTAAGCGCTTTCTCCCTATTGCGGTTGCCCTCGATCTCGGCCAGATAGTAGAGAGCCATCGCTTTATGAAATGGGCTGGAGATGTGGTCGATTATCAACTTTGCCCGCTGGACGTCGCCCTCCCTGTAGAACATCTCCGCCAGATGCACTAGGACGACATCGAGCTTCTCCGGATCACGAACCATCTTCATGGCATAGCCAGCTTTTTTCAGCAAGCCCTCTTTTATCAGCTCCATAAGGACATCCCTGATTATGTCCGAACTCTCCCCCGCGAGGTTTATCGAGGTTCTGAGGGCCATATCACCGTTGAGTTCGTCGTTTAGATGATAGAGGAGAACCGCCAAGTCTCCAAGCAGTATCGATCTGTAGCGTGGGTTAAAAATAGAGTTGATTAGGGGTATCAAGGTCTTGACAGTTTCTCTCACATCTTCAATGTTCACAGAGGCTTCGTTTTTTGATCGCCTTAGTTCCGCCAGCCTATCCATTGCTGACCGCAGGATCATCCGAAGTGCCAGAAACCTGTTCGATTCACTTTCAATTTCACCAACTAATTCAACCGCCTGCCCGATATCTCCGATTCCTATAAGGGCCTCTATGTCTTCCAAGATCTCCAGTTCGGACCTTTTTTTCTTTTTCTTACCCAGAGACCGGAAGAACTCATCCAGCCTCCCCATGTTCCACCTCCTTTTCAAGCATCAATTCAAGATAGGAACGTCTCTCAAACTTCTCGACCCCAAGGGACTCAAGAATCTCACGGAGTAACATCACGGTTTCTTCTACTACCTCCTCCCTGTCTGCAAGGGCTTCAATCTCAATGAACTTTCCGAGGCCGTTTACATCATCCAGGTCTATTATGATGCCCTTGTCGACGTAGTATTTTTCCCGGGTCTTCTCTATGGTGAGAACCTCCTCGAAACCCAGGTTTCTGAGTATCTCCGTGTGCTTATCGGGGTCGCTTATTGGGACCTCTATCTCCCTCCGGGTTTTGGAGTTCTGGTCTATCTTTGGTCCCTTATAAGTTAGGAATGCCTCGAAGTGTCCGTTGAAGCGTCTTACCCTTATCCTGAGGGCTTCATCGGTTTCGGCGAAATTCCTGCACGGATGTCTGAAGTAGGTGTCCTCATGGTACTCAGTTCGTATCAGCTTGAAGTTCTCCCTAACGCGCTCAAACACCCTCTCGTTCGCGTATCCCTTAACCTCAATCTCTATCATAACCCAACCTCCAGGTTTTCCTTAAGCCTCCTGAGACACGCGGAACAGTAAACGGGTTCCTTGATGTCCGTATCAACGACGGAGTTTGAGAAGTGCATGACGCACCGCCTATCCGGACAGTGTCCCAGGCCAAAAACATGCCCCAGCTCGTGCATGGCTTCCTTAATCACCCTTTCGATGAAGAGTCCCTCGTTCGGGGCTTCTCCATAGAATTCAGGCCTGAGCCTGAACGTTGAGATGACCGCGGCCCCGAGTCCAGGATGTGCGAGTCCAAAAATGAAGTTCAATCCCTCCTCGTAGAGGTCGAGGTCGGTTATCCCGAGGACGGCGCGTGCCCTCTTCTTCCTTCCCACTTCGGAGAGATGGGGTAAGAACCTCCTCCCAAGGTACTGATGTCTCAGGGGATTGTAAGCCTCGGAGAAGGGGTCTTCGGAAAGGGCGTCACTCACCGCGACGGGAATGCCTAAGGGAGTGTAGTAAGAACCGACGAACTCCAGCACCGCCCCAACCACCAGCCCCTCAACCCCTCCGATGGGTACGAGGAGTATAGTCCCCGGCTTCCCTTCGAATGTTTGGACTTCATCCGGCGCGTGTACGGGATGCGGGAATTGGCTCGGTACAGGCTCTGCCCTCACGCCTCCCACCGTTATCTAATTTGCCTTGGGGGAGATAAACCTTTCCAAAGGAAGAAGAGAAGAGACCTCACGGGAGTTGCTCACGGTGTGAGGTCCATCTCGCGAAGCTCCTCGAGGAAGCGCCTGGCGAACTCGATGGTCTTGTCTATGTCCCTCAGGTCGGCCGTCTCGACCTGGCTGTGCATGTAGCGTATCGGTATGCTGAGGACTGCAGTGGCGACGCCCTCCCTGTTAATCTGCATTATGTTGGCGTCGGTTCCGGTCGGCCTCGGGCTGGCCTCAACCTGGAGTTCTATGCCGTACTTCTTGGCAACCTCGTCGGCGAAGGCGCGAACCTTGGGGTTGATGTTGGGCCCGACGTCCATGACCGGGCCGCCTCCGAGCTTGGGAACTATCTTGCCCTTGTCGCCGACCTGCTTGGCGAAGGTGACGTCCATCGCTATGCCTATCTCCGGGTCTATGGCGTAGCTGGCAACCCTGGCACCCCTCAGGCCGACCTCCTCCTGAACGCTCGCAACAAAGTAGATGTCCGCCTCGTGGTTCTCAACTGCCCTAGCGGTCTCTATCATGGCGTAGAGGCAGACGCGGTCGTCAAGGTAGGGCGTCGCAATCCTGTTCTCGTTGAGCCGGACGAAGGCCGGGGCGAACTCTCCAACAGTTCCGACGCGGAAGCCCATCTCTTCGGCTTCCTCCTTACTGTCGGCGCCGACATCGACAACGATGGTGTCCCAGTCAGCGGCCTTCTTCCTGTCCTCGGGCTTCTGAAGGTGGGGCGGTATGTGGCCCACCACGCCAAAGTGCTCTCCCTTCCCGGTGAAGAACCTTATCCTCTGGGCGACGAGGGTTCTTGGGTCAACGCCTCCAACGGGAACGACGTGGAGGTAGCCTTCCTTGTCTATGTGGTTGACCATGACGCCTATCTTGTCCATATGGGCGGCAATCATTATCCTGGGCCCGTTGCCCTTCTTGTGGGCGATAACGTTGCCGAGCTTGTCAACGTATATCTCGTCCACGTGGTCCTTCAGGGCATCAAAAACGACGTCCCTTATTCCAAGGAACTCGTAGCCGGAAACTCCTGGGGCTTCAACAACTTTCCTGAGGAGTTCAATGTCCACCATGGCTTTCGCCTCCTTTAGATTTCCATCTGAATGTGTTCGGCCAGCTTAATAAGGTTTACGAAAGAAAAGGGGTTCAGCCGAGGATGACCTGCAGGTAGGCCTCCTCCTCTGGCTCAAGGTGCTCTATTTCCCACACAATAAGCCCGTCTTTGACCTCTGCCCTACCCTTGGTTGCCTTGATCTCTATCGCGTTGACGCCCTTCTCGAATCTGAAGTTATCGACGCCCTTCAGCCTCGGTGCCTTCACCTTAACGAAGTAGTACCTGTCCAGCATCTCCTCCTGGATTATTGGCCTGAAGAACGCTGTATACGAGGTTCCAGCCAGGATTATCCCCGCGATCAGAAGTATTGCCGCCAGCGGTCCGTAGTTCCTCGGAGGCTTTGCCGGGGTGGTTGTAGTGGTCAGCGGGGGCGTCGTGGTCGTCGTTGGTGTCGGGGTTTGGGTGACCGGTGGCGTCACCTTCACGCTGGCCTCACCGCCTATGTATCTGCTGCTCTCCGCGTGGAGCATTATCGTCCCGTAGCCGATCTTTTTGAGGTCCACCACAGCCAAGCCAGAGGCGTTCGTGGTCGAGTATTCCTTGCCGAGGGGCCCCGCGGCGGTGACCGTTATGTTGGGTACGGGGTTCCCGGTGGAATCCACGACCTTCACTCGGAGCGTCTCGTTCTCCTGGACGGCGCTTAGGAACAGTTTTCTGACCTCAACGAATGTCGTCACTACCTTTCCGTCGAGGTTCAGGATGACCTCGTAGGTTCCAGGTTTGTCTACGAGGTACGAAACGATTCCTTCGTCGTCGGTTTTGAAGGGTATCCCGTTTATCTTCACGGAGATGTCCGGAACGCCCTGACTGTTTTCATCGTAAACGTGGACGTATATGGCCCCATCCTTGAAGTACGCATCGTACCTCAGGTTTCTCTGGTACACCCGGAACGTTGTCGTTTTGCTCTTGAACCTTCCACTGAAGTTTGCCCAGAAGTACACGGAGTAATCGCCAACTCTAGGCCTCGTGAGCTTTACGTCCTTTATCCAATTTTCACCAGGCCGGAGATATATCGTGGTGACGAACGTTTCCAGAACGCTGCCATCGCGGGTGAGCGTGTATCCAAGCCGGCCTATGATAACACCGTTCGCCTGGGAGGTCATCTCCAGTCTCACGGTGACGTTGCTACCGTAGGTATACTCATTGTTGACATCAATCTTAAGTGTGTAGTCAACCAGTGTTTCCACCCTGACGGTTACCTGGGCCTCGGAATAGCTTGAACCAACCCTGGCCACGAGGGTCAGGTTGTACCTTCCGGGATCGAGATTGAGGAGCTTGACCGATATTGTATCTTGGATTGTGCCATTTGGCCCAATGGGCTCCCTGATGACCTTGCTCCCGTAGAGAAAGCCCTCCGCAGGGCCGGTAACGTACACCGTGACGTTCGACACCGTCTGGTTCCCCAGGTTTCTGAGCTGGAATGGGATTATTATGGTATCCCCTGGAACACCCGTGAACTCATCGTTAAGCGGGACGATTACAAGAGGTGACTGGGCGCTCACGTGCGGAAGAAGAATCGGAACCAGCAGGATTATCAGCAGTATGCCCTTAAACTTCACCCTTTACCACCCCTTCGAGGGACCTTTGCCTCCCGATAACTTCGTCGAAGGTAAGATAGTTCTTTGTTTGCAGGCCCACCTTATAGTTTTTGCCGCTTTTTTCTAGGCTCTCCGGAAGGAAGAAGCGCCAGCCGTTGTTCACGAACTTGACCGCTATAACCGGCTTTGCACCGAACCTTTCCGCAAATGAGATGAGCTTCTCGTAATCCTCGCTGCTGAAGTAGAGCTTCTCGCTCCTGGTGCTCTTCACCTCTATGCAGAGGTGGACCTTTCCGTTGCCGGCGATTATATCAACTTTCTTGCTCCCGGCGGAGCGCACCACCGCGAAACCGGCCTTTTCGAGCATCTTTATAAGCTCTCTTTCCGCGCTCGCCCCCCTTCTGTACTTCATTGCACTCCCTCATCCTATATTGCCCGGTTAGGTTTATAAGCTATGTCGAGGAGTTAAGGCCGGTGATGGACATGGCGATTTATGAGTTGGCCGGAAAGAAGCCTAAAATTCACGAGACCGCTTTCATCGATGAGACCGCTTCGGTCATAGGCGATGTCGTTCTTGAGGCAAAGACGAGCGTCTGGCCAAGTGCCGTTCTGAGGGGCGATATAGAGCAGATTTACGTTGGCGAAGGCTCGAACGTCCAGGACAACGTCAGCATACACACCTCCCACGGACAGCCCACTATAATAGGAAAGTACGTCACCATTGGCCACAATGCAGTGGTTCACGGTGCGGAGATAGGCGACTACACCATCATCGGAATGGGTGCCGTCATACTCGACGGGGCCAAGATAGGCAAGCACGTCGTCATCGGTGCCGGCGCTCTCGTCCCGCCCGGCAAGGAGATACCGGACTACAGCCTGGTCGTCGGCGTTCCGGGTAAGGTAGTCAGGCAGCTCAGTGAGGAGGAAATCGAGTGGACAAAGAAGAACGCCGAGATTTACATAGAGCTTGCCGAAATGCACCTCTCCGGCAGGAAGAAGATTGAGTGATGGCCATGATTTCCCGCCTCCTCTCCCACGTTCCCCACATTTTATTCAAGCCTGTCTATGACCTCTACGAAAGCTACCTTCTGGACAGGGTTAAGTCCGGGAGAATCCCAAGGCACGTGGCCATAATAATGGACGGGAACCGTAGGTGGGCGCGGAAGCTGGAGAAGCCCCCGTGGTACGGCCACCTCTTCGGCTCCCGGAAGCTTGAGGAGATACTCGAATGGTGCCGCGAGCTCGACATAAGGACTCTCACAGTTTACGCCTTCTCCACCGAGAACTTCAAGAGAACTCCCGAGGAGGTAAACGCCCTCATGAACCTCTTCGAGGAGAAGTTCAAGGAGCTTCTTGAGGACGAGAGAGTTCACAAGTATGGAATTCGAGTGAACGTCCTTGGGAGGAAGGAGCTCTTGCCTGAAAACGTCAGAAAAGCCGCCGAGGAGGCGGAGAAGGCCACGCGGAAGTACGGCAACTACACCCTCAACATAGCCCTTGCCTACGGGGGGAGGAGTGAGATAGCCGATGCCGTGCGGGACATCGTAAGGGACGTTCTGGCCGGAAGGATAAAGCCGGAGGATATCGACGAGGAGCTCATAAAGGAGTACCTGTACTACCCGAACATGCCCGACCCGGACATCGTTATAAGAACCGGCGGCGAGGAGAGGATAAGCAACTTCCTCCTGTATCAAATCGCCTACAGCGAGCTTTTCTTCGTTGACGTTTACTTCCCCGAGTTCAGAAAGATAGACTTCCTCAGAATCATTCGCGAGTACCAGAAGAGACAGAGGCGCTTTGGAAGGTAGCTTTCCATCATCGGAGCCATCCCATGCCGGGACGACCCTTTTTAAAATTTTCCGCTAAAGCTTATTAACGTTGGGGCCGATTTTCTCACGGTGGTGATTAATGGCCTACGGTGAGCTGAGCCCGAGAATCAAGAAGGTCTATGCCCAGGTGAGATATCTGGATGACTATCACTGGGAGATAAACGGTGGAAAGATAATCGGACTTCACAAGAAGAGCAACGTCAGGGTTACCATTGAGGTGGCCGACAACAGGGAACACGCCGAGAAAATGGCAGAAAACGGTGGCGAAGGGATCAGGATAATAGCGATACCAGATAAAAGCGTCTTCTTCGTCCACAACGGCGTATTCATACTGACCTACCGCTACCTCAAGGCGACCCTCGCGGACATAAACGACCACATAGTCTGGAGCGGCTTCAAGGTCGTCGAGGACGGGGAGAACCTTATCCAGGAGGACTTCTACGAGTACCTCGGAGGGGCCTTCATCAACCACATCAAGAACAACATGCTCGCCGGCCAGGATTACATCTTCTGGCAGTTCTACAAGTGCGAAGCCTGTGGAAAGTACGTTGATGTGGAAAGCCTTGAGAGGCACCTCAAAGGGCACGGAATAAAGCACCACGAGAAAAGCGAAGAGCGCTACGAGGTCTTTGAGATAAACTTTAGAGACGGTAAAATCTACGACAAGTACGGCAAGGATGTTCCTGTTAAGGAGTTCAGTGAGGAGGCAAGGGACTTCCTCGATGAGATAATGGCTGGTATGAAGGGGGCATGATGTACTCTGCAACGTTCTTCCCCTCAACTTTATGGGGGGAAGGCGGGTGGAGATGAACGTCATCGACCTCTTTCGGGAGGAATATCTCCCTGGCTCTACCGTCAGCATTATCTACGATGCGTATTCTTCTGCCTGGAGAATACCCCTCCTTCTTCTCCGGTATGCAGTTGAGAACGGCCGCCTCGGTATAATATCCAACTACTTGGGACCCATCAGGTCGTTCATGAGGAAAGCAAGCACAGTTGGCTTTGATATGGAAACAGCCCTTCAGAAGGGCGATGTGGCTGTTATAGACCTCTTTGGAACGAGGTACGGCTCACGGGAGTCAATCCCAAACGTCTTTTATCTGGACAAAGTCGAGCCTGAGACCCTCAATCCAAAGATAGACCGCATATACAACACCCACCTGAAGAGCCTCATTCAAGACCGACCGGTTTTCCGTCTGGTTTATACCCTCGATGGAGTTTCTCTGCTCCTCGGGGAGGACAATACCCTGAAGCTTCTCAACCAGACCCTCGCATCCAGAACCCACCAGCTTCCGGACTCCATACTGGTGCTGGCCCTCAACAGGGACGTTGTCTCGACCCGGTTTGTGGCGTGGGTTTCGGAGATAAGCGATTATGTGATCCTTGCCAAGTCCTGGCTTGAAGAAACGGGGCTTAAAGAAGCACTGTATCTGATATCTGCGCCTTACGAGGACTTTGAACCGGAGATGTACTCGTTCCGCGTTACAAAGAGAAGTGGAATGGAAAAGCTGAAGATAAGAAAAATCAGCCCCTGAACTTGGGGCGCCTGCTGAGGAGCAACGGCAGGGGTCTTGGCCTGTAGGGGAAGCCCTCGGTCTGACCCTTTATCTCCCTGATGAGGTCCTCGAGCTGCATCTCTACCTGCTTTCCGTCGCTCCTTCTCCTGACGGTTACGGTGCCCTGCTCCTTCTCGTTCCTGCCGACGACGATGACGTAGGGAACCCACTCCTTCTCGGCCTTCCTTATCTTCTTGTTGAGCCTGTCGGAGGTATCGTCAACGTCAACGCGAATCTTTGCTCCCTCAAGCTTCCCGGCCACGTAGAGCGCGTAGTCGAGAACCTCGTCGCTGACAGGAATTACGCGTACCTGTATCGGGCTGAGCCAGAGGGGGAACATTGGCTTTACGCCCTTCGCCTGGAGCTTGGCCTGCTTCTCAAGGATTGCATACATGACCCTCTCGATTGCTCCGCTCGGGGAGCAGTGGAGTATGAGCGGGTGCCTTTCCTTGCCCTCTTCGTCGTAGTAGGTTATTCCAAAGCGCTCTGCATTCTCGACGTCGATCTGGACGGTGCTGAGAGCTGCAGCTTTGTCGAGGTTGTCCACGAAGTTGAACTCGAACTTGAGTATGAAGTAGAAGAACCTCTGCTTCCACATCTCGATGAGGACCGGCTTGCCGATTATCCTCGCCAGCTCAACGATGAAGTCCCTGTTCTCCTTCCAGAAGTCCTCGGTGAACCTTATGGCAACTTCGTAGTCCTCGGGAGTGAGTCCAACTCCCCTGAGAACCTCCATGCTGAGCTTGTACTGCTTCTTGAACTCGTCCATGGCCTGCTTGAGGTCTCTGGCGACGGTGTGCATATCGGGCATCGTGAAAGCCCTGAGCCTCCTGAGGCCGGAAAGCTCTCCGCTCTTCTCGCGCCTGAACGAGTAGCGGGTAAGCTCGTACATCCTGAGCGGCAGGTTGCGGTAGCTTATCGTGGCGTCCTTCTTTATGAGGAACTGGCCGAAGCAGGCTGCAAACCTGAGGAAAAACTTCTTGTCGCCGCTCTTAACCACGTACTGCCTAGCGGGGAAGCGGTTGAGGTACTTCTCGAGCGCCGGGTGCTCGAAGTCATACATGATCGGGGTCTCGACCTCCATGGCGCCGTACTCTATGACCTTCTCGGTGACGTACTGCTCGAGGAGACCCTTGATGAGCCTGCCCTTGGGATAATAGCGGAGGTTTCCAGGGTCGCTTCCTGGCTCGTAGTCAACCAGCTCCTGCTCAAGCATTATCCTGACGTGGGGAGGCTCTCTCTCCGCCACCCTGCTCTTGCTTATCTCATAGTTGGCGAACTTCCTGAGATTCTCATGCCCCGTGAAGTCAAACTTTTCGACCTCGACGAGCTCTCCTTCGGGCGTGAGGATGTACCAGTAGCTCTTGAGCTCCTCCTCCTCCTTCTCAAGGGCTATGTTGCGCTCCTCCTTGCTGACCGCCTCGCCACTCGGGACTATCGTCCTGCTGAGTTCTGCTAATGGGTGTCCCTTGCAGCTCAGCCTGAAGGCCTTGTAGTAGCCGAAGGGCGCGCGCTTGACCTCAAAACCCTCCTCCCTCAGCCTCTCCTCGATCCTCTGGAGAACTTTCAGCGCCACGTCGGGTTTTGCCAGCTCGCTGCTCAGGTGGGCGAAGGGATAAACGAATATCCTGTCGGCCTTTACCTGTGAAGCAACGTCCTTAATCTCAATAACTGCCTTTTCGACGACCTCGTCGGGGTTGGTCTCGTCGGCCTTCTCAACGCTCATGAAAACCGCCAGAACCTCGTCAAGTCTGCCCTTCTTCTGCTCCTCGCTTATCGGTTCGGGGCTTTTCAGGGCCTTGTCTTTTACCTCGTATTCCAAATAGTCGCTGTGTATCAGAAGCATTCTCATCTTTAACCACCACCATAGGCTCAATTGGAATTACTAAAACTTTTCCCTTCGCCCTTATAAATCCCCCGCATGGCAAAGGCTTAAAAAATCCGGGCTGGAACTTTCATGGAGGTGTGGGAGAATGGATGAAAAGAGGAGTGCAAGGAACGGTGACCTGGTTCTTCCTGGGGACTACCTCGGCGTCATTGAGGAGTATTTCCCCGGTGAGGGTGTTAAGGAGGAGAACGGTGAGCTCTACGCAATAAGGGCAGGTAAGGTAAGGATAGACCAGGATAAAATGGAGATAAGCGTCGAGCCCGTGACGGACACACCGCCCCTTCCTCAGGTCGGTGACATAGTCATTGCCAAGGTCATTGAGGTCAAGCCCCAGGCGGCAATAGTTCAGCTCATTAAAATCGAGGGAAGGAACGACCGGGAGATAGCGACATCGAAACTCGCCGGAATCCACATCTCTCAGGTCAGAGAAGGCTACGTGGAGGGCATGAGCAGCGAGTTTAAGATAGGCGATATCATCAGGGCGAGAGTCATAGCAAACGAGAAGAGTCCAATCCAGCTGTCCACCAAGGGCCACGACCTAGGTGTTATCTACGCCCTCTGCTCCCGGTGCAGGGCGCCCCTCGTGAGACGTGGCGACAAACTCATCTGTCCGCGCTGCGGCCACGTCGAGACCAGGAAGCTGTCCTCCCTCTACAGAAAGTTGAAGGTGTGAGTATGGCCAGGGCGAAGAAGGTAATAACTATCCACGTCCGGGACGACAGGGAGAAGGAGGAGTTTCTCAGGGAGCTTCAGAGGCTTCGCCTTCCTGCGTTCATCTATGTTCACGCCAAACTCAACGACCTCAAGATAAACGTTCAGGGAACCAAGGACGACATCAGAGAAGCCATCCGCAGGATAAGGGAAATACACAACCGTGTCAGGGCCAAGCTGTACCCCGACAGACGCGGCCTCTACCGCTACACGATAGACGACCTTCTCAGGGAGTCCGGGGCGAGTGTCTCAACCCCGATACTCGTAAAGACCCTGGAACTCCTGGGAGAAACCGTTGAACTGAGAGAGGGCGAGCTGATAACGTCCATGCCATGGGAGGAGCTGGTTTCCCTGACTGGAACCCTCGGCGAGTACCTCTCGGACATCTCCCTCCAGACCACCAGGCAGATAAGGGAGGTCATCCTCCCCGTGGCGATTCTCAAAGACCTCGACCCCATGGAGGTAATTGACCTGCTCGTTGAACTCGGTCTGGCCGAGTGGAAGGAGGATAAGTTTAAATACGAACTGGTGAAGAACAAGGAGCAGGCGATGAAAGAGCTCCTCAAACACTTAGAGGGTGAGGAAAATGAAGATTGAGGTCATCAAGCGTGAGGAAAACGTCCTTGAGTTCTACCTTGAGGGTGAAGACCACACCTTCGCCAACCTGCTCAACGAGGTACTCCATGAGAACAAGCACGTGACCTTCGCGGGTTACACCATCGAGCACCCGGTTCTTATGGCGAGAAAGCCCAAGTTCAGAATCGTCACCGACGGAAAAGTAAGTCCGGAAAAGGCCCTTGAGGAAGCCGCTCAAAAGATATTCGACAGGGCTAGGGCCGTTCTCGATGCATGGAAGGCCGCTATAGGCGAGTGAGCCTTTTCCTTTTCCGTTCCCCACCCAAACCCTTAAATGCCGGACTCTTCTAACTTTAAGTTGAAATCAACGACCCCTACCGGGGTGGAATACTTGGAACGCTCGGGTCATCTACTGATCGTCATCATCCTGCTGGGTCTGTCAATAAGGCTTATCCTGGCCCCCTACTCGGCCGGCAGTGATTTGGCCCAGTTCTACGGCTTCGCTGGAACCATGATCGAGCATAAGGCGTGCTTCTACTCCTATGCCGACGCGACCGGCTTCTGGAATAAGGGCTGGCCGTATCCCTGGCCCTACGTCTACGGCCCGGTCATGGCGTACGTCCTTGGTCTCGTGAGGTACGTTGTCGGAGGTTCCGTCCGGGCTTTCTGGAGCGGTGGGAGCTACTACGTTTACGTTGACCCGACGTGGGCGTTCTCCGTCAAGCTGGTTTTCATCCTCGCCGACACTGCTGTGGCCCTTCTTCTGTATCTTTTAATCCGCGAGAAAAGTCAAAAACTCGCCATCCTTGGGGCTGCACTCTACTACCTGAACCCGATAACGATTCACGTCTCGGCCGTTTACGGAATGTTTGATGAACTCGCGCTTGCCTTTTTCCTCGCGGGACTTTACGCCTCCCGCAGAGAGCGTTTCTCCTATGCCCTCTACGGATTTTCTCTGGCGGTCAAGCACACCCTCCTATTTCCGGCGCTTTTGAACCTCTGGGATGCCTTTTTAAACGGGAGGAGAGCCATCTCACGAGTTCTCTTCTTTCTGCTCGGCGCTTTAACCCCATTTCTGCCGATGATGCTCTTCTGCCCATCGAGTCTGAAGGGGTTACCGGACTTGCTGAGGGGTATACAGGTTTCGTACCCCCTTCCCGTCTCCTACAGCATGAACGGGGTTTCGAGCCTCGCGACCTACCTCCACATAACGGGGGGGAGGGACACCCTTTTCCTCCTCCGATACTGGTACGTTTCAGCATTTATCCTTCTCTCGCTGGTTCTCATCAGGCATGTATTTAACAGAAATCTTGTCGTCTCTACTGCCCTTGCCTACGCCGTCTTCACCGCCACCTACTGGCGCGTCAACCCGCAGTACCTCGTTCCTCTGGTGGCGTTCCTGATACTGCTCGCGGCGGTTGATATGGACATAACGGGTGTCTTGTCGCTGTTCACGGTTGTTTACGCCGGAATCTGGCCGATAATGCAGCCCTCCGCATTCTGGTTCCACGTGCACATGGAGAACCCCAACTGGGCACTTGTCCACTTCGTTGACTCCATAACGTTCAGGATATTCTCGGATGAACCTTACGTTGCCTACAGCGTTGGTCTGACGCTCCTCCTCTATGCGTTGATACTGTCAGCCACTCTGCCCCATCTCAAAAACCTTAAAGCCTGGCTCTCGGAGAGGGAATGGGTGAGAGCTTGAGGTACGAGAGGGACTTCACGGACAAGGGGCTCGCGAAGTTCGGAGATTCACTGGTGAACTTTGTCTTCTCGCTGGCCCTAAGTGAATACCTTGGGAGGCCCACCGGAGAGAGGGTTCCCAACGCGTCTCTGACCATAGCCCTCGAGCTGGCCGGGCTGAGGGGCGTTATTCCGCCGAGGACCGACAAGCACGGTAAGGGCGACATAGCGGAGGCGATATTCGCCTACGCGTGGCTTGAGGGCAAGATAACTGTGGAGGAAGCCGTCGAGATTCTGAGGGAGAACTTTGCCGAGGACGTTACACACTTTTCGAGAAAAAAGGAGGCGATAGGAAGGGCTTTCGCTGAAGTCTTCAAAGTAATAGGGGAGAGGTTGGGGTTATAGGCTCGTGAGAAGTTCTATCAGTCCATGCTTCGTTGGAACCTTCGCGAACTTCTCGGGGTCTTTGACCTTGAGGAGAAGCGGCACATCGCCGAAGAGCTTGAGCACCTTTCCGAAGGGTATGCTACCCTCTCCTGGCAGGAGGTGCAGGTCGCCGACGCCGTAGGCGAGTGCATCTTCTGGTTCAACCTGGGGGAAGAGCTTTCCGAAGTTGTCGTGTATCATGAGTATTACCGTCTTGTCCGTTCCGAGCTTGACGTCTTCAAGCAGCTTGTCGGCATCACCCTGTGCGCTGAGGAAGGCGTGGGCTACATCGAGGGCAAAGCCTACGTTCTCCCTCTCGACGTTATCCACAACGTAGAGCGTGTCCTTGACGCTGAAGGTGTTCTCAAGGGCTATCTTTATGTTGAACGGCGCCACCATGTCGGCGAGCTGCTGAATGGCTTCTATCTCAAGGTCGAGCCTTCCTGTTCTTCCGCTCTGCATCACTATAACCTTGGCACCGAGCTTTATTGCAACGTCCGCCATCGCCCTTGCCACGCGGAAGTGTCTGGTGTAGTAGATGTGGTCGCGTAGATTGACGGAGGTGGGCATCCTGACTATGTAGTCGATGCCAACGCCCCTGAGCGTCGTTTCGATGTTCCTGAGCTTCTTTTCAATTACGACACCGTTCATTATCAGCCCTAGGGTGTGGGGAAATATCGAGACGAAGTCGTAGTTCTTTATCTTGACGTCCGCTAGGACTGATGCGAGTGTTTTGTCCTTGGTGACGAAGTGCGGGTAAATCGTTACGCCTATCTCCATGCTACCACCTACAAGAGAGTTGAGCGCTGGATATAAAAGCTTACCGAGGGGCAGGGTTTAAAAGTTCCGGCTGGAGATATAGGTGGGTGAGCGAATGAGAGAGAACATCTGGAAGTACATTTCAGCCGTTCTCGTACTCCTTCTTGCGGCGTCGAGCGTAGCCGTCGTCCTGCTCTACATGCAAACTTCAGAACTGAAAACCTACCAACCGCCCTCAAACGTTACTACAACGGTTCTCGTCCAAGGGCCCAACGTCACGTGCAACACCACTTCGTACCAGCTTCAGATAGACGAGCTCCAGAGGCAGATTGATTTTCTGAAGGCTCAGCTCAGGGAGCAGAACCTGCCCGAGGGCAACGCAACGATAGCTATAGTCCCCATATTCGGCCTCATAGACGACTACACGGCCCTTAGCGTGATTCCCACTCTGAGGGAGATAGCCAAGAACGATTCCATCGCGGGTGTTGTTCTTTGGATAGAGAGCCCTGGCGGCTACGTTGGGCCGGTGAGGGAGATATATTCCACTGTCCGGAAGCTCAACCTTGTAAAGCCGGTTGTTGCGTACACAGGAGGTATAGCCGCTTCCGGCGGCTACTACATAGCCGTCGGGGCCGAGAAAATAATAGCAGACCCCCTGGCAGACGTGGGAAGCATCGGCGTCATCTACGTTCACTACAACCTCCAGCAGAACTATGAAACGAACGGAATAAAAGTCGAGGTCTTCAAGACCGGGCCCTACAAGGACATGGGCGCCGAATGGCGCGGTCTCACCGAAGAGGAAAAGGCCATGATAACGGAGATGGTTGATACTTACTTCCAAGGCTTCCTCCAGGCGGTGAGCAACGGCAGGGGCATGAGCATCAACGAGACGAAGAAATACGCAACCGGAAGAACCTGGTTCGCCATGAACGTTACCGGAAGTCTGGTTGACGAAACCGGCGACCTGGACTACGCGGTTAGCGTGCTGGAAAAAGCCCTCAACGTCACCAACCCCCGGATAGTCATCTACAAAGGTTCCACTCCCTCTGACTTCGGCATATTTGGAAGCACCGCCCTGCTCCTCGACCCAAGGTACGTTAGCGCTTACGTAAGAACGGGGTGATGGCCATGCTCTGCGAGGAGAAGCTTGAGGTGTTTGATAACGGCTTTGAGGACGAAAAATTTAAACTCCGGGTCGAGTTCTACGGGAACGACGCCAGAAGGCTTCTCCTTGCGGTGATCAGGGAGCTTTACCTTCCAGACTACGGCGAGGACTACGTCTATCCATTCGAGTGCGCCAAGGAGTTCTGGGGGATTTACATGGATGGCAGTGAAGCGGTTGCCGAGGAGTTCAGGCCGAGTCCGGTAAAGTTCCTCAACCGGAGCGTTCTCAAGAGGCTGGAGAAGGCACTGGAGGAGACGGGTGCACCCGAGGAAGTCATGAAAAGCATAGACTTAGAGAAGGCGGAGATTCACAAGCTCAAGAAAGGTTTATTAGCCCTTGGGAAGAATTTCATCCTTGACGAGGGCAGAAAGACACTCATAGTCTTCAACAAGCCGAGCGCGCGGGAGCTGATACTGAAGTATCTGGGGATGCTCGATGGAGCTTGAAGCGGGGATATGGATAGCGGTTTCGCTCATAGTCCTCTACCTCGTATGGGAGACGGTTAGTCCCATCCTTTCTCCCATAATCCTTGCGGTGACGCTCGCCTACATCCTCTACCCCCTCCACGAGAGACTGGCGAGGAAAACTGGCAACAAGGTCTCGGCGTTCATCATGACGGCCATCCTTACCCTGACCACCTTCCTCTTCATAATCGGGTTCGCCCTCTGGATAAACGATGTCAAGAGCTCGTTAGCGTACTACATCAACTCCTTCTTCGAGTGGCTCCTCACCTGGAACCTTCCGGCTGCCGTCTACGAACTCCTTCAGAAGCTCGCTGAAGACATTCCGAAGCGCTTTGAGGAATACGTCCTCGGATACACGTACTCCCTCCCCAAGCTCTCCCTTCAGGCGATAGTCATGGTCTTCGCATTCTACGGTATGCTCATAAACGCCAGGGCCATTCGGAGGGAAGTCTACTCACTTCTGCCACCAGAGAACAGGGAGCTGGCGATAAAGCTCCTCGAAAAGGCCGGCGAGACACTTCACGGTCTTCTCCGCGGCTGGCTGGCCATCAGCATCCTCAAAGGTGTCTTCACCGCAGGTGGTTTCATCCTCTTTGAACTCGCCAAGCCTGGAGGAGCCATAGCCGCTGGAATCTTCACCGTGATCTTTGAGCTCCTGCCAGTTTTTGGAGGCTGGGTTGTCTGGCTCGCCGGTGCGGTTTACATGCTTAAGGGCGGAAACGTTGCCGGCGCCATTGTGTTTGCTCTTTACGGAATCGTCTTCATCTCGCCCCTTCCCGATATACTCCTGAGGCCCAGGCTCGGAACAAGGGAGAAGGGTGTCAACGCTCTAATCTCGCTCGTTGGAGTCTTTGGCGGCTATCTGGCCTTTGGGTTCGTTGGAATAATAATCGGACCAGTGGCCCTCTCGTTGCTGGCGACTCTCGTCGAAGAATGGAAGGAAGTCAAGGTGAAAAGCGCCGGATGAAGCTTGCTACCTTGACCGCGTCGAGGGTTTCTTTGACGTCGTGCGTTCTAACGATGTGTGCTCCCTTGAGGACGGCTATTGCTGTTGCCGATAAACTTCCGGGTAATCTCTCCGCTGGGTCTTTTCTACTGGTTATCGCCCCTATGAAGGACTTCCGGGAGACCCCTATAAGGATGGGCCGTCCGAAGATTTTGAGGATGTCGAGGTTGGCTATGACCTTTGAGTCCCACTCGTACCAGGGGGGCCACTCCGGGCGGAGGAAGCCTATCGCCGGGTCTATGGCTATCTCCTCGATACCGTGTCTCTCGGCTATGACGAGGCTCTCCTGCAAGAAGTCTATCACCGTGTGGACCGGGTCGCTGAGGTTCCTAACCTCGCCGTGGGCGCAGACTATCACGGGAGCGGTATATTCAGCCGCGACCTGCGCCATCCGGGGGTCGCCCTTCAGACCGGTGACGTCGTTTATAATGTCCGCTCCCGATTTAAGGGCCTCTTCGGCGACTTTTGCATTGGTGGTGTCTATGCTTATGGGAACGTTAACGTGGTCGCGGATGGTTTTAATCGCCCATACTGCCCGCCTTACCTCCTCCTCGACTGGAATCTGGGTCTCAAGGTAAGGGGCCGTCGATTTGGCGCCGATGTCGATGAAGGTTGCTCCATCCTCAACCATCTTTACTGCAGTCTCAATGAGTTTCTCCTCGTCGTTCCTGACGCTCCCCTTGTAGAAGCTCTCAGGCGAAACGTTGATGACGCCCATTATCCTCGGCTCACCTAGGTCAACTCCCGCGAACTTCATGGTCTTCACCGCCTAAAAATAGCCGCTGGGTATAAAAGGACTTTTGCCCTTCCAGTTCTGGTGGTGTTCATGCTAATCCGTACTCCGAGGAGGCTTCATCTGGGTCTCATCGATCCATCGGCCACCTTTGGGAGACGCTTCGGAAGCCTTGGCGTTGCCCTCGAAGGCGGCTACGAGGTCAGAATCGTTGAGGGCGAGGCAATGGATATAATTGCCGAAGGTGAGGACAGAAAAACCATCGAGTTCGCTATAAAGAGGATGAACTCCGCCTACGAAACCGGAGTCAACTACATCGTTGAGGTCAGGAAGGCCATCCCCCGGCACGTTGGTCTCGGCTCCACGACCCAGCTCAGCCTGGCGGTCGCGATGGGAATAGCCCGGCTTAACAACCTGAACGTCTCTGTTGAAGAGCTGGCTAAGGTTCTTGGAAGGGGAAGGAACGGTGGTGCCGGAATCTACTCCTTCGCCTACGGCGGATTCGTCATAGACGGCGGCGTTAGGAACGGCATTCCGCCCCTGATATTCCGCGAGGACTTCCCGGAGGGGTGGGCTTTTCTGCTGGTTATTCCCGAGCTCAAGCCCGGCCTCGACGAGGAGGAAGAAAAGCCAGTGATGGCGGGAGTCGTCGGCAGGGTGGACGTGGCGATGGAGATAAGTCACAGAATACTGCTCGGCCTCCTCCCGGCCTTGAAGGAGCGGGACGTGAGAACCTTCGGTGAGCACCTCTCCGCTATACAGAGGCTCGTGGGAAAGCACTTTGAGCCGTACCAGGGTGGGGAGTTCAGGGAGGACGTTAAGCTTATACTCGACTTCCTGGCAGAGAAAACCTACGGCTGTGGCCAGAGCAGCTGGGGGCCGACCGTTTACGGGCTGATACTCAGGAGTGACTTCCAAAGGCTCAGCGCCGAGGTCCACGACTACCTGAGGGAGCACGGGATAAGGGCGAAGGTCGAGCTTGGCCTTCCGAACAACACAGGGGCGGAGATAATTGGGGAGAGCGCGTTCCTTGAGAGGCTGATAAAATCTGTGGGTGGTTAGCTTGACGCTCGATAGGTTCATCAAGGTAAGGTACCGGGCCGACGAAGAAAAAGTGGGGATCCTCAGGGAGATTTTAAGCGAACTTGGCATTGACTGTGCCCGAATCATTGAGGAAAAGGTTGACCTCCAGTTCGATGCCCTCAAAAACCTCCATGCGAACCTTGGGGACGATGAGCTTTTCATCAAGCTGGTCATAGCGAATTCCATTGTGAGTTATCAGCTGACGGCGAAGGGCGAAAGGTGGTGGTGGGAGTTCTCCGAGCACTTTTCCGAGAACCCACCAGTAGGAAGCATAGCCGAGGCGTACTCCTCCTTTCTGCCGAATTCGAGGACCAACAGAAGGCTGGTCGCCGGGAAGGTGAGGAGGCTGGAGAGGCTCGAACCTTTTCTCGATTCGCTCTCCCTACGTGACCTGAGGGACTACTACTTCAACGGCATGGAATGCCTTCGTGACGGGCTTGCAAAGGGCCTCGGCTCAAAGAGAAGCGCCAAGACTATAGTCTTCGCGGTTAAGATGTTCGGCTACGCGGGCAGGATAGCCTTTGGGGAGTTCGTGCCGTATCCAATGGCCATCGAGATACCCGATGACGTGAGGATAAACGCCTATACAAAGAGATTCACGAACGAGCCGCCGGTGAGCTTCTGGAACAAGATTGCGGAAGAGACGGGTATCCCACCACTGCACATAGACTCTATACTCTGGCCCGTCCTGGGGGGGAACAAGGAGGTCCTGAGAAGAGTGAGGGAGCACTGTCCAAAATGGGAGGACGTTTTGAAGCTGGCTTCCCTCTAAGTTTCCCAATGATTCGCGGCTTCATTTAATCTCCACTTGGGCCATCTCCTGGGGAAAGAAAACCTCCCGTGCTTAATCTATTGTGAGCTCTTTCAACTCGATTGACAAAATTTTTATACTTCTTGCGTTAATTTTAATCGGGAGTAGTTTACTCCAATACTGCAATGGGGGGTACATCTATGCTTTGGGGTTTTCAGCTTGAGTTTAAGCAGAGCCTTCGAACCAAGAAGCTCTGGGTTCTGCTGGGGATTATGGTGCTTCTGTACATCCCTCAGCTCTACCTCCAGAAGTCATTTGGGCGGGAACTTGAGAGCGTTGGGGATGCCATCGCCGTGCTCGTGGACAACGTTACGGGAATGGGAGGGTTTTTCATAGCCCTTTTGGCCCTGCTGATGGGTGCAACGGCTATAAACAGCGAGATTGAGAAGGGAACCCTTAGGATCGCAATGAGCAAGCCGATTAAGAGGTTTGAATACATTGGCGGAAAGTTTGGGGCTCATGCTTTGATACTGTTCTTTGCGCTCCTGTTAACGACGGTCGTCGGTGTTGTAGGCCTTGGCTGGCTTGGGGCACCCATGGGCTGGGAGCTCTTCAAGGAGTCGCTAATACTCAACATGCTCCTGCTCTTGGCAATGATACAGCTGGTGGCGCTCGGCTACATTCTTTCAACGTACATAAGGTCGTCCAGCACAGCCCTTGGCGTCTCCCTCGCGGTGTTTTTTGTAATCTTCATGATAATGCCGGCAATAGTGCAGTTCATGGCCATCAAGGACTACGTGGGAAATCCGGATCAGCCGATTAACTGGGGAGAGGCCCAGGGGAAGATCAAGGACTACACTACCAAATTCCTCTTCTACGTCCCGACGAAGCAGGTGGACGTCATAGTGAAAGACGCCTCAAGGATCTCCGGGGATATTATGAATCCCGAGGTTGAATATCTTGGCCTCATGCATGGGATAAGGGAAAACCTCACGAACTTCGGAATACTCGTAGGGCTCACGCTGGTGTACCTTGGAATCGGATTCTACCGCTTCCTCCGTATGGATCTGAGGTGATGGCTATGATCCGAATCGAGAATCTGGTCAAGGTTTACGGAGACGTTCGTGCCCTCGACGGCCTGAACCTTGAGGTCAGGGCCGGTCAGATATACGGCTTCCTTGGCCCCAACGGCGCCGGAAAGAGCACCACCATCCTCAGCACCCTGGGCCTGATATTCCCGCAGGAGGGGAGGATTCAGCTCTTCGACCTTGAGGTTTTTAGGAACGGCAGGTTCAACGAAAACAACCTCGTTGAGGCCAAGAGGAGAATAGGCTACATGCCTGAGCATGCCACCCTATGGGACTTCCTTACCCCGGTTCAAACCCTCGATATGATCGCCGACGCCTTTGGAATCCCGAAGGCCGAGCGGGAGAGGCAGGTCAGGGAGCTCCTTGACCTGGTCAATCTATGGGAGGACAGGAACCGGAAGGTCGGCAAGTTCTCGAAGGGTATGCGCCAGCGTCTCCTGCTCGCTCAAGCGCTCATAAACGACCCTGAGCTTCTAATTCTTGATGAGCCGATGACGGGCCTCGACCCGACTGGAATAGCGGAGTTCAAGGACATCATCAGGGAGCAGAAAAAAGCCGGGAGGACGGTCTTCTTCTCAAGCCACATCCTGGCTCACGTCGAGGAGATATGCGACACCGTTGGCGTAATAGTCAAGGGTAAGCTCCGCGTTGAGGACAACCTTGACAGCATCAAGAGGGAGTTCCTGAAGAAGGCGGGCTACACGATCGTGGTGGAGACCAACGTTCCGGTGGACTTCACGGGGGTCGGGTGGAAGGTCACGCCGCTCGGTGAGAGGAAGTACCGCATAGTGGCGCCGGAGGACATCAGAGAGCAGATTCACGATTTCGTTGCCGCACAAGGGGCTAAGATTCTCACCATGCAGGTCAAAGAGCCGAGCCTTGAGGAGATATTCCTCAAGATGGTGGAGTGAATCCTTTTCTTGTTTTTTCACCCCTTATTTAGAATTCGAACCAAAATCTTTTTAGGTTGTCCAACAAAAGTTCGGATAGTTTAAAGGTGAGTTCCATGTTGCTACCGATGCATATTTTTGTTGCCTATATGATAGGCGCCTGGAGGGGCTGGGATAAAAGACTACTGGCGGCATTCGTTGTTGCGAACTCCGCTCCTGACTACAGCTTCATCCAGATGCTTCTGGCAACTGGAGACTTCACGAGGACTTTCTTCAACCATGGCTTCGTTTCGTTTTTTTATGTCCTTCCGTTTGGTCCCCTGGGAATCATAGGAAACGGACTTCATCTGCTAGCCGATACATTTACCGGTGGTATCCCGTTCTTTCCTGACGGTGTCTGGTACGGTTTTCCGAGGCTCGGCTGGCACATCTGGGGGAAGTTTATCCTCGTCCCGTGGGAGATACCGATAGCGGTGGCAGGCATCTATGCTGCTTACAGGCTGGGAATCGGAAAAGTCGCCTACACGCTCTCTGCGTTTTTCTTAGGCTATGCCGTCTTTGCCCTGCTAACGCCGCTCTATCTCTTAAATCCCCTTCTTGCCACAGGGTTTGGCTTTCTGGTCCTCTGGTATCTGGTAGAAAAAGCCAGGCTCCTAGACAGGCTGGGGGTCAGGCTTGGAGAGGCTGTGAAAGTGAAGGGATAAAAAATCAAACTTCCGCCCTCTCGAATTCTTCCTTTCTTTCCAGCGGCTTGGTTGCGTCTATTCCCCACTTCGCGGTGAGGCTCTTCTCTGCGGAGGGGTCCAGGGAACTGCCGCGGGCGTTGGGGATGACCACCAGATCCCTATCGGCCTGGAAGCGCGTCGCTATCGCCCATTCCACTTCTCTGTCGTCGTATATGTCCACGTCCTCATCCACAACGACCACGTGCTTCAGGCTCGGGTGCCCGGTGAAGGCAGCAAGAATCGCATTCTTTCCGTCCCCGTCGTGCTGTTTGGTTATGCTCACCACCGCGTGGAGCCACATCGCACCGCCCTCGGTCAGCCTTACGCCGTGAACTCTGGGAACAACCCTCTTAACGCTCGCGTAGATCTGCGGCTCCTTCGGCAGGCCCATAAGCATGAAATGCTCGTAGCCGCCGGGGAGAAGGGCATGGAAAACCGGTTCATCGACGTGGTACATTCTTTCAAAGACCACCACCGGCTGCTTCCTCACGTAGTCGTAGGTTCCGGTTATATCGACGAACGGTCCCTCGTCGGTCAGCTCGGGAAGTATCTTGGCCTCGAAAACGAACTCCGTCTCAACCGGGACGGGTATTCCTCCGAGGTCGAAGACTTCGAGGGGTCTTCCAAAGGCCCTCCGGCTCATCGCCGAGGCTATCTCAAGCTCGCTTATGCCGTAGGCCACGCTCGTGGCTCCGGCGAGGAGGACGTGGATCGGGTTCCCGACGACTATCCTGACGTCCAGCTCCTCCCCAGCCTCTGCCTTTTCCTTCCACATAGCGTACAGATGCCTCGGAACGAGCCTTATGGCGGCTCTTTTATCATCAATGACCATCATCCTGTGGAAGGACATATTGACAAAGCCTTCCTCGTCCCTGGCTATGACCATGGCGGATGTGAAGTACTGACCGCCGTCCTTGGGGTAGTACTTTGGAATCGGAAGCTCGGTTAGGGAGAAGTCCCCGGTTGAGTTCGCCATGAAGGGTGCGCCATCAACCGTCCTGTAGGGTTCGGGATTTTCCATGGCATCCGCTATGAAGTGGAGGAGTTTCTCCTTCTCGGTTCCCAGGTAGCCCGCTATCCTCTCCCTCGTGCTCCATATGTTGCCCGCAACGGCCCAGCCATCCACGTTCCTGAAGAGAACCGGTCTATCGCGGTATTTCAGGAGGTACTTGGTTATCTCAAGCTCCTTGCTCACGGGCTCTTCCACAATGACGGTATTCTCAAAACGCTCGATGATTTCCCTCAGCATTCTATCACCTTAGATGGGTGTTCCAAAAGGTCTATAAAGCCTTTTTCCAAACCTCCGATGATTGGCCATGCCTATGGTAGTCCTTCGCATCCCGGACGGTTCGGCATTGGTGAAAATCGAGAAGGCTGACCCCCAGGTTTATTTCAAGATATACGAGCTGCTCAGCTACAAGAAGGACTTCGGGAAATGGGAGAAGCCGGAGAGCCTCTACGACCCTTACGAGAGAACGTTCCCAGTGGGTGTCCTTCCGAGGGTTAAGAAGTTCCTCAACTGCAAGGGTTATCGGGTGAGAATTAAGGACGAGAGGCAGATCAGGGGAGTAAAGCTCAACTCCACCTGGAACGAGAACTACGTCATGCGCAGATACCAAGCGAGGGCGATAAAAAAGGCCCTTAAGGAGAAGATGGGCGTACTTTCCCTTCCTGTGGGAAGCGGTAAAACTGTTGTCGGTCTCAGGATAATCCACGAGCTCGACCTCTCCGCGCTGATAGTCGTCCACACGAAGGAGCTTCTCTACCAGTGGGCGGACAAGGTTAGGGAAGTTTTGGGCGTTGAGCCGGGCATAGTCGGGGACAACAAATGGGAGGAGCGCGCCGTTACCATTGCCATGATACAGACCCTTCTCTCGAGAGGCGCGGAGAAGCTCCAGAACGAGTACGCGATAGTGATGTTCGACGAGTGCCACAGAACCTCAGCCGCCGAGAAGTTCTACCAGCTTGGACTCAGCCTTCCCCAGGTTTATCGGTTCGGCCTCTCTGCGACCCCCTGGCGCCGCGTTCGCGGGGAAGAGATAAAGATCGAGGCCGTCGTTGGCCCGACCATATTTGAGGTCAAGGCCGAGGATCTGATAAAGGAGAGGTTCCTTGCAAAGCCCCGTTTTGAGATAATAACCTACGAATCGACCATGCCGTCGTTCAGTGAGCGCTACAAGGAGCTCTACGAAGACATGATAATGAACAACGACGAGAGGAACAGGGCAATAGTCAAGAAGGCCGTTGAACTCGCTAGGAAAGGGCATCGTATCCTCATTGACGTGAAGCGCATAGAGCACGGTAAAATCCTGAAGGAGATGCTTGAAGCGGAGGGAATAAAGGCCGAGTTTCTAAGCTCCCAGAGCCCAAACAGGTGGGAGATACTGGATGCGTTTAAGGATGGCGAGGTTCCGGTTCTGGTTTCCACTCTCCTGAAAGAGGGTGTTGACATACCCGAGATTTCGGCGATAATACTGGCCGGCGGCGGAAAGAGCGACATCATGACGATTCAGACGATAGGCCGTGCGCTGAGGCCGAAAAAGGGAATGAAGGCCGTCATCGTTGATGTCCAGGACGACGACCCCTTACTCTTCACCCACTTCATCGAGAGGCAGAAGGCACTCAAGCAGTACTACGGCATGTACTATGACAGGGAGATGGCCTCAAAGCTCGATGAGAAGGTCCCCAAGAAGGGCCGCTCTCGTAAGCGCCCGTGAGTAGCGCTCGAACAGGTCTCTCTTCGCTTTGTTAATACCTCTCTCATCCCCCTTGAACTCGATGCCCGGATAATCTATGTGCCACAGAACCAGGCCCTCAGCAGGGGCGGGCGGGATTTTTTTCGTGTAGATTCCCTCCAGCATGTTCTTCACCTCTCTGGCCTCGAGCAATCCCAAACCGCAGAAGCGGAGGGCGTTCACGATTCTTCTCGCCATCTCCCAGAGGAAGCTCTTGCCCTCAATCTCTATGACGTAGTAGCCGTGGCGCCGGCTCACCCCAAGGCGGGTCAGCTCTCTAAGGGGGTCTTTTCCCGGCTCTAGTCTAGCGAAAGCGGAGAAATCGTGCGTTCCAATGAAAAGGGAGGCGCAGTTCCCCATGGCTTCCTCGTCGAACCCCTCATCAACCAGATAATACCGGTAGGTCTTTGACTTTGCCCAGAAACGCGGGTGGAAGTCGTTCGGCACCTCGGCAACGCCGAGAACCCAGACATCGCGGAGGTGGTGGTTGAGAACCTCTCCCCTGAGTAGGTCGGCCCGGCCCTCGACGTCAAAGGCCACGACGTTGAAAAATGCGGAGACGCCCCTATCGGTTCTGGAAGCCCCTTTAAAGTTCGAACTCTCGGCGTCCCTTATTATCCCAAGCTTTGAGAGTACCCTTATGAGCTCCCCTTCAACCGTCCTAACGTCTGGTTGCCTCTGAAACCCGTAGAATGCCGTGCCGTCGTACGCTATCCTGAGGGCCATCCTCATGGTTGGTGAATCTGGTGGAGGGTATAAATGTCTTTCCCAGAGCCGTCTTTGGAATATCGCCAAATTACTTTGCAAAAGTAAACCCTGATTTTGGATTCAATCCAATGGAAGTGGAGAAAGATTGATAAAGAGCCTTAATTAGTTGTACTTGGAGGTGGGAAGATGGAATGGATCTGGGATATGGAGATATTCACAAACGTCACGAACTTTGAGATAATGTGCACGTTCCTTTATAAGGGCCTAAAAAAAGGGGATTAAAGATAAGGCTCCCTGTAGAGCGGCCACAGGAACAGCTCGAAGGCCGCTACTGGCATTTCTATTCCCCAATTTTCTAGAACGGCCGGATGGATTTCCCCGATAATGCCGATTTCTTTCCCGTCCACGATGATTCTTCCCGCCCTGCCCGGAATGAAGCTTGGGTGCTCTATTTCTTCAAGCCCGTACTTGAAGCCGAGGTGGCGCATAACGCTTTCCAGTATCTCCTTGGCCTCGGTAAAGGTTACGCGTGGGTGAGCTAAGGCAACCGCCAGCTTGCTCTCGCTCACGGTCTTCGTTTCTCTGCTTTCGTCTATCAGCGTGACCTTTCCGACCTCGAAGATCCTCTGTGGGTATTCCTCGTGGGTGTTCTGGCTCAGGAAATCGAGCAGGCTCGGGGTGAGCCACACTCTGAGGGCAGACCACTTGGGGCTTATCGGGTTCTCTATCTCGACGAGCTCCGCCGGCGGGTTGTTGAAGTAGTCTCTCCCGTATTCCAGGTTCATCTTTTCATACTGAGCCTCTCTGTTGGTGAGGTTGAAGGTCATGACCTCCTGCAGGCCGAAGCCGACCATGAGCTCCCTGACGGCGTCCTCGAATTCGACGAACTTGTCCCCCCTGCCCTGGACGGCAAGCTTCGGCTCCTCAGGTTCGATCTCGTTATAGCCGTAGGCTATGAGGACATCCTCCAGAACGTCGCGGGCGTGCATTATGTCATCGCGGAAAGCCGGATAGAGGAGTTTTGCCTTCCCGTCAACCAACTTGACATCGTACATCATTCTCTCGAGGAGGCCCTTGATCTCCTCGTCACTCAGCTCAAGGCCGGTGAGCCTCTTGATGTAGTCCAGCTCGACCTCGAACTCCTTCGGGGCCAGGTCCGGTGTCTCAACCTCGAAGTCTGGATAGACGACCTTAACGCTCTTTATCTTTCCGCCGCGTTCGGCTAAAGCCGTGACTACGACGTTTAAAGCCAGCATTATCTTCTTCAGATCCCAGCCGGTGACGTCAACGAAGACTCTCCTCGTTTCTGTGGTCACCCTGCCGGTTATCTCCGAGTTTATGATTGGGGGCATCGAGAGAACTTTGCCCTCGCTGTCCACGAGGAGCGGGTAGTAGGGCTTGTCCTTGATGAGGTGGCCGTACTCCCTGCCCTTCTCGTGCCTCTCAAGGATTTCTTCCAGCGTGAGCTCCTCCTCGAAGCCCAGCGGGACGAACTTCTCGCTCTTCTCAGCGGCGCGGTAGTATATTGGCGGCTTCACCTTATCAAAGTCGAAGATGCCTATGGCGACCTCTCTTCTCCTCCTCCCGAAGGTTAAAGCCACCTTCTCCTGGAGGTTTATCATCTGCTTTAGCGCCTCTTCATCGAGGCTCAGTCCCTCAACTATCGCGTAGACACCATACGGGCGGATGTTTTTCAGCTTCTCGTCAACGTAAACGGTTACACTGCTCTTCTCGACATCATATTTTGGAAGACCGCTCTCGAAGCCGAGCGCCCAGCGTATCTGCCTCGCTATTCCTTCCGCACTCCATAGGTCGGGCCTGTTGGTGTCTTTCGAGTCGGCCTTGAAGTAAAGCTCCCCGTTCTCCTCCCAGACGTCGTCCAGCTCGCACTTCGCGTAGAGGAAGAGGTCCTCCCACTCCTCAACCGTGAAGCTCTTCCCGATGAGCCTTTCCAGATCCCGCTTTGACACATCGAACTTGGGCATGCTATCACCTCACCACACCAGTTTCGCTTCCCTGAGCCATCTTAAGTCGTAGCTGAAGAGGTAGCGTATGTCGTCTATTCCGAGCTTGAACATTGCCAGCCTGTCTATTCCTATTCCCCATGCTATGACCGGGACGTCTATGCCAAGGGCCTTTGTCATCTCCTCGCGGAAGATTCCGGCACCGCCGAACTCGACCCAGCCGAGCTCTGGGTGATAGGCGCTCATCTGGACGCTCGGCTCCGTGAACGGGTAATAGTCAGGTAAAAATTTCACCTTCTTCGCTCCAGCTATCTCCACCGCGAAGCGCTTGAGTATTCCGAGGAGGTGTTTGAAGGTCAGGTCTTCGCCGACGACGAAGCCGTCAACCTGGTTGAACTCTATGAGGTGCGTCCTGTCGAGAACGTCCGGACGGAAGACACGCTGGATTGTGAAGTACTTCCCTGGAATCTCAACGCCTCTCGCGAGCTGTCTGGCATCTAAAGCCGTTCCATGCGCCCTGGGCATAAGGAGCATCGCCCTCTCCGGAGACCAGACGTAGCCCCATCCCCTTGAACCTGCCAGACCGTGCTCGTGGGAAGCCCTTACCCTTTCGACCAGGTCTTTTCCGGGCAGGTGGCCGCTCTTCGGGTATTTGAGCTGGTAAGTGTCGGTCCAGTCTCTCGCCGGGTGGTTCTGGGGCTGGAAGAGTGCATCGAAGTTCCAGAACTGGGTCTCTATGAGGCTGTCAACGGTCATCTCTATGAAGCCCATCTCGATTAATCTTCTCCTCAGTTTGTCGAGGAAAGCCCTGTACGGCTGCTTCTTGCCGGGGTAGAATCTCCTTACAGGGGCCTGGATGTTGAAGCGCTTGAACTCGACTTTCCTCCACTTGCCGGACTTTATCAGCTCGGGGGTAAGGGTCGATACCTCCTCTTTCAGCTCAAGGCCCTTCCTGACGAGCTCTTCCCCTTCAGGGGTCATCTCCACGAATCTCTCGGTTGCTGTGTCTTCCTCGGCTATTTTTCTCCTCTTAAGCTCCTTGGCCGGAACCAGTTTCTCAACTTCACTCAGAGGTACGACTTCCCTCTCGGCGAGGAGCTTGAGGACTTTATCAATGGGCCTCTCCTCCGCGTTCATTCCCTTCTCGGTGATTTCAAGAACTAGCCTCCCCTCCTCCTTTCTCACGGATGCCCAGCCTTCTTTCCTCAGAAGGCCGACTATCGGTTTCAGCTCATCCTCGCTGAGAACCTCACGCAGGTCGTCCAGGGTTACCTTTCTCTTCTCTTTTAGAACCCTCAGAGCCCTCCACTCGGGGAGACCTATTTCAGCGTACTTTCTTCCGGTCTCGGTTAGCTTTGCTATTCTTTTGCTTCTTTCCTCGAGCCTCGCCAGCCCTTTGCTCTGGAGTCCTAGGACGGAGCGCATGACCGCGACCTGGTCGAGGCCAGTTTTCTCGACGAGTTCTTCAAATTTGACCCTTTTAACCTCGTTGAGCTTTATGAGCGTGAGTTTCTCCTGGTAGCTTAACTCCATAAGCTCACCTCCTTGGGTTGAGTTTGAGAAGAGTTACTTAAGAATTGCGGTGGAAGAAAAGGGAAAACGAGTCAACCCTTGTGCGGGAAGAAGACGACCTTTCCGGTCTTGCCCGCCCTCATCAGCTCGAAGGCCTCCTCGAAATCATCAAAGCCCTTGTATTTGTGGGTGATTATCGGGTCAAGGTTGAGCTTGCCGCTCTGGATTAGGCTGGACACTGTGTACCAGGTCTCCCAGAGGTGCCTTCCAGTTATGCCGTGAACCTCGAGGGCCTTGAAGATTATCAGGTTGTTGAAGTCCAGAGTAACGTCGCGCGGGAACAGACCGAGCAGTGAGACCCTTCCACCGGGTGTGGTGGCCTTGAGACCCTGTTCGAGAGCCTTCGGCGCTCCACTGAATTCTAGGAACACCTCAACTCCGGCCCCGTCGGTTACGTCCATCACGAACTTAACCGGGTCCTCCTCGAAGGGATTAACCACGTAGTCGGCGCCAACTTTTTTGGCCAGCTCGCGCCTGAATTCGCTCGGTTCGCTCACGATAACTGGATACGCCCCGGATGCCTTTGCGACGGCAATTCCAAGGAGTCCGAGCGGGCCAGCACCGGTTATGAGTGTACTCCTGCCGGCTATTGGCCCTGCCAGAACGGTATCGACGGCGTTGCCGAGCGGCTCCTGGAGGGTAGCATACTCGGGCTTCATTCCCTTCGGGTTCTTCCAGGCGTTCTGGGCCGGAACTATCGCGTATTCCGCGAAAACACCGTCCATATCGACGCCGAAGATCTTCGTGTTCTGGCAGACGTGGTAGCGATTGTGCCTGCAGGCGTAGCACTTGCCGCAGACGATGTGGGTCTCGGCACTTATGTAGTCGCCGACCTCGAGGGTGTCGACACCTGGGCCGACCTCGATGACCTCACCGGCTACCTCGTGTCCCATAATCTGGGGTGGCTTGATCCTGCTCTGGGCCCACTCGTTCCATTCGTAGATGTGGAGGTCAGTTCCGCATATACTGGTGGCGAGAACCTTGATGAGAACCTCACCGGGCCCGGGCTTTGGAACGTCGACCTCGACGAGCTCGGCACCGTAAGCGGGCTTGGTTTTTACAATAGCTGGCATTTTCTCGGCCATGGCAATCATCTCCTTAACCTTACAATGCCTATCTGAACGGGGGATGATATAAACCTTTTGCGGCTGGGTGTGGGAGCGGAGATGCTTTCCCGGCCTATTGGAAAACCTTATATCCTCTTTTGAGTATTTTCCACTTGATAAGGGGGTTTAAAGATGGCGCTGATAGTAGTAACGGGGAGGGGCGGTGCTGGAAAGACCACGATGACCGCTAACCTTAGCACTTACCTGGCCATGCGGGAGTATCGTGTGCTGGCGGTAGATGGTGACCTTTACCTCCCCAACCTTGGCTTTCACTTCTCCCTTGACACCGTCAAGTATACCCTCCACTCCCTTCTGAGGAACCCGGACATCGACCCGGAATGGGCAATATACAAGCACCCTCAGACTGGGGTCCATGTCATGCCTGGGAGTACTCAGCTCCAGGACGTTCTCGGAATCTCGCCGAGGAGGCTGGTGGAGATACTTGAGAAGGTCAAATACAAGTTTGGGGTTGTATTCGTGGACTCCCCAACGGGTATTCCCTTTGATACTCTCCCGACCTTTGAGGTGGCAAACTATCAGCTGATAGTGGTGGAGATTGAACGCTCCCCCATCTACTCCTTCGAGACCATGGTGAAGAACGAGATTGAGAAGCTCAAGGTTTTGGGCGAGAGGTACAACCTCAACATCGGCGTCATCCTGAACAAAGTTAGGGAATCCGCCGATGTCGTTGAGAAGATTGTTGAGGCGGTTGAGAGCGACCTCGACGTTCCCGTCATTGGATGGATCCCCTTCGACTACAACGTTCCTGAATCCATCAACGAGGGCATTCCAATCGTCAAGTACTTCCCCGAGAGCGACGCTGCCATAGCCCTGAGGGAAACGGGGGAGATACTTGAGGAGTGGATATTCGGCTGATTTCTGGAGGTGTTTGCATGAACGTGGAAGAGCTTGTGGATAAGGTAGCGGGCGGAGAAATAAAGCTCCACCAGGTTGAGAGGTACACAAACGGCGATAAGAAACTCGCCACTGAAATAAGGAGGAGGGCGCTTGAAAAGAAGCTCGGTGTTAGCCTTGAGAACATAGGGCACTACTCGATAGACCCCGAGAGGGTCATAGGCAAGAACATCGAGAACATGATAGGCGTCGTCCAGATACCGATGGGAGTTGCCGGCCCTCTTAAAATCAACGGGGAATACGCCAAGGGCGAGTTCTACATCCCCCTCGCCACCACCGAGGGAGCGCTAGTTGCAAGCGTCAACCGTGGCTGCTCCGCCTTGACAGAGGCGGGTGGGGTGAAGACTACGATAATAGACGACAAGATGACCCGAGCGCCCCTTCTCAAGTGCCCCGACGCGAGAAGAGCTAGGGAAGTCGCCGAGTGGGTAAAGGCTAATCTCGACTACCTCCAGGAGAAGGCCGTCAGCAAGGTCACCAGACACGGAAAGCTGAGGGACGTTAAGCCCTACATCGTCGGCAACAACCTCTATCT
This sequence comes from Thermococcus sp. MAR1, assembly GCF_012027305.1. Taxonomy (NCBI): domain Archaea; kingdom Methanobacteriati; phylum Methanobacteriota; class Thermococci; order Thermococcales; family Thermococcaceae; genus Thermococcus; species Thermococcus sp. MAR1. The sequence goes on from NZ_SNUF01000001.1 coordinate 601,745, forward strand.
CCGGTTCGAGTTCAAGACCGGAGATGCCATGGGCATGAACATGGTCACCATATCAAGCGAGGAGATAATGAAGGTCATCGAGGAGCACTTCCCGGACGTGAAGTACCTCGCCCTCTCGGGCAATCTCTGCGTGGACAAGAAGCCGAACGCGATGAACTTCATCAACGGCCGTGGGAAGACCGTTATTGCCGAGGCCATAATCCCGCGCGAGATAGTCGAGAAGAAGCTGAAAACCACTCCGGAGCTCATAGCCGAGGTCAACTACAGGAAGAACCTCATCGGTTCGGCCCAGGCCGGTTCCTATGGCTTCAATGCTCACTTTGCCAACATAGTTGGTGCAATATTCCTCGCAACCGGCCAGGACGAGGCTCAGATTACCGAGGGCTCGCACGGCATAACCCTCGCGGAGGTTACCCCCGAGGGAGACCTCTACATCAGCGTCACCATGCCGAGCCTTGAGATTGGGACGGTCGGCGGAGGAACTCGCGTCCCGACCCAGAGGGAGGCGCTGAGCATAATGGGCGTTGCCGGCGGCGGAGATCCGCCCGGTACAAACGCCAAAAAGTTCGCCGAGATAATAGCCGGTGCAGTTCTCGCCGGGGAGCTTTCTCTCCTCGCGGCAATAGCGGCGAAGCATCTGGCGAAGGCACACGCCGAGCTGGGGCGTTAGCCTTTTTTCTTTTCTTCCGTTCCGAGCCGGATAACGAAGACCTTTGTGCGGGTTTCTCCCGTTGAGATGACCTCTACTCCTCTGAAATAGAGCAGTGAGAATGGATAGTCGAGTATCAGATAAATGATTAGGGCAAAAATTATTGTGCCGAGAAGACCAGCCCAGTAATTTCCGAACTCCATCACGGATGAGAAAACAACACCACCTAACAGACTCACCAGAAAGTTCAGCGTGGAGCGGTGCTTGTGCCTTATCCCGCCAACCTTTCCATTGCCTATGATCCTGAGAAGTTCACGCAGTCCCTCTTTTCTCCGCACCCTGAAGGCCAGGGTAAACTCAATCCCCGGGATGTCCATGAGGTCAATCGGGACACTTGATTCGAGCAGATAAAGGACACGGTTTAGATCGGTTTTTACCTCTACCACGCCAAGAAACGCCATTCCTTCATAAAGAGAATCTCCCTCAGTTTCCAAAAGGTACGGATCTGGGTCTATCAGCCGTGTGTACCGTACACCCTTAAGGTTCAGGTGTTCTTCCACAATCTTCGTGCATTCTGAAAGAGATTCACACCTAACGCTGGCATATTTGAGGATCTTTCCTCCGCTTATTAGGTGGAACGTTCTCCTAACCCGTTCCCTTAAAGCCATCGTTAAGAATACCTTCCGGAGTTTAAAACTTTCACCCTTTGTAAAGCCTGTTGGTTTGCCACTTGGTATTGTTAGTGAAGAATTTCTCTCATTTTGCCACGTTTATAGCTGAAGTTTGGGATGTTACGCTCTATACTGTCCTGTACTGTAACATCTTATGGATTTTTATCTTGATTTTACCTGTTTTTGTTGCCATTCTCACAATTTTCCTGACGTGAGTTTGGAGAAAAGTTAATTTAGGACATTTTTCAATGTGTGTTGGGGGAATCCAATGATCCCTGTTGAAATTGGAGGGCACACCTGCAAATCCATACTAGTAAGCTCAACCTCAAAGCTGTTTGAACTACTGTTCGCGGACGTGGTTATCCAGTCCCCTACCTACAAGAGCTTCCTCCTCGATAGTGGGCTTTACATCGTTGATTCCCACGGAACAAAGCTTCTACGAATGGAATGCTCAAGAGGAAAAGGGGTCCTGCTGGACGAGTTCTATTACCTGGGTATACCCCCCGAAACCGTTATCGAGACGTATCTGACAGCACTTTTCAATCTTCTCGAGATGGTCAAGATCCGTGAAAAACTGTTCCCGGAGTATTACGTGCTCGATAAGGTGGTTCAACCTGAAAAAATCGAGATTAAAGATCATCCCGCGGGGTTCCGAAGAGGAACGTATACACTTATAGATGAACTCCTCGCCAGAAACTACCGGCGGATTAAAATAGGGACCCCTCGAAAGCTGGCCAGGGTACGTTATGACCCACTGGAGGCTTTTGGGGCCCGGGTGCTTGCCAACACGATTCTGCTGTTTGATAAAAAAGACCTCCGGGAGCTGGCTTTTTTACACTTCAAAGACCACAGGATAGCGAGAACGCTCTACACCCATTCAACGGACTCATACCTTAACAGTGCGTTTTTTGGTTACCTGAAATTCAAAGTCCGCAAGTTCTTGGGGGTCTAATGAAAAATATGGGGCCTTAGGAAGCGGCCTCCTGGATCTTCTTCCTCACGAGCGAGCTGACTAGCTTTCCGTCCGCCCTTCCACGGAGCTTTGCCATCGCTCTGCCCATGATCATTCCCATCGCTCCCATCCCTTTGGCCTTGATGACCTCGATGTTCGCCTGAACGACCTCGTCTATTATTCTCTCAACCTCTTCCTCGCTGAGCAGCGTTAGGCCCTTCTCTTCTGCCACCTGGGCGGCGCCCTTCTCGGGGTTCCTCGCCAGCTCCTTGAAGATCTCCTCGAATGCTTCCTTGGCTATCTTCCCTCTCATGTAGAGTTCGAAGGTTTCCCTAATGTGCTCGTCGGTGATGTTCTCAACGGGAACTTCCTTTTTGAGTCCCTTGAGGACCACCACGAGGATTGAGGCGGCTAAAGATGGCTTGATGCCCTTGGCTACCAGCTCCTCGAAGAGCTCATCGCGCTCGTCGTTCACTAGGGTCTCGGCAAGGCTTCTGTCTAGCCTATACTCCTTCACGTAGCGCTCAACGCGTTCCTGCGGCAGCTCCGGCAAATTCGCCAGTATCTCGTCCTTCATCTCGTTAGTTATCAGTATCGGCGGTATGTCTGTTTCCGGATACATCCTGGCCTTGCCCGGGAGCGGGCGCATGTACTGGGTGTTTCCATCCGGCAGGGCTCTCCTGGTCTCCTCTGGCACTCCCTCGATGGCCTCCCTCGCGCGCTGGAGGACCTCACGGAGGGCGTTCTTTGCGGTCTCCTCTTCAGCTGCAACGAGAACGAAGGCATCATCTTCGTCGAGTCCGAGCCTTTCGATGACGGCCTTGACCTCTTCCTCCCTAATTCCATAGTTCGGTAATTCGTCGATGTGGAATATGCCCTTCACGTACTTCTTGGCCCTGTCGGCCATCTCGGTGCCAAGCCTCCTTCCGGGCTGTATCTCCTTACCTATAAGTCCGCGGAACTTCGGAAGCTTAACTGCAAGAACCTTTCCGCCTTTCTTTACCGTGCGGGCGATTATCTTCGAGCCGGTGTTCTCGAATATATCCGTAACGTCGTGGAACTCCTCCCTTATGTCCTCGGGCTTGACCCCGCGCTTCTTCAGCTCGTCCCTTATCGCTAGAAGGTTCAGCTGCCTCTCAATCTCGCGCTCGATGATGACGGGTATCATGTCCAGCTCCTGCACACCTTTGATTTCGACCCTTGCACCTCCTCTGATGGAGACGTTGAGGTCCTGCCTGATGGTTCCGAGACCGCGCTTGACCTTTCTCGTAGCCCTGAGCGCATCGCCGATGTACTTGGCAACCACCTTTGCCTGCTCCGGGTGGTGTATGTCCGGGGTCGTGCTTATCTCAACGAGGGGAATGCCAAGGCGGTCGAGGCGGTAGATTACCTCCTTCTCCCTTCTCTCAACGATACGGCACGCGTCCTCCTCAAGGCATATCGTCGGTATTCCAACGCTTCCCCAGGGGGTATCGACCTTCCCGTTCATGGCTATTATCGCGGTCCTCTGGAAGCCGGAGACGTTTGAGCCATCTATGACTATCTTGCGCATGAAGTGGACCTCGTCAACAGGAGTGGCGTTGAGGAGGTAGCTTATCTGGAGAGAGACCCTGAGTGCCTCCTCGTCGGGCATGTGGGGCGGTTCTTCGTCGATGTAGACGAGGTCAGTAAGCTCATAGTTCCCCTCGTAGATGTATGTCCTGCCCTTTTTGAATTCTTCAAGCGCGGCTGGATCGATTTCACCGAGCTCGCTTATCGTTGGCCTGAGCCTGCGCTGGAATGTGAAATCAACCTCTTCGCTAAACTCACTCGGGACGGGTGAGAACAGCTTTTTTGTGTCCAGCTGCCTGTGGATTTCAAGGCCAACCTTGAGGCCAAGCTCCTCGTAGTTGAACTTCCCGGTCATCTTAACACCTCCAGTGGAGTTCTCAAAAAGTCATCATCAAAGGTCGCTATCTTGTCTATCCCATAATACTCACAGGCTGATACAATCAGGGAATCGTTTGGGAGCAGACCAAACTTTTTGCGGATATCCCGGGAGAGATGCATTATCTCCCAGTTCTCGTCGAGGAAAATCAAAACATCCGATGCAAGAAGGGAATCCAGGAGTTCATCAAAGGTTTCTACGGGCTCATATAGCTCAGGGTTCTTGGCGAGCTCCTTTCTGAGCGAGTAGAACCTGTAGCTTCCAGTTAGTTTGGTATAGTTTCTTGCAAGCAGCTGAAAGGCAACCTCTCCGTATATCGTTGGCGTAATCGCGAGGATGTACTCACTGACCAGTCTCTCCATCAGTTCAGTTCCGCGTTTCTCCCCGAGCAGGTAGTCTATCCAGACGTTTGAATCAACCATCACCGGCTCTCTTGAGGATGTGCTCATGGTACGCCTCCTCCCAGTCTATGTCCCCGACATCCTTCAGCCCTCTAAGCGCTCCAGCGTATCTCTTAATGGCCTCTTTGGGGTCAGCTATGAGTATCTCCACCTGGGTCCCCTCAGGCAGGTCCACCTTATCGAGGGGCTTGAAGACCCCGTTCCTGTAAACCGCTCTGATCCCCACACCCATCACCTCAGGAAAGTGTCAAACCTCGTGTAGGGGGTTATCTCTCCGGCGTAGTTGGTCAGCATCATCTCGCGGATTTCCTTCGGGTCGTCGGTGTGGCCGAGAACCCACATGAGTTTAACATAGGCAGTCTCTGGGAGCATGTCCTCGCACGGAATCACGCCTGCCTTTAGGAGTCTTCTTCCGGTGGAGTAGACGTTGAGGTTCACCCTTCCGTAGAGGCACTGGCTGGTCATGCAGACGCTGAGGCCTTCCTCAGTGGCACGTTTTATGGAATCTATGAGGTAAGTCGGAACGTGGCCCAGTCCGGTACCCTCGATGACGATTCCCTTGTATCCCTTATCAACAAAGAAGTCTATGACCTCAGGCTGGATTCCTGGGAACGCTTTGACGAGGGCTACGCGCTCCTCCATTTCGTCGTCCACCCAGACCTCGCTCTCGGTTCTCCTCCTGTAGTCGCTCCTGAGGAACTCGATTTTGCCTCCGGGCCATATCTTCGCTATAGGAATGTCGTTTATGCTCCTGAAAGCATCGCGTCTGCTCGTGTGCATCTTCCTTGCCTTGGTTCCGCGGTGGGCCAGGCAGTAGGTATCGCCGGTTTCGCCGTGCATGACAATGGCAACCTCTCCGAGGTCTGCAGTCGCCATTCTGACCGAGCATATCAAGTTCATAGCCGCGTCACTGCTCGGCCTGTCGGAGCTCCTCTGGGAGCCAACGAGGATAACCGGCTTGCCTAGGTCGCGGAGCATGAAGCTGAGCGCCGAGGCGGTGTAGGCCATCGTGTCCGTTCCGTGGGCGATGACAACTCCATCTTCCCCGTTGTTCAGCATTCTGGCAACTTCATGGGCTATCTTAATCCAGTACTCTGGGCGCATGTCTTCGCTCATTATGTTGAAGAGAAGCTTCGGTGTTATGTTCGCTATATCAAATATCTCGGGGACGGCCTTGGCGAGCTCCTCCGCGGTGAAGGCGGCGTGAACGGCGCCGGTCTTGTAGTCAATCCTGCTCGCTATTGTCCCTCCGGTTCCTATTATCGCAACGCTTGGAAGGCCCGGCTTCTTGGGAAAGATCTCCTCGAACTTCAGCTCCTCCCTGGGGGCGGCCTTCTCGATCACCTCGACCTCCAGGATTTGATCCACGAGGATTCCGACGTTGTATCCGTTGTCGAGCTTCAGCGTGAGCGTTTCGCCGCTGGATAGCTCGTAAGGATTCATGACGATACCCTCATAGACGCTCGTGTTTCCATTCTCCTTTTCGATTATTCGGACGTGATCTCCGACTTCAAGGCCTTTCTCCTTCATAAACCTCTCAACTTTGCGCATAGCTCTCCCTCCGGGGAATAGTGCGTTCAATCCAATATAAACCTTCGGGCTGGACAAGTGACAAAATCTGGCCGAATTCCCAGGTAAATCCTGTCGGAATGACAACTATCTGGCCTCAATCTTAAACCTTGGCTCCTCTATCCACTCAGACTTGCACCTCGGACAGCGGGAGGGGACGTTTATCTCCGGCCTGAAGACGAAGCCGCACTTCCTGCACTCGGCTGGCTTTATGAGGAGCACCTTTCCCTCGTGTTTCAGTGTTCTCTGAATGGCCTTCAGGTCCTCGATGATAACCCTCTTAGCCCCCCTTCCCCTCAGTTCGAGGGCCAATGCAAGCTCTCCCGGTGAGTAGTCCCTCTCCTCCAAAAGCTTTATTATGCGCTGCCTACGAGTCATCATCGCGAGAAGCTCTGACTGGCGAGATATAAATCTTAGGGTGGGAGCATGATAATTGAGAACGCCGAAAGGGTGCTTGAGTCTCATGGACTCTGCAACCACTGCCTGGGGAGACTCTTCGCGAAACTCGGCAGAGGCACGAACGAGGAGCGCGGAAGGGCGATAAGGTTCGTTCTCAATATGGAGCGCTCAGCTAAGGGGCTGCCACCGATTGAAGAGCCCGAAAGGTGTGAGCTCTGTCAAGACATCTTTGAAAGAATTCCCGAGCTCGTTGGAGATATGAAGAAGGCGGCTGAAGGTATCGAGTTCGAGACGTTCCTCGTCGGTTCCCGCTTTCCCGGGGAGATACGCGAGATGGAAGAGGCCATCTGGAGGGAATTCGGAATCGATACAGCCGAGCCGATAAACCGTGAGTTCAACCGCGAGCTTGGAAAGGCCTTTGGTTTGGCCACCGGAAAGGACACCGCCAAGAACCCGGACGTTGTTTTCATAGTTGAGGCCTACTCCGGAAAAATCGAACTCCAGATAAACCCTATCCACATCTACGGTCGCTACCGGAAGCTCGTGCGTGGAATACCTCAGACACCCTTGCCGGACTTTGAGGACAGCGTCGCCTCAATAATCTGCCGTGCGTTCTCCAGGGCGAGCAGGGGGAAGTGCGTCTTCAAAGGTGCCGGGAGGGAGGACGTTGACGTCCGTATGCTCGGAAACGGACGGCCGTTCATAGTTGAAATCAAGCGTCCCAAACGAAGGAGACTCGACCTTGACGCGATAGCGAAGGAAATAAACGCGAGCGGAAAGGTAGAGGTCCTGAACCTGCGCTTCGTTTCACCGAAAGAAGCCGAAGAAGTTCTCACCCGGAATCACCGCAAGGAATACCTTGCCCTCGTCCGTGTTGAGGAGGGGGTAACACCCGAGGAAGCTGAACGTATTGCCCGGGAGCTCGGAGGCCTTGAAGTTCATCAGCGGACTCCCTGGCGCGTGAGAAAGGCTAGAGCGGACAGGGTCAGGGTCAAGAGGGTTCACGAGGCCGAGGCAAGGTGGCTGGATGAGAACCACTTTGAGCTCAGGCTCGTCACTGACGGGGGTCTTTACATCAAAGAGCTGGTATCGGGGGACAGAGGCCGCACAAAGCCCTCTGTGAGTGACCTCCTCGGAAAGTCCGCCTGGTGTGAAAGGCTGGACGTGCTGAACATCCTCGATGACTGAAAACTTTATAAACGGTTCTCGCCGATTGGATAGCGAAGCCATAACAGGCTTAGTTGATATGCCGAAAAGGTTCGAAAAGCTGGATACGTCTTTGCGTCCGTTGCGCGATGGATAAAAATCCGTGAGGTGATGGGAATGGTCAAAAAGGCCCACAGCTTTAGGAGGAAGACCCGCGGGAAGCTCAGCAAGAGCCCCAGGAGAAGGGGGCTTCCGCCTCTCACCAGGTTCCTTCAGGAGTTTGAAACCGGGCAGAAGGTCCACATAGTTATCGAGCCGAGCTATCACAGGGGAATGCCCGACCCGAGGTTCCACGGAAGAACCGGGACTGTAGTTGGTAAGCGCGGCGACGCCTACGTCGTTCAGATTAAGGACGGCGGCAAGGTTAAGACCTTCTTCATCCACCCGGTTCACCTTAGGGCCCAGAAGGGATGAGCATGATCGGGAGAAAGAAGCTCGAGGAGCGGTACCTTACGGTAGCCGAAACCAAGGAGCTCCTCGAGAGGCGCAAGGCAGAGGGGGTGGAGGAGAACCCTGAGGAGCCGATGTTCTACGAGGCTAGGGTTAGCCTTGAGCACGCCGAGCGCTTTGCGAAGCTCAAGCCCGAGCAGGCGGTTGAGCTTAAGGGGAAGCTCATGGAGCTTTTCGAGTGGATGGATGAGAGGTTAGCAGCAAAGCTCGTTGACCTGATGCCCGAGGACTACTTCGACGTAAGGGTAATCTTCAGCAAGGAGGACTACATGCCCACCAAAGAGGAAGCCGAGGAGATAATAAGGCTCCTTGACGACTACAGGGAGTGACCTCTTCTTTTCCTTTTCCTAGACAAAGTATAAAAACTCCGGGAGGGTATAACTTCTGGGGGAGAGACAATGGATAGGTACCGGAGACATTCTTACAGGGAAAGCCTCGAAAAGAAGAGGCGGAACGTTGAGTATGAGGAGTACGCCTACGTGCTGGACTATCTGCCCGAGGGTTACACCGATTTGAGGACCGGAAGGCGAACCGGAAAGCCCGTGGCGCAGGTTATAGGTGAAAAGGCCTTCACGCTCCTTGAAGTTGCCCCTAAGGAGGATCTCATGCTCTATGAGAGGGTCTTCATAGGTAAAGGCCAGAGGGACAAGATTCTCATGATAAACAAAAAGATTCACTACGATGAGCTAACGGCCACGGCCAAGGCCGAGCTTCCCTATGTTGTTGAAGAAATCGTTAAGAACAACGAGGAGCGCTTCGTGCAGTTCTTCAACATGGCTCCTCCAATAACCAACAGGCTCCACAGCCTGGAACTGCTGCCCGGAATTGGAAAGAAGCACATGTGGGAAATACTGGACGAGCGCAAGAAGGAGCCTTTCAAAAGCTTCGACGACCTCCGTCACCGTGTTAAGGGACTCCCCGACCCGGCAAAGATGATAGCCAAGCGCGTCGTCGATGAGCTTGAGGGCAAGGACAGGTACAGGCTTTTCGTCGGTTCCAGGAGGATATTCCGCGTATGAGGGAGCGCCTCTTTTCTCTCATTTCCAAATACAATCTGAAGGCTAACTCTGCTCTCGGACAGAACTTTCTGGTAGTGCCGGATATAATCGAACGGAACGTCGAAAGGGCCGGACTGAAGGATGACGACATCGTTCTCGAAGTTGGCCCTGGTCTCGGGGTCCTCACCGATGCCCTGAGCAAGAGGGCCGGCAAGGTCTACGCCATTGAAAAAGACCACCGCCTCATTGAGATACTCCGGAAGGAGTATGACTGGCAGAACGTCGAGATAATAGAGGGCGACGCACTGAGGGTTGAGTTTCCGGAGTTCAACAAGATAGTCTCCAACCTTCCCTATCAGATTTCGTCCCCCATAACCTTCCGCTTTTTGAGGCATGAGTTCGAGAGGGCCGTTCTCATATACCAGCTGGAGTTCGCCCAGAGGATGGTGGCGGAGCCGGGGGATAAGAACTACTCCCGTCTCTCATTGATGGTTCGGGCGAAGGCCTATGCTGAGCTCGTGGAGCGCATCGGTAGGGGTGCCTTCTGGCCGAGGCCGAAGGTGGACTCCGCAGTAGTGGTGCTAGAACCCAAACCGAAAGACGAGCGGATAGAACTCAACGAAGACTTGGTGAGGGCGCTCTTTCACCACAGGAGGAGTACGGTTTTGGCCGCCCTGAAGAAATCCCACCATATGCTCGGCATTGGCAAGGATGAATTCAGGAGGGCCAGAGAGGTTCTCTTCACGATGCCCCATGCCAAAAAAAGGGTCTTTCAGCTCACTCCAATGGAAGTTAAAGATATCGAGGAGTTTCTCGTTGCGGAAAAGATTCTGGGCTGATTACTCCTCCGGCTCGGTTCCAAACAGGGTAACGTACAGGTTCCTTAGTTTCTGATAGTGGCCATTCTCTATGTTGGCGAGCCATATCAGCGTTGCCTTGGAGTTCTCGTCCTCGGTTCTCTCCGACAGATACCGGTAAACGTCGTGAGCCAGCTTCTCGGTTCCCATCAGGTACTCCAGAATGTCCCGGAGGCCGCCGTGGTAGACCATATCCCTAAGCCGCTCCTCGGAGAGCTCTACCTCAAGGGCAGGCAGAGTGACCTTTGGGGGGTTCTCAGTTGGAAACATTTCCTTGAACATCTTCAGCAGGGCCTCCGCGTGTCCCAGGCTCTCCTTGTAGAGCTGGAAGAATAGCTTGGACACCCTCTCATCCCAATTGACATCGCGGCTTAGCTGGTAAAGTTTGTGGTACATCTCCGCCTCCTTTACTTCCTGATCCATCCAGTATGCCAGCAACTCCTTGTGATTTAGTTTGGAGATTGCCGTGAGTATCTCTCTAAATTTTGCCTTTTCCCTTTCAGTCTTGTATAAGGATGTCTTCATGACTATCCCCGAATACGTTACGGGTTTCTCGTGTTTATACTTTTCGCCGGCGATTGATTTTTAAAAGGCTCCGGGAAACTCCACACCATGATAATCGCCATCATCGATGGTTACACTGATGAACCTGCGGGCCTTGGTGTTCCGCCTTACTTGGGAATATACCCGCGCTATGCCTACGGAGCGATTAAGAAAGCTAGACCTAACGCCGAAGTCTTTTACCTCACCATAGACGACCTAAGGGCGACGTTCGAAGGTGAAAATGGGATAGCCACCAAAAACAAGACCCCCAACTTCTCCCAGGTACAGAGAATTCTCCAAAAGGCCGAGCTCATCATTTACATCGGGGGCCTCCATACCCCCGGGAAGTACCTCTCAGCGATTCCCTCCCAGGTTGAGGAAGTTGCCAAGTTCCTGAGACCTTTCCCGGGAATTAAAATCCTCGGCGGACCGGCTTTCATGGGGTCGGCCCATGCCGGTGGTACGAGGATAAGCTCCCGCGAGTTAACCTTGGCTGAAACGGTTTTTGACCACATAGTCTACGGAGATCTTGAGGCGTTCCTTTATGATTTCCTGAGGAATCCCGGGGATGCAGACCCCTTTCGCTTCAGAACCTATGACGAACTCAGAGACTACGCGATTCTTGGAGCCGAGGTGGTCAGGCAGTTCCCCGATTACCCCGATTTTGTCATAGTGGAGATTGAGACCCAGCGCGGCTGTCCAAAGGCGGCGGGAATAGGGGGTTGCTCCTTTTGCACGGAGCCTGTGAGGTACCGGAAAGTTGAGAACCGGCCCATAGGAGATGTGGTTAAAGAAGTGGAGGCACTCTACAGGCTTGGCGTCAGGCACTTCCGGGTTGGAAGGCAGAGCTGTATATTCTCATATATGGCAAAACCAAACGGTCGTGTTCCAATCCCAAATCCTGACGCCATTGAAAAGCTATTCAGAGGAATCCGCTCCGTTGCACCGGACGTTAAAACCCTCCACGTTGATAACGCCAATCCAGCGGTTATAGCCAACTATCCTGAGGAGGCAATTATGATAGCAAAGGCCCTGATAAAATACGGAACCTCCGGCAACGTGGTGGCTTTCGGCCTTGAAAGTGCCGATCCTAAGGTTGCCAAGCTGAACAATCTGAACGCAACTGCCGAAGAGACCTATGAAGCCGTTAAGCTCCTCAATGAGATCGGGGGAAAGAGAGGCCCAAACGGTATGCCGTGGCTCCTCCCTGGAATCAACATCATCTTTGGCCTGCCAGGAGAGACCAAGAAGAGCTACGAGCTGACGTTTCAGTTTCTTAAGCGCCTTCTGGAGGAGGGGCTGATGGTCAGGAGGATCAACATACGCCAAGTGGTCATCTTCCCCGGCACTCCTCTCTGGCACATGAGGGGGAAGGTAAAAACCGAGAAGCACAGGAAGCTCATCCAGCACTACAAGTACAAGATACGGCACGAGATTGACCTTCCAATGCTGAAACGCCTCGTTCCAGTGGGGACCATTCTTCGCGATGTCCGTGCTGAGGTCGTTGAGAACGGCCTGACTTACGGCAGGCAGATCGGGAGCTATCCCCTCATCGTGGGCATCCCCAAGGAAATCGAGCTTAACAGGTTCTACAACGTTCTCGTCGTTGGACACGGTTTCAGGAGTATCACCGGCGTCCCGGTTCCTATAAACGTGAACACCGAGACTCCCAAGGTTCTTCAGTACCTGCCGGGCATCGGGAAGAAGAACGTTGTGAGGATCCTTTCAAAGCGGCCTTTCAGGGACGAGAACGAGTTCTTCCTCACGGTGGGAAGGGATAAAAGGGAGATACTGGAGGGACTGATCACCGTGTAGCTGTACTGTTCTCCGGCCAGGAGAACCCTATGATGTTTTCTACCAGCACAACCTCTGCCCTCAGCGTTTCGTCGGTGGTTCCCTCTATTACCAGCGTGCCCTTCCGGGGGGCGAATATTCTGTTCTCCGTCGCACCCTCTGCCGGTCCGATGAGGATTACCACCAGATGATTCTCGTTTCCTAGCTTGCCCCGGCCTATGTCCACCTTTGTCCAGAAGTTCAGGTAGGCTTTTCTGTATCTGAGCCACGTTTGATTGAATGCATACTGCTTGGCGGTGGCGTTATCGTATCCCAACTGGAGCCCTCTGATGTAATAGTTCGTTGTGAATATGTTGGATACCACACCCGATATCTCCGAAACGGTGAGAGTTCTGTATCTGCAGTCCCCCACGTACAGCTGGGGAGCATCTTTGCAGTTGGTGACGGAGGGATCGCCCATCACTATGGTGAAGTACTCGTAGAAGCTTCTGATTGTCAGGTTGAGGTCGACCTCTGGGCTGCCGGTGATGTAACTGTTCACGGTGATATTGAAGAGCTTTGAACCTGCTGGGGGTTTCGTGCCCTCCTCAATCAGCTTCTGGTACTGCTCCGCGGTCAGCGTATAGAACTGCCCCGAGGGTGTGTATATCATGACATATTGCGTGGATGCCCTAGGAGTTCCTGGATGTATCACTGCACCGAAGCTATGGTACGAGTAAAGCACGTAGCTGATGGGAGCAATGACCACCAAAAGAACCACAAGAACCACTGCGAATCTCTTTTGATCCAATGTCAAAACCCCCAGAAAAGGGAATTAAAAGAGAATGAAAGGCCTTCAGAGGCCAGCGAGGTACTCCATAAGGGCCTCGGCGGCGACCTTGGTCTCGTCCCTGGTGGCACCAGCGACGATGACGACGTCGTAGCCGCCAAGGGCGTCCTGGATGTACTCGATGTCACCTGGGCTGTTGTACCAGTCAACCTGGCTGATGTTCTGCTCGACGAGGTACTTGGTGAGGCTGTTGGCAACCGGACCACCGATGAGAATGAGGTTGCTTCCCGGGTCGTCCATGTTGACCTCGTAGTCCATGACGGTTATCGGGCTGGTGACCGGCTTGAGGGTCATCACGTCACCGTAGATGCCCTCGACCTTGTAGTCGGTGTCGAGGACGTCGTCGCCGACCTTGAGCTCCTTCTCAATGACCTTGCCCTCCTTCTCCTTGAGGCAGATGTAGGCGTAGGCAACGATGAAGTCCTTGTCCTCGGGGTCGCCACCGTTTCCGTTGATGTCCCAGTCGGTGTATCCAGCATCCTTGAGTTTGACCTCGTTGAGGGTCTTCATCTCGAACTTGTAGAACAGGTTGTAGGTGCCGAAGAAGTCCACCGGGTTGCCCTTGAGCTCGTCCTTGTTGGTGAGGGTTATGTTGGTTATAGTATCGTTGTTAACGGTGTTGATGGTCATTGCCCACTTGATGCCGTCGTAGGTTATAGTGTTGCCGCTCTCCCAGGTCTGGACATCGACCCTGGCGGCGATGCTTGCAATGAGGTGGCCGTCGATACCGACGAAGGTGTCGAGGAGCTTGAGGACGACCTTACCGTCGCCGAAGATGTCAACGTCCTGGCCCTCCTCCAGTATCTTCTGGTCGCTCTCCTGGCCGGTGACGGCGTTCTTGACGACGACGAGGGCCCTCTGGTCGATGATGCTTATGTCGAGGACGGTGACTATCCAGTCGGTGCCCTCGATGGCCTGCGGCTGGCCGACCTGGTACCAGGCCTCCCCCTTGTCGAGACCGGCGGTGAACTGGCCGTCGCCGACGCTGAGGACGTAGAAGGTCTGGCCGAACACGGTGAAGGTGTCGCCGGCCTTGACGCCCTCTTTGTAAACCTCACTGCCAACTAAGTTGTCCGGGACGTCGTTGGCGTCGCCTATGACCCACTTGGTAGTGTTCTGGTACTCGGGATCGACACCCCACTCGGGGTAGCCGTCCAGGACCTTGGACACCTCCCAGTAGGTGTAGTTGTAGAGTTTGTAGTCAACGAACACGGTAACGTTGCCAGGGGTGATGACTATGTCAGCGTCCTTCGGCGGGTAGGTCTTGTCCCAGTCGCTCGGGTTCTTGGACTTGAGCTCGATGTTCTTGACGCTTATGTCCCAGTCAATGAGCTGTTCATCCTTGATCTTGTCCTTGTCCTTAATCTCAACGGTGAAGTTGTACCAGGACTTCCAGTCATTGTAGGTCATGTCGTAGCCGGCACCGTTCCACCAGTAGTCGGCCGGAAGGTCCTCGTACTTGTAAACCCAGTCAGCAACAGCGTCGTGGGCCTCGATGGTTGTGTAGTTGTAAGCGTAGATGGTGTCCTTCCAGATGGTCTTGGGTGCGTACTCGGCCTTGACCTTGACGTAGCCGTTCTGAACCTCGGCCTGCTCGCTGGTGTAGAGCAGGCTGCCAAGGGCAACGGCTATATCAGCGGCGCTGGCAACATCCATAGCAGCAGCGGTACTTCCAACGACGATTTTAACGTTCGGGGTTCCGTCGGCGTTAACGAAGAAGTCCTTCGGTATGTTCGGGACGGTCGGCTGAGCGCTGGCAAAGCCCATGGTGGCTCCAACCATTGCGGCACCAATTGCAAGGGCCGCGATCTTCTTCACTTTCATTTTCCCAACACCTCCTTAAGCTTGGGCTTACGCCCTGGGATGGTCTAATATGTATTGTCAATGACTTTCTACCTGGTTAGGGTATATATACTTTTCGCTTTCAGACCCTTTCTCCGCTTAAAAGAAGCTCGCTCATTGCCGTAAAAATGAAAGGGAGCTTAATTAAATGCCTATAGGCTTTTCGCCTTTTGCCGATAATATCAGGGGTTCAATTTGAACTCAGTATTCTTTTTCTCCATGAGTTGCCTCTTCACAGGCCTCGTCACAAGCTCATTGACAAAACCACCGAGATCCGTCAGGGTATTTTGGAGCTCATTGGCGGTCACGTCTATGATCTCAGGCTCTATGATGGAGATCGCGACGGGGGCATACTTTGCGGTGAGCTGAACCAGGGTTTCGAAGTCAGAGAGAAGTTCCGCGGCGAGAAGACCTTTGAATTTACCCCCCTCCACCTGTCCCTGGACAACGAGCTTGTTTATCCTGCACCCCTCAATGCTGAGGGCCTTTCCCATGGTGGCCTTTATGCCTTCCTCGTCCTCTCCGAAAACCTCTATCACGAAGCGGTAAAGAATGTTCCTGTCTTCAACTATCAGCTCCTCAATCTCCTCTCTGGAATAGCCTATCCTGGGCTCTGGGAGATCGTCAAGCTTGGGATACACGGCCAGACCGCCGAACTGCTTCATGAGCTTTCCCATGAAGAGGGATATCTCACCAAGGATCTTCATGAGCTCATTTGACTCAATCTCCAGTTTCCCCGGCTTGAGGACCTCTACCACTGCGGGGGAATACCTGAGGGTCAGGCGAACGATATCGGCAAGGTTCCCAGCAACTTGGGCCTCTATGACTCCGGAATACCTTAACAACTCTTCCTCAGGTTCTTCTATAACCTCTTCCACTTTCACGTACTTTATCTTGCCGCCTTTCTCCTCTCGGAGGTTCTTCGCAGTCTCCTCCAGGGCCCTTTCTAAAACTTTCTTGTCGTTCCCAACACCTTCGATGTAAAAAATAACCTCAATCGTCCCCAATTTCACCACCACATCCAGTTATATCGCTTTTTTCGATACTCCCCAACTAGGGGAATGGGTTCACCGCAGTACTCGCACTTCCCACTCTTGATGTGGTACTCCGTGATTTTGAATCCCCAGCGCACTATTAAAGGTTTGCCGCAGCCGGGGCAGTAGGTGTTTTCCCCCTCGTGTCCGGGTATGTTGCCGACGTAGACGAATTTGAGTCCCTCTTCCTTGGCAACGCGGTAGGCCATTTCGACCGTCTCAATCGGTGTTGGGGGGAGGTGGCTCATCTTATAGTGCGGGAAGAAGCGCGAGAAGTGCACCGGCGTATCTTCGCCGAGGTTCTCGACCACCCATCTGGCAAAGGTCCTTATCTCATCCTCCCCGTCGTTGAGCGTGGGTATTATGAGATACGTCAGCTCGACGTGGATCCCGAATTCTTTCTTTGCTATAACCGCTGTTCTCCTGCTCGGCTCGCCGCCAGGAACGCCGGCTATTTTCATGTAGAACTCGTCGCTGAAGGCCTTGATGTCTATGTTCATCGCGTCTATGTAGGGCGCGAGTTCTCTAAACGGCTCTTCGTTTATGTAGCCGTTGGTTATGAGGAGATTGTAAATTCCCTCCTTCTTTGCCAGCCTCGCTGTATCGAGAACGAACTCGTACCAGATAACCGGCTCGTTGTAGGTGTAGGCTATGCTCTCGCAGGAGTAACGCTTGGCCATCGCAACTATCATCTCTGGACTCATGTCGTGGAGGTAGGGAAAGCTTTCATCAGCTTGGCTTATCTCCCAGTTCTGGCAGTGCTTGCAGTGCATGTTGCAGCCGACCGTGCTTATCGAGAGTGCACATGATCCGGGCCAGAAGTGGAAGAGGGGCTTCTTCTCAACTGGGTCCGTCCCTATCGCCGAGACCTTACCGTAGTTGAACGTGTAGAGCTTTCCGTTGATATTTTTCCTCACCCTGCAGGAGCCGCGCTGGCCCTCGTTTATGATGCAGTTGAGGGGGCACAGTCTGCACCTCACCTTTCCGCCTTCTAGCGGCTCCCAGTACATAGCCTCACGCATGCTTCTCACCGCATTGTAGTAGGTTCACTCACGTTTAAGTTTTTGGTATTCATTGTAGTAATCACGCATCGTCAGGAACTTTGCGTTCCGGCTCTTGTAATAATCAATAAGCCTTCCGAGCAGCTCAATGGCCTTGTCCCCGGTGTTGAACCTGCAGTCCCACCGGATTTTTTCCCTCTGCATGGGAACGAACTCCCAGGGGTGGGCGAAGTAAACCTTGGGCTCCTTCAAGCGGGGGTGGATGAGCTTCTGTACCCTCCATGGCAGTCTTATAACGGAGCTCGTGGTAGATGCCGGAACCTCAAGAACATCTCCAAAGAACCGCACACCCTCACGATAGCCCTTGTAGGTTGCCTTGGATGAGTCAACCAGGATTCCATTTTTTGCCAGTATATCATAATAATAACTAGGAAACTGCAGGTTTGGGGCGCGGAAGGAAACAACTTCGCCGAACTCCCTCAGAACCTCTAGAGACTTGGCGATGGCCCTCTCACCTTCTGCCCTACTGAGTCTGTCCAGCCGCTCGTGGTTGTAGTTGTGGCTTCCCAGCTCGTGTCCCTCGTCTATAACCCGCTTCACGAGTTCTGGAAAGCGCCTTGCCATCTCCGCGGTGAAGAAGAACGTTGCCCTGACTTTCTTCTCGGCCATCAAATCCAGCAGCTTCGGAAGCCCTTCCTCCATGCCCCTCGTGGCCGTCAGGTACGGCGGGCAGTCGTGTTCAACGTCAAATGTTATTGAAACGAGCATCATCCCAGCCTCCTCATCAGCTTGTACAGCAGGTACAGCCTGTCAAGACTCTCCCCTATTTCCATGGTGCAGCGGTACGCCCGCATAAGCCGCCGCAGTACAACCTCCCACGAGAATTCCTTCTCGACCCTCCTCCTTGCCTCGATCCCCATGGCCACGAGCCTTTCCCTGTTCTGAAATGCTTCGGCAAGGTTGTCCGCCATTCCACCCTCACTCACGGCCAGCAGGCCGGTGATGCCGTGAAGGACCATGTCCGATAGTCCACTCTCGTTCCGGCCAATGACGGGATTCCCTGTGGCCATGGCCTCAAGCCCCACAACGGGAAAGGCCTCTAGGATGCCGGGCATGAGAACTAGGTCGGCTGCCCAGTACAGCGGGAGAAGCCTTCCTCTCTCCATGAAATCGTACAGTTCGGTTATCTCCCCTATGCCAGTCTCTCGGAGGTTCTTCTCCAGCAGGGGGCGCATCGGGCCGTCTCCTATCATTATAAGCTTAACCTTGGTTTTCGGAACCTCGCTCCGTTTGAGTGCTTCCTTCATCATTATCGGTATCCGGTGCGCCTGCTTGCGCTCGGTCATCCTTCCGAGGTACAGCACCACTATCTCGTCCCTCACCCCGAGGTTTCTCCTGGCTTTTTCCCTCTCCTCCGGCTCTGGCGGGCGCCATTTTTTAACGTCTATTCCGTTTGGAACCACAAGGACTGGACGGCCGTTGAGCTTATTCCCCAACAGATTTCTAGTATCCTCGGCGACGGGTGTGCTGACGGCGACGAAGGTGTCTATTCGTTTGAGGTGGTGTCTGATGAATGGCCCCATCAGGAAACCCAGGGAGGGCCTGCCGTAGAAGGAGTGGTTGGTGGCTACGACAGGAACGTTCCGAATTCCTCTTGATATTTTTGACACCGCCACTGCCAGGGGTGAGTATATGCTGTGAATGTGGGTTATGTCGAATCCTGTCTTCTTATAGAACTCGTTTATTCTCCATAACTGTGAAAATCCCACGCTGGAGTGGTATTTTTTGAAGTAAAGCGTCGCTGGGAACCTAACGACAGGATAAGGGAAGCTGTCAACGTAGGGTTTCATGTACCTGTAGTCGTGGGTTAGGACGTAGGGCTCGTGCCCCATAAGAAGAAGATTGCGGGCCAGTTCATCGATGTGGGACTCTATTCCCCCTATCTTCGGGTAGAACCAGTCGCTTGCTATTGCGATCTTAAGGCTTTCCATATCTCGACCCCTCCGGACGTCAGGAGAACCGCTAGCCCCACTAGACTGCTGGCGACGTACGAGACAAAGCGCTCCAAGAGGGTTATCGAAACCGCGAGCGCCATTGGGATGCCGAAGTACGTGAGTGTTCCAACGAGGCCCCCCTCGATTATTCCCACACCTCCGGGGGTGAAGGCGATGAGGCCAAACAGCAGGTTGGCTATTGAGATAACCGCTATGAAGCTCCACGCCAGGTTGAGGCCAAAGGCGAGGGCTATGAGTTTCAATCTGACGACATCGAGGAGCCACACGGTGGAGCTGAGCAGCACCGCAGCCATGTTGAGGCTGTGCATGCTCCGGAGTGCAGTTATCTTTCGCATCTCTTCATCCGTCACGGGGGTTCGGAAAAGCCTGAGTGAGAGCCTCACGAAGGCATCCCACTTAATCCATACCAGGATCACGCCGGCTATACCGAGGATTATGAACGGGAGGGGTTCCCCGGATGAGAAGTACATCATACCAACTAAGAACAGGGCGAATATGGGGATGGTTTCCAGTATGCGCTCGTAGACTATGCTGACCGCGGAAACTCCCGTGGGTATGTTCGCCCTTTTAGAAACCCATGCCATTCTGAGCAGTTCTCCCCCGCTCCTGCTCATTGGAGTGACGTTGTTCATGAAAATCGAAGCTAGGATAGCCTTGATGAGCTCATGCAGGGGTGCGTCTCTACCGACGCCCCTCAGAACGAGCTTCCAGCGGATGCCGTAGAGAACGACGCTCACGTAGTACGTGAGAAAGGCTAAGATGAGGTACTTGAGGGACGCGCTAACGACCACTGAAAAATACTGCTGCGCCGACGTTGCGATACTCTCCAGCATAGTCATGACCTACCTTAAATCGGCCCAGGATTTTAAAACGTTATCGGAACATCTCTCTATACGTCCCTTTTGCTCCCTGGGCAAGGTGTTCCCAGCCTAGAACGGGCATCTTCTGTCTTTTTCCGTCGATGGTAATGTACACACCGTCCCCCCTCTCGACCCGTCCTATCACGGTGAACTCCATCTGGAGATCATCTACCCTTCCCTCGGGTACTGTGAAAACGAGTTCGAACTCCTCCCCGCTCGCGAGGGCAATTTCAATTGGATCCAGCCCAAGGGCCTCGGCCACTTCCCTGACCTCCCCCCCGATCGGCAGCTTTCGGGCATCGATCTCTATCCTCACACCGCTCATCCCGGCCAGTAGGTGCAGTTCTTTACTCAGGCCGTCGCTTATGTCTATTGCTCCGTTTGCAATCCTGCTCAGTTCGATTCCCTCGCGAACCCTTGCCCGGGGTTCAAGAAGCTTTTCATAGAGCGCTTTTTTTGTGGAAGGGGGAACGTTGAGCCCGTGCTTCCAGACGAGAAGGCCCGCCAGAGCCCTGCCGATGTCGCCGGTCACGCAGACCAGGTCACCCGGCTTTGCCCCGCTCCTCGTGAGGAGTCTCTTCGTCCTTCCAAGGGCGATTCCGTCTATTATCAAATCGTCCGCTTCGTTCGTGTCGGCGCTGAGAACTGGGACTTCATAAAACTCAAGGGCCTTTCCTATCCCCTCCGCAATGCCCTCGAGATAGTCCATCTCAATATCCCGCGGAACACCCAATGAGAAGAGAAATCCCAGGGGTTTCGCTCCCATGGCAGCAACGTCGCTCACGTTCATGGTGACTATCTTGAAGCCTACCTGCTCGGGCGTCATTATATCCGGCACGTCCGTTTTTCTCACCAGCATGTCGTTGGTTGCTACCAGCCATTCGTCGCCGAGCTTGATTGCCCCGGCGTCGTCACCCAGAGATAAATCGCCCTGAATTCCGAGGTGCCTCGTAAAGAGCTCGATTATCTCCCTCTCCACCTTTATCCCTCACTCCCAGTTGGGCCATTGGATTTAAAGCCTTCGCCAAGCTTTTATGCTCTTCCGCAAATCCAAGTTAGTGATGGAGATGAGGGAGCTGAGGTACAATCCCCTGACCGGTCAGTGGGTCATGGTCTCCGCGGTGAGGAGGAAACGCCCGTGGCGACCGAAGAACTTCTGCCCCTTCTGTCCCGGGAGCGAGGAGACCGGCTACGGCTGGGAGGTTCTCCTACTTCCGAACAGGTTCCCCATGCTGTCCTTCGATGCCCCCAGGACCGAGCGAGGTGGGTTTTACAGGAAGGCACGGGCTCTCGGCCAGTGCAGCGTGATAGTTGAAACGCCTGAGCACGACGTCAAAGACCTCGACGGGCTTTCCCTCGACGCTATGGCCCGGGTTGTTGAATTATGGAAAAATATAACCGCAGAACTGAAGAAAAATCCTGGAATTGCCTACGTCTCAATCTTTAGAAACAAGGGCGAGGAGATAGGTGTTAGCCTGACCCATCCCCACGGCCAGCTCTACGCGATGCCGTTTATACCCCTCAAGGTTCGCCTCAAAATCGGGAACTCGAGGGGATACTTCAAACGCACCGGCGAGTGCCTCTTCTGCAGGATTCTAAGAGAAGAGATGGAGGGTGAGAGGGCAATCTACGAGAACAGAAGCTTTGCAGTCTTTTTACCCTTCTTCGCGAACTGGCCCTTTGAGATCCATATCTATCCTAAAAGGCACGTTCAGTGGCTCACCCAGTTGGCGGAGGAAGAGCTCATGGATTTGGCCGACGCTCTCAGAACTGCGACAGGAACCCTCAACACTGTCCTGGAGAGGGACATGCCGTACACTATGATGGTCTACCAGGCACCGTTCAAGGGGAGTTACGATTTCTACCACCTCCACATCGAGTTCTACCCAATCCTGAGGGACAACGGGAAAATCAAGTACGCCGCAGGGATAGAGATGGGAACCTGGGATTTCACCTACGATGGAGTTCCAGAGGAGAATGCGGAGAAGCTTAGAAAAGCGTGCAGAAAGGTGATAAAAAGAACCGGCTCGAGGGGAAGGTGCTTTACTTAGCCTTCCAGCTTTCCCCGAGGAACTTCATGAGGCTCGTCTGCCTCGGCCGGTATTCCTCCTTTGGAACCTCAACCTCAAGGGCTTCGAGGTCTTCTATTCCGGCCTTTCTTATCTCCTCTGGCAATCTTATCTCGCCGTATTTTCCTCCGCCTCCCGGGATTACTATCAGCTTGCCCTCCCTGTAGGCCCATACCGCCTTTGCGACCTCCTCGTGAACCTCCGCCAGGCTCTCAAGGGGGACATCGACGAGAACCCTTATCTCGCTCCCGAACTCCTTCAAAAAGCGCTCCCAGATTACGCGCACTGCCTTCGTCTCAACCCCTTTCCCTATCACCATCGCGATTATCTCAGCGAGCGGAGCCAAGTGAAGGTAGGGCGGCCTGTCCTTTGGCCTCTCATCGGTGTCTGCCAGCTCAAGAATTCTGTCGTGAACGCCCTTCTTTATCCTGCCCCCGCATTTTGGGCACTTCCACCTAAAAGCTCTGGCCTCCTCCAGCGAATATTTCGTATAACAGCGGGAGCATGCGGTAAGGTGGTACTTACCAAGACGGGGGTCAAGGCCGGCGTTGAGGACGATTTTTCTCCCCCCGCGCTTCAAAATGGCCTTCCGTATCTCCTCGAAGGTGACCTCTTTAACCTCAAAGCGGTTGAACTCCCTCCCGAGGCGGTGGGGCATCGGTGAGTGAGCGTCGCTGTTGCTGAGGTAAGTCAGCGGGTGGTGGGCTTTTATCCTATCGGCCATCTCGCTGTCTGCAGAGAGGCCCAGCTCAAGAAAATGAATTTTAGCGTTTCCATAGGCCTCCTTCAGGCTGTCGTACTCCTTGTAGAGGCTCGTCCACGGGGTAAAAGCGTGTGCGGGCCCGAGTAGAATTCCCAACTCGTTCGCCATCTCGGCTATCTCCGCCGCGGAAAGGCCAACCCTCGGTCTCCCCTCGGTCTCTATGTCGCCAGAGTACTTTTTCAGCTCCTCCCTCATCTCCCGGACGGCCGAGATGCTTGGAAAGATAAGGACGTGGTGAACGCGCCGGTTATCCTCAACCTCGGCTGTGAGGATGAAGCGAATCCCTTTCCTCTCGTAGGTCCCCTCGTCCACCTTTTCGGTGTACTTCAGCAGCTCCCCTTCCCACTTAGGGTTGAGTATATCACCGGTTCCGACTACGCCGAGGCCCTTGAACCTGGCGTTCTCGGCGAGATTTGGGATGGTCATGGCTTTCGAGACAGCCTTGGAGTAGCGCGAGTGTATGTGAAGGTCGGCATCAACCTGCATGAAACCACCTCAGTCTATGTACATTCCCTCCAGGCCGCGGTAGTAGGCGCGGTATATGTCCCTTTTGGTCACTACCCCGATGAGTTTTGGCTCTTCCTCTGAACGGACCACGGGAAGCAAGTTCAGGTCGTACTCCATAAGCTTTTCAAAGGCATCTTCTGCTGTTTCCGTTGGGTACGTGACGGTAAATGGCCTTGATTCCAGGAACCTCTCGACCCGGATTCTCTTCAGCGAAGTTGGCTTTTTCAGGATGTCCTTTATTCCCACAACTCCGACTACGTTCATATCGTCATCGACAACGGGAAAGCAGTCGTGGGCAGTCTCGCTTATCAGATGCTCAACATCGAGAAGCGTCGCGTCTTTGTGGACGTAAACCGGCTCCCTCGTCATTATCTCTCCGACGGAGATAGTCTCGAGTATGACCGGTTTGCCCGTCGTTACATGGTAGCCCTTCCTGATGAGCTTGAGGGTGTAGATGGACTCCCCCTTGAGGAAGAACCTGGCCGTTAGGAAGCCTATGGTCGCGGAGGTCATCACCGCGGGTAGAACGGCGTAGCTCCTCGTCAGCTCCGTGACCATGAGTATCTGGGTTAGCGGTGCCTGCGTCATGCCGCTGAAAAAGGCCGCCATTCCGGCCAGGGCGTAGACTGCTGGGTTCGAGCCGAGATCGGGGAAGAGGAACCTCACAACCTGTCCAAAGGCAGCTCCGAACATGGTTCCAATGTATAGGCTCGGGGCGAAGACGCCGCCGCTCTGGCCTGAGCCAAGCGTCAGGGCGGTGGCCAGCATCTTGACCAGCCCTAGAGTCACGAGCAGTCCAATCGCCAGCTCGCCGTAAAACGCCATCCTCATGCCCTCGTAGCCTATTCCGAATATGCCATAAGCTGGAAACAGCATTCCAAGAACGCCGACTCCGAAGCCGCCCATCGCGGGTTTTATGACTTCGGGCACGTTGGCCTTCGAGAACCCGTCAACTACACGGTAGAGGAACCGCGCGTAGAATGCCGCCAGGAGGCCGAGGCTTAACCCAAGGAGAAAGAACAGGGGGAGCTCCGGTAGTGTGTGCCCGATACCACCGGGTATCTCTATCTCGACTGCCCTGTTCAGCACTGCCAGCGTCAGGGCATTGCCCGTAACCGCGGCTATGAATATGGGTACCAGGTTTATGGAAAACGCGCCCATGTAAACGACCTCAAGGGCGAACATCGCCCCCGCGAGTGGGGTGTTGAAGGTGCCGGCTATACCTGCCGCCAGACCGCAGGTGACCAGGAGCTTTTTCATCTCCCTCGATAAGTTGAACCAACGTGCCAGAATGGAGGTCAGGGAAGCCCCGATGAATCCTATCGGTCCCTCACGTCCCACGCTGCCGCCGGAGCCTATGGTTATCGCCGTGGCTATCGTTTTCAGAACCGCGAACTTTCCGGGGATGTTGCCGCCCTTGAATATGACGGCCTCTATGACCTCCGGGATGCCGTTCCCCTTAATCTCGGGACACTTGATGACAAAGAGTGTGACCACCAACGCGCCGAGCGTTGGCAGGAGTATGTAACCGAGATTAAAGCTTCCCACCTCGTAGGAAACCCGGGGGAGAAGCCACTCGAAGAAAAACCTGTGAACCACTCCTATGAATACCCTAAAGACTATCGCCCCCAAACCACCAACTAGGCCGGCCAGGATTGAAAAGGCGATGACAATTCCCCACTTTCTGAGGTACTGCCTTTTTGACACCATCAACCTTGAATGGGTGTGGCCAATAAAAAGCTTAAGCCTTTTATAGTCCTAGCTGAAACCAGTTTCGGTGGAAACTATGAAGGTTGAAGGATTCGTTGCTTCCCTTAGAAACGCCGAGACAATCGGCGGGCTGTTTAAGATACTCGCGGAGAAAGGGCCAATCGTCGAGCTCGACGGGAAGAGGTTTCTCATCGTCGTTGAGGGTGACTTCGAGGGCAGAAAGTTCTGGACCGAGATAAACGGCGAGAAGGCCAACCAAGCTTTGGGTGATGCGATGCTCAACTCCTCAAGCTTCCCATTCAAGTGCAGGAAGCCCTACACCGGCGGAAACGTCATCTTCGTGGAGTTCGATGACATTGAGGTCGAAGAGTTCCTCATTGCGTACCGCGACCCCGAATACGGCATCTTCTACCGTGTCAGGAACGGAGGGGCTGAGGAGATAACAAAGGAAGAATACGAGAAACTGCTTCCCGAGATGCCCGAGTTCAAAATAAAGTCCATGAGCGAGGAGGAAATGAGCGCCATGGGGGCGTTCTTCGGCTGAGACTTACCTTCCATTTTCTATCTCTTCCCTTTAAGTTTCCTCAGGATGAACGGGATTAGGGCTAACCCCAACAGCAGGGCGGGACCGCATATGGTCGCCTTCTCCCCACCGGTACCTGAGGCTGTGCCTTCTCTTCCTTCCGAAGTCGTCGTAGGGGTGGTTGTTGACGAAGTGGGCTTTGACGGTGTTGTGGTCGAGGAACTAACGGTGCTGGTGGAGGAGGTGGCGATAGATGAGGCCGTGGACGAAGGAGAAACCGTTGATGTCGTTGATGTGGTCGTGACGGGAGTGCAGGACGCGTTTTCGGAGACCGGCACGAGAGGCAGATAGTCTCCACCGTGCAGAATGTTCCCGCCGGCGGTATATGGCAACATGGTGTTCCCAAAGCCATCCCCGTCAGTATCCCTTCCGGAGTAGTCGCTCCAGTAGTTTCCCCCGAGACACGGGCCGCCGACTATGTTTGTGCCAGCTGTTTTTTCAATGTTCCACCTGTTTTCCCCATTGTCTTGGGCGTTCTTAGTGTTGTTCAGGTAGTTGTCGTAGATTAGGTTGTCGTTGGAATTGAAAAGGAACACTCCGTATCTGTTGGAGCCCACGTTATTGTGAGCAATGATGTTTCTGTTTGAGGAGTCGATAGATATTCCCGCATCCTTGTTAGCCCTTATTGTGTTGCTGGCCACCGTGTTGGAGCCACTGGATTTCCAGAGGGAGACTCCGCGGAAACGGTTTTCGAGTATTGTGTTGCCGGATATTACATTCTGGGACGCTGAGTGGAGGACAATTCCATCCTGCCTGTTCAGCGCTACATAGTTGTCGGTTACGATGTTTTGCCTGCTTGAGTAGAGGTTAATCCCGTGATATCCGTTTGAGATTACGTTGTTTTTTGTTATCGTGTTTCCCCCGGCCTCCTGCAGGAAGATACCTTCATGAATGTTTCTCCCTATATAGTTCATGGATACTGTGTTGTTGTTTGAATACGTTACAGTGATTCCCCTGTTGGTGTTTGAGCTTGCGTTGTTATCCAGTACCAGGTTTGAATTGCTGGAGGCGCTGAGGGAAATCCCCTCGGTATTAAAGCTCACGCTGTTATCTGAAATCGTGTTGTCGCTTGAATTGTGAAGGAATATCCCCGGACAGTAATTAGAATCCACGGCATTTCCAGTTATCGTGATGTTGCGGGATTGAGACAGAAAAATACCGAATCCGAAGTTTTTTGTGATCATGCTGTCTTCTATGAGCCCTCCAATGACATTCTCATAACGTATTCCATGGAACCACTCTTTAACTGTTAGATTCCGGACCGTAACGTTTGTGAGGGTTGTTGAGCCTTTGACATATATCCCGATAGTGTGGTAGTTCCCCAGACCTTCGATAGTGTGCCCCGCTCCATCAAGGACAACGTTGCTGACGGTTATCATAATGCACATCATACTTTCGCTGGCATTTATGTCTCTGGTGAGTATGTAATATCCCGACTGGTTTATGAGTGCACACGAGCTTATGTTAACGGGCTGAGAAGGGGCGTTTGAGATGTTAGCCCTAGACAGGTTTGGTAAAATAATCAAAATTATTGCGATGAATAGCAAAGTTATTCTTGCTATTTTTCCCATACATCATCACCGTTACTTTTTGATATGCAGGCTAGGCGTATAAATATTTCCAGGACTGTTGTGTTTCACCAGGTTGAAAATTGACCTGGGGCTATAACCACGTTAAAATAGACTCTGAAGGAAAATAAAACGAAGGTTTCAATGGGAGCCCTTTATTTCCCTTATCTTCTCTTTGGTTGCCTGGATTCTCTCCACCTTTGCACTGGCCTTCTGTGCCCTCGTTGTCTCTATCTCTTCCTTAAACGCCCACTTGAGGAGTGGCGGCGTTATCAGCACCGAGACCGTTATGAATATCAGGGTCGCCGCTATGAACTCCGGAGCGTGCTCGGGGCTTATCGCTCCCCCGTGTATCGCCACCATCAGGTCAACGAGCGCGACCTCTGTCCTCGGAACCGAACCAATGCCCATCTGGAGCGACATCCAGAAGTTCTTCTTGGTGAAGAGGAAAGCCCTTCCGCGTCCCCAAGCGGTTATCCACGCTCCCAGTCCCCTTCCGAAGACCTTTCCGAAGACAGCAACGGTAGTGAGGACCGCGGCAAGGATAAGGGCGTTGGCGTTCTCGAAGACCGTAAGGTTGAGCATCGCTCCCGTGTGGACAAAGAAGAACGGTATCAGCAGGCCGTAGCCGATGGCCTTCACGTCCTCCATGAGGCGCTTTCCTTCTGGCAGTTTTGAGAGGACGAGGCCCATCATGAACGCACCCTCTATTGCAGCCGCGAACCAGCCTTCAGCTAAAGCCGCGAAGAGGAACATCATCCCGAGAACCACTCCGAGGATTCCCTTCTCCACGTGAAGCCTCTCGGCGAATTTTATGTAATAATCGACGAGGAACCACCAGATGACCCCGGTGAGAATGAAGAACGCCACGATTTTAACCGAGAGCTCCAGAAGGCCGCCGCTTCCGACGGCAAAGATGACGAGGGCTATGCCCAGAAAATCGTCCATGACGCTCGCGCTCAGGGAGGCAGCACCAACCTCACTCTTGAGAACGCCCAGATCCATCATCACCCTGACGGTCAGGCCGATGCTCGTCGCGGTCAGCAGGACACCACCGGCAAAGGCTTCTCTGCTCGGGTAACCCATCTCCATGAGGGCGAACCAGCCGAGGACGAGGGGAACAAAGACACCGAGAACCGTCGAGACCGTTGCGGTAACTCCCGTCTTCTTGAGCTGTTCAAGGTCTGCATCGAGGGCACCGAGAAACAGGAGGAATATTATACCCAGCTTGGCGAGGAAGTTGGCCACCACGGTCATGTCCGTGGCAAACCCCTCGCCGCTGACTATCGGCAGGTACTGGGGCGCAACGATACCGAAGTAAACCAGGTTTCCGAGTATCATTCCCATCAGCAGCTCTCCGAGGACTCCCGGGAGCTCGTAGCGTTCGATGATGCTGTCCCCTATCTTCGCGAGGATGAGCGAAATTCCAAGGGCGAAGAGCAGCCATGTCACGCTTTCCATTGGGCACCACCTACCCGGAGCAGTCTCAGGAGTTCGTCTATCAGTATGCGCAGACTCACCTCTCCCACCAGCCTGCCGTCCTTTACGACCGCCAGCACCTGAATCCGGTATTTACGCATCTTTGTGAGAGCATCAAGGACTGTGGCGTCTTCCTCCACCGTCAGCACGTGCCTCTCCGCAACGTCCTCCGCCCTTGTGGCCCCGCCGAGCATCGATTTCATGGTTTTGCTCGTCATTCCCAGCTTGAACCTGTGAGCTTCAGGCGGCAGAAGGACGTCTATGACGTCTATGTAGCGGATAACCCCTACCAGTTTCATGCTCTCCCTGCTCTCTACCACCCAAACGTGGTGTCTGGTTCTGAGTATCTTGAGGACGCTGAGGATGTCAGAATCGGCCGTTACCACAGGCATCGTTTCGAATCTCGGCATTATGTCGGCCAGTTTAAGTGAGTGGAATCTCTCAAGGGCGGACTCGACTTCCACGGCCATCACCAATTCTGACTGATGAAAAAAGTTCTATTTAAGGCTTTGTGGGCTGAACGCGACACCGGGGCAACGTTTAGAACATTGTACCAATAAGGATAACAAAAGAAGCCCTCGGCATGCTTATTAACCTTGAGGGCAAACTCAATTGGAGGAATAGCAATGTCTGTAACGGGTGCATCGAATGTCCTGGTTCCAACCGTTGATCTGATGGTCTATGTATTCTTCGTCGTTCTAGCCGTGGGGCTGGTTTCCCTTCTCGTGAGCAAGAGGTTTAACGTGTCATACATTCCCCTCTTCATGTTCCTCGGCATACTAGTCGGTCCTGTTCTTGGTCTCTTGAACAGGGGGCTCGCCAACGAGCTGTTCAACTACGTTCGTGTCTTTGGCCTGGTGATGATACTCTTCACGGAGGGCCACACACTCAGCTGGAAGATGTTGAAGAGAAACTCAAAGACGATACTGACCCTGGATACCTTGGGACTCCTCATCACCGCGCTCATCATCGGCGGAATCTTCTCGTGGCTCTTCCATGTACCATTCATCGTCGGGTTCCTCTTCGGGGCGATCGTAGCCGCCACTGACCCTGCAACCCTCATCCCGCTGTTCAGACAGTACCGTGTCCGCGAAGACATCGAGACCATAATCGTGACTGAGTCAATCTTCAACGATCCCCTCGGCATAGTCCTCACATCCGTTGCAGTTGCGATGCTGGTTCCAGAGGCGTCCAGCGCAAGGTTTCTGGAGACCATAGCGGGCTATATCGGCCTCTACCCAGCGGCCGTCGTTTTCTTCCTGTACCAGATGGGTGCATCGATACTGATCGGAATCGTCCTCGGAGTCGTTGGATATGGCATTCTTAAACGGACCGAGGTGGAGGACTTTCCTGAGATAGTAATATTTTCCCTCGTGATGGCATTTGGGGGTTTTCTCCTGGGAGAGCTGGTTCAGGCCTCTGGCTATCTGGTGGTGACGGTTACGGGCATAGTTCTGGGCAACCACAAGGTTTTCTTCAGGGATGACATTCCCGTGGTCAAGAGGGTTATGAGGGCGGTTGAGAGGGAGGTTCACTTCAACGAGAGCCTTTCGGCAATATTCACGATATTCATCTTCACCCTCTTAGGAGCGAGCCTGAACCCGGAGATAATAAAGGGCCACATCGTGCAGGGCGTTATCATAGCGTTCGTCCTGATGCTGGTAGCCAGGCCAATGGCTTCACTCCCGATACTGAAATGGCGCCCCTTCAAGGAGTACCTCTTCATATCGCTTGAGGGCCCGAGAGGTGT
This sequence comes from Thermococcus sp. MAR1, assembly GCF_012027305.1. Lineage (NCBI taxonomy): Archaea > Methanobacteriati > Methanobacteriota > Thermococci > Thermococcales > Thermococcaceae > Thermococcus > Thermococcus sp. MAR1. Next base: position 632,171 of record NZ_SNUF01000001.1, read on the forward strand.
AGTTCCTGCGGCCCTGGCCAGCCTCCCTCTGACGCTCGGAATTACGTACAACAACCCTGACCTGATTCAGTGGGGAGAAATAATCCTCAGCGTCACCATAATCACCGTTCTTGTTACGGTTCTCGTGGAGACCCTCTGGGTTCCGGTACTCAGAAGAGAACTGCTCGAGGTGAGGAGCATCGAGAGGGAGATGAAGCGGGCTGGTTACAAACCTCCTTCTTAGGTCTCCCTTCAACACTTACCACCAAAATGGTTCTTGTTTAGGCTCTTTTTAGTTCGGATATGGTCTATTTTTGGCCGGCAAGTATATAAAGCCCGACGGATTATGAAATTCCGTGGGGTGGACTTTGGTGGTTTGAATGCGGGCGTGGGAGAAAGGAGTGATAATGGGTGCCAGGGTCATCGTTTTTCTTGGCCTGATCAGCGCTCTAAGTTACGGAAAAACGGATCAAATCTATGCCGCCGCGACTGGCTTCGTCTCACTCTTTGTACCCAGCTTTGTCAGATGGGTTTATCCCAAGCCAAGCCGAAAGATATGGCCATGGGTAAGCCCCTTCTACAACGACGGCATCTATACCCTCTTTTCCATATTCATGGCCGCCCATATAACGTTTCTCAACGTCCCTTTTCTCCATCTTGACCTCTACAACCAGTTCTGGAAGGCCGCAGATATACCCAGTCACTACCTGGGAGGTCTTGTCACGTGGGTTATATTCAACGAGGTGGTCTTGGAATCGTCGAGGACGTACAACCTCCAGTGGAGCTCGCTGAAAATTGTGTCCATAAGCCTGTTTGCCCTTGTTTTAGTGGGCGTCTTGTGGGAGCTCATGGAGGTTGCCCTCCAGCCAGAGATGCCTTGGCTTCACGAGAGTCTAAGGAACAAGGCCCAAGATGTTGTCATGGAGATTCTCGGATTCGTGACAGGAATACTGTTGGTTGGCAGGAGGGAGTACCCGTACTCCATGAAGAAGCCCCTAGAGAATGCCCCCTTGGGGTTTGGTGAGGCTTCCGTTGATGCACTCTCCCAGCCAGAACAGCCGACCTCCTCCTCGCCCTGACACCGGGGAACCCCCTTAACCTAAAGGCGGGGAGGTTTGAGGGGTTCTCATCAGTGCAACCCTTAAAATGGGTTCTTCGAACCCCTCTGGCCCGGTCTTAGGCCAGTTACCCCTACCCACCGTCAAGCCCGGCAGGCTCGGGGTTATGGTTTTTATTGCCTTCTTCAAAATGTTGAAGGCACCAACCAAGTCTGCATTGAAAACAAGCCCCGTTGCGGGACACTTAAACAATCCACGAACAAAGCGAGCCCCATCGTGGGGCTTCCCGCAAACGGGACAAGTTTTCGAAGTAAAAGCCTCATTCACGACTTCAACAACAATACCATACTCCTCAGCAACCTCGGTTAAGCGCTTGATGACAGTATTGAACCGCCACACGTGAGAGAGGAGGAAATTCTGCTTTTTGCCCTTCTCAGAGTTTCTACTGATGCCCTTGAGATAACCGACGACAATCTTAGAAACACCCAAATTGTAAAGCCTTCTAACCGTTTGCCTGACTGCAGTGTTAATGTAATGCCTGGCCTGAAGCTTGGCCTTCTCGTGCATTCTTTTTAACTTCTTGCTCGTTTTGGCTCCAGACTTGTTGAGTTTCGACTGGTAATCGGCAATCTTCTTCCTCCAGTAAAAATCAATGCTCTTCAACGGCCTTCCGTTCACGAGGAAGCTTTCGCCGTTTTCAACGTAAACAGCCATCAAATTGTTCACTCCCAAGTCAATTCCCGCGGAGAGACTTCCTTTAGGAGTTTTCGGGAGTGGAACCCATTCTCCACCTTCGAGTTTTTCCTCTACCGTGAGGCTTAGATGAGCATACCACTTCCGCTTTACCGAGTCGTAAGTGATTTCTAAGCGTCCTTGCTTGCCCTTCAAGTGTATTCTACCCTTGAACTGGATTTCAAGGCGTTTGAATTTACCAAGGCCTTTGAGAATGAGCTTGTTTCCATCAATTGTGTATTGGTCGTTCCTGAGGACGATTAAGGGTTTTCTCTTTCCATATTCTTTGAGGTAGTTTGGTGGTTTCGGTTTTAGCCAAGAGGGGAGTTCATCGTTCCGCTTCTTCCGAAGGAAGGAGAAGAATGAACGCCACGCTTCTGCGTTCTTCCGGCAGATTTGTTGGACGGTAGCAGAACCAATTTCCCGCTTGAACTCTTCATAAACTGTCTTTTCAGTTTTATTAAAGTCCACGATTTTGTCCTCGAAGAATTGTTGTCTTCTCAAATAATTTACCCGGTTCCAGACTTTTGCTCCTAAGTCTGCTAACTCGGAGAGTGTTTTTGCCTGCTCCTTGCTCGGCTGGAGTTTAACCGTTACCGCCCTTTTCGTTTTAACTCACGCTCCCATTGGGTTTCAACGTAGTGCTTAACAATCTCGTCCGTCACGTAGCCAACTGTAGTGACAAAATAGGAGCGTGACCATAAGCGACCGTTGGTTGTCTTTGTTCTTAATTCTGGAAATTCTTGGAGGAGTTTTCTTGCTGTCTTGCCCTTCAGGTGGTTAATTATTTTGGCTGGTGAAAGGTTTGGCTTTGCCCTGAGGAAAACGTGAACGTGGTCGGGCATTACTTCTAGGGCAATAACCTCACAGTCGATTTCCTCGGCGTACTCTTTGAGCATTTGTTTGAGCCTTTCGGCGACTTCTCCAGTGAGAATGTCCCTCCGGTATTTCGGTATCCAGGCGAAGTGATAGGCTAAGTAGTGTTTTACGTGTCTTGTTCTTGAGAAAATTGGGATTTCTTGCTTCATTGTGAACCCCTTAATGTATGATCTACGTTATGGCTTAAATATTTTGTGCTTTCCGGTTTAAAGGAATAAAACCTTCAGTACACCCTTCCAGCGGCACCTATGAAGTAAAATAGAAGCTTCGCCGCGGTTAGGGCGGTTATATCCCCGAGTTCGCTTCCAGCCACTTCCATTATATCAAAACCGGCTATCCTCTTGTTCTCCACGAGCCACTCAACGGCCTCGATAACGTCCCAGAACCCTAAACCACCGGCCTCAGGAGTCCCCGTTGAGGGAACCAGTGAGAGGTCAAACGCGTCTATGTCAACCGAGAGGTAGATAGGCTCCGGGAGAGGCTTCACCAGCTCAACGAATGCATCAAAGTCGTAGTCCCTCGCGTGCACCCACGCTATACCCTCCCTCTCCGCGTACTCGACTTCCTCCCTCGTACCGCTCCGTATTCCAAACATGGCTTCCCTGACTCCCAGTTCGCTTATTCTCCTCCCCACACAGGCGTGGTTGTAGGGGTTGTCCTCGTAACTCTCGCGCAGGTCGAGGTGGGCATCGAAGACGACGTAGCTTTTTGGGTTGAGCGCCTCAACCGCACCCAGTGTCTGGGAGTGCTCGCCGCCCAGGAGTATCGGGATAACGTCGGGATTGACGCGCTTGAGCTCCTTGATGGTCTCCCTCACTCTGTCCGCGGTCTTCCTAGGGTCGCCGGCGACAACGGCAACGTCCCCTATGTCCGCTATAGGGAGTTCTGCTATGTCAACGCCGTAGTCAATGATGTAGCTCTCTAGGTTGAGCGTTGCGTGCCTGATGAGGGTCGGCCCGAACCTCGCGCCGGGCTTGAAGCTGGTCGTTCCATCGAAGGGAATTCCCATGATTGCAAACCGTGCTTCCTCCGGCTCAACGAGAGGGAACTCCAGCTTGAGTGTCTCGTAGGTGTACAGGAAGTCCATAGTCGCACCTCCGCTGAGAATTGGAGCGTCCTCTTAAAAGGTTGCGGGAAATAGAAGAGAAAAGCTCACTCGCCCTTGAGCTTCATTATCTTGATCCTGCCGAGGGTCTCCCAGTACTCGACGTTTATTCCTTCCTTGAGCTGGTCCTTGATCTCGTCGGCGACGCCGCCCTCGATCGGGACATCGTAGAGCTCGTAGGTCTCCATGTCCATAATCTGGACGGTGTCAGGGGTCATGGCGATGATCTGGGCAGTTCTCTTGTCAATGATCGGAACGTCAACCTCGGCGCTGGTGGGCTTGACGATGCTCCTGACCTTGCCGTCGAAGATTCCAACGGCCTCGATCCTGGCCTTGGCGGAGCCGTGCTTGCCAGGCGAGGAAACGGTTATGTTGCCTATCCTGCAGGGCTCGCCGTCGATAAGGATGTACCTTCCCGGCTTGAGCTTGCTAACCTGAACCTTGGTCTTGTCTCCCATTTTTCAGACCTCCCATAAGCGTTCTAAAACCGATTGGGAAGGGTCTTTAAAAAATTTTTGAAAATGGAAAAAGTTCAGCGGCGGGTCTTCATCAGCATGCTGTTCATGAGCACCGGCACGAAGAGGACGAGACCGAGCAGTGCCCCGATCTTGATCGGTGTTCCTGGGGCCCTGAAGGTGAAGTAGAGGCTCACAATGCCCGCCAGGAAGAGCAATACGATTATGCTCCCAACGATCCCTTTGTTGTGTGCAAGCTCTCCCGAGAGGAGCGGGTAGGCCTCCACCGCCGCTATGAGGGCACCGACGCTGAAGGGGACAACGACGAACATGGTTCTGATGTCGCTTACGACCATTGTTGCGGAGAGCACAAGGCCGAGGAATGCCACCAGCGTCAGGCTCTTGCTCCTCCCGAGCTGCATGACCTCGGAGAGTATCTGACTGCCCATCTCGATGAGGACTATGATGGTGGTCAATCCGGCGAAGTAGAGCGACAGCATGAGCAGGTATATCAACCTGTCGGCGTTGGCGATATTGCCCCTGAGCACGTAGGGAATCGAGTAGAACACTTCAATCGAGTCCATCGGGCTCTTCTCACTATTGGTAGCGTACTCCTTGAGGTTCTGGAAGCCGAGGTAGAGCTTCATGGACTCCTCCGCGGGGATATTGGGGTTGTGGAATGCCTTTCCGAATCCCTGATATGCCGCGCCGAGGGAATAGGCGACGGTGAAAGCTGCCGCGAAGCTGAGTATTATCTGGAGGACGAAAACAGCAGCGAGAACCTTTTTGAGGTCAAGTTCCTCCGGGGTGAAGCTCCCGACCACGTAGTAAACGCCCGCACCGAGTCCAAAGGAAACCAGGACCGATATGAGCATGTAGAGGATTCCCTTGATGGAAAGCGGCTGGTCGAAGGAAGTTATCGCCGAAACTGCGTTGTTCATGTAGTGGACGGCCTGCGGCGCGGTAACGGCACTGAGGGCCTGGTTTCTGACTATGATGGCTGAGAGGATTGCGAAGAGCACGAAGAGCACCGAGAGCACCGAGATAACCTCGAGGGTCTTGCCCTTGGCGAGTAGGAGAAGGATCACAGAGAGGAGTATTGTTCCAAAGGCGATGGCCGGGACGTACTTGGGCCCGATGCCAAAGATGTATATGAGACTGTACGAGGAGTAGTAGGTTGTTATTCCTAGGATCACGAGCAGGAACATGATAAGCACGAATATCAGCGCCGGGGTGCGCGATATCTTGAAGAACAGCTCGTATATCAGGTATCTGGTGCGTTTGGTGCTCTCCGCCTCACTGTATATCAGGAACAGCGCTACGAGCATCGGTATCAGCGATATCAGGAATCCCTTCAGTCCGAAGTTTATATAGTACTTGGGCAGAACCAGGAAGTTCCAGATTCCGAGGATATACCCGGTTATCAAAAACGCCATCAGGAAGCTTATTTTTCTCATCGATTCACACCCCCTGGATGTTCAGCAGGCGTTGTATCCGGACGAAATCCGGGGAAAATAAAGGAGAACCAATATAAAAACATTGTGTAATCTTTCTACTCAATTTAGAGGCTCCAATGCTCAAAATTGACGATTATCTCGTTCACAACTGTCCATGCCATCAACGGTTCTTTGTAAAGACTTATTTTCTTCCCAGGAATTTTGCTTCTGAAGTCGCCGTGAGGAAAGCCCCCGACAACTACGAGTGGGTTTTGGAGCCCTGAGAGGACTTTCCCGAAATTCCCCGGCTTTATGCTCTCCCCATCTTCATGCATCACGAATACCCCGTCGGGGTTTAACTCCTCCACGAGCTCACCGAGGGATTTCTCCTCAATGCGGAGCAGTTCCAGGTCCCTCGGAACCGCACGGTTCTTGAAGAGGCTCTCCATCAGGCCAATGAAGCGGTTGTAGTTCCTCGGAATCCGGGTTTCTGGCTTAATGTATATCACCTCGTCGTTCCTCGTGTGGACGTAAACCCTCAGCAGGTTTTCTTTGTTGGCTATGCTCTCAAGGGCGTTGAGGAGGCAGACGTGGACTATATCCGGCCTTCCCCGTCTCTCCCCGTCCGGGAGCTTTTTGATGGCCGAGTGGTGGTAGGTTGCATCGAGGAGGATTTCCTCGGGCTTTTTGCCCCTGCGCTTTGCGTGGTTAACTATCGCGGGATGATCCACTATGCTTTTGGGCGCCAGCTCAAGTTCGGCCTCGGCTATCACCAGGTGGAGCATTCTCCCACCTCTCGATCTTTATTCCCCTTTCGGCGAGCTCCTCGGTTATGCGCGTGAAGGTGTCTATCCTCATCCCAAGTATCTCAGGGGGAATAACCCCAAAGATGCAGCCCTTCTCGGCCACGAGGCGCGCTATTATCGCCGCGGTGAACCCAGTGACGCGGGCCATCGAGGTGAAGCCCTCTTTCTCCTCGTCGTACAGGAGGTAGCCTATCTCCTTCTCCTCTCCGTCCAGCGTTCCCCTTCCGACCACCTGCATTATCGAGAAGTCCGGACTCTCGTAGGTCATGAGGGGCGCTATAACGTCGAGCGTATTGTCAACGTGCTCGGGTTTAAAGAAGCCGAGCTCCCTCAGGACCTTCATCTTCTCCAGGTGGCCCGGCCAGCGGAGCGTCCACTCCTCAAGCTTCTCCGCCCTAACGCTCTCCAATAAAGAGCGCAGGCCATCGCTCACGAAGGCCTCGAACTCGAAGTCCCCCACGGTTATCTCCCGGATTTCCTCGAAGGGGTCAACGGAGGTAACCTCGCCGTCCCTTATCACGCGCGCCGGCCTCGTGTATTCCTCAATTAAATCTTTAGGTGACCATGTAATTCTGTAATAGAGTGGTGGCCTCGGCTCCTTCGGAAGGCCGCCAACGTAGATGTAGCCCTCCCTCAGCTCGTCAATCTCGTTCCATATCCTGCCCATCAGGATGTGGCTCAGTCCAGGAGCAAAGCCCGCATCAAAGATGACCGTCACCTGGACCTTCTCGGCTTCATCTCGAAGTTCCAGCGGGTTCTCCGGCATGAAGGAAACATCCACCATGTCAACGCCAGCCTTTATTGCGGCCCTAACCGACTGATAGCCGAACCTCCCTGGCAGGGCACCCACTACAAGCTCGAAGCCCTTCATAACCTCAACGAGGGAATCAAAGCTGGACGCGTCAACTTTCAGAGGCGTGGCGAATTCGGAGACAGCTTTCAGCCTCTCCTCACTGACGTCTCCCACGTGAACGTCGAACTCGTCCCTCAAATCCCAGGCTATAGCTTTCCCAACGTTTCCGGCACCGAGAACTAGAACCTTCATATCAACACCCCATGGGAGTTGTGGGAAGGTATATATAAGCCCTGCTCCTAGTCTCTCCAATGCCGTTTAAACTGCCTATCTTTCGGAAAAGGGTCCTTGAAGTGCTCGCTTCCTCCGATGAGACCAAGGTCATGCACGTAAGCGACACTCCCGAGAGTGTCTACCGCTTCATCGGCGAGCTCATAGAAAAAACCCGACCCGATTACGTCATCCATACCGGCGACCTGGCCGACAACGTAAAGCTGGAGAGACGGCCCGAGCTCAGACCCCGCTACCAGGGCGCAATAAGGAAGCTCGCCCATATCCTCAAGGGCTACGGGGTGAAACTCTACGTCGTTCCGGGAAACGAGGACGACCAGGAGCTGGTCAGGGAGTTCTTTGGGAAGGCCGTTGTCGATCCCGGGACGGTCGTGGAGATAGGGGGGAAGAGGTTCGCCCTCGGCCACACCTGGAGGGACGTCCTTGAGCTCGATGCGGATTTTAAGCTCTATGGCCATAACTTCAAGCTCATCGAGAGGGGCCTAAATGGCGTTCTCGGCGTTAACTTCGTCCTTCTGCCGAGCGGGAAGACCTACCGCGTTAAGTATCCCGGGGGGACTGATTTCGATAGGGGTTATAAGCTGTGGAGGGGTATGTGATGAAGGTTCTCCGGTTTGGTCCGTCCATAATCTTCCTCCGAACGCCCAGGGGGGAGGCCGTCAAAGCGGCAATCTCCCAGGTCTTTGGTGTTGAGGAGATGCCTACCGATGAGGCCATAAGGAACAGCAGCGAGTTCGAGACGATAGTCTTCGTCACCGATGAGTGGGAGAAGGAAACCATCCCGCCCGAAACGGCATTCCTTTTGAGCTGTCACGCACCGGTCGTTCTGAGCACCGTCGTGAACAGAAAGCTCCCGGTGGAAAAGGTCCACGTGGAGAGCACGCTGATCCTCATGAGGGTTCCGGACAGGGTTCAGGAGGGGCTTGAACTTCTCGCCCAGAAGTACGGTGGGGAGATCATGGACATACGAACCGCCTTCGACGAGGGTGAAGCGGGGGACACGATAATAGGCGTGACGAGGAGAAAACTCAACTCCCCTATCGGACCCGAAGAGATCGAAGGAGCAGTTCTTATACACAGGGATTTTCTCAACGTCTACCGTGAGCTGAGCATCGACGCCCCAATACTCCTCCTCCGGCTGATGCCCGAGTGGAAGGAAATTACCATCAAAATCTACGATACGGAAAAGCACTACGATGAGAACATAGAGAGGCTGATGATGGTCATAGAAGACCTCGACCTCGGCTTCGTCGTTGGCGAGGGCTGGGACTGGGACTACCCGAGGCCGTTCATGCGCGTTCCGGTTTACAAGCTCAAGCTCCTGACGTGGGAAGACCCGGTGCGCGTTAAGTTCCTGCTGAAGGGCATCGAGTACGTCGGCTACAAGAGGCTCTGCGACATCGACGTCTTCGTAGAGGGCAAGAAGATTCACTGGACCGCCCTCGGGAAGTACGATTCCAAGTTCGAGCTGGCCAAAAAAGCTCGGGAAGAGCTGGCGAAGAACCTCAGCGGGGACGTTTTGAAGAGGCTTAGGGAACTCGAAGAGAGGCTTGCGGCAGAATCGAAGGAATGATCTGGAGGCCAATCAAAGCTTTTTAATCTTTGCCACGAAGAAGCCGCTCGTGCCGTGCTTGTCGGGGTAGAAGCGCCTCGCCTTTCTTATCTCATCGCTCAGCTCGACTCCAAAGGGCATCGTTAGAGCCGGCTCGCCGTAGCGAAGGGGCAAAAGCTCAACGTCGAAGTTATCAAGAACCCACTGGATCACGAACTCGTTCTCCTCTGGCTCAAGGGAGCAGGTGGAGTAGACGAGGGTTCCACCCCTTTTGAGCACGCTTAGGCCCTTCTCAATGAGCCTCATCTGCAGTCCCTGGCAGAACTTTACATCCTCCATCGTTCTGTTGGACTTCCGCTCCGGGTTCTTGTGTATCGTCCCCGAACCAGTACAGGGGGCATCGAGGAGTATTCTGTCGAACTCGACGCCGAGTTCATCTATGTGGAGCGACGATTTGTGGAAGAGCACCGTATTTGTGACTCCAAGCCTTGAGAGGTTCAGGCGGGTTTCCCTCAGCCTATCTTCGCCAACGTCGAAGGCGTAGATGATGCCCTCGTTCTCCATCAGCTGGGCGAGGTAAGAAGCTTTACCTCCCGGTGCCGCCGCCATGTCGGCAACGACCTCGCCGGGCTTCGGTTCGAGTGCCACCGGTGGATACATCGAGCTGGCCTCCTGAATGTAGAGGAGACCGCTGAGGTACTCGGGCGTTGAGGTTATCGAGAAGGGTTCCCTCGTCAGGCAGAAGCCCTCCCTCGCCCAGTGAATCCTCTTAAACTGAAAGCCCTTCTTGTTGAGGAGTTTGGTGAGCCTTGGAACTTCGATGCGAAGGGTATTTATGCGGAAGCACCTCGGCAGGGGCTTTTCCATCGCCTCGGCTATGCTTAAAGCCCTCTCGCCCCAGAGTTCATAATAGCGCTCCGCGAAGGTCTTCGAGTAGCCGAGGGAAAACAACTTTTCCAGCATGGTGGGGAGTTGGGGGAGGGGTTTAAAAGGTTCTTTGTTTTGTGAAAGCATACTTTCACAAAACGCCCATTTTATGAAAGTGCACTTTCATAAATTGTACCGTTTATGAAAGCCTGCTTTCATAAAATGGGCGTTTTGTGGGGATGCGCTCTCATAAAACGGCACTTCCTGAGGGCTCAGATATAGTGAAGGGCTGTGGAGAAGGCGGGAAAACTCAGAGGTGCCTTAAGGCTTTCTCCGCTTTTTCGAACTTCCCTTCCTTTATGTAGGACAGCGCAAGGTAGTACATGCCGAGTCTGCAGAGGTCTTCCAACGTGGGGTTTTCGAGCTCTATGATGTCCGTAATCTTCCTCTTGAAGTCCATCATGGCGTTGTTTACCGCCTCTTCGCTGTAGTTAAGGAGCTTCAGGGCCTGGAGCATGGAAAGGACTTCAAGCTTCGCACTGGGGAGGTCTGTGGATGTTCCAATAGTTCTTTCCTTCGTCTGTATTCTCTCAACTGGCTGTGCCCTCTTCTGAGCAATGGTCGGTTCCGGTTGCTTCAGTTTAACACCAGCGAATTCTTGGAGTATTTTCAGGTACTCCTCGAACTCTTCCCACTTCTTTACTTCCTCGCTCGTTACAGTGGTTATTGGGTTGCCCCATTCATCGAAGCCGCCCCACCCGCTAACGAACTTGTCGTGTATCTTCATAGCAAGCGGATATACCCTATCAATCATTTTGTCGATCTCCTCCTCGTATGTTCTTACCCCTACATCTCTGAGTGCTACCCGCAGCCAACTCACAAACTCGTTCCTTTTCTTGGGGTCCTGGAGAACCTCTTCCAGCGGTGGGAGGAGGAAACCATCTTTTAGATCGTCTACTCTTTCCGGTTTTAAACTTGCGTTATGTAAATATGCCTTCGTGTCCGCGATCTTCACCCTGCTCAACGCTTCCTTTAGTGCCTTTATAAATTTTTCCCTGTAATCGAGATCACGTATCTTCCCAAACCCGTACTTTGCAATTATTGGCGTTACTAGCAGGTGGAGGAAGGTCGACCACTTCCCTGCTTCGTAGAACCCTCCCTTCATTCGCTCGTAGTCAGACGGCTCGTGCAGTTTTGGGTTCTTCACCACAGGGATGGGAGGATCTACCATCTCTGACCTGTGTGTGTGTTAGGGCAGCATCTATGGAAATCCGCCCATCGAGATCCAGATCTAAACTCTCCTTTATTGCCTTTGCTAGTATTTTCGAACCTATTATGTCTGAAAAAGCTGGTTTATACTCCACATACTTCAGTTTTTTCTTCTCCTTTCCGAACCACCCCTTCGGCACCTCGTACTCAAATTCTCCCCATCCCATCTCTGCTATAGGCGCCATTTTTCACCCCTCACAGACTGTAGGTTAAAAACATATAAAACGGTTGTCTGCCGGCTCAGGTGGAACCCATTAAAAACCTCCACAGGGGTATCATATCTATGATAATGCCCTTCCCTTTTACCCTGCCCGCCACGTCCCACGTAATCAGCAGGGCGTTTTTAAAGCCGAATTCTCTCGAAGCTTTTCTGAGAGCGTTCACCTCACGCTTAAACGTTTCTTCTCCGCTGATATCGTAGCTCACCTGGATCAGCGTCTCCTCTTCAGGCAGGACGAAATCAACCTCCCAGTTCTTCCCGAGGGCATAATTAACTTCCTTTCTCCTCCGGAGGAGCTCGATGAAAACGGCGTTTTCCATAAGCCTCCCCATGTTCTCGCTGAACTTCACGCTCAGAAACGTCAAAAAGGACGTATCAACGAAGTATATCTTTCTGGGGTGCTGCATCCTGAGCCTCACCTTGGGGGAATACACCTCAAGGGGAAATGCAAAGTAGCACTCCTCAAGGTACCTCATGTAGCTGGCGAGCGTTGATTTGGATATTGAGTAGCCCATGCTCCTCATTGTTTTGGCGGTTTTACTCAGGCTTACGTACTCGGAGTTAAGGAGAAGTCGGATGAAGGTTCTGAGCTCTTCCGGATTCCTGATTGAGTACCTCTCCACGACATCGAGGGCTATTACCGTGTTGAAGTAGTCCCGGACGATTAACCCCTTGACCCTCACGTCGCTGGTCAGAACGACCTCCGGAAAGCCTCCATAGAGGAGGTACTCCCTCAGCAGGTTGAGCAAGGCTGGCTTTTTTGGGCTGAAATCTAAATTCTCCGGCACCTCAAAACCATTGAACCTCAGGAACTCCCGGAAGCTCAGGGGAAAAACCTCGAACGTCAGAGCCCTGCCCCTGAGTGAGGTGGGGATTTCTCTGCTGGAGAGCTTTGAGGATGAGCCGCTTAAGAAAAGCCTCACGTCTCTCCTCGAATCATGGACTCTCCTCACCCACGAGTCCCAGCCCGGAATGTTCTGTATCTCGTCCAGAAAGAGGTACAGCCTGTCCTTTTTCCCGTAGAGCTCCTCTATCGTTGGTATGAGCTCCGTTAGAGTTTCGGTTCTCTTTTCGAGCCTTTCATCTTCAAAGTTGATGTAGAATATTTCCTCCCTTGGAGCTTTTTTTGACAGCTCGTTGATGAGCTGGAACATCAGGTACGTTTTGCCTGACCTCCGACAGCCGGCAAAGGTTACAACCTTTTTCGGTTTATCCGGTATCAGGGAGACATCAAAGTCCCTCTCGACGAGCTCGGGCGTCCAGGTTTCCTGCCACTCCACCAAAACCTTGGCCAAATCCTCCCTCATGGGTACCAGTACTCCCTCATCATTTATAAATCTTGTCCAATATACTGGACAGCCATTTATAAATTGCTGTTCTGCACGCTTGCCCTCATGGAAAATGCTGTAGAAAGATTATTATACTTTGCCAACATCATTTTAACGGTGGTCTCATGTTCGTGGACAGGGAACGGGAGCTGGAGTTCCTCGAAAGAAAGTGGAAGGAGAAGAGCGCCCAGCTCATAATCATCTACGGGCGAAGAAGGGTTGGAAAGACAATGCTCCTGAAGGAGTTCTTGAAGGATAAGGGGGGCGTTTACTTTTTGGCCACCGCTGACTCAATGGGTGAGAACGTTAAAGGACTGGCTGAAAAGTTCGCGGAGCTGACGGGGAGGGAATACTTCAAGGAGGTAGAGGATTTTGGAAAGCTCTTCCGTTACCTTGCGGATGAGCTGAAAAACGAAAGGGTAGCCGTAGTTCTGGACGAGTTCCAGTATCTCATGAGCCTTAAACCAGGGATTCTGAGCGTTCTCCAAAAGGTCTGGGACGAGCATCTCAGGGATACCGGGATTTTCCTTGTCCTCTGCGGCTCCTCCATCGGGATGATGGAGAGGGTTATGGAATACAGAAGCCCGCTTTATGGGCGAAGGACTGGGCAGTGGAAGGTAGAGCCCTTCGACATAAGGGCGATAGCGGAGATGCTTCCCGACAGGGGCATGGAGGAGCTTGTAAAAACCTATGCGGTCTTCGGCGGTGTTCCCTTCTACCTCGATATGGTGAAAGATTTGAGCGTGGAGGGGGCTATAAGGGAGAAGGTCTTGAAAAAGGGAGAAGTTCTCTACGAGGAGCCGGAGTTTCTCCTGAGAGAGGAGTTGAGGGAGCCGAGGGTTTACAAGCTCATCCTCAAGGGCATCTCCCTCGGGTACGAAACCCTCGGAGAGCTGGTTAATTTCACGGGACTTAACAGGGGAAACCTTTCAAGATACCTCGACACGCTTGAAAGGCTCGGCATAGTTGGCTACGAGCTTCCCTATGGAAAGAGAAAGAGGGGACGCTACTACATCAAGGACAACTTCTTCAACTTCTGGTTCCGCTTTGTCTATCCAAATCTGGCCGACTTGGAGCTGGGGCTGGTCGATGAGGTCTGGGTCAGGGTTGAGAAAGACCTTAACGCCTACTACGGAAGAATGTTTGAGAGACTGATAAGGGAAATGCTTAAGATGAAGATACTCGACTTCGGGCAGAGAAGGGTCGCAAGGTGGTGGCACAAAGGGGAGGAAATAGACGCAATCCTTGAGCTCGATGACGGCCTGTTATTCGTCGAGGTGAAGTGGGGCAGGCTGAGGAGACGGGAGGCAGAGAGGATTCTTGGAGATTTGGAAAAGAAGGCGGAGCGCTTTGGGGGCAAAAAGAGGTTCCTGCTCATCGCCAGGAAAATCGATGAAAAAGGGGAGGGCATGATGGACCTGGAAGACATTGAGGCGCTTGTGCGCTAAAGCCCCCTGAAGACGTCCTCAGCTTTTTCAAACTTCCCCTCCCTTATGTAGGACAGCGCGAGGTAGTACAGGCCGAGCCTGTAAACGTCCTCGGGCGTCGGATAATCGAGCTCCGTTATCTTCCTGATCTTCTTCTCAAGGTCTTTAACCGCGTTGTTCACGGCATCTTCGCCGTAGTTGAGGAGCTTTAGTGCCTGGAGCATCGTCAGGACGTCCACCGTCAGCGAGCCGCCGCTTTCCTTCCCGTCCTTCCCCTTCTTCCCCTGGACTGCCTTCGGGCGCTTCACTTTCCTTTTGGCTCCGGTGAAGTCTTCGAGGAACCTGATGAGCTCGTGGTATGCGGGGTGCTTCATGACGCCCTTTTCGCTGGGGCTTGCCTGCATGATCTCCTTGAAACTCTCCTTGTCTGCAAATTTCTTCACGATCTCGTAGGATTTTTTTAATGCGTAGGCGATGTCCTCCTTCGGTATGAGGATCTTGTATGCGTGGTAGAACTCGTTTTTTAATGCCTCCGCAAGTTTTTCCACGTTTTCCTCGTTCTCGAAGAGTTCGTCCGGCTCCGGTATGACGTATGCATTCGGCTCCGGACGTCTTTTGATATGTCTTGCCGCTTCTTCGTCATTCACGTCGCCGGGTATTGCGTGCACCTTCTTCTTCGCCACCTTCGTGAGCGCCCGCCCCGTGACGTGGTGCGGGTCTGGATCGTGCACGAACCTGCCGAATATGCCGGTTTCCCTGTGCTTATACGTGGCGGCGAACGTGGCAAGCCCGATCGTTGCCCTCAGCAGTTCCAGTTTCCTGTGGTAGTCCCATATCCTCCACGGCGGTATGTCTTCGCCCCCCTCGAGCACGAGATATACGCGCCTGTACTCATTCCTATTCGTTTTTTCCCTTATCGCGTGTTCCCACCAGTGTGTGTGTGTTATGGCAGTAATTGTGCCGCTCGGTAGGTCCAGGCCCCGGACGGCAGCCACCGCGATTCCATCACTCATTCTTTTGTATTTGCTTTCCGGATCCCTCACCACCACGTACTCCGCTTCCCACTCCTTTACCGGCCCGAACAGCCCCTTCTTCTCCCTGATCTTTACCTTCCTCGGCTCCTTCTTCATCAGTCTCATGTCATTACCACCGACCCCGCTGGGCCCGTAAATGTTTCGGCCCAGAAGTATAAAACCGTTTCTTTTTTCAGGTTCCCTGAAAGTCCCTCAGGTCCCAAACCATCCAGCCGTCATCCATCAGCTCTTCCTTTCCTTCAACCTCCTTCGCCACGAGACCGTAGCCCTTCTCCCAGTCATCGAGACCGACAAGCCCGGCCTTCCGCTCCAGATCCTTCAGGATTTCTCTCGCCTCCCTCCCGCTAAGGTCTTTCCACTTCACTTCCACGAAGAGAACTTTTTTCTCCCTCTCATTCAGCGCCACAATGTCAATCTCCTCCCCTTTATGCCACCACCTTCCAATCCTCGTGAACCTGAAGGGTATCTTTTCAGCCCTGTTGAGCTCAACTAAGAACTGCCTCGCTATTTCCTCGAAAACGAAGCCAAGGTATTCATTAAACTTGGGCTTGATGTCTCCAACAACATCAAAGCCCATCTCGATCTCGCTTTTCCTCGGATAGACGAAGCGGAACCAGAAGTTGAAGAGCCTGTCGGTTATTTTGTAGATGCCCCTTCCCCGTCCCACGAGGGGCTTTTCCTCGCTTATGTATCCCATCTCCTCAAGGACGTTGAGGTACTTGCCGAGCGAGTTAAGGTCAACCTTAGCTCTGTCGGCTATCTGGCCGAAGCGGTTGTAGCCGAGTGCTATCGCCCTCAGTATGGAGAAGTACCTCGAAACATCCCTCAGCTCCTGTTTAAGAAGGTATTTTGGCTCATCATAGTATTTTGCACCCTTCGACAGCAGAAGAACTCTTAGATTGTCCCAGAAGTCAAGCTCTGGATTGTAATCAGCCCAGTACTGTGGGACTCCTCCAAAGACGGAATAGACGTGGACGGCCTCCTCGGTGCTTAGGGGGTGGAACTTCCTTACGTTGAAAAAGTCCATTTCCTCAACTTTCCACGCTCCGGTTCTTCTTCCGTATATCGGTGACTTTGCTGAAAGAACGCCCTCCATGAACGAAACCAGCGAACCGCAGAGTATCAGCATTATCTTTGTATTAGAGAGATGCATATCCCAGTACTTTTGAAGGACGCTGAGAAAGTCCCTTTGGGCTTTCGCTATATATTGAACCTCATCTATCACCACGACGAGCCTTTCAGAGCTTTTTCCCGCGAGATAAGTGAAGAAAGCCCTCCAGTTCTGAAGTGGATTCTCCCTGAGGAACGGGTCTTTGAAATACTCGGCGAGCCTTTCGGAGAAGTCGTCGAGGATGGTCTCGCTCTCCTCGGCGAGCAGATAGACCCCATCAACTTCGGAAAGGAACTTCTGAAGGATGTATGTTTTTCCTATCCTCCTCCGTCCGTAGAGGATTATCAGCTCGGGCCTTTCAGAGTGGTATCTTTCACGCAGGAACTCAAGCTCTGACTCCCGGTCAATAAACTTACTCACGAGTATCATACTTTAGAGTAAGTTTCTTTGTTTATAAGGGTTTCTTTGCTGAACTTCAAAACAGGAAAAATAGAATGGAATCAGACCTTTATCCCGCCCATGACAAGGGCCATAACAGCTTTCTGGGCGTGGAGCCTGTTCTCCGCTTCATCGAAGACGACGCTGTTCGGGGAGTCAACGACGTCGTCCGTAACTTCTTCACCGCGGTGGGCCGGGAGGCAGTGCATGAAGATGTAGTCCGGCTTGGCGTGCTTGACTAGTTCCTTGTTCACCTGGAACGGCTGGAATATCTTCCTCCTCTCCTCGGCCTCGGCCTCCTGACCCATTGACGCCCAGACGTCGGTGTAGATGACGTCCGCATCTTTAACCGCCTGAACCGGGTCGTGGAGGAGCTCGAAGCTGCCACCGCTCTCGGCCGCGTTCTGCTCTGCCCACTTGATGACCTTCTTGTCCGGCTCGTAGCCCTCTGGAGTTGCAACGACAACGTTCGCTCCAAGCTTGGTTCCGGCTATCATGAGTGAGTGTGCCACGTTGTTTCCATCTCCGACGTAGACGACCTTGAGGCCGGCTATGCGGCCCTTCTTCTCGAGAATGGTCTGGTAGTCCGCTAAAGCCTGGCACGGGTGAGAAAAGTCAGACAGACCGTTGATGACCGGGACGCTCGCGTACTTTGCTAGGTCCTCAACGTCCCTGTGGGCGTAAACCCTCGCCATTATCCCATCAACGTATCTGCTAAGAACCCTCGCCGTGTCTGCTATCGTCTCGCCCCTCCTCAGCTGTAGGTCGTTCGCGTTGAGGTAGAGGCCGTAGCCGCCGAGCTGGTATATGCCGACCTCGAAGGAAATCCTCGTCCTGGTGGAGGGCTTCTGGAAGATCATGGCCAGCGTCTTCCCCTCAAGGACGCGGTGCGGCTTTCCTATCTTGTTCCATATCTTCATCATCTCGGCGGTTTTGAGAATAGTTTCAATCTCCTCCCTCGTAAAGTCCTGAAGGCAGAGAACGTCCCTTCCAGCAAGGCTAACCACCATGTGCATCACCGATTAATGCTGGCGCTCCCTTTTAATAACCCTTTCGTCGGAAAAAATCGTAGCTAACTGAAATCTTTTGAGCATCAATGCACGCGGACTTTCCAAATGTAATGTGCATCGGTACCCTTTTAGTTCCATCGATGCATTTCGGATGAAAAAGGGACGGCAGTTTTACAGTTTTGAGTAGAAACTCTTTTATAAAGAATCCATCCAATAAATGTCGAGGTGATTGGCGTGACGGATTTGAAGAATGCAAAGCTTATGGGTGGCATCGGCGCCATCTTGACCTTTGTTGGAGTTGGCTTCGTGGGCTTCATTCTAAAGCTTCTGGCAGTTAAGAACATAGCCGAGGCCACCGGGAGGGAGGAGATATTCAGCAAGTACCTCTGGGCCGCGATACTCGGAATACTGGCCAGCCTTGTTTTCGTGGCGAGCTGGTGGGGGGCAATAACAGGGATGGGGGTTCATGGATCGCCTAGGATTGGCCTCGGCATGATGGGAGTAGGTGGCCTGCTTGCGGCAATACTCATGATTGTTGGGGCCTGGTTCATGAAGCAGAGCTACGACATGATTTCAGAGGAGACTGGGGTTGGAACCTTCCACACGGCGGCACTGCTGTACATCATAGGTGCGATACTGATGATAGTAGTCATCGGTGCCTTCCTGATACTGATAGCAGCAATCCTGGAGATAATAGCCTTCTTCTCCCTGCCTGATAAGCTTGAGAAGCCCGGAGAAGAACCCCTTCCTGTCGCGTGAACTTTCTTTGCCTGTATTTTGAAATTTTTCTCTTCTCGCCCCGGGTAAGAAGGACGCCCCTCCGGGTAAACCTAATAAACCCGAGCCTCTTCTATCTTCGGTGGCGCGAATGGGGGATGGGATTAGGGTTACCCTTGTCAATTATACAAAAAAGCCTCTGGAAACCGTCACATGGTCTGCCCTCATAAGCTACTGGGACGAATGGGAGACGGAAGCGTTCGGGCGGATGAACAAAGAAGACGTCGAGATGCATCTGCCGAAGGTTTTGGGCTACGGTCACGAGTCAATCCTAGAACACGCGGTTCTGACGTTTGCGATTGAGGGCTGTTCTCGTGTGTGTTCTCATCAGCTCGTCCGTCACAGGCTCGCAAGCTATACGCAACAGAGCCAGCGCTACATCGTGCTAAATCCCGAAGACGTCGAGGAGACCTTCGTGATTCCGGAGGGCGTGAAGCAGAGGCCAGAGCTCTACGAGAAATGGAAGTGTCTCATGAAAGAAGCGATAAAGCTCTACGAGGAAAGCTACAAGGCAGGCGTCCACCAGGAGGATGCGCGCTTCATTCTTCCACAGGCGGTGAGGACAAAGATAGTCGTCACGATGAACCTCCGCGAGCTGAAGCACTTCTTCGGCCTCCGTGCCTGTGAAAGGGCCCAGTGGGAGATTCGTGAGGTTGCCTGGAAGATGCTGGAGGAGATTGCCAAGAACGAGGAGCTGAGGCCGGTGATAAAGTGGGCGAAGCTTGGGCCGCGGTGCGTGCAGTTGGGCTACTGCCCTGAGGGTGAACTCATGCCTCCCGGCTGCTGGAAGAGGACAAGGGAGAGGTGGAATGCCCTGACGGGTTCCAAACCAACGGTTTAAGAAACTTTTTTACATAGCTTTTCTTCACAAATCCTCGGTGAGTAATTATGAAAATCCGGAGCTATGAGGTAGAATTGCCCCATT
The DNA here is from genome assembly GCF_012027305.1 of Thermococcus sp. MAR1. NCBI lineage: Archaea > Methanobacteriati > Methanobacteriota > Thermococci > Thermococcales > Thermococcaceae > Thermococcus > Thermococcus sp. MAR1. The sequence goes on from NZ_SNUF01000001.1 coordinate 651,663, forward strand.
CATGGGAGAGCCTTCAGGTAATTCTCAGCGAACCGGAAAAGACCCTTCCGTTCTTCCCGTACTTCGAAAGCTTACACGGTGATACGGTCAGATTCAAAGTCCCCCGGTTCATCTTCGACTTCGGTTACGAGTTCAAGCTTGCCCTGGGCTTCAGAAAGAACAGTGCGGTCTATACCTTCACAGGGGACAAGGGTGTGCTCACGGTAATCTTTGAGATGCAGGGAAAAAGGCTTAAAGTTACCGCCAGCTGGTCCGGGTTCGGCGAGCTTCTCATGGGCAAGCCTCTTGAGACCTTTGCCAAAGGAATAGCCGAGGCCATTAGGGACTTCTGCAGTGCCCAGGTAAGCTGTCCCGTTGCCAGGATAAAGGGGAAGGAGGGGGTCGTGGAGAACGTAACACCAGAAACCGCGCCGGCCCTGATAAAGCGCTTTTCCTGGGAGCTGGAAGGGAGGGACTTCCTTCTGGAGGGCAGGGCCGAGGACGGCACCCGTCTGTCCGCGGAGGTCAGGGGAGGAAAGCTCGTCAGGCTGGTGGTGGAGGGTCCCTCCGGCAGAAGGAGCGTCATAGAGTCGGACGTTCCCGTTCTGGAGCTCGATGGAGAGGTGTTCAGAGGACTTCCCCTCGAAAAGAGGTTTGAGATAAAGGTCAGGGAGCTTTAGCCGCTCCCTCGCCGGTTATTTCATCTATCGCCGCCTTGAGTTCCTCGTAGGCTTCTTCCAGAGACTCGGGGATTACCTTGGTGTCCGCTATCACCGGCATGAAGTTTGTGTCCCCGTTCCACCTCGGCACTATGTGGAGGTGCACGTGGTCGTCTATGCCCGCTCCGGCAACGCGGCCGAGGTTCACGCCCATGTTGAAGCCGTGGGGGTTCATGGTCCTCTTCAGGGCCTTTATCATGAGCTGGGAGAGCTGCATCATCTCAAGAAGCTCATCATCGGTGAGGTCTTCCCACCTCCCGACGTGCCGGTAAGGTGCTATCATGACGTGGCCAGGGTTGTAGGGGTAGTTGTTCATGATGACAAAAGCGTGCTTCCCGCGATAGAGGATGAGCCTCTCCCTGTCGCGGTTCTCCTTAGGGAAGTCGCAGAATATGCAGCCGTCGTGCTTCGGTGAGCGTATGTACTCGATGCGCCACGGTGCCCACATTATCTTCATTCCCTCACCTCCAGTGGGAGAAAGGGGGAGGGGTTAAAAGCTTTTTTGAAACTCAAGGTGATGAAGCGGTTCAAATCCGGCCAACAAAGCTTTTAACTCCATCTCTCTACTCACTCCAGGTGATAGGTATGAAGCAGAGGAAGGGACTTCTCATAATCCTCGATGGCCTCGGGGACAGGCCGATAAAAGAACTAGGCGGAAAAACCCCTCTTGAGTACGCAAACACGCCCAACATGGATGGACTCGCCAAGTTTGGGATACTTGGCCAGCAGGACCCCATAAAGCCTGGCCAGCCGGCTGGCAGCGATACGGCTCACCTCAGCATCTTCGGCTACGACCCCTACAAGGTTTACCGTGGAAGGGGCTTCCTTGAGGCTCTTGGCGTTGGTCTCGACCTCGACGAGGACGACCTGGCCTTCAGAGTTAACTTCGCCACCATCGAGAACGGTATTATAACTGACAGGCGCGCCGGAAGGATAAGCACCGAAGAGGCCCACGAGCTGGCGAAGGCCATCCAGGAGAACGTTAAGCTTCCGGTTGAGTTCATCTTTGTAGGAGCTACAGGCCACAGGGCGGTTCTAGTCCTCAGGGGCATGGCGGCTGGCTATAAAGTCGGCGAGAACGACCCGCACGAGGCCGGAAAGCCGCCCCACGAGTTCACCTGGGAGGACGATGAGAGCAGAAAGGTTGCCGAGATTCTCAACGAGTTCGTCAAGCAGGCCCACGAGGTCCTTGAGAAGCACCCGGTGAACGAGAAACGCAGAAAAGAGGGCAAACCCGTGGCCAACTACCTCCTCGTTCGCGGAGCCGGCACCTACCCGGACATACCTATGAAGTTCACCGAGCAGTGGAAGGTAAAGGCAGCGGCAGTTGTTGCGGTTTCCCTCGTCAAGGGCGTCGCAAGGGCCATAGGCTTTGACATATACACACCAGAGGGGGCCACCGGAGAATACAACACCGACGAGATGGCAAAGGCAAGGAAGGTCGTCGAGCTGCTCAATGACTACGACTTCGTGTTCCTTCACTTCAAGCCGACCGATGCAGCGGGCCACGATAACAACCCGAGGCTCAAGGTCGAGATGATAGAGAAGGCCGACAGGATGATCGGCTACATTATCGACAGCATCGATCTCGAAGACGTCGTCATCGCCATCACCGGTGACCACAGTACGCCCTGTGAGGTTATGAACCACAGCGGCGATCCGGTTCCGGTTCTCATCGCGGGTGGTGGCGTCAGGGCCGACCACACCGAGAGCTTCGGCGAAAGGGAGTGCATGCGCGGCGGCCTCGGCAGAATAAAGGGCCACGATATCGTGCCGGTGATGATGGACCTCATGAACCGCTCCGAGAAGTTTGGGGCTTAGGTTGGTCTGCCCGTCGTTTCTTTTTTCACCATTAGGTAGATGGACATCGGGAGAAGGGTCAGCGCGAAGGCCCATATCACCGCGGCGTAGAGGCCCGCGTCGATTCTGCCCCGTCTCAGAAGAAAGGTTAGTGCCCCAAGGGTTACGAGGTAAGCGCCCAGCTCCAGCGTGAAGATCCAAGAAACCCTTGAGGTTTTTCCAGTATAGGATAGCTTCTGCCGGACTTCAGCCACAAGGTAAACAATGCCCATAACTACGGCCAGCAGGGCTGATATCTCTCCCCAGTTCATCAGGTCTCCCCCTTACTGCCTGACCTTTTTTACTTAAAACGTTTCCCGACCAAAAACTTTATAAACCAGGCGTGCATATGTAATATTGAACTTACACATGGAGAGGTGAAGAGACATGAGGAAAAAGATTTGGGGTATCGCCCTGTTGGTGTTGGCTGCCCTGGGGTTCACACTGGGGAGCGTGGCAGCGTGGCACGGGACTCCAGGAGAGAACCCGTACGCCGGTCGAACAACCGCACCCATGCTTAACAGCACTATGGAGACGTACTATTCCGACCTCAGCCAGGAGGAGATAGACGGCCTGCTGTACATGGCCGAGGAGGAGAAGCTCGCACGTGACGTTTACCTGACGCTTTACGAGCAGTGGGACCTTCCGGTGTTCAGCAACATAGCGAGGAGCGAACAGACCCACATGGACGCGGTTCTTTCACTGATAGAGAAATACAACCTAACCGCTCCGGAAACTCTCGACCAGGTTGGAGTCTTCCAGAACGAGGAGCTCCAGGCCCTCTACGACCAGCTGGTTGAGATGGGAAGCGCAAGCCAGGAGGACGCACTTAAGGTCGGTGCGCTGATAGAGGAGACCGACATAAAGGACCTAGAGGACTGGATAGCCCAGACCGACAACGAGGACATCAAGCAGGTTTACGAGAACCTCATGAGGGGCTCAGAGAACCACCTGAGGGCCTTCGCCGGCCAGCTTGAGGGCATGGGGATAACCTACACCGCCCAGGTGCTGCCAGAGGAGCAGGTGGATGAGATACTTATATCAGTTCCTAACCACGGCGCTGGAATGAAAGGCGCTGCCATGGGCACCATGAGAGCCCGCCACGGCGACGCGAGAACCCAGGGCGGTATCATCGATGGAATCGCCAACACCTTCAGACACGCCTGGGGCTGGATGAGGGGCTTTGCCAACAGGGTTGGAATGCCCCTCTGATGTTTTTCCTTTTCTAACTTTCCGGGAGGCGAACCTTATGGAAGTCAAGTCCCGAGTTTGGCACTTAGTTGAGTATGGTGAGTTTCCGCTCGAAGAGATAGACGTTGAAGAGGTAAGGGAAGACGCCCTGACCCTGCTCAGGCGCGTTAAGGTGGAGCGCTACGAGACTTCGAGGGGGACGGTGCTCAAGCTACTCGATGAGTACGGCAACTACGTCGGCAAGGTGGTCGGCTGTGAGCTCTCCAGTGTCACCATAGGAAGCGCCTACCAGACGCCCTTCGGAGTCAAGGTCACTCTGGACTGTGGGGATAAAATCGTTGGCTGGCTCTACCTGGGGGTGTGAAGGTGCCGAGGGGATTCGGTCCTGCACTAGGTCCTATACATGGAAGGCGCGGCTGGGGATTCGGCTGGTGGGGCCTCGGGATATTTGCCATCTTTATCATGTTTGCAAGACTCGCATTCCTGCTGCTCCCGTTCCTGCTCCTGGGAGCGCTGCTATACGCAATAATGAGGAGATGAGGTGATTGAGATGAAAAAGAGCTGCAGCTTTAAGTGCCCACCGGAGGTGGGAGAATGAGGGCTTCGGCCCTTGTCAGAGGAATAATCGATCTCCTGCTGGCGGTCGTGTTCGTCGTAGTGCTGGTGACTGGAATCGGGCTGTACCTTGCACCCAGCGGCAGAATCGCAGAGGCCATCGGCTGGACCTTCCTGGGCCTGGACAAGGAGGCACTCACCAACGTCCACACCTACTTCGGCTTCGTCATGGCAGGGCTCGTCACAATACACCTGGCGATAGGGCTGAAGAGCATGTGGGTGATGCTGAAGTCAGCTTTCAGGGGATCCAGGTTCAAGGCAGTTGTTGCCTTCGTGATTCCACTGCTCCTGCTCGCGGCCGGTTACCAGGCCTTTGCAACGTACGTCGTGGAGGAAGAAGGGGGCATCGACTACACCTACGAGGGCAACACCACCGTTTACATAACGGGCACGATGATGAAGTACTACACCTTTGAGCAGCTCGCCCAGGAGTTCAACGTCTCGGTTATCGATCTGCTGGAAAGATTGAAGATGCAGGGAATCGAAGCCAGTCCTGACGACACGCTCGCTCGGGTGGAGTACGAGTACGGCCTTGACCGGGAGGAGTTCAAGGCCATCCTGGAGGAGGCAATAGCCGAACTGAGGGGTGAAGAGGGATGAAAAAGCTGGGTATCCTGGTAGTTGGCCTGCTCCTGCTTGCGGTCGCGGCATCAGGCTGCATAACCAGTGACTCAGCGACGGGAACTGCAACGGAAGCCCCTTCCAGAGCCGGTGACCCCCCGAAGGACAGGGGCTACGGGGCCGCTCCGCCCGTGGGCTCTGCTGATATTCCAGACGTCTCGACCATGCCATACCAGGAACTGAGTCGGGACGAAATTGACGCCATACTCTACATGCGCGAGGAGGAGAAGCTCGCCAGGGACGTCTACCTCGTGCTGTACAATAAGACTGGACTTCCGGTGTTCCAGAACATAGCGAGGAGCGAGCAGACCCACATGGATGCCGTATTGGGCCTCATAGAGAAGTACAACCTCACCGACCCGGTGGATGGAATGGGCATCGGGGAGTTCAACAGTACAGAGATGCAGAACCTCTACGAAGAGCTGGTCTCCAAGGGAAGTGTGAACGAGGTTGAGGCCCTCAAGATCGGCGCGCTGATAGAGGAGATAGACATCAAGGACCTTGAGGAGTGGCTGAAGAGAACCGATAACGAAGACGTAAAGGCGGTCTTCGAGAGCCTCATGAATGGCTCAGAGAACCACCTCAGGGCCTTCACAAGGCTGCTGGAGAACCGGTACGATGTAACCTATTCTCCCCAGGTTCTGAGCCAGGAGGAGTATCTCAGGGTAGTGGGTCGCTGAAACCTTTTTATCCTTTCCTGGTTTTTATTTGGTGCTTCAATTACACAGCATCAAGAGTGATAGCCAGTTACAGACGATCGAGGAGCTCGTGAGGGTGGGCGAAGCCCTCGGCAATCCCAGTAGGTAGGATACCCAAGCTGCTCTGCGAAAAGGAGTGGTACGTCTACGAACTCGCCAAAGAACCTGGAATATTGCGACAGCTCCTCTTTCTCCATCTCAAGAAGCTCGAAAAGGCCGGGCTGGTGGAGAGCGAGCTCCGCCTCGAACTCAATGATCCGAGGGCGAAGAAGTACTACCGCGCGAAGCAGTTCAGGATAGTCATCGACAACGAGCTGTTGAAGAACCTAGAGGAATGAAAATGCCGTGGGGAGATGGGTACATGTCAACGCCAAGTGGATGGATAAGCATAATACTCGGTTTGATAATCCTCGTCGTGCTCATATTCGCGTTCTATCAGGTGAACAAGATCCTGAACGAATTCAAGGTCGAGATTGAGAGGCTCAAGAACGCGCTTGAAGAAACGAGGAAAAACACAGAAGAGGTAAAGAGAAAGCTGGAGGAGGTTTAACCGGAAAGCAGCTCCAGCTCCTTTCTGTATATCCTCCAGTTGGTCGCAATGTGGAGGATTATCAGGAACATCATGAGGAGCCCGTACCTTGCCCTAAGCCTCAGGAAATCGAGCTGATTCATCCCCAGGAAAGTGCCCTGCCTTGCCGAGATGAACGTTCCCACGGTTATGAATATCACGCCCAAAAAGGCAATCATCAGCACAGTGGTGAGGGCCGCCTTTATCCTGAGCTTTTTTCTAAGTTTCGGGTTGTTCTTTGCCTCTTCAATGGCCTTTGAGATTGGATCCATTGTATCACCACCGGATGAAAAGCACTTGAAGTTAAAAAGCCTTCACTTCCCAGGTTTGTCCACTCATCTAAGCGTTAAGACGCAAACCTTAATAAGTTCGGAAACCTAAGGCTTTTAGGTGTCCACAATGAAAGACCTAAAGGTTATCGGTGACGATAGGGTAACTGCCATAGGAATGGGCACGTGGGGTATAGGCGGCTACGAGAGCCCCGACTACTCCCGGGATGAGGAGAGCGTTGAGGTTCTCAAGCATGGCCTTGGACTCGGTATAAACCTCATCGACACAGCTGAATTCTACGGGGCCGGTCACAGCGAAGAACTCGTTGGAAAAGCTGTAAACGGCTTTGAGAGGGAAGAACTTTTCATAATCAGCAAGGTGTGGCCGAGTCACTTCGGCTACAGCGAGGCGAAGAAGGCCGCAAGAGGGAGTATAAAAAGACTCGGCACCTACATAGACCTCTACCTTCTCCACTGGCCCGGCGATAGCTGGAGGAAAATAGAGGAGACGCTCCACGCTTTGGAGGAGCTCGTTGATGAAGGACTAATCAGATACATAGGCGTCAGCAACTTCGACCTTGAGCTACTCAAACGCTCCCAAGAGACGATGAAGAAGTACGAGATAGTCGCCAACGAGGTGAAGTATTCTCTTGGAGATAGATGGCCCGAAACGAGCGGACTGCTCGACTACATGAAGCGCGAAAAAATAGCGCTCATAGCATACACGCCCCTCGAAAAAGGCTCGCTCGCGAGGAACCCCTGCCTGGAGGAAATCGGAAAGAAATACGGGAAGACCTCTGCCCAGGTCGCTCTCAACTACCTAATCTGGGAGGAGAACGTTATTGCAATCCCCAAGGCCGGCAGGAAGGAGCACGTCGAGGAGAACGCCGGTGCGATGGGGTGGCGGTTGAGTAAGGAGGATAGGGAAAAGGCAAGGGGGTGCGTCTGATGTTTGCCTACCACAACCGAATTGCCCGGATAAACCTGACGACAGGAAAGGTAACCTACGAGGAACTGCCCGATGAGGTAATCAGAAAGTTCATCGGCGGGAAGGGTCTTGGCTACTACCTGATTTATCGCGAGGTTCCTCCGGGAACTGAGCCATTGAGCGAGGCCAACAAGTTCGTTTTCGCCCCTGGCGGATTAACCGGCCTCGTACCTGGCTCAAGCAAGGTCATAGCGGTGAGCAAGAGCCCGGAGACGGGGCTTATCAGTGATTCAAGCGGTGGAGACGCCTTTGGCCCAAAGCTCAAGGGCCATTTCGATGCCCTCATCATCGAGGGAAAGAGTGAGGAGCTGGTTTACCTCTACGTCCACGATGGGAAAGTCGAGATTAGAGACGCAAGCCATCTCTGGGGCAGGGGCAACTACGAGGTAGCCAGGGAGCTGTGGAAGGAACACCCGAAAGCGAGCATGGCCCTGATAGGCCCCGCAGGTGAGAGGCTCAGCAGGATAGCCAACGTCATCTACGACACCGAGAGAGCCAGCGGAAGGGGCGGTCTCGGAGCGGTTCTCGGAAGCAAAAAGGTCAAGGCCGTTGTCGTTGAACCAGGAGAGAAGCCCAAGGTGGCCAATCCAGAGGAGTTCCAGAGGCTCTGGCAGAGCTTTTACGACCACTTCGCCACCGACCCCAAGTACGAGCACACGAGGAACTACGGAACGAGCGACGCCTTAAGGAGCGCCGCCTCCCTGGGCATGAGTCCGGCCTACAACTTCTCAAGGCCCTACATCCCGGACGAGCTGGCGAGCAAGCTGGCAGGAGACGAGGTCAAGAAGTATGAGGTAACTCCTGAGTGGTTCGTTCACGGCAAGAGCTGTCCTATAAAGTGCGCCCGCTACGTTGAGGTGGAATACAAGGGCAGGAAGATACGCGTCAAGCCCGAATACGAGAGCATAGCGATGCTCGGCGCTGCAACCGGCGTCTTCAACTTCCCTGTGGTGGCTTACTTTAACTGGCTCGTGAACGACCTCGGACTGGACAGCATAGCGACAGGAGCCACCATCGGTTGGTTCTTCGAGATGGTCGAGCGCGGGCTTGTGAGCGAAGAAGAAATCGGCTTCCCAGTCAAGGGCTTCGGCGACGAGGAGGCTGAGGAAAAGCTTATCAGGCTGATGGCGGAGAGGAAGGGCATCGGAGCGATCCTTGCCGACGGTGTTAAGCGCGCCTGCGAGCGCTTGGGTAGGGGCTGTGAGTTCGCCGTCCACGTGAAGGGAATGGAGAGCCCCGCCTGGGACCCGCGCGGAAGGAGAACCTACGCTTTGAGCTACGCCACTGCCGACGTTGGTGCGAGCCACCTCCGCGGCTGGCCGAGGCCCCACCAGCTCCCGAATCAGGGACCGGCAAAGGAACTGGTGCCCTCGATGATAGAGGGCAGGGACGAGAGCTACATCACCGACATGCTCGGAACATGTAAGTTTGTCCCCTACAGGATGGAGGAGTTAGCCAGGCTCTACTCGCTCGCAACCGGTGAGGAGTGGACTGTTGAGAAGCTCAGGAAGGTCTCGCAGGTGGTGGAGAGCATTGCCAGGATACACGACGCCCTCGACTGGGTAACACCGCCGATGGACGACACCATACCACCACGCTGGTGGGAGCCAGAGCCAGAAGGCCCTGCAAAGGGCAATAAGGCCTTCATAGACTACAACGACTTTCTTGAGGCTAGAAGGGAGTTCTACAGGCTGAGGGGCTGGCACGAGGAGCTTGGGATCCCACTGCCTGCGACCATGGAGGAACTTGGCTACCCTGAGTTCAGGGGCGATGCGGAGAGGGCGTTGGAGGTAGTGAAGAAGAGGATGGGGATTTGAGGCCCCTCACTTTTCCTTTGCCTTTCACACCCTCCCACATTCTGGTATTACCCTCCGAAAGCCTCGCCCTTTGGGGGATGAAGTATTCTTGAGTCAGCTGTTCAAAATCATTGAAAGCCTTTTAAGTTTCATGGGGAAGGGGGAGAGCTTTCATTGTGTCCCTGCTAAAGCCCTCTTGGGCAGTTGGAGTTTGGGGGACTTTGAGGCGATAACCCCAAGCCTTTGTAGTAGGGTAATGGGGGCAAGACCGAGCCAGAGGGTTGAAGGCCCTCTTTGTTATAGGTCTAAATGGGAACCCCTCAAGCCTCCCCGCCTATAGCGAGGAGTTAAACCGTTCAGCTTCTGGCGATACGACTTAACTCGCATTCTGTTCCAGTGCAGTTGAGGGTTAAAACAACCCTGGCACTGTGTGGAACAACTATACCTGTCCACCACACGTCGTATGTCCTAATTGTGACCTCAAGTTTTGCCATGCCCGTAAAATCTGGGGGCACGTTTAGTATTAGATCCTCCCTAACGGCCTTGATGCGAAATGGTTCCGATGAACTCGAGGAGAACTTGACCATAATTCCCCGGCTTACAGAGGGCTTTTCTGAGATAGCAAAGCGACACATAAGATATGGCCCGTTTACCGACTCTCTGGTTGAATTCCAGCAATTTAGAGATCCCTCATAGGCTATCCCTTTTACGGGCAATTTGAGTGCCCCATGCAATTCGGCATCCTTACCACCTGATATCAGGGACGACTGTGGAACAACCAGATTTAAAAGAATAACATAAAGAAGATAAACTGCAAGGAGTTCTTTGAAATTAGTGCGTGCCCAATCTTTGATATTCATTATGTGCCACCCCATAACATGTTACGGCCTCTGAAGTGCTATCCATATAGGTATCGTATAGTCCCTTGTGTATAAAGTATCAGTGGGTAAAGTGGGGTGAGGTAATGCAATTCCAGGCCTTACTGTGAGGCAGAACTTTATCATGTCCTCATCTAGAGTATAAGGAAGGTGTACAGTGTATGTGTAGTACTGGCCTATTTCGTCTACCCCAAGAGGGTATAATCTAACGTACCTCGAAGTTATAATCGATTTACCAGAGTACCTTCTCTCGAGGAGATTGATACTTCTCCCATTGCCATCTCTGGCCAGCAGTCCATTGAGTATAATACTTATAAACTCTCCTCTTTCAATGTAGTTAGAAACAAGATCTATGAGAGTTCTGTGAACATCAATAAACTGTGTGCTGGTACGATGCCCACCTAAGGCCTCATAATTGAGTTCTATTGGGACATTTGGATATCCAGAACCGAAATAACCCCCACAAAACTCAAATTTAGTGTATAGTGAATGAAACCTCCCATATTTGGGAGCTACTGCATAGCCAACTGAAGTAAATCCTTCCATTCCGTCCTCGAGGTATGCGTAGTTGCTTCCTCTTTTTCTGCTTCCGTAGATTGCCACAACAGCTCTACCAACGACGTTGCCATCGTGGTCGTAGATGTCGAAATACCTTTTTATTGGATACCTAGCCGGTGATGGGGTGTAGTAATAATATCCCATAGGGATTATCTTGTTAGCAGGGGCTCTTTGAATAGATATCTCAAACTCCCCGATATTGAGTGTTTCGTGTTGGGATATGCTAAATGGCCCAAATATTAGAGAAATGCCTTGCCGAGTTATGATTGAGGATTTAAATTTTGAATATACTTCACCATATGACAAGGTAAATCTAATGTTATTGCTTTGGCCTATGATCGTTTGGGAAATTGTTCCGGTGGGATGAGCTTGCTTAGTGTTCACAGTGTCAAAATCTCTGAAGACAGGAGAATAAACATTCCACAATATTGTTAGATTTGTCGTTTCTTTGGAACTAACGACAAGAATAGTTTTTAGTTTACCTCTTTCAACAAATATTATTTCTGAAACTAGTATTTTCCCCAGGTGATATTTTCTGATAATTTTTGTGGCTCCATGATCTCTCTTGATACTAATGTTTGCAGGCTCATGAGCCAAGTTGAATATTGTTCCATCGTCTGATAGCAATTTGAATTCTTGATTGAGTCCTATATATTTGAAAAATGAGATTTCCCCTAGACTGCTTGGCATAGAATTATTCTTTAGAGATACTAAGAACTTCCCCTCCTCCCTTATTGGAGGCGATATTGCGCTTGCCGTTCCTGCAGTCATTCCAAGCATCATCAATCCCAAAAGGACTGCTAACATAGGCTTCCATCTCAAGCTGTTCACCTCCTGAAGGGTTCATAGCACTTATACACGTTTTAGTATATAAGCTTTTCCTTTTATTATTAGTAAATTATCTTTCTTTTTTTCGAGTATAAATTTATTCAGAGTTGAGTTTTACGATGAGAACAGACCAAAAGAAAGGAGAGTAATCAGGTGAGCTATTGAATACATCGGGACAAAAAGCGAAAAGTTCACCTCGTTAAAACACCTAAGCGTTATGAGACATGGGTTTAGTCCCTTTTATTTCTTTTCCTTTGCCTTCCACACCCTCCCGCATTCCGATATTACTTCCTGGACGATGCTCCTATTTGCCGGCTCAAACCCGAGCACGCTCCAGTCGGTCGTGTTTATGACGACGCGGTAGTAGGTTCCGTTGACGGAATAACACGTTGAGCCGATGCATTTAATCGTGTAGTTGGCGTAGACGACGACCGTTGCTGTACCGTTGGGCCAGGCGCAAAGAGTAACCCCTCTACACCGCCAATCTGGGTTCTGCTGGTAGCAGTAATCAAGGGCCGTGGAGGCTATTTTATCCTGGAAAACTACGTAAGCGGGAAGAGAGATGTCCTGGTCGTTGTGGGTGTTGAAATCTTCCCAGAGCAAGCCTAATCTTAACGCCAGCAGCAAAAGAACAAAAAATGCAAGCAAGTGACTGCGTTTTGGGTTGTTCATACTCCTTCACTAGTGTTGTTCTTTTGGGTTTCTATGTCCCTTTAAGTCCCCCTCAGATTTTGACAACTGCCGGGACTATACAGGTGCCATTCTCGTTTTTTATCTCGATATCTTTACCGAAGGTGGATTTGACCGTGGAGTTGCAGGGGAACACTTTGCCATTGTGTTCCTCAAAAAACTGGAGATACTTCTTTATCTGCGTTTCGTTTGCCGGGACCAGCTTCACACTCATATTTTCGAGATCAAAGAAGGCCAGATAAGTCCGGTTTTTCACCTCTACTATACCCTCCATACGGAGTATCCTGCACTTCGGGCTGAGCTTCGTGCAGGTACTCCCATCAACCCAGTAAGTGAGCTGTGGCTTAAGGGAGAAGTTTCTCAGGTTTGCGTCGTAGAGCATGTTCAATGCGGTATCCGGGGCGAGGGTGGGGGAATTGGACTTTGGACCCCGTGTCTCGTGGCCTATGATATGGAATGCAAGAAGGAGCGAGGCCACAACAGCGATTAATACTAAGTATCTTTTTCTCATGGAGACCACAGTTACAACTTGGAAAAGGGTATTAAAAATGTGTCTGAAAAATCACCCCTTTAAAAACGCCTCCACAAGGTTTCTCGTCTCGTTGAATGCCTCCAGCGGGATTCCCTTCGGAAGGCCGCCGATTTCCCCCTTGACATCTTTCAGGACGCCTTCTCCGGCACCGAGGAACATGCCCTCGCTGACGATTCCGCGGAAGTTCGCAGGCGGAAGCAGGGCAACGGCGACGCGGTTTCCTTCCTTAACGCTCAAGTCGTTGGTGACAACCGTTATCGCTCTGTCGCCGATGTTCACGTTGGTAACCAGAAGCCTGTCGGCGTTCGGGTGCTTGCCGACGCTCATCACTTCCCCGACCTTGATGTCCACCGCGATGACCGGGTCATTTATCTTGCCGAGGGCCAGCCTCTTGTCGAGGCCGAGGATAGTGTTCAGGAAAAACCTGACCTTAGCCACCTGCTCCTCGACCTTTTCGCGCTCGCTCTTATCCGCCAGGCTGATGAACTTGTGGTGCCAGTCCTCGCCACCAAGGGCCTCGATTATACCGCCGGCCTTCTCCTTCAAAGCTTTCATCTGCGGTGTCTCAATCAGTTCCTTCGGCTCCACGTAGCTGTACCTCATCGCCTGTATCTCCGGGATCATCTCCTTCGCCAGCTGAATCGCTCCCTTCTTGTTCCACTTCCCCTTGAACTTCGCGTGCTCCACCGTCTTCAGGAACAGCTCCACGCTCTTCTCCGCCACCAGTAAGCGGTAATCCTTGCTCGTGTCCCACATAACTCTCACCCTCCAGTGCCTCCAAAACGCGGTTCTTAACGCTTTCGTCCCTTATTCCCTCGGCTATCGAACGGGCCTTAGCTTTGTCACCCCAGCGGGCATAGGCTAGAGCCACCTCGCCGAGGAGCTCCGAGGCTGTCCTGTCGTCCCGAATAACTCCTGCGAGGATAAGCGGCTCCTCCAGGAAGCCTATGCGGAGGAAACGCCTCGCTATTCCATCAAGCTCCCTGTCAGTTGGCCTGAACTTACCCACAAAGACTATCTCAAGGGCATCGTCGAAGACCTTCCTGCCGAGCTTCGGCTGCTCGTGGAGGTAGAGCCAGTATGCCAGCTCGAGCATGGCTATTGCCCTTCCCTCAAGCGGGAGGAAGCGCATCATTGAGATAGCGAGCTCTACCTCCCCCTTCTCAAGGAGCTCCTCTACTGCTGTTTTCCCCCTCTTCAGGACGTCCTTCATCAGCTCCATCTTGTCCTCGATGTACTTTGCCTGGAGCTTGAAGAATATCGAGGCGTAAACATCCCTGGCCAATTCGTAGAAGTCAATGGCCATCTCATTGGGTATCTCGTCGGCGCTCTTCTCAATTAACCGGGCGACCTTTATCAGCGACGACGTTGCCGCCGAGGACAGTCCCCGTGAGGCCTGAAGAAGCTCCACAGCCTCCCTGAACAGCTCCAGGCCGTCCTTATAGCGGTCCGAGAGGACGAGGTTCCTCGCTATCCCTGCCAGGACCCCCCCTCTAACCCGCGGGGAGTCTATGCTCCCGGCGATACCTATGGCATTTTCAAAGTAGGCCTCCGCGTCCCTGTCCCTGTCGAGCGTGTAGAGGGCCCTGCCGAGGATAGAATAAGCTAAAGCCTTCTCCGGCGTTCCGCTTATGGATTCGAGCGTCTCCAGCATGTGGCTCAGGACTTCTTCCCTTGGAAAGGCCGTCAGTACCTCTGTTAACGCAAGAAGCCGCCGTATTTCATCTCCTATTTCCAGCGCGTTTCTCAGCGCGCTTCTGTAGTCGCCTTTTGAAAGGTAAAGCTCCACGGCCTCCACGAGAACCACCAACCGCTGGAAATAGGGAACGAAAGTAAAAAAGGCTATCGCTATCCCCTGACCTTTTTATCCCACTGTTCGAGCATTGTGTCGAGCGCTAAAAGGCTGTTGAGCCTAAGGCGAACCCTTTTGTTTTCCCAGTCTATTGATCCATTGAACTCGTTGAGGAGCTCGAAAACCTTTTCGGCCTCTTTTTCTGGAAGGTTCCTTCCGTAGAACTCCTCACCGCAGTGAGGACACTTGAAGACGAAGCCCTCGAAGGTTTGAACGAACTTTTCACGGTCTTTGAAAACCTCCCCCGCGTTCTCAAGGGTTAGCATCTGCTCGATCAGTTCACCCCAGTCGAGGGGTTTACCGCAGAGCGGGCACTTTGCCATGTTCTCACCTCCAAGGTCTTGAGTAAAGCCTCATTAAAACGTTTATGGATCGAGTCATTTCAAAGATATATGAAACAATATTGGATAAAACCATCCAAATGTTTATATATTCTGCATTTTAATAAACATTGGGGTGATTTTATGGCCATTTTAGTTACTGGGGGCACGGGATTTATAGGTAGGGAAGTCGTTAAGGAGCTAGCAAAGAGGGGAGAGGAAGTCATCATTATTGGACGTCGTGAGCCCCAGGGGGAGCTGAAGGAAATCGCCAGATTTGTGAAGGGGGATATCTCAATTCGGGGGCATGTTGAAAATGCCTTTAAGGAGTATCATCCCGACGGGGTCATCCATCTCGCTGCAATGCTCAGCCTAATGTGTGAAAGCGACCCCTGGACCTGTCATGAGGTTAACTTCACTGGCACTTATAATATACTTGAAGCTGCAAGACTATTCAATGTAGAGAAAATCGCTTATGCGAGTTCCTTAGCATCTATGATACACCCAGATTCGAGTCCTATAATCGCGGATACAAGCGTCCAAAGACCACGGCTTCTCTATGGGATATCCAAAGTCTATGGCGAGCTTATGGGTCTTTATTACAACCACAAATTTGGAATAGACTTCCGCGCCGTTAGATATCCTGAGGTCATCGGGCCAGGTGTCAAGCATCCTGGAATCGCCCAGTGCATACCGTGGGCAATAGAGCACGCACTCAAAGGAGAACCGTACTCCCTCTGGCTCCCGGGAGAGGCTAAGGTACCCATTATGTATTACAAAGACGCGGCAAGAGCGATTGTAGAGCTGTATTACGCTCCAGAAGAGCGCATCAAGACAAGGACATACAACGTCGTTGGTCTTGAAGTTGTTGTGAAAGACTTCGCGGAGGAACTTAAGGAACTTATACCCGGTGCCGAGATTGACATCAAACCCGACCCTGAGATATTAAGGGCACTGGGTAACGTAAAGATAGAGAGGGTGGACGACTCTGGCGCAAGGAAGGAATGGGGATGGAAACCCAAATACTCAACCGTTAGCAGTATCGTGGCGGCGTTTAAAAAAGAGCTTGGCACGGGTTAAGGTGTTGTCTACTTCTCAATTTCTTTTAAAAACCTCTCAATCTCCCGCAGGATGAGCTTTATTCCCCCGTCGAGGTTAGTCTTGCCGTTCGCCCCGGCGGCGCCGGCATGGCCTCCGCCCGAGCCGTCTATAATCGGTCCGACCTTCTCCATGATTTTGCCGAGGTGAAGGCCTTTCTTGACGAGGTTCTCCTTGGCCCTCGCGGAAATCCGAACCCCTTTCTTCTCACTTCCCACAACCGCTATGTCCGCGCCGAGGTTTAGAAACGTCTTGCATGCCAGGGACTCGTAGGCGGAAACCTTTGAGACCGCTATGATATACTTCCTGAACTTTTTGAGTTCAAGCCTCTGGCAGGCCTTGAGGATGGCCATGCGCTTCGCCTGATCGATGTTTTCGTCGCTGACCGGAGCGATGAGCTGGAAAATCTCGCCCATCTGAATCGGGAAACGCTCCAGCATCTCGCTTACTGCCTTGAAGGTCTTCGCGTTCCCAAAGCGGAAGTTGGCGGTGTCGGTGACTATTCCGGCCAGGAGTGCCTTAACGGCGGTCTCATCGTAGAAGCCAAAATATTTGAACAGCTCCCAGACTATCTCGGCCGTGGATGTGCGTGAGGAGTCAACGACGGATATATCTGCCTTGATCGGCTTCTCCTTTTCTAAGTGGTGGTCTACGACGATTACGGTCTTACCGCGCGGAATCTCGATAGGTTCGAGCTGTTCCAGTGAGGAGGTGTCGAAGATCATGACAACATCTTCCCTAACAAGGGGGTCCTTCTCTAGCGGAACGGGTGAGAGCGTTAACAGTCTCTTCGCGTAGGAGGAGACGCTCTGGGCGACGCCTATTCTCACGCTTTTAACGCCCAGGGATTTGAGGTAGAGGGCAAAGGCTATCGCCGAGCCAAGGGAATCGGGGTCGGCGTTGTGGTGGCAGAGGAGGAGGAAGGATTTGTCCAGTGAGCGTTGCAGGAAGCGCTTAAGCTTGAGCTTTCCTCTCATCTGCAATCTCCCTCAGCTTCCTCTCGACGGCCGCGTAGGCCTTCTCAACGGCTTCATCTATTAGCCCCTCAACGTCCACCTTAACAAAGACCGGAACCTCAAGGTAGACCTCAACCTCAAGGTCGAGGGTTTCCTCTCGTTTTATCCTCATCGTGACCTCTATATCCTTGACATCACTTCTGTTGAGGACGTCGAAGACGTGCTTGATTATCGTCTCCTGAGCGAGCTCGCCGATTTCTATGAGCTGCTCCTCGCTCAGCTCCGGCAGACCGATGTTGATGACCCTCCTTCCGCTGGCTCCCTCGTCCATCACTATCCCCCCAAATGAAAGAGAAGAGGTCAGCCCGCAGTGGGGCGGAGTGAACTCTGTATCTTTGCAGTCAGCTCCTTGAGCTTCTCGTTGAGCTTCTTTTCCTGCCTCTCAAGGGCACTGAGGCGAACCTCAAGGGTCTCGACCTTTTCTCTCAGCTCTTCTAGGGCCTTGGCCTTCTCCGTCTTGACAATGAGAGTCCCGACGGTCTTGTAGATAACCGTTCCATCCTCGACCTTCTCGATCTCCTCCAAGGCCTTCTTTGCCTCGGTGAGCTCAAGCTGAACCTTCTGCTTCTGCTGAATGACGAGCTGGAGCTGCTGCTGGTAGCTCTCGAGCTGACCGAGCATGGCCTGAACCTGGGGCGGAATGTTCTGCATGACACACACCTCCGTAATCGTAATGCCGGGTTAGAATAAGGGAGGGAGTTTAAGAAGGTTATGGGGTTGCACTGGGAGTGGGTTCTCGCTTCATGCGTTTTGTTCCCCACACCGCGAGGACCACAAGAACCACGGCAAAGTTTATTATCAAGGAGTATAGGCTTCCCCACTGGGTTGCAGTTATTGGAAAGGCAAAGTGGCCCCAGTTTCCACTGGTGTGAAACAGTATTGCGGTCAAAACGCTTCCGTTGGTGTTGTTGAATATCCATGTGAAGAGTATGGAGAAGAGGATTGTCCCCGCGACGAAGCCTGGGAAAGGAACGTTCTTGTACAGTTCATTGGTGGAGTAGAATAATGGAAGGTGCCATAATCCCCATATTATCCCCAGAATCAGGCTCGCCACTAGAGCATTGTACTTGGCCTGCAGTCTCTCAAGGGCAAAACCCCTCCATCCGAACTCCTCCGCTAGGGGACCTCCTAGGACTAAGATATAGAAAAACGCTGCAATAAGCGTTAGGGGATTTCCAGTGAGCGGCGTTTCGGGGAGGGGCTCCCCGCTCAGGACTACAAGTAGTAGTGACAGTCCGATTATGGTCGGCATCAAGAAAAGAGCCGGAATCAGCCAGACTTTGGAGAATCTGGGGCTAACCCCCTTTCCCAGTAGATTCCTTATGCCTCCTTTTCCGGATGTGAGGTAGGTGAAGAGGAAAGCCATGAGTGTGGGCCCAAAGGGTGCCAGAAGGTGGGCTATTCTGGTGTATCCTCCCAAACCCCAGAAGCCCCATGACCATGCAAACGTCAACAGAAAAAACGCTGAGAGTTCGAAGTTTTTGCTAAACTTCATGTTTACACCTTCGTCATCTGTAACAATTCAATCTGTATTCTTGAGTTATATAAATCTATCCCTGGATGTAGGAAAATTCAACAATCAATGACCATCTAGAATCAAGGTTCTATGGCATCTATGGCAACCTTAATCCATCTCAGATAGGAGTTCAGCGTACCTCTCAAAGCCGAGTTGTCCCGGGCGAGAAAGCGGATTATTATTCTGTCCCCCTCGCGGAGAAACTCTATCTTACTCCTTCGATAGGGCACGCTCTCGTGCTCGTAGAGGACGCTTTCATAAACTATTCTCGCAGTCTCCTCGTCGGGAAAGGAGAGCTCGATCATTCCTTCGATTGACCAGGTTTTTTCTTTAGAAGAGCCTCTTTGTAGTCCCATCTCCGCCCGTCCTCCATTATCCATATCTTGACACTTATGAGCGGGCCAACGGCCTTCTCCTTATTAACGTCAAGACGATAGAAGTTCACCGCCATTCCGCGCGGGTGCCTCTCGATGACGCTCAGAACATCTGTGTTGTATCTGTCCGCTATTCCGAGGAGCGAGCGCTCCTTTCTTGGCACGAACTTCCCACCGGTAAGCTCGGCAAAGACCTGGGCGAAGGCAACGTGGTCGAGGCCGACGCGCTTTGCTGTGGTCACAACAAGCGGCATCTCCTCGCGTATGGGCCTTATCTCCCTGAAACCAATCTCACGCTGGAGCTTTATGCCGTGGAGGTACAGGTAGCCGAGGTAGCCCCAGTCCTCGGGGTCGACCTTGATAAAGGTCATCTTGAGCGGGTTCCCCTTCCAGACGTTGACTATCAGGAGCCTCTCATAGTTCCTGTCGTAGGCCTCCATGAGTAAATCCTGTATCGTTTTCTTTCCCCTGGTCAGGTAGAGAGAGTTGGGGAAGACCTTCTCCAGGTCGTGGCCGAAGCTCCTCGTCCTTCTCGTGGGTCTGTGGGAAGTCGTTATCAGCATCATGGCCCTCACTCAAAATTCGTTTAATCGATAAAAGGCTTTCGAAACGAAAGAATCAGATCGCCTTTACGCGCCTGGCCACCCTGGGCCTGGGCTTGTAGAGTATCTTGCTGCCGCAGTAGGGGCAGCGAACCTCTCGGGTGTTCTCGAGGTCGAGCTCGACCTCCCTTCCACACTTTGCACAGCGGTAAACGGCCATCACCATGGTTATCACCCTAAACTAAATGAAAGAGTCAGGCCTTGGAGGCCGTGACACGCTTGGCGACCTTTCCGGCAGGAGTGGTCGGCAGGTAGGCACCGCCGGCGAAAGTGGCGCCGCACTTCTGGCACTGCCATATGCCCGTGCTTATCCTTCTGACGGCCTTCCTTCCGCAGACCGGGCAGACGTGCTTCTGCTTCATCTTGGCCTCAACGGCCGCTACCCTTCTCCTGATCTTGAGACCGTACCTTGGACCGTATCTTCCGGCTGAACCAACTTTAGTAGTCCTTCCCATGAGCATCACCCCTAATTATCAACCGATTTTCACGACTGGAGAGTGTTTCCGGGGACGTTTTATAAACCTTTGCCTGGAAACTTTGGAGAGCAAAGTCCCATCAAAGTTCGCGGTTCCCTCAAACCCGCCGGTTGATGGAGGATTCCCTTATAAAATTTATCCGAGCGCTGAAACTTTGCCTGGCAAAGTTTCATCAAAGTGTGTGATTGAAGCTTTTGGGAAAAGCTCCACCAAAGAAACTTTTCTTGCTAAAAGTTTCATCAAAGTTTGTGATTCCTCTTCCAAAAGGTGCAGTTGAAAAGGGTTTGCACTATCAAACTGCCATTTTAAGCTGGAATTCACATTTCACAAGCCTCAAAACAGGGGTTTAAACCATCAAAGCGCTCCAACGGAGCGCGGAAGAAGCAAACCCACTTAAACAACGCAATTTCAAAAAGGAATTCTTCACCAAAAATCACACCCAACAAGGCAAACCATCTCAAAAACGAATCACCAACCTTGATCAAACTCTGCGGGACTGTCGTCCCTTGTGTCGAGCAAAGCTCGACATCGCGCAGGCGAACAAGCTTTAGGAAAGCTTGACCAAAGAACGTCCTTTCCCAGTCAAAGGAGCAAAAATAGGTTGTGCGCTGATGGATTGGGCAATTCTAAGGCGAGTTTGACATTAAGTAGGAGCTTTTGAATAGTTTCAGTCCATTTTTGGCGTCCTTTGGACGCCGTTTGAAGAGTGAAACACTCATAGGGGAGCAAATTGGAACGAAACTCCTTTCAGAAATTGCCAATTTTAGAACGAGCACTTCATTTTCCGCCAGCGCTGAAGCTTTTTGGAAAAGCTTCACCAAAAGTTTGTGGCTCCACTAAACTTGAACGTGCTTAAGTGTGATTATTCTAAGTGAAGAGCTTTCAACGCGGAATCCATTCGCTTTACAAGCTAAAAGGGAGTTCTCCCCCATTGACGCCCTCCGGGCGTTGGTTTAAAAACGAACTCCTCTAAAAAGAGCGTGCCTTAACGAATTCCAACATTCTAAGGCTTAAACTCACACGATAATCACACTTTAGAAACAAGCCCTGAGGAGGAGCCACAAACCTTGATCAAACTTCGCGCAGGCGAAGTTTGTAAGGGGGGCATTTGAGCTGTCGCCCCCCTGGGGGTCCCGACGTCATCGCAACCCGATACTCGTCGGGCAGATTTATATTGTGCCAAAAAGATAAAAGCCTTCTGGGATGAGCATCATTTAAGGGGGCAAACGGTATGGAAAGGGTATGGGGTTCGGTGTTTCCGCTCGTTTACATAATCGTCTTCGCTCTAACAATGAAGCAGTACAGCCTACAGTTCACTCCCCTTATTTCATGGGCTTTTGTCGGCGGGGTGGTTCTCTCTTCTTCGGCTGGCATTTACCTCGACGGCAGAATACCTCTAAGAAGTGTCTTCATCTTCGGACTTTTCACGCTGATATGGCTTCTTATTGGAATCAGGCACAGCTCACCGGGCAACTGGTATGTTCTGGGTGGCCTAGCCGGCTACTTTCTGCTCGCGATTCTCATGCAGAAGACGAGCAAACCCTTATAACTTCACTCCCAACTCCAATTAGGTGTAGAACATGGCTGGAACGATAAGCAAGATAATACACTTCAGAGACGAGGAAGAGTTCCTCGACGATATGACGGAGATAATGGAGCGCTTCTCATATCTGGCGAGCAAATACGGCCACAATCCGGTGGAGGGCGTTCTCCTGTGGGACTACATCGGCGTCCAGGACGAGGAGGGCGTCAAGATTTTCCGGGTCGGAGAGTTCCCATACTTTGAGGGGACGCTGAAGGTTGACCTTGAAACTCTCCGCGTAATGGAGCGCTACTTCGACGAGATGGAGAGCAAGTGGGACGAGCTCCGCGTGGAGGACATCGCCTACTTCGTGGAGATGCTGAATGAGGCCCTGGGCAGGGAAATCGTCTTCTACGAGGCCTACGACCTTGGCCTTGACAGGAACACCGCCTACATAATCATTAACATCGCGAACCTTCACTATCTGGAGAGCGTTCTCGAGGGGCGGGACAGGGAGATATTTGAGGAAGCCGTTGAGATGCTGATGAGATACCTTTGAGCGCCCAATTGCTTAACTGCATAATTAAATAAATGCGGAATTATGTAATTTTCCGGGGGTGATTGCTTGCTCTTCAAGAAGAGGGGAACCTTTACCGAGGAAGATGCCAGAAAGGTCATCGAAATCGTGAGCAAAAGGCCCAACGAGAGGGAGATAATCATCATGGCGGAGAGGATCACCGATGGGGCAAAGAGGCGCCTCTGGGACTACGCGAGGGGAGTTCAGCTGATGGCAGACATGACCGGCGAGGACAGGAGCGTAAGGGTCGAGATTCTTGAAGGCTACGTGAGCGAACACGTTAAGGGCGTTGATGTAGATGATCTGTGAGGTGTTGGTATGAAGCTCGTGATGGCCGAGGTCTTCAACAGCTGGCAAGGTGAAGGAGGGAGCGTTCCCGGAAGTGCCTTCGGCAGGAGGCAGATCTTCGTCCGCTTCGCCGGCTGTGACCTTCATTGTGAGTGGTGCGATTCCCGCGAGTATATCAACGCTTCCCGCGTTTCCCGCTGGAGATACGAGGTAGAGCCATTTACGGGGAAGTTTGAGTACAGACCTAATCCAGCGGGGCTCGACGATGTCGTTGAGGCCATTCTACGCCTCGATACCGGCGACATACATTCGATAAGCTACACGGGCGGCGAGCCCACGCTCCAGATAAGGGCGCTCAAGGCGCTTATGGAGAAAGTGAAAAGCCTCGGCTTCGACAACTTCCTTGAGACCCACGGCGGCCTTCCGGAGCTGGTTAGAGAGGTTGCCCACCTTACCGATTACGCGAGCGTTGACATAAAGGACGAAACGGCCAAGGCAACAGAGGACTGGAGGGCTTTGGTTCTCCGTGAGGTCGAGAGCATAAGGGTTCTGAAAGAAGCTGGCGCGAAGGCTTACGCCAAGCTCGTGGTCACCTCAGAAACGAAGCTGGAGAACGTTCGCTGGTACGCCGAACTGCTAAAGGGTTTAGCCCCCCTCGTAATCCAGCCGAGGGAGCCAATCGAGATAAGTCAGGAGAAGCTCATGGAGCTGTACCGCGAAGCCTCGCTCGTTATGGGCCGGAAGAACGTCGGCCTGAGCTTTCAGGTTCATAAGTACCTCAACGTGCTTTGAGGGGGTTTTTAAAGCTCCTCCCCAACTTCTCCCGGCGATGATGAGATTGGCCTTTGGGGTGAGTGATGCCCGGGATCGACGGCCTGAGCCTCCGTCAAATTTTTAAATCTCCCCCTTTTAGTAACCCACGGAAAGATTAAGGGGGTGGTGCCATGCCAGTGATAGAGGAAGTGGCGCCAAGGAGCTTCGAGAGGATTGGAAGCCACTCCCACATAAGGGGCCTTGGCCTCGACGAGAACGGAAAGGCCAGGTTCATGGGAGATGGAATGGTCGGACAGGTCAAGGCAAGGGAAGCGGCTGGAATCGCGGTCGAGCTTATCAAGCGCGGCAAGCTCGCCGGAAAGGGAATCCTCCTCGTCGGCCCGACGGGGAGCGGTAAGACGGCGATAGCCATGGGCATAGCGAGGGAGCTCGGTGAAGATGTTCCCTTCGTTCAGATAGCGGGGAGCGAGATTTACTCCGCTGAGGTCAAGAAGACCGAGTTCCTGAAAGAAGCTTTGAGGAGGGCCATAGGCGTAAGGATAAGCGAGGAGAGGAAGGTCTACGAGGGTGAGATAAGGGAGATTAAAATCAACAGGACGAGGCACCCGTTCAACCCCTACGTCGAGATTCCTGAGAGCGTCATCATAACCCTCCGCACGAAGGATGACGAGAAGACGATTAGAGCCGGGAGGGAGATAGCCTACCAGCTGCTTGAGATGGGCGTCGAGGAGGGCGATGTCATACAGATTGACGCGGAAACAGGAAGGATTTCCAAGATAGGCACCACCAAAGAAGAAGAGGGGCTGTTCTTCAAGCGCAAGGTGAACCTGCCGAGCGGACCAGTTCTCAAGATAAAGGAGTTCACCTACACAGTAACCCTTCACGACCTCGACGTTGCCAACGCCCGCGGAAATATCTTCGGCCTGCTCTTCAGCACAGGGGCGGAGATAAGCGACGAGATAAGGCAGAGGGTTGATGAGACGGTCAAGAAGTGGATCGAAGAGGGGAAGGCCAGCCTCGTGCCTGGGGTTCTCTTCATAGACGAGGTGCACATGCTCGACATCGAGGCGTTCTCCTTCCTCGCGAGGGCGATGGAGAGCGAGCTGGCGCCGATCCTAATCCTCGCGACGAACCGCGGAAGGACGAAGATAAGGGGCACCGACCTCGAAGCCCCGCACGGCATTCCGATAGATATGCTCGACAGGCTGCTCATAATCAACACCGAGCCCTACAGGAAGGAGGAAATTCGCGAGATAATCAAGATAAGGGCTAAGGAGGAGAAGATCGAGGTAAGCGAGGATGCCATCGAGTACCTCGCGGAGCTCGGCGAGAAGACCAGCTTAAGGTATGCAGTCCAGCTCCTCGCCCCGGCGAGCGTCCTGGCAAAGGGCGGAAGGGTGGAGAGGGAGCACATCGAAAAAGCTAAGGGGTACTTCGCCGACCTCAGGAGGAGCATGGAGTTCGTGGAAAAGCTGGAGGGCATGCTTCAGTAAAACTTTTAAGCTTTAATCTTTTAACTTTTCCCGGTGATAAAGTGTTGCCGGGGTTTTGGGGGAAGAGGCTCTTCGTTTTTCCGGTGGTTCTGGCACTTTTGGGGTTCCTTCCTTATGGTGGGCCCTCACTGACCTACATCCAGCTCAACGGAACTTTCTCCGGCGGTATCGTTGTTCCAGCAGCGATAGCAGGCGAGGTCGTTGATTACTTCGAAGGACTCAACGCCACCCTCTACTCGTTCGAGGCGGGAGTTACCGGGGACGAGATGAACGCCAGCATAACCCTCTCTGCCCTGAGGCTTTCCCCACCGCACGAGCCGGCGGACTTCGAGGTTATCGTAAACGCCCGCCCGATAAAAGGCACCACCTACGTTCCCTACGCCGAGAGAATCCCGGTGTGCATCGAGTACGGTGGGCGCAGGTACAGGGCGTTTTTGACGGTAAATCCCGTGCATGAGGTTAAGGCTTCGGGAAACTGGAGCCAGGATTACCTCAACGGCGCCTCAAACTCTACCCTAATGGCATTGGGTGACCTGAGGCTGATTCTCAGGGTTGAAGAATCGGGGCACTATGTCTTTTCGATCATGACCCCGGAGAACTTTGAAGTGGCCGCTGGTGGACTGGTGCTGGGGTGAAAACATGAGGCGCCTCCTCATTGCCCTTCCATTTCTCGTTTTGGGTCTTTTCTACCTGTTCATGGAACTCAGAATGGGCTACCTCATGGTGGTTCTCCTCGGCTGGCTCACCTTTGCCCTTGAATATCGCTATGGCGGCGAGAGCAAGGAAGGAGAAGAGCTTGTTGCCTTCAGCGTCTCGGCCTCAATAGTTATTGCACCTCTCCACGTGGCATTCGCGGAAGTCTTTGCTGTCTTTATCTTCCTGATGGAGGTTGCCAGTCTGTTCGCAAAGTTCAAGCTGTTTAGCCGTTCATGATTTCCATCAGCTTCCTGCTGAGCTTCAGGTGGAACTCAAACTCGTGATATGCCCTGTTCTCCGTCGGGAAGACAAGCTTCAGCTCGTTCAGCCCCTGCTTTCCACCGAACTCACCGAACACCGTTATCCCGTTCACCTCGATGACGCCGAAGACCGCCGCGAGGTTGAAGATCAGCGTTCTGAGCTGGTAAGCGGTAACGTCGTGTCTCCCAAGCTCTTTGCGCGGATACTTGAAGAGGAAGTACTCAAGCCCCTCCATCTCGGCAACATCTGTTATCGCTATATCTGCTGTAAGAAAGACGAGCAGAGTGGGCGTCATGTTGTCGTAGTGCTTGAGGGACTTCACTATTATCTCGTCGTTGTTGTGGGCCGGCTCCTTGACGCTCTCCGCTATGATTATCCTGTCCTTCAGCCTCTCGAACTCCTTTAGGGCTATGTAGGCAGCTTTTCTGCTCTTTTTCGTCCTCCTGTTGCTGAACTCCCTCAACAAACTTCCGTTCCTCACCTCGCGTCTCATCTCCTCCAGCTCCCTGTGGCGGTACTTGTAGTTCATCGCGTTCTCTATCTCCTTCTTTACTCCCTCGGCCACGACTATCTGATACCTGTCGAGGGGCCGGAAGCCCGAGATGAAGCGGTGGTAAAAGAGGTTCGTGTCCGGGGCAAAGGCGACGCCCTTTTTGAGCCTCTCGTAGAGCTCAAGGTTCTGGAGGAACTCGTCCACGTTGTCGTAGAGGATTATGCCCGAGGAGATAAAGCACTCGTAGAAGTCGGTGTAGGTGGGCAGTTCGTGGGAGAGGTACTCCGGAACCCGGTCGTTGAATTCCCTCCGGTTAACGGTGACTTCAACGCGGTAGCCCGTCTCTATCGGCTTAGCCCTCAGCAGGCGGAGACCGTACAGCGGGTAGCTCACTTCAACCTCCCCGAGAACGTTCATAAGAACCTGAAGCTCCGGCTTTTCGATGAGTTCAGTAGGGCGGCGCATTTCCATCACCCAGGAAGTTCTTGAGGCGCTGCATGTGGGTGGGTATCATCATGTAGGGCCTGTCCGGGAAGTCCATGTCGAGGAGGGCCATGTAGATTATCCTGTCCACCGGGAACTCCCTGAGCTGAACCACGGCAGCGGTGGCGAGGGCCTTTCGCCCGGAAGTTATGTCAAGCCCGATGGTGTACCCTTCCTTTTCGAGCCTCTGGAAGAGCTCCTTGAACTTTCTGTCGGCTTCAAGGAAGCTGTTGTCAGGGATTACGATGGCCTCGATCTCGGGAGTGAAGTTGTAGGCCCGCGATATTACTTTTAGTGCCTCCACAACTCTGGGGAGCTTTTTGCGGTACGTCTCTTCCGTGAATATGAAGACCCGGTCCGGTTTTCTCCCCCTTGAGACTACCGCATAGTAGGTATTCACCAGTGCCCATTCCGAGCGGCCGAGCAGGGTTATGTAGGCAATCTTCATAAACCACGCCCCCACACGTACGCTAAAGCACTGTAGGCTATCGCTAATATGAATGGAGCCGCTGAGATTCGCCCCTTGGCGGTCCTGTATGCGAGCAGGAACGGAATCAGTGCCATCACGAAGTATTCAGCGCCCCATGTTTCGTAAATTCCAAAGCCTGTAACGGCAAAGAGGAAAAGCAGGGATGCAACCACCCCCGCGGGAACGGTTAAAACCGTGAGCATGAGGACATCAACCGCTTTGCCCGATTTTCCCTCCGGGATTAAGACCATCCAGAAGAGGAAGGCCAAAAAGGTGAAGTGGAGAAGCAGTTGCGGGAACTCCACGTCAAGGTTCGGCTCTCCCCTCGCGGGCAGGTAGTAGAAAAGAGCCGCCCCAAAGGCATAGACGAGCGTCATGATGAGCGAGATTCCCCACTTCATCAGGGAAGAGCTGTCCATTTTCATCCGTTTACACCTTCATTCAATTAGCACCATCCCGTACAAAACGCTTTCGGAGAAGTCGATTTTCACGAGCCTTCCAATCTCGATGCCGATAGCGTCTATGCTCGGCCTGGCCTTGGTTGGAAGCTTGCACGGCTCGCCCCTCTCGAAGGGGCAGTCGTCGCAGAGGTTGCAGTTTCCGGGAAACAGGGCTGTTGCATACATTTTTCCCTCCCGGAAGAACTCCTCCTCCCTCTTCAGCAGGTACAGGAGGGCTTTCCGCTTGTCCTCCTCAAAGCGCTCCATGTCTATCTCAAATTTTATTATCAAAGCCTTTTTGAAGTGTCGCACCCAATCCCTTGCCTCCCGCCAGTCCGGGACGTGCGGCGGACAGTTTAATCTTTTGCCGTACATTGGACAGGAGCGGCACTTCCAGACCGGTCTAGGCGAGACTACTATCTCATCAGCCGGGATTTCCCTCTCCCACAGCACCTTCATGGGGCATCAAGGGAAAATGGAGAAGGAGCTTAAAAATCAATCCATCAGCCTGCCGCCGTTGACGTCTATTACTTCGCCGGTTATGTGGTCGTTTTCGAGGAGGAATATCACGGCGTGGGCTATCTCCTCCGGTTTAGCTATTTCTCCCGTCAGCGAGAGCGAACGGAGCCTTTCCTTTATCTCCGGGCTTATCAGCTCTGTATCAACCGGTCCCGGGGCCACTGCGTTGACGAGGATGTTGGGAGCGAGATGCCTTGCGAGGTTGAACGTGAGGGCTATCAGTCCGCCCTTCGATGCTGCGTAGTGAGGCCCGACCGTTCCGCCGTCCTTCCCGGCTATTGAGGCTATGTTGACTATCTTTCCCTTCTTCATGTACCTGAGAACCTCCTGGGTAACTATGAAGGCCCCCTTAAGGTTGACGCCGAGAACAGCGTCCCAGTCATCGTCGGTGACTTCTATGGGCTTCAGGGCCTTTCCAAGGATTCCGGCGTTGTTTACGAGGATGTCTATCCTTCCGAAGTGGTTGATGACCTCTTTGACCATCCTTCTGACCTCTTCGCGGTTGCTTACGTCGGCCTTTACGGCAATCGCATCGACTCCGTAGGAGCGGCAGAGCTCGGCGGTCTCTTCTGCCTTTTCCCTGCTGTGGGCGTAGTTTACGGCGACGTTCACTCCCTTCTCCGCGAGGGCTAGTGCTATTGCCCTCCCTATTCCCCTTCCGCCACCGGTGACGAGGGCAACCTTGCCGGCCAGCTCCACGGCAATCACCGGGTACTATTTTGTCGGCTGAACTTAATAAAGCCTAATGCCGAAATATTTTTACGTTTGAAAAGAGAGTTATTAATATGAAGAAGGCCCTGGTGGTATTGGTTTTGATCTTAGGGGTGTGCATCGCGGGATGCACGTCCCATGAAAAACCTAAAGGAGGTGTGGATATGGACCTCGAGATAGGTTCGGTGTTCCACAACGGGGAGTACATACCCGTTGAGTTCACGTGCGACGGGGAGAACGTTAACCCCCCGATATTCATAGGGCACATAGACCCCGATGTCAAGAGCCTGGTTATCATCATGGACGACCCCGACGCCCCCGGGGGAACCTTCACCCACTGGATAGCGTGGAACATCCCACCCCTTGGAGAGATACCTAAGGGGGTTCCGAGGCAGGCCGAAGTGGATGCTCCTGTTCATGTGATCCAGGGACGCAACGATTTCGGAATGGTAGGCTATGGTGGGCCGTGCCCACCGAGAGGCCATGGAGTGCATCACTACCACTTCAAGGTTTATGGTCTCGACACGACCCTCAACCTAAAACCCGGCTCAAGCAGGAAAGAACTGGAAAGGGCCATGGAAGGCCACGTTATCCAGTGGGGGGAGCTCGTCGGCCTCTACGAGAGGAAGTGACCCTATCTTTTCTTTTCCATCAGTTTTACGGTGAGGTTTATAGCGCTCTGGAACGCCGCGAGGAAGTTCAGGGCGAAGAATATCCAGTCCCCTATCAGGTACGAGTACACCGTGAGCAGCGTCGAGGCCGTTACGTAGATCAGTATGAACTGCAGGTTGAGGGGGCATTTCCTGGTCTTTATGGTCTCCCACGTCTGGGGAACCCACGAGCTCACCAGGAGAAGCATTCCTATCAATCCGATTATCGCACCACCGTCCATTTTTCTCACCCGGACGGGAAACGGGAAAACCTAAAAAAGCCTTGTGGATTGTTGCGTGTTAAATTTTTAAAAATGTCGCGGGAAAATAGGCAGATTCGAGCTAAAGCTGGCTGGCTAGTCTGGACATCGCCCACGTCTTAACATCGTCGTCCATGATGCCGTTAATTATCTCCATGGCCTCGGCAACCTTTCTCTCCTTGGCGAGGGCCAGCGCCACCTCCGCCTCGACCTTTGACTTGTTCGGGAGGTCGGTTATGTACTTGGATATTCTCATGGCCTCCTCAGGCTTTCCGAGG
This sequence comes from Thermococcus sp. MAR1, assembly GCF_012027305.1. Lineage (NCBI taxonomy): Archaea > Methanobacteriati > Methanobacteriota > Thermococci > Thermococcales > Thermococcaceae > Thermococcus > Thermococcus sp. MAR1. Next base: position 681,600 of record NZ_SNUF01000001.1, read on the forward strand.
TTTAGGAATTCGAAGGCCAGGCTCATGAGAGCCTTTGTGCTCTCCTCGTGGTTTTCTATATCGAGGGCAGCCTTCACCGCTCTCTCCAAGGCCTTCCCGTAGTCCTGGCCCTTCCGCGCAACCTCAATGACTATATGCGAGAATGCCTTGGAGCGAATAACCCTGTCAGGTATCCCCTCCGCCATCTGAAGCGCTTCCTCGGTCTTTCCAGAGTTGACGAGTTTAAGAACCGCTTCATACAGTGCCCTGGAGCGGTACCACTCCTGCATGATTATCCCCTAACATCCTTGACGCCAGAGGATTTAAGCGTTCTGTTCGGATAGCTTCAACCGAGATTGAATGGGAGCAAGGTTTTATAACCTCCGGGGATAAGTTTAGACGGGTGATTTGATGAAAAAATTTGGGGTAGTGCTCCTCCTCATTCTCCTCGTCGGCTTTGGGGCCGGCTGTATCTCAGACTCAGGCAGCTCGAATACGGGATCTTCAACTCAAACAACCTCTCCAGGCCAGGAATACGTGGTCGTGAACGGGACGAAGATATACCTCGACGATATTCATTTCTACATGTACGGCATGAAGACCTGCCCCCACTGTCACAGAATGAGGGAGGAGATTCCCAAGGCTTACGGGAACGACAGCTTGACCTACTATGAGTTGGTTGGAAACGAAGAGAACACGAAGCTCTTCCAGCAGGTTTACCAGCTGACGGGAATTCAGGGGGTTCCGGCGATAGCGATAACGTACAACGGGACGATATACGCGATAATAGAGGGCGAGTTCAACGTGACCGCTACTCCCAAGATAATAGCAACGGCGATGAAGAACAACGGGACTTTCCTGGTGGTTGGGGGCAAGGTCTATCTCCTTCCGTGGAACAAAGATGAGGCCAAGGAAACCCTTAATAGGCTCCATGAAATCTTCGTCGAGCACAGAATGCCGTCATGGAATGCAAACTCCACTTCCGGCTGAGCTACCTTTCGTTCTCAACTTTTTGTTTTAGAAAGCCACAAAAAGACCCGGGATAACTTTCTACCATGAGAAGTGAGGTAAAGGGTCTGGCGATAATCCTTCTGGTCTCGTTTGGGGTTAGCTCCCTGGCGCTGTGGGCACTGGGCATGATGGACTTTATCCCCAAGTTCTTCGCTTTAGCTATGAGCGACTCGATAAACCCGTGCACCTTCGTCATATACACCATGCTTCTTATAGCCCTCTCGTTCAGGGAGATTTCCAAGAGACGGCTCTACCTCATAGGCGCTGCCTTCATCGCGGCGGTTTACATCTCCTATTACCTCCTTGGAGTCGGCCTCCTATACTTCGCCGGCTATCTTCCTCTCTGGGTTGCCGGAGTTGCCGCGATAGTCTTCGGGGCCTACACGATAATAACCGGCCTGATGGAGAAGTCGCGCGTCGGGGACAAGAGCAAGATCCGGAGAAAAATATTCAGCAGCGATGCAACGGCAGTTGGAGCTTTTACGCTCGGAGTTATAGTCTCGACCACGCTCCTTCCATGCTCGGCGGGGAGCTACCTCGTCTACGCGATAATAATCTCGAAAGGCGGTCAGGCCCTCGCTTTCCTCCTTCTGGCACTCTACAACCTCGTCTTCGTGCTCCCGCTGGTCGTCATACTGCTGGCGATGGGGAGCGTGACCGAGAGCAAGCGCTTCTCCCAGGCGATGGTGAGGAAAAGCCGGGAGCTTTCGATGATAGCGGGGATACTGCTGATAGTCATTGGAATCTGGGTTCTTACGGGGGCTTCGCCGTAGAGGATTTTTCTCCCCAATTCAGCCGAAAAGTTCAAGGCAGACCTTGCACTTGGCCGGATCGACCTCGGGGTCAATCTGTGAATGGAGCGAGCAGACGTAGCCTCTGCCGAGCATCTCGAGAGATATTTTAACGAGCTCTGAATGAATCTCGTACTCGGTTGGCCTCTCCCTAACTATTCTCTCGGCCAGCGCCATTACCATGGCGTCTATGTCTGGAAACCTTGAGACGTCTATCAGCGCCCCCCTGTCCATCCTCAGATAGCGCGAGACGGCCGACTGCGTGATGTGTAGAAGTTCTCCTATCTCCGTCTGCTTCAGGCTGCTTTCGTAGAGTATCTCAACGAGCCTCCGCCTTAGTGAAGGGTAAACATAGCGCGAGGCCACGTCAAAGGCGTTTGTCTTCATGGTATCTTTTATGACAGGTGGAATATTTAAGGTTTTTCCAAAATTGAATTCCGGGGAAGAAAAGAAAAAATCACCGGACGAGCTTCTGTCTCTCGACCTCAAGCTTCACTCTATCGTTGAAGAGCCTGAGAAACTGAACCAGGGCAATCGCGTTCTCGCGGGTGTAGCTGATTTTGATTTCCGGCATGAACCCGATGGTGAGTAAAGCGTGGTCATCGTAGAGGGTGAGCCTGACTTCGGCCCAGCGTGGAGGCGCTGAGTACCAGTCCCAGCCAGCTGAGAAGGTGCCGTGTCTCTCAACCCGGGCCTCAAAATGTTTATACCTCCTCAACATAGTCTCACCTCCCGTGCACGCCCCAAAGGGGGCAAAAAAGAAAAACTCACAGGAGCGAGCGGATTTCCTCCTCGCTGAGAACCCGCCCGATGAACTTCGAGAGGACGTAGGTGAGGGCGAAGGCGTTCTCGGGGGCCAGCTTTATCCTCTCGGCCCCGTAGGGGCTGGTGATTTCGAGCCAGCCGGCGTCAAAGTGCAGGTGAAGCTCGACTTTTCCGTCGGCCGTTTCCAACTCCAACACGTAGTAATCCATATCTCGCACGTGCAGGGACATCACCCCTGAGAAGAGTACCGCGCGTAGTTTACTTGAGTGCGTTTGGGGTTTATAAACCTTTCGGTAACTGGGGGTGCAAAAAGAGAGATTTAGAGCAGTTCCTCCACCGCTCTGATGACTTTCTCCGATGGCTTGCCGATGACTGGTCTCACGTGGAGGGATGATATAGCAAACGCTCCACACTCCTTATAGTCGCCCTCACAGATGGAAAGAAACTGTTCACCAGTTAGCTGTCTCAGCGTCTCTCTAACCTCGTCCTCACTGAGGTACCCCAATCCGAGGGCTTCTCCTAACGCCTTTACGTAAGATCTCAGCTCTATAAAGTATTCCAGCATCTCGTGCTGGTCGCCCTTAACGATGAAGGGACGCATGAGCAGAGTTGTCCCCAGGGGGATTTTGGCGCTGGTTATCGCGGGCTTGTATATGAATATGAATTTCTGCGGGTCATATATGACCCAGTTTTCTATCAGCAGGTCGCCCCAGTCTATCTCCTCAAGGGGGTTTTTGACTATTTCAACTTCGTTTTTTATCCACGACTGATCACCGGTAACCTCGCTCAGCAGTTTTCTGGGATAAACTATGCCCTCGATTAACCCATCGAACAGCATCACAAGGCGATGGAACGGCGTCTCCAAGCCCCCTCCACCGGCTAGACGATAGATTTCAACATCTATTCTCCTCGAGCCCCAATGGCTGTACACTATGAACCATTTTCCATTGAGTTTTCTCATAATTAATGCTCGGTAGCCCATTCCCGGTCACCTCACCGGGTTCACGAAGCCGAAGCCGAGGGAGTTGAGCATTCCCAGGCCGGAATCAAGGAGGAAAGAGTAGAATGTTCTTGTTGAGGGTTCAATATTAAACTCCAATCGCTTCCATAGTGACCCCGCTATGGTTTTAGCATGGCCTGAAAAGTGTACCCTGACATAAACGTCCAGCCATCCTTTTTTTCTTTTGTATGGCACCATTTTTGTGAAGAGGGGTCCGTTGAGTTCGATGGTTTCACCTGTGAATGCCCCGTACTTTTTTAGGGCGTTCTTAGTTAACCTTTCGATGAAGTAGTTAATATCCCCGTCGCGATAAAATGTAAAGAACCTTTCAAACCTCCCGGGAACGACGATAGGGGTATCGGTTATGAACGCCTTTCCGGGCTTTAGTCTAAACATCTTAAGAGACTGGACTCTAAAAGGTATTTTGCCCAGGTAAAGTCTCTCCACGGGCTCAAGTTTCTCGGCAAGGGTTTCTATGAAATCCTCATCAGGGGAGCTGATTATCAGATTTTTTGGGACGTCCTCTCTAATTTCTAGGCCGGGAAAGAGGTTGGAGAAGGTAAAGAATTTAAAGGAACTGGTGTTGTGGACACCGTCGTATTGAGTCCCCATCAGGTGGGAGTATATCATTGCTTGAACGTGATGCCTGTCCACGGTGTTTGGGGGTGCAGACTGCTCCGGTAGAAGTTTAAGGATGAGTCTCATCCCACAACCCTTATCACTTGAACAATTTCTCCATATAAATTTTTCTCGGATAACAAGATAATAAGTGGGAACAAGTAACTTTTCTTTCCCTTTCAAAGGTTGGAGTGGCTATGGATTCAAGACCCCTTGAGTTTGAAGGGACTATAGTTCTTTCCTCCAAGGAGGTGGTTTCTAATCTTTCCCGCTTCCCGTTCCATTAGTCCCATGTACGAGTACCGCTTCCTGCTTATATAGACCGTCCTCCGGAGGGTGTTTGTTAGTGCCTGGAGGAGCTTCACCTTACCGCTTCTGGCTAGATAAACAGCGTTCCTTTTGCGCGAGAAATCGGACTTCAAAAAAAGCCCATCGTCAAGGGCGGATTTTATTGCCGTAAAGACGTAGAGGGGCTTGAAGATGTCAGCCAAGTCAAGGGATAGTGAATATCGGGAATCATTTACTGCGTGAAGATAGCCTATGGAGGGATCGAGGCCTGCCTTGATGAGTGAAGACAGGGAGAGGCCGTAAACTATGGCGTTGGCATAGCTTATAAGCGCGTTGATTTCGTCCTGAGGAGGTCGTCTCGTCCTTTTGAAGTCTTCAACTCCTATGGCCTCTCCAAAGTAGCGGTAAAAGTGGCTCCAGAGTTCAGCTTCCCGCCCCATTATCTCCTCAACGGTTTCTCCATCCACTTTAACAGAGTTGAGTTTAACGGGATTAACACCCATCCTCGCGAGAACGAGGGCCATGCTGTTTTGAATGCCCTCCACAATGGTTTTCGCGAGGTAGAGCCTCTTTTCAGACTCAAGGTAGTGCCTCGCCTGTTCCAGGTGAAGCTTTCCCCTCGGTGAAACATCGTTGATGAACGAACCTTTGTACTCTCCTCTAGTTGTGTAGAAGTGAACTGGGATTCTTCTTTCACTTAAAAGCTCTATGGCACCACTAGTCATGGAGACCCTTGCAAGGCAATGAATTTCGCTCACCTGCCCGAGAGGGATTCTCCTCTTGACTATGTCTCCAACAAAAACAAGAGAACCACCTTCCCGCTCAAGCTTCCCATGACGGGTTATAAAGAAGGGATACTTCATCCCATCACCGCCGCCTTTTCATTATCATCATATGGGGCTGTACTTCAGTTACACCTGCAAGGCATGTTTGCAAACCAAATACATCACCGAGGGAATTGACGGCGGAATGAAGGGCGTTAGTAGGTTCTTACACCTGCAAGGCATGTTTGCAAACACACGCAAACTATCTCAAGGATGTCCACATCTCTTGGACAGAGTTCTTACACCTGCAAGGCATGTTTGCAAACAAAATTTGAAACTTGAAACAAACGATTTCAAGCGCTTTGAGCCAATAGACATGTTCTTACACCTGCAAGGCATGTTTGCAAACTTGTTCACGTATATCACGTAGTAGTCGTTCGCGTGATAGCGGTTCTTACACCTGCAAGGCATGTTTGCAAACCCAAGAGCATCGACTATTTTATACAGAAGTGGATAGCAGTCGCTACGGTTCTTACACCTGCAAGGCATGTTTGCAAACGAAATTTTAGTTGGAAATGTTAACTCTTCAGCACCTGGAGTTCTTACACCTGCAAGGCATGTTTGCAAACTATTGGGGATTTGCCCCCTATTGCCCATTGAGGGTGGGATTTTTCTCTATAAAAACCTTTCGTTCTGTTCCGGGCTCTTTGAAAAACCCGCAGTAGCTCCCGGGCAGAACTCTGGTGAATGGTAATAAAACATCCGGGGGAACGTCATTACGGCAAGCGGAAAATGGGCTGAGGTTTTTCACCCTGTCGCCCGTTGGAAACTTTCACAATCCCTTTTTACAGGCATGAACCTGGAGGTTTGTTTTCTGGCTGGGGAAATCCCCTATCGGACGTTTGGGGTTCATTCGTGGACTGTAGAACCTTCGTTGGTCGGAGTTTATAAAAGCGTCTAATTTGTTTTCTTTTTAAAATTTAGGAGTTTAGCATTCCTAATTTTCGAATTTAAGTTCTCTTAACTCTCTTCCAGTTCCGAGTGATGGTTGATGACCAATGGCGTTGGATATCTTTTTCCGTATTTTTACAGGCTTTTTCACGGTTTAAATGGAGCACTGCATTTAAACTCCCAAACGGGACATGTTTGTCCGGGAAAATTTAATTAAACGTTTTTAAATTGCTTTTTTATGCCTGAGAATGAAACCGTCCGAAACGGCTTCTTTTTTGCGAAAGATTTAAATCAGTGGGATTCCAGCCGATTTCATGGCGCGCTACTACATTGTTGTTTATGACGTCAACGAGAAGCGTGTTGCAAAGGTTCACAGGGTTTTGAGGGCTTATCTTCACTGGCGTCAGAGGAGTGTTTTCGAAGGCTGGCTAACCGAAGGTGAGCTGAAGGAGCTTATGATGAGACTCTCTGAAGTGATTGATGAGGGGGAGGACTCAATACTATTCTATTCACTGGTGAGTGACAGGGCCTTTAGAACCTTCCATCTGGGAAAACCACCCGAGAGCATAGACAACATCATATGATTCGGCCGTCTATCAGTGAGAAAAGGTAAAAGGTCGGAGTTACTGGGAACCTAAAACCTGCCGTAACCGAGGCTCGTCTTCGCCCCGACGCCGTGGTGTTTGAGAGCTTCCCTCAGCAGGGGTTCCGCTTTTTTTACAAGGACTTTGCAACCGCCGTGACAGGTGGTTGATTTTCTGAGGCCAAAGAGGAACTTCGTTTTCTCCTTTACAGTCAGGAACTTTATGGGCTTCGGACTGTACCAATCCCCAGGAGGCTTTTCATCCTGATAGTACGGTCCGTAGTGGGGGTTCATTATGTCCCACTCAAAAATGTCCCAGTCCTCGAACCTCGGGGGCAGAGGAAGGGCGTCAAGGAAGACGACTTTGCCTTCTTTCCCAACGGTTCCGAATATTTTCCTCAATTCCTTCACTGTGATTTTTATCTCTCCCTTCTCTTTCTCTCCCTTCACCCTAATCTCCCAGCTCAGAAAGTCCCCCAGTTTCTCCTTGAGAATTTTCTTCAGATCCTCATCATTTATGCTGAGGGCCTCGCTTAGGACTTCCATTGCCCCGTAGAAATCTCTGTTGAACTCCGTTTTCTCTTTGGGATATTCTTTGAGGTATCTTTTTTCAATGTTCTCGGTTATTCTTCTTAGGGTCGAGAACACCTTCTGGGAACCAACTGCTTCTACCAGCTTTTCTATTGCATAGCTCCTCGCTATCCCCTTCAGGGCCGAGCCCGGAATGTATGGAACACCATAGTTCCTGAGGAGCCTTATGCTTGTTTCATAGACGCTCTCGTCCCCGAGACCCACCACCAGCCTTGTCTTCGTGTGCATCTTAAACGTTCTCTCTGGTAGTTTCCTGTATTCCGTGAGATAGCCCGCGTATTCCTGGACGACTTTTTTTCCAATCTTAATCCTGGGATTATCTTTTTCTTTTCTAAACTGAGATCCGTTTCTATCTTCCCTCAGCTTCAAAAGGGTTTCAAGGGCAAGGACCTTAGCACGGGTGGGGCTTTCAGTCTCGATTCTTCCATCTCTGCTTACCGGAACGTACTTGTCAAGGTAGAGGCTCAGGTTCAGACTTTTATCACTGATGCCATCTGCGATTCCATTCCTCAGAATTTCTTCGTTCCTCCTCTTGTGGAAAACAATCCTCACGATTTCTCCCCCTTCTTGCCTATCATTGCATCGGCGAAGCGCTTGAGCCAGTTGAGGAGTGAAAGCGTTTCAAGGGTCGCCATATAAATCTCTATATCATTGGCGCATTTAATGAGCCATTCAAGGACGTTGTTCACCCTGTTTTCGTTGCAATCTTCCTTAAAGTACCCCATACTCTTCAACCACTCGTTTATTTGGTTGAAGAGCTCCTCGTATGCATCTGCCCCCTTGGATTTAGATTTATAGTAAGCCAGCGTCTGTATCAGCCCGTTGGTTAGAATCATCGCTGGAGCACGCTTAACGTAGCTTTTGTAGTCATCCTCAAAGCCCTTCCCTTTTATTCCGCTTACTTTATCGTAGGCAAATTTTGCCCTTTCCTGCTCAGTGCTCATCCCCTGTCACCCACGAAATTTTTACGAAGCCCTTGCCAACGGTCTCGTCTCCGCCGAGCTGGATAAAACCACTGAGCTTACTCTTCAAATTCTCAGCAAGCTTGCTGGCGTTTAAGGCATTTTTCCCGTTATCGATTTTTTTCCTTGGGTCGTTTACCAGTATTATTGAGTAAAGGAGGGTATCCGCAGGCAGGAACTCCTCGTACCACAGAGCTCCCTCGTCCACCGTGCCCGTGTTGGGGTTTATTCTTATTCTTGTGACTATCTCAGTCCCGGTCTTGACGAACATTGTGAACAGGTCGTCTGAAACTATGACGAGCCTCTTCGTCAGGTCGCTCCGTGGTATAAGCTTCTTGATATTATCAAGAACTGCCTTGGGAATTTGCTTTTCCTCCACATTGAGTGAAACGTCTTCGAGAATGACTTTCTCACTCCCGTGGATTACGTTGAAGTGGTCTTTCTCTAGGACGATTGCCTTTCCATCTTCCACACGTAGGTCGATCTGGGACTTTTCTATTAACCCAGCTCGCTCTAGATCCTCGGCAAACCTCTTAAGAACAAAGGGGCTCGTGACGTAGGCGAAGAGCCCCTTGACGCTCCTGACCGGGAAGAGAAGAACTTTGGCGTCTCCAACGCTTATCGCTCCGCTGTGCTCGTGGGCTCTGTCCGTTGGCGGCCCGAATATCGAGATCTTAACCGGGTCATTGTCCTCCCCGGGGAAGGCACTCCTCAGAGCACCTTTAAGGCTCTGGCCCCACACAACAGGAAAGCCGGTGTGCCTCTCCCTCTGTATCGGCAGGTCTATAACGCTTATCTCGGAACCGCTTCCCGGATGGATGGGAGTTACGGAATAGAGGCCAAGAACCAGAAACTTCATACCAACACCTCCTCGAGGTTTATCTCAAAGACATCGCCGGGAGCCACTCCCGGCACATGGGATTGAACTACCACGGCGCCGAGCCTCGGGTCGTAGGTTGCCACCCAGGCCGTTGGGTGGTAATAATGGGCGAGAAAACCATACAGCCACACTGGCCCTCTGCCACTCAAAACGACACCCTTTTTGGGATTTACCTCCGGTGGTTTCAGGGACTTCAGGATTGAGGGCTCTATGGGGCTGGTTATCTCAAAATGGACCAAGACAAAGTCGTCCAGCTCTCTGGTCTTGAAACTTAGCATTCGAAGTTCCCCTCCTCAATGATGTCTCTGAATTCTTTCTTCCACTTGGAGATGGAATCTAGCTTCTCTCTGTAGTCCTCAAGCTTTCCAAAGAGCTCCATATATTTCTCAATGAACGGGCCTTTCTTGAAGCCCTCTTCCCCTTCGGGGATTATGTAACCTGCCTCTATGAGCTTGGGGAGAAACTTCTCGGTGTAACCCCTCTTCTCGAGAATGTCCTCGACTTCTTTCTTGTTTATGACGCTTTTCCCTTGGAACTCTATGGTGAGCTCCCTCAGGATTGTGCCGATTCCCAGGTTCAGGGGCGGAAACTGGTACCATTTCTCAAGAATAATATAGGAGTGGGCATTTATTTTGTTGGCATCTTTTGGGAGGGAGCTAAGCCACTCGGGTTCGAGGCGGTTGGAGTTCTGGAAAACGTAGTAGTACCTGCTCGGAACGGCGGTGTAGGCACCGGATATCATGAGGGCGAGGTTTATCTGATTACTGCCTCCTATGAGGTTTGTCCATACCTCCTTTCTCCTGATGGCATAGTACAGTGCCCCGGCCTTCACGAAGACGTCGTCAAAGTTCTGATAATCCACCTTAACAAGATAGAAGTATTTTGGTGGTTTTAACCCCTCAGCGTTATTTTTCTCAAGTGTATCGTTGAGCTTACCGATAAGCTTGCAGAGATAACTAACGATTGGTTCGTGAACGGGCTCGGAGTTTTTTGGTTTAAGATTAAACCACCCCGAAGAATAGTTTAGTCTTAACTTCCCTTCTATTGCCTCCTTGGAATCAAAGACTATCAGAGCCTCCGGTTGTCCTTTTGCCTTCTCATAGCTTCCCTTCTTCTCGGATTCACCTGAAAACTTGAAAAAGTCACTGGCTCCCCTATGTCCAAGCCTCGCCGCGGCTTGGAGTATGTATACGCACGTCAAGGGCATTGTAACAGCCCCCGGGCTTGTTCCAAGACCCGACACGTGATAGACTCCCACTTTAATCACCTTCAACTTTTCCTGTGAAGACCAGCCCAAAACCAAGCTTTTGAAGTTCTCCGAGTTTCATTACGGGGTTTAAGTTCTCAGTCCCCTCCCGGATTTTCAGGTAGTAAACGCTTCCGGGGGGAACCGCAAAGCGGGGTTTTTTCGGCCTCCTTCTCACAAAATCCCACCCCTCAACCCGGATAGGCTTCCCCAGAAAGGTCTTCACAATCTCGGCCTTTACGTCCAGCTCTTTCAGTGCAACACTCACGTCCCACGTGTAAACTGTCCCGGTTTCATTGTTTTCACTCAGTATGAGGGGGGTTGCCACGTAAAGCTTCACAATGCCGTTATCCTTATCCCCAAGTTCCTTTTTGAGCTCCTCGTTTAGTTTAGACCATGGCTTATGGTTCTCCACTTTTACGAATGAAAAGTGACCCTCACCTCCCAGGCGGGTTGCGACGGCCTTTGCAAGATCGTTCTCTATGTCCCTCAAACCGTTACTCTTGCCGTCATCAATCCAGACCGATATCTTCACATCTTTTACGGGCCGTAGGTTTCTTGTCCTGTACAGCAATCCCATCTTTGCCGTTCTTGAGGTGTCGAGACCCACTCCTATCCTGTCTTCCAGCAGGAACACATCTGGAGGGTTTACCACGTAGTCTTCATCAAACCTGCCACGGAGGTATTCTTTCATCCCCTCGAGTCCCAAGAATCCCGAGGCCCTTGAAAAGTGGAGGCTTTCTTCAAGGGTTACGGGCCGATAATTTTTTATTGTTGCTTCCAGTTTAAGAATTCCTAGGCCGTTTTCACCTCTCGCCACATCCAGGGGGAGGTGGAACAGCTCTTCTCCCCTATAGAAAAAGCTACCTTTAACGGTGAATCCCGGCTCCTCCTCCCCCACTTTTATCAGATTCCTGTACTTCAGGCTATCCAGGTTATATAGAAGAGACCGAATTGCCCCGGTTACTGTCGTTTGAGGGATATATGTTACACTTCTCCCGAGATGGCTGTCGCCAGCTTCAAAGGGTCTGCCGTCCCTGAAAAAGAGGACATCATAAGGGTCGAATAGAATCCTCATCATTCACACCCCCATCTTTCTCAGGATTCTCAGGAGCATTGCCGCGTTCTTGAGCTGTTCCCGCATAATCTTACCATTGAAATTTTGTTGCCAGAACGACACAGAACCTCTCAAACCGTAGTATACATCCCCATACATGGGGTCAATGGCGAGCTTTTCTAGGACCTTTTCATTATTGCCTACTCTGATGTGACTGGCTGTCCAGAGGAAAGCTCTAACCAGTTCCTCGACGTTGGTTTTTACATGCCTCTTGAACTCATAGGTTATGAGGCTTTCAATGGCATCAGGGTCGTCTGGCCAGTGCTCTATATCCTCGAATATTTCGTAGATAAGCCGGGTGCTCATCTCGTCCCCGAGTGTCCCGAGCAGTTTCCAGAGTTCGCTATCATCAGAAAAGATGTCCCAATTTACCACGACGCTGTAAAAGTTTCCACTGTGTGTTAGGTAGCCAATAGCAATTGCGTTTCTTCCCGATTCCTTGGCAAGGTGTTCGAGTTCGCCCACCAACTCGTAGGCATGGTAAAGGGGTTCCTTGTAGTGTACAACCAGTATGCCCGCACTCATGCTCCTCGTACTGCCCTGAAGGTGGTGAAAGCCGTCCCAGTTCGTCCTGAACTTTTCCTGAAGTTCATGAGCACATTTGATAACTGTGTTCGTCGGCAGGAACGCCAGAACGTCATCACCACCGGCTAGTATTGTTTCACCCTTGTGTCTTTCCACCCCATTTGGAACTGTCTCGACGGCGAACCTGGAGAGCGAACGCGTTATTGCCACATGAATAGCAGGGGTTACGGGCTTGGTTACGTCCGGAACATTGGGGATATCTTCTGTATTCGGGTATTCACTAAGTTTCTTCATGCCCTTTGTCCCGCTTATCAGCTTGCCCATGTTGTCTCCGTCCATCTTTAGTATCGCGTAGTACTTCGGGGGCTCCCCGTATTCCTTTTTTATAGCCTCGACCTCATTGCGAAGTTTATCAAGGGCGATACCTTTCGTCTGAAAGATATTTTCAAGTTCATCCACGCTGATCCCGTAAACCTTTGCCAGACTTTCAACGGAGGAAACGTTTTCAATGTAAAAGACCTCCGAGTTCCTGCCAAGCGCTTTAAAAAGTCTCTTAAGGTTCTCAAAGAGATTAGGATTTGACTCGTTGCTCGTCAAACGTTTCCATAGTTGCCATAGTCTCTCGTTCTTGCGTATGGCAACTTCGCTTACCGACTCAACACGCTTTCTTGTTGTGTTTCCCGCGTTGAGGTATTTTCTGGGATAAACTCTCTTGACGAGACACAGCGGGCAAAGCATCTCCCCGTCTTTTATATCATAAATTTTTCTGTTCCTGAGCTTTCTTGTGTGGTTGTTCCAGGCTTTTCTCAGCTCCCTGTAACCGGGATTTCTGGCGTACTGTCCAATGGCAGGAATCTCGCCACAGACGGTGCACTTGAATCCGTCCGGTACCTCTCTCCTCTCCCACTTGTTGGACTTAAACTCCGTCTTCTGGTCAAGGAGTGCGAAGAGATAGGGGTAGAGAACGTTCTCATCTTCCCTGCCAAGTTTGGAGAAGACTTCTCGAAGGTGCCTATCGACCACTTCAAGGTTTCCTTCGTAAGGCCAAAGGGAGACTGTTATGTAGAAGTAATCTTTCAAAATTTCCTTTGAAATTTCTTTTTCCTTTTTTACATCGCTATTGCTCAGCTGAAGGCCATTCTTTAGGAAATTATCGATATCATAGATTTGCCAGGCTTCTTCGAGGAGCCACTCCAAATAACCGGCGAGCTTCTCCTTTATCCTTTTCTCCAGTGTTTTCTCAAAGTCCTCGGAGGAAGAATTTGCATCAACTCCGATTACGGCCAAAACTTTGTTCGGCATGTTTGGGATGTCGTATTTTTTGGGGTCAATACTTTTGAGGTCATTTTCAAAGAAGGGTTGCCCGCGAAGATGGGGAAATATTATTCCTCCTGGCCACGTTTCTCTGAGTATAACCTCTATGGCAAAATACGTCAGCCTTGAAAGCAGATGACTGCCTGCCCAGAAGTCCAGCTCCTTTCTCGCGTTGCCTATGAAACCCTGGACAGGGGATATCTTGAAGCGGAGCAGGTAGGGCTTCTTTCCACTCCCTTTAATGGCCTTTACCGTGGCGTAGAACTCGGTCCTCGTCAGCCAGTCGTGGTCCGGAAATGAGGGATCCGCGGGGAAGTGAACGAGCTCCTCAGCAATCTTCTTGGCAATGTCGGGGTTAAGATTAAGTTCCTCAAGTGCCTTCTCGTATCCTTCTTTCAGCTTTTGGGGAAGCTCGTTCCAGAGCCTTGCAAACTCCCCGGGGCTTTCCGCCCCTTCAAG